>NZ_VZZS01000016.1:0-557286 GCF_009650575.1 Pseudomonas sp. MNR3A | reverse complement strand
CGCTTCCAACGACGCCGGGGTTCCTGTGGGAGCGGGCTTGTCCCGCGATGGGTCGCGCAGCGGCCCCACGCTCTGCCAGACCTAGAGCAACTTCTTTGCCACACCGCTGAAACCCCTGCGGCACAAGGCTTACAGCTCTACTCACAACGTCTGTTGCTGCCCCAGCAACACCTCTATCCCGGCCACTGCTGATCTGGCAGCACTCACCCCGCAATCCTGCCCGCCAACCAGCACCCGTCCCCCCGACGCCCTGGCCTGGGCCCCGTGATTCGGGGCCTGCAGCCGTTGGCACGGGCGCTGCAATAGCGCTGTCACGACCCTCAAGGAGCGACCCCATGACCCTCGCCACTGCCCCTGTACTGCCAGCCGCCGACACGCGTCTGGAGCGCATCTGGTTCACGCGCTGCCCCGTCCCGACCGCTTCGGGTATCGCCTACAAGCTCGGCTGGCTAAACGAAGAATTCGCCGCCGACGGCCTGCCGGTGGAAACCCTGCAGGAGGCCCGTCAGCTCGGCCAGCATCACTATGATCACCAACTCCCCGGGCTGTTTCGCGAAGGCGGCAACCTGCCGGCGCTGGCGGCTCGTGCTGCCGGTGCACCGAGCCGGCTGATCGGCCTGACCTGGATCGAGGAATGGCAGACCATCCTGGTACGCCCCGACTCGGGCATTCGCAGCGCCGCCGACCTGCGCGGCAAGCGCCTGGCACTGCCGGCCTGGGGCGACAACCGCCCCGGCAGCATCGCTCGGGCCATGAGCCTGCATGGCTACAAGGGGGCCCTGGCCTCGGCCGGCCTGAGCCTGGACGACGTGCACTTCAAAGAGGTGGCGCTGCTCGACCAGACTCGGGCCGAAACTCCGCAACTGGGCCTGCAGCGCCTGTGGTCGGGCCTTGATTACCTGGCCCGCGGCGAGGTGGATGCGGTCTACGTCAAGGGCGCAGCCGCCGCCGATGCCGCGCGGCGCCTGGGCCTGGTAGTCGGTGTCGACCTCGACGCACTGCCTGATCCGCGCCACCGCATCAACAACGGCACGCCAAGGCCGATCACCGTGCACCAGAGCCTGCTCGACGATCACTTCGATCTGGTGTTGCGCTTTCTCGCCCAGACCCTGCGTGCCGCCCAATGGGCTGCAGGCAACCGCGATGCGCTCAACGCCATTCTCGAGGAGGAAACCCGCGCCGGCAGCCAGGGCGTGGCCGAGGCGTACCGCGGCGATTTCCACACCACCCTGGCGCCGGACCTCTCGGCGCAACGCCTGGACTACCTGGACGTGCAGAAGACCTTTCTCAACCTGCACGGCTTCCTCGAACGCGACTTCGACCTCGCCGACTGGGTCGACCATCGCCCCCTGCAAGCTGCCCATGAATTGCTGGCCCAGCGCCGCGCCTGATACCGGAGACCTGAGATGACCGTACTGATCAACGAGCAAATCGACCTGGACACCTTCGTCGACCAAGTGGTGGCCGAGGCCGAAGCGGCCTTCACCGTGTTCCGTGAAACCCACACCATCACCGCCAATGGCACCGTCGGCTTTATCGAGCGGGTACCTGGCCAGGAGCTGCTGGTGTCGGTGAACTATGGCGGGCCGTGGAAGCGCCACCAGCCGCTGCAGGCCAGTGTCAGCGACTTCGCCGGCAATGTGGTTCGCGGCAAGGCCAAAGGCGGCCTGGGTCGCTACACCAAGCTGTTCCAGACCCACGCCGATGTCACCACCGTGTCCCATGTGCACAGCCCCTACCTCGGCGCCTGGGCCCAGACCCACCGCACCTTGCCGTTCCACTACGTGCCGGTGCAGCGCTACCAGTTGGCCCGCGAGCTGCCGGTCTACATCGACCGACGCCAGGCCGAGGTGGACTTCATCCTCGACAAGATCGCCGAGAACCCCTTCAACCTGGCGATCCTGGAGGCCAACGGCGGCGCTACGGTATGGGGCAAGCAGGGCCTGCGCGCCACCGCCGAGTTCATCCTGCTGCTGGAGGAGGGCGCGCAGATCCAGTTGCTGGCCGACGCGCTCGGTGGCTCGCGCCCCTATGGGCCAGGGGTGCTGACCCAGCAATGGAAGATGAGCGGCCTGTACGAGCGCGCCACCGAGCTGGGCCTGGTGCCGGGCATCGACCGTCGCAACTGAGCCGTTCACTTTCTCGCAAGGAGCACGCCCATGGCGGTCAAGATCCTCTGGTACCTCACCACCCCCGACGGCCCCTATCCCTGGGAGCCCCAGGGGCGCTGGAACACCGATTTCCAGCACCTCAAGCAACTGGCTGTGGCGGCCGACCGTCTTGGCTACTATGGCGCGCTGCTGGGCTCGAGCCCGAACGAAAGCCTGGCGGTGTCGGCCGCGCTGATCGATGCCACCGAGCGCTTGCGTTTCCTCGTGGCCCAGCACCCCGGCGAGCTGTCGCCTGCGGTGCTGGCCAAGTGGGCGCTGACCTTCGACCAGTTCTCCAATGGCCGACTGCTGTTCAATGTGGTCAACGGCAACGATGCGGGCCTGGCGACCTTGGGCGTGCATTACCCGCACGATGAGCGCTACGACTTCAGCCTGGAGTACTGGCGCGCGTTCCAGGGTTTCTATGCGGGCGAAACGGCAGGCTACCAAGGGCGTTACGTCAAGCTCTCGCCGCGCTCGCCGGCAGCGGCCAGCCACCCGCTGGGCGGCTGGCATCCACCCAAGCAAAAACCGGGCATCCCGCTGTGGGGCGCTGGCACCTCGGCGCCTGGAGTGGCCCATTCGGTGCAGTTGCTCGACGTCTACCTGAGCTTTGCCGATACCCCGCAAAGGCTGGGGGACAAGTTCCGCCGCGTGGCCGCCGAAGCGGCGAAGATCGGCCGCGAACTCACTTATGGCACGCGCCTGCAAGTGATCGTGCGCGAAACCGAGGAAGAGGCCTGGGCCCACGCCGAACGCCTGCTGCAACGGACGTCGCTGGCCACCGCGCGGGCTTCCATCGAGCGCCAGCTACCGCCGGGGCAGACCCTGGAAAGCTTCGTCAGTGACGATCCACGCATCCAGCGCAACCTCGACAGCATTCGTGCCGGGCGCCTGCCGAGCGCGCGCGAGCTGGAGATTCACCCCAACGTCTGGCTCGGCCCGAGCCTGTTCGGCTTCAACATTCTTGGCCCAGCGGCCGGCACGTACCTGGTGGGCAGCGCCGAGCAGGTCGCCGAGCGTATCCGCGAGTATGAGGCGCACGGCACGTCGGCCTTCATCCTTTCCGGCTTCCCGCTGATCGATGAAGCGCAGCGGGTCGCCGACCTGCTGTTCCCGTTGCTGGACCTGGACCACGGCTTCGAAGTGCCGCGCCTGGGCGCCGCACGCCAGGCGGCGGTGGCGCAACCGGCATGAGGACTGAGCGATGACTGAGTTTTCCCGCCGGGTCTTTCTCGGCAACAGCCTGGCGGTCGGTGGTGGCCTGTTGCTTGGCGGCAGCCTGCTCGGTGGCTGCGATGCCGGCCAGCCAGCGGCGGTTGGTGGTGCACTGCCGGGGGCGCCGGCACGCGGCGGTCGCCTGCGGGTCGGGATCATCGACGGTGACCAGGCAGGCAACCTCGACGCCCACAAGCCGGTGGGCGGCGGGATCATTCGCGGCTGGGCGCTCTATGCCAAGTTCTGGGAATGGAACCCCGATGTCAGCACGCGCCTGGCCCTGGCCGAGTTCGCCGAGCCCAACCGCGATGCCAGTGTCTGGACCATCCGCCTGAAGCCGGGGCTGGAGTTCCACCACGGCAAGAGCATCACCGCCGACGACATGCTGTTCTCGATCCTGCGCCTGACCGACCCGAAGCTGGCCTCGCCCTATGCCGGGCTGGTCGGTGCCATCGACCGCGATGCCCTGCGCAAGGTCGACGAGCGCACCCTTGAAATCCGTTTCAAGGGCGGCCAGAGCTTCTATCCGCTGGATGAAACCCTGATCAGCTTTGGCGGCATCGTGCCCACCGACTATCACCCGGTCACCAATCCGGTGGGCGCCGGGCCCTATCGGCTCAAGAGCTTCATCCCCGGGCAACGCTCGCTCTACACCCGCTTCGAGAACTACTACAAGCCCGAGCGCCCCTACACCGATGAACTGGAGATCATCGAATTCAAGGACCAGGTCTCGCGCGCCGCCGCGCTGCGCGCCGGGCAGATCGACGTCGCCAGCGGCGTGCAGGCCGAACACAGCGCATTGCTCAAGGCCGACCCGCGCCTGCGCCTGTATGTGTCGCCCACCACCTCGTTCAGTGGCTTCAACCTCAACCTGGCCAAGGCGCCGTTGCAGGATGTGCGCGTGCGCCAGGCTCTGCGCTTGCTCGCCGATCGTCAGGAACTGGTGGCCCGCGGGCTCAACGGCTTCGGTCGAGTGGCCAACGATCTGTATGCGCCGCACGATCCTACCTACAACCATGACCTGCCCCAGCGCCCGTACGATCTGGATCAGGCCCGCGCACTGCTGCGCCAGGCCGGCCACAGCGACCTGCGCCTTGAGCTGACCACGCCTGCAGGCTCTGGGGTGAATGCCGCCTTGGTGTTCGCGCAGCAGGCGCAGAAGGCGGGGGTGCAGGTCAAGGTCACCCAGGTCGATGGCTCGGTGTTCAATGGGCCGCAGCGCGAGCACTGGCAATTGTCGCCAGGCTCGACGCCAGCGCGCGGTTTTCTGGCCTCGGCGCTGCACAACGATGCGCCGCAGGCGATCTACAACCGCAGCAACTTCCACGATCCGCGCTTCAGCGAACTGTTCGGGCAGGCCTTGGCCCAGCCCGACCTTGCCCTACGCAAGGCCCTGGTCCACGAGGCCCAGGCGATCCAGCACGCGCGCGGTGGCCTGCTGATCTGGGGCTTCAGTGATGTGCTCGATGCCGCCAGCGCACAGGTCGGCGGGCTCACTCCGGAGCAGACCACCTTCGCCTCCTGGCGCTTTGACGAGTTGTGGTTGAACCATGCCTGATCCTCATCACTGCACACCGCGCACGCCGGCCTGGCTGTCGTGGTTCATCGGCCGCCTGGGCTACGGCCTGCTCACCGCCTGGGTCATCAGCCTGGTGGTGTTCATTGCTACCCAGGCGTTGCCCTCGGACCCGGCGCGGGTGATCCTCGGCCCGGACGCGCCACTGGAAAGCATCCTCACCCTGCAACGGCAACTGGGGCTGGACCAGCCGATCCTGGTGCAGTACCTGCGCTGGCTCGGCGCCGCGCTAGGTGGCGACCTGGGCATTTCGCTGGATTCCCAGGTGCCGGTGGCCGACCTGTTGTTCGGCCGCCTCGGCCACACCCTGGCGCTGTTGGCCGGTGTGCTCGCGCTGGTGGTGCCGCTGGCGCTGCTACTGGGCGTGACCCTGGCGCTGCGGCGCGACAGCCGCCTGGACCGCTTCGGTCTGTCGGCGCTGATCCTGTTCAAGGCCACGCCCGGGTTTCTCCTGGCCATCGGCCTGGTGCTGCTGTTCTCCATGCCCGGCATGGGCTGGCTGCCGGCAGTGTCGATCCTCGATCCGCAGCGGCCATTGTGGGCGCAACTGCAGTACCTGGTGCTGCCGGTGATTGCCCTGGGGCTTTCGGCCTTGCCCTACCTGACACGCATGGTGCGTGCCGCGATGATCGAAGCGCTGGAGTCGGACTATGTGATCGCTGCGCGCCTGCGCGGCATTCCCGAGCGGCGCATCGTCTGGCGGCATACCTTGCCCAACGCGCTGACCCCAGCGATCCAGGGCGTGGCCCTGACCCTGCGCACCCTGGTTGGTGGTGCGCTGCTGGCCGAGGTGATCTTCAGCTATCCCGGTATCGGCACGGCACTCAATGCGGCGATCCAGATGCGCGACCTGCCGATGATCCAGGGCATCGTCCTGGTCATCACCTTGGCGGTGGTGCTGATCAACCTGCTCGCGGACCTCCTCACCGTGCTGCTGACCCCCAAGCTGCGCACCGCGCGCCGGGTGCGGATGATCCGGCGCAACCGCCGCGGCATCCTGCCCTGGTGGCGCCGCTCGCGCAGCGTACCTGCCCAGGAGGCGAACCATGATTGATACCCCTTGGCATGCCGATCGGCAGATCCGTCGTGGTGCCCTCATCACTTTGCTGGTGGCCGGGTTGGCGCTGCTGGGGCCCTGGCTCGCACCGCATGCACCGACGGCCATGGTCGGTCCGGTGTACGGCCCACCGGCGGCCGGTGCGCCGCTGGGCCATGATTTCCTGGGGCATGACCTGCTCTCGCGGCTGCTCAGCGGTGGGCTGTCGGTCCTGTGGATGTCAGTGGCGGCTGCGACCCTCGCGCTGCTGGCCGGTGGCAGCCTGGGCCTGCTGGCGGGTTTTTCGCGGCGACGCCTGGACCAGGCGATCAGTTGGGCGGCGGATGTTTCGCTGGCATTTCCCGACCTGATCCTGGTGCTGCTGATCGTGTCGATGCTGGGGCGTGCGCCTTGGCTGATCGTGCTCACCGTGGCCATCGCCTTCACCCCTGGGGTGATCCGCCTGGCGCGCGGCAGCGCGGTGGCGGTGGCCGGGCAGGAGTTCGTCGAGGCGGCGCAGATGATGGGCTATTCGCGCTGGCGCATCCTGTTCAGGGAGATCCTGCCGAACATTCTCACGCCGCTGCTGGTGCATTTCGGCAACATGCTGACCTGGGCCGTGGGCATGCTCTCGGGCCTGGGTTTCCTCGGATACGGGGTGGCACCGCCGGCCGCCGACTGGGGCCTGATGATCAACGAGAACCAGGCCGGCCTGCTGGTGCAGCCCTGGGCCGTGCTGGCCCCGGCGTTGCTGATCGGCGTGTTCGCCTATGGCACCAATATCCTGGCCGAAGGCATTGGTCGCGCCAGTGCGCGGATCGGGGAGAAACAACCATGAATGCGGTCGTGCAGAGCGTCGCCGAAGTGCTGCGGGTCAGCGACCTGCGGGTGGAACTGGCCGGTCGGGTGGAGGTGCTGTCGGGCGTGTCGTTCAGCCTGGCGGCAGGGGAGATCGTCGGGCTGGTCGGCGAATCCGGTTCGGGCAAGACCACCCTGGCGACGGCCTTGCTGCGTCATGCCCGCCAGGGCGCGCGGATCGTTGCCGGGCGTGTCGAGGTCGCCGGTCACTCGCTGCTGGAGCTCGAAGGCGAGGCATTGCGCCTGGCTCGTGGTGGGCTGGTCGGCTATGTTGCCCAGGACCCGGCCACGGCCTTGAACCCGGCGCTGCGCATCGGTGCGCTGCTACGCGAAACCGTGCTGGCCCATCAGCCGCGCCTGGCCCGCGAGGCCCTGCAACAGCGCATCGCCACGACGCTCGAGGAGGTCGGGCTGCCGTCTGACGCCGGATTCCTGCGCCGTTTCCCGCACCAGCTGTCCGGCGGGCAGCAACAACGGGTGATGCTGGCCCTGGCGTTCGTCCTGCGGCCGCGCTTGATCGTGCTCGACGAGCCGACCACGGCGCTGGACGTCACTACCCAGGCCCATGTGCTCGGCACCCTCAAAGACCTGTGCCGCAGCCACGGCGTGGCGGCGCTGTACGTCACCCATGACCTGGCCGTGGTGCGCGACCTGGTGGACCGGGTGATGGTCATGTATGCCGGGCGCCTGGTCGAGATCGCCGCGCGCGAGGCGTTGTTCGCCGCGCCAGCCCATCCCTATACGCGTGCGTTGCTCGGGGCGATCCCGGATGTTGCCCGGCGTCAGCCGCTGCAAGCCATCGGCGGTCATGCCCCGGCACCCGGGCAGAGGCCCGAGGGTTGTGCCTTCGCTCCCCGTTGTGCACGGCGGCAGGCGCAATGCAGGGTGCTGGAGCCCGCGCTGGTGCGCCTGGGCCGCGAGCAGCAGGTGGCCTGCCTGGTGCCGCATCAAGAGCCGCTGGTATTGATCGATAGCGCGGCGGGCGAGGGGCACCTCGAAGCGCTCACTGCGACGCCGCTGCTCGAGGTACAGGGTCTGGACGTGGCCTACGACCGCCAGGTGCTGTTCGAGGTTGCGCTGCAGGTGGGGCAGGGCGAGTGCCTGGCGTTGGTCGGTGAGTCCGGCTCGGGCAAGACCAGCCTGGCGCGGGCCATTGCCGGGCTTGGTGAGAACGTGCAGGGGCACCTGCGCTACGCCGGGCAGCCGCTGCCCTTTGCCGCCCGCCAGCGTGATGCCGGGTTGCGCCATCAGATCCAGTACATCTTCCAGAACCCCTACCGGGCGTTGAATCCTCGGCAGACGGTGTTGCAGACCCTGAGCGCGCCGTTGGCGCATTTTTTCGGTATTCGCGGCGACGAGGCCAGGCGTCGGGTCGAAGCGGTGCTCGAGCGGGTATCGCTGCCGGCACGGGTGGCCGGCCTGTATCCGCACAGCCTCTCGGGCGGCGAACGCCAGCGCGTGGCGATTGCCCGGGCGCTGGTGTGCGAACCTCGGCTGCTGGTGTGCGACGAGATCACCTCGGCGCTGGATGTGTCGGTACAGGCGTCGATCCTGGCGCTGCTGCGGCGTTTGCAGGGCGAGGGACTGACCGTGCTGTTCGTCACCCACGACCTGGGCGTGGTGCGTGCGATTGCCGACCGGGTGCTGGTGTTGAATCGGGGCAGGGTGGTGGAGCAGGGCGCGGTGGACGCGGTGTTCGAGCGACCTCAGCAGGGGTACACCCAGACATTGCTCGCACATTCGCCGCGTTTGCACCCCTGACCTGCCGCGGTACCGGCTCACCTCTGTCGTAGCGGACTTCAGGAAAAAATCATCAAGCGCGGAATTATTTAGTGTCCATTTGTATCTGACCCCATAGGGCCCGTTGCCACTATTGCTTTGGCTGCGTGGCCGAAAACTGTTCGCCCGCCCGATCTGCCCCGGGGACAGCGGATTGTCACGACAGGTCAGCTACAGAGTAAGCACTTATGAAATCACGCAAGAGAGTCAAGCCGATCGGCTTGAAAGACATCACCATCGTTGACGACGCCAAGATGCGCAAGGCGATCACTGCCGCAGCGCTCGGCAACGCCATGGAGTGGTTCGACTTCGGCGTCTACGGCTTCGTCGCCTATGCGTTGGGCAAGGTGTTCTTCCCCAACGCCTCGCCCAGCGTGCAGATGATCGCGGCCCTGGCAACCTTCTCGGTCCCTTTCCTGATCCGCCCGCTGGGAGGGCTGTTCTTCGGTGCCCTGGGGGATCGCTATGGCCGCCAGAAAGTCCTGGCGGCGACCATCGTCATCATGTCGCTGAGCACCTTCGCCATCGGGCTGATACCGTCCTATGCCTCGATCGGCATCTGGGCGCCGATCCTGCTGTTGCTGGCCAAGATGGCCCAGGGCTTCTCGGTCGGCGGCGAATACACCGGTGCCTCGATCTTCGTCGCCGAATACGCCCCTGACCGCAAGCGCGGCTTCCTCGGCAGTTGGCTGGACTTCGGCTCGATCGCAGGCTTCGTGCTCGGTGCCGGCATGGTGGTGATGATCTCGGCCATCGTCGGCGAGGAGCAATTCCTCGACTGGGGCTGGCGCCTGCCGTTCCTCGTCGCGTTGCCGCTGGGCATCATCGGCCTTTACCTGCGCCACGCCCTGGAGGAGACGCCAGCCTTCCAGCAGCATGTCGACAAGCTCGAGCAGGGTGATCGCGAAGGTCTGGCCTCGGGGCCGAAGGTGTCGTTCAAGGAGGTGGCCACCAAGCATTGGCGCAGCCTGCTGACCTGCATTGGTGTGGTGATCGCGACCAACGTCACCTACTACATGCTGCTCACCTACATGCCCAGCTACCTGTCGCACAACCTGCACTACAGCGAAGACCACGGCGTGCTGATCATCATCGCGATCATGGTCGGCATGCTGTTCGTGCAGCCCGTGATCGGCTTCCTCAGCGACAAAGTCGGGCGTCGCCCGTTCATCGTGGTGGGCAGCGTCGGCCTGTTCGTCCTGGCGATCCCGGCGTTCATGCTGATCAACAGCGGCAGCCTCGGGGTGATCTTCGCCGGGCTGCTGATCCTGGCGGTGCTGCTGAATTTCTTCATTGGCGTGATGGCCTCGACCCTGCCGGCGATGTTCCCCACTCACATCCGCTACAGCGCCCTGGCCAGCGCCTTCAACATCTCGGTGCTGATCGCCGGCCTCACCCCGACCATCGCCGCCTGGTTGGTGGAAAGCACCGACAACCTGTACATGCCGGCCTACTACCTGATGGTCATCGCCGTGATCGGCCTGCTCACCGGGCTGACCATGAAAGAGACCGCCAACAAGCCCCTGCGCGGAGCGGCGCCTGCGGCCTCGGACCTGGAAGAAGCCAAGGAACTGCTGCAGGAGCACCACGACACCATCGAGCAGAAGATCGAGGACATCGACGAGCAGATCGCCGAGCTCGAGGCCAAGCGCAAGGTGCTGGTGCAGCAGCATCCGCGGATCGAATGAGGCCCCGCGCGATGCCGTACGCGCGTGGGCTTATTAAGGTGATACGAAAGCGTTTCATGCGATGATGGCCAGCCGCCTCTAGCCAGACACCTCGGGCGCAGGGCGGCTGCCTTCGACCAACCATGGATGATCATCGTGTTCAAACCGCTACTCCCTCTCGCCCTGAGCGCCCTGTTCCTGGGCGGCTGTGCCGGCCACGCGCCGAGCAAGGACAAGGTTTCCCTGCGCACCGACAAAAGTGCGATCGTCGGTATCTGGGCGATGATGCCGCTCAAGAGTGGCATCGCCAACGTCGCCGAATACAAGGCCGACGGCAAGGTGCTACTGCACCCGTTCAACTGCGCCGAGCCCAAGACCCAGGCCGTCGAGATTTCCGACTACAAGGTCGCGGAGGACGGCAGTTCGATCCACGTTCAGTCCGAGGCGCGCGCGTTCGACCTGAAGGTATTGGGTTTTGCCCCGACGGTCATGATGTTGAGCATGCCAGTCGCCGATGCCCAGCTCACCTTCCTCTACCGCAAGGTCGACCAGGTGGCGCCGCTATGTGACCTGTACGTCGATGCCAAGGGTGAGGCGGCACGGCGAACCCCGTTCCAGGCAAGTGACTTCGCCCCGGCGCCGGCAGTACCAGCAGGCCATGCGGGGCTCGAACGCTATATCGGCAAGTGGGCGAGCAAGGCCGGCGCGGTGCAGATCGAGGTCGTTCGTGACGCCAGCGGCGTCTACCTCTATCACCGCCCGGACGAGAACTGGCGCTACCTGTACAACAACGTGCGCTGGACGGGCGATGCCCTGGCCTTCAACAGCTACGCCTATACCGAGAAGCCGGCGCTGTTCCGCCATCCCTACCACAAGACCAATACGCCCATGACCCTTGAGCCGCTGGAAAACGGCCAGGCGCGCCTGACCTATCTGATCGACGGCAAGCGCTTCGACAGCCTGCTGCACAGGACCAAGGACTGAGCCGAGCCCAGCAGAGACGGGCTTGCGTCATGGCGGCTCGTCTCTACAGTGATATGGAATCTAAATTAATTTGCATATTAGGTTATTCCTAAAATCAATTTAATTTATCTATAGCGACTCGGTACAGTCAGTGCTCCAACGCACGTACCTTCCCGAGGAGCTCCATGCCGATCCGTTCCCGCCTTCTGTTGATTGCCGCCAGCCTGCTGCTGGCAACCCAGGCCTTTGCCGCCGAGCGCCTCACCCTGCGCGTCGGTGACCAGAAGGGCAACATGCGCGCCCAGCTCGAGGCTGCCGATGCACTGCGCGACCTGCCCTACGACATCCACTGGGCCGAGTTTCCGGCCGCCGCGCCACTTGCCGAGGCGCTCAACGCAGGCGCCATCGATGCAGGCATCATCGGCGATGCCCCACTGCTGTTCGTGCTCGCCTCCGGGGCGCCGGTCAAGGCCATCGCGGTGGACAAGTCCGACCCCTACGGCACCGCGGTGCTGGTGCGCCCGGAGTCGCCCCTGCGCAGTGGCGCCGACCTCAAGGGCAAACGCATCGCCACCGGCCGCGGGTCGATCGGCCACCACATTGCGCTCAAGGCTCTGGAGCAGGCCGGCCTGAGTGAGAAGGACGTGGAGTTTCGCTTTCTAGGGCCGGTGGACGCCAAGATCGCCCTGGCCAACGGCTCGGTGGACGCCTGGGCGACCTGGGAGCCTTACACTGCGCTGGCCGAGACCAGCGGGCAGGGCAGGGTGCTGGTGAACGGTCGCGGCCTGTCCAGCGGCAACAGCTTCCTGGCGGTCACCGACCAGGCGCTGCAAGACCCTGCGCGACGCGCGGCCTTGCAGGACTACCTCAAGCGCCTGGCTGGCGCCCAGGTGTGGGCCAACCAGCACCTGGACAGCTATTCCAAGTCCCTCGCGGCGATCATCGGTTTTCCCGAAGAGGCCGCGCGGTTGCAGTTCGAGCGGCGCAAGCTGCACTGGCAAGGCATCGATGAGCACACCGTGACCCAACAGCAGGAGACCGCCGACTTCTACCATGCCCATGGCCTGATGACGCAACGGCTGGACGTTACCCCAACCTTCGCCAAGGGTTTCAGCGTACCTGCCGACTGAGGCACGCGGCGAGGTTCACACCCCGCGGGTCAGCCCGCCATCGACCTTGATGTTCTGCCCGGTGATGTAGGCCGCACCTTCGCTGGCCAGGAAGGCGATGGTCGCGGCGATTTCCTCGCTCTTGCCGTAGCGCTTGAGCGGCACGCTGTCGCGGCGTTGCTCGGTGGCCGGCAGGCTGTCGATCCAGCCGGGCAGAACGTTGTTGATCCGCACGTTATCCTTGGCGTAGGTATCGGCGAAGATCTTGCTGAAGGCTGCAAGGCCGGCACGGAACACGGCCGAGGTCGGGAACAGGTCGCTGGGCTCGAAGGCCCAGGCGGTGGAGATGTTGATGATCACGCCACCTTGCTGTTTCTGCATGGTCGGGGTGACCAGGCGGGTCGGGCGGATGACATTGAGCAGATAGGTGTCCATGCCCTTGTGCCAGTCGTCGTCGCTGATTTCCAGGATCGGCGCACGCGGGCCGTGGCCTGCGCTGTTGACCAGCACATCGATGCGCCCCCATTTCTCCAGCACGGTGTCGACCAGGCGTTGCAGGTCGTCGTTGGACTGGTTGCTGCCGGTCACGCCGATGCCGCCCAGTTCGTTGGCCAGGGCCTCGCCCTTGCCCGATGAAGACAGGATTGCCACCTTGAACCCGTCTGCGGCCAGGCGCCGTGCCGCCGCTGCACCCATGCCGCTACCGCCGGCGGTGATGATCGCTACTTTTTCTACTGACATGTGACCTCCAATGCAATGCTTGGCTGATGTGATGGTGTCAGCCTAGCACCGGTGCACCGCTGGCAGAGAGGCAGCAGGGGTTTGTCGATTCAGTAGAAAATCTATTGCCTCAGAGGGCTTCCACCTGCTCCAGCAGCCAGCCGCGAACCACGTCCAGTGCGGTCGGTGTGCTGCCCTTGCGGGGCCAGACCAGGTAGAAGTGCTTGTCCATCTCCAGCGCCTGCTCGAATACCTGCACCAGCCGTCCGGCCTGCAGGTCTTCCTGCACGAACAGTTCGCTGGACAGCGCCAGCCCTTGCCCGGCCACGGCGGCCTCGATGGCCAGCGAGGTCTGGTTGAAGCGTACGTTCTTCGGCATCGGCTGGGGCGGCTGGCCGAACAGCTGGGTGATGAACTCGGGCCAGAAATTATGCGCATCGTGCAGCAGCAAGAAATGCTGCAACTGCTCGAGGCTGTGCGGTTTACCCCATTGCGCCAGCAGTGCAGGGCTGGCCACCGCGACCACTCGCTGCCTGAGCAGCAGCTCGGTGTTGAGCCCTGCGCCGAAGGGCGGATGGCCGTAGCGCACGGCAAGGTCCACACCGTCGGCCTGGAAGCGCGACAGGCGATCGGTGGCCAGCACCCGCAGGTCGATCTCGCCATGGGCCTCTGTGAACGAACTCAGCCGCGGGATCAGCCATTTCGAGGCGAAGGTTGGGGTGACGCTGACGGTGAGGTGACGGTTGTCCGGGCGCAGTGCCGCAGTGGCTTCGCCGATCAGGGCCAAGGCGTTGCGGATACTGTGGCTGTAGCCCAGCCCCGCATCGGTCAGGCGCAGGCCACGTGGCAAGCGTTCGAACAGCCTGATGCCCAGGCTCGCCTCCAGCCCCCGTACCTGCTGGGCCACGGCTGCCTGGGTGACACCCAGCTCCTCGGCCGCCAGGCGGAAATTCAGATGGCGCGAGACAACCTCGAACACGCGCAGGGCATTGAGCGGGGGGAGGGCGGTCGGGCCTTCGGTCATGGTCGTGCCTGCTGGTGGGGATCGCTGGAGGATAACAGTTTGCGCAGCCTGCTCTGTTGCAGGATCGGTGTAACCGGTACCCTCGACGCCCCATCGTTTTCAGGACCATGCCCATGTCTCGAGGTGCCGTGATTGCAGCCGGGCTGCTGCTGTTCGCCAGTGTTCGGGTGTTCGCCGAGCCGCCCACCGTGATGCAGCGCTACGCCTGCAGCGCTTGCCACCAATTGGATGCGCGGGCCGTGGGTCCGTCCTGGCGAGAGATTGCTGCGCGTTATCGCGACGGCAGCAAGGACGCCGGGCAGTTGGTGCAAAGCGTCCGACAGGGCAGCCGGGGGCAATGGGGAGTGGTGCCGATGCCGCCACAGTCGCAAGCCCGCGAGGAAGATTTGCAGGCCATTACCCAGTGGATTCTCGAACAGCATTGAAAGCTGGGTTCACTATCCTGAAATTCGCAATGAATCATCCTGATCTGTCCTGCTTATCGCGACGGACCTGAACGCATAACCTGTGCCTCACCGACACCCGGCGAGGCCTTCAGCCCATGCAGCACGTTCCTGTCTCACGCTCCCTCGCGGCACGCCTGCTCCGCCATTTCCCGGGCCAGTGCGAGAAACGCGGTCATGCCTGCCGAGGGATTGCGCCGCCCGGCGTAGTACAGGCACAGCCCCGGCAACGGTGGCGTCCAGTCGTCCAGCACACGCACCAGGCGCCCGGCCGCGATGTCCTCGCGCACGTCCTGTTCCATGAAGTAACCAAGGCCCACGCCAGCCATGACGGCAGTACGTGCCAGGCTGGCCTCGTCCAGAGTGATGGGGCCCTGTACGTCGATCTGCTGCGCGCTGTTGCCGTTGGCGAACCGCCAGCGGAACAGCGCGCCATCCGGCAGGCGCACGCGGACGCAACTGTGGCGCTGCAGGTCGGCCGGCAGCCTTGGCGTGCCCCGCGCGGCCAGGTAGGCGGCGGAGGCGACCACGGCATAGCGCTGCGGCCGGCCGAGGGAAAGGCTGATCATGTCGCTGGGCACCAGGTCGGCGACTCGCACGCCCAGGTCGAAACCATCGGCGACGATGTCCACCAGGCGCCCCTCGGTGACCAGGTCCACCTGCATCTGCGGATAGCGCCGCAAGAACTCCAGTACCAGCGGCCCGATGATCTCGCGTGCGGCGAACGCCGCAGCGTTGATGCGCAGCATGCCACTGGGCTGATCGCGCTGGGCGCGCACCACTTCCAGGGCGCCTTGCACCTCGCCCAGCGCCGGGGCGACGTGCTCGACGAACAGGCGCCCGGCATCGGTCAGGGACACGCTGCGCGTGGTGCGGTTGAACAGGCGCACGCCAAGGTTCGCCTCGAGCTTGCCGATGGCGTTGCTCAGGGCAGTGGTGGACATCCCCAGGTCGATGGCCGCCGCGCGAAAACTGGCGCGCCGGGCGATGGCGAGGACGGCATCGAGGTCGTTGAGGCTGACGCGCTCCATGGTTCGGCTCGTTCGGACAAAAACACGATTCTATCCGCAACCCAGGTTGCTACCACCGGAGAATATCCATGATTCATCCATCAGAAACCCTGCGTGGCAAGCGCGTACTGGTCACCGCTGGCACCAAAGGCCTGGGCAAGGCCACGGTCGAGCTGTTCCTCGAGCTGGGCGCCCGTGTACTGACCTGCGCGCGCACAGCGCCCGTCGATGCCCCTCAGGCGTCGTTCGTCAAAGCCGATCTGACCACCCTCGAGGGGTGCGAGCAGTTGGCGGGCGAGGTCGAGCGGCAGCTGGGCGGTGTCGATGTCATCGTTCATGTGCTGGGCGGTTCCAGCGCACCGGCCGGGGGCTTTGCCGCCTTGGGCGAGGCGCATTGGCAACAGGAGCTGGACCTCAACCTGCTGCCCGCCGTGCGTCTGGATCGGGTCTTGCTGCCCGGCATGCTGGCGCAGGGCGGCGGGGTGATCGTTCACGTCACCTCGATCCAGCACCAACTGCCGCTGCCGGAAGCCACCACCGCCTATGCGGCGGCCAAGGCGGCGCTGTCGACCTACAGCAAGAGCCTGTCCAAGGAAGTCGCACCCAAGGGCGTACGCGTGGTGCGGGTCGCGCCCGGCTGGATCGAGACCGAGGCCTCGGTAGCCCTGGCCGAGCGCCTGGCCAGCGAGGCGGGCACCGACTACGAGGGCGGCAAGCGCATCATCATGCAGGCCTTGGGCGGCATCCCCCTGGGTCGGCCCGCCAGCCCGAAGGAGGTGGCCAACGTCATCGGCTTCGTGGCCTCGCCAGCAGCTGCGGCGGTGACCGGCACCGAGTTCGTGGTGGATGGGGGCACCGTCCCTACCGCTTGAACCGCGTTACGAGGCGGTCCACACGGCCAGTTCGTAGCCGTCCGGGTCGATGAAGTGGAAGCGCCGGCCGCCAGGGAAGGCGAAGGTGGCGCGGCTGATGCGCGCGCCTGCTGCTTCTGCACGTCGCTGGGTGGCTTCAAGGTCGTCGGCGTAGAGGATGACCAGCGGGCCACCGGGTCGTACCGCTTCGCCAGTGGTGAAGCCGCCGCTCAGGCGGCCATCGGAGAACTCGGTATAGGTGGGGCCGTAGTCGGTGAAGGACCAGCCGAACACTGCGCCATAGAACGCCTTGCTGCGGCCGATGTCGGTGACGTTGAACTCGATGTTGTCGATCTGTCGATCCTGTCCGCGAATACCCATGTGGCCTCCTTGCGTGATGGAGCGCGCAGTCTAGCGCATCAGCGCAAGCGCAGGGGCTTGATCACGGTCTCTCCCAGCGTATCGCCGGCTCACCTGCTCGTGGCTTGCCCAAGCTCCAGGGCCTGCAACGATCGTCCACGGACGATATACTCCGCCGCCTCATGTCGTCCCCCGGAGAACCCCATGCGGCAGGCTTTGCTTATCGTCGATGTCCAGTCCACCTTCAGCCCTCCTGAGTGGCTGATCGACGGAATCCGCGCGTTGGCCGCGAAACTCCCCGCCATCGCCTCGGTCGAGTTGCACGACGAGCAGGTCACGCCGTTCCAGCAGCAGCTCGGCTGGCACCCGGCGCGCGAGGACGAGAGCCTGGTCGAGGCGGACGAAGTGTTCGTCAAGCACGGCTACGGGCAGACCGCCGAGGCCATCGACTACCTCAAGCGACTGGGCGTGGAGCGCGTGCTGGTCTGCGGCCTGCAGACCGAAACCTGCGTACTGGCCGCCGGCTTTGCGCTGTTCGATGCCGGGCTGAACCCGACCTTGATCACTGACCTGACGGTGGGCTCTTCACTGGACCGCTCGGGCAAGCTGGGTATCGAGCTGTGGACCCATCACTTTCGCCAGGTGACCACGGTGGCGCAGGTGGTCGAGGGGCTGCAAGGCTGAAGGGGCTGCACGCCAGCCCCTTGCGCCTACACCACCGCGATCAGGTCAATCTCCACCGCGGCATTCTTCGGCAACTGATACACCCCCACCGAAGTGCGGGTATGCTTGCCGGCCTCGCCCAGCACTTCATGCAGGATCGCCGAGGCGCCGTTGGCCACTTCGCTCTGCTGGGTGAAGTCTGCCGCCGACTGCACGAATACATTGATCCGCGCGATACCCTTGACCGCGTCCAGCGAGCCCAGGCTTTCGCTCAGCAGCTTCAGGCAGCGCAGGGTGCTGATCTTGGCGGCAGTCTGCGCCTCGGCGAGGCTGACGTCCTGGCCCACCCGCCCCGGGAGCACCACGGTGTCGTTGACCCGCGGGATTTGCCCACTGATGTACACCTGGTCGCCCAAGTGCAGCACTGGCACGTAGTCGCCGCCGATCTTCAGCGGGCCATTGAACGAATAACCCAGCGCCTGCAGAGCGGCTTCATAGCGGTCGTTTCTGGACATCGGTGTTGCTCCCAGTGTGTTCGAGGCGATGGCCAAGCCTAATCAAGCGCCCGCATGCCGACCAGTGGCTCAACCCTCCCAGCGCTTGAAAATCACGCTGGCATTGACGCCACCGAAACCGAAGCCGTTGGACAGCGCATATTTGGTATCCAGCGGCCGCGGCTGGCCTGCGGCAATGTCCAGCCCGACAGCAGCCGGGTCAGGGTCAACCAGGTTGAGCGTGGCCGGCGCCTGTTGGTCGCGCAGGGCAAGCACGGTGAAGATCGCCTCGATACCGCCGGCAGCGCCCAGCAAGTGGCCGGTGGCAGACTTGGTCGCACTGATCACCGGCGAGGGCACGTCGGCGAACACCGCCTTGATCGCTGCCAGCTCGCCCTTGTCGCCCACTGGTGTCGAGGTGGCATGGGCATTGAGATGGCCGACCTGTTGTGCACGGATACCGGCCTGGCGCAGGGCCAGGGTCATGGCGCGTCGCGCGCCGTCGCCGTCTTCCGGCCCCGAAGTGATGTGATAGGCGTCGGCGCTGGTGCCGTAGCCCACCAGCTCGGCCAGCGGCGTGGCGCCGCGTGCCAGTGCATGCTGCAGTTCTTCGATCACCAGCAGGCCGGCGCCTTCGCCCATGACGAAGCCGTCGCGGCGGGTGTCGAACGGGCGCGAGGCCTGTTCCGGATGCTCGTTGAAATCGCTCGACAAGGCCCGCGCGGCGGCAAAGCCGGCCAGGCTGACACGATGAATGGCCGCCTCCGCGCCGCCGCACAGCGCCACGTCCGCTTCACCGGCCAGGATCATTCGCGCGGCGTCGCCAATCGCCTGCACCCCGGCCGCGCACGCGGTGACCGGAGTACCCAGTGGGCCTTTGAGCCCGTGGGCGATCGACACCTGGCCGGCGGCCAGGTTGCCTAGGAAGGAGGGAATGGTGAAGGGTGACAACTTGCGTGGGCCTTTGCTGTCGGTGGTGCGCACGGCCTCGGCAATGGCCGGGAAGCCGCCCACGCCGGTACCGATGATGGTTGCCGTGCGTTCCTGTTGTTCGACGCTTTGCGGTTGCCAGCCGGCCTGCGCCAGGGCCTCCTGTGCGGCGCCCAGGGCGAACAGGATGAAACGATCGACCTTGCGCTGCTCCTTGGCTGGCAGTATGCGGTCGGGATCGAAGCCGGCCTCGCTGTCCTGCTGCAGGTCCGGCACCTGGCCGCCGATGCGCACCGCCAGGTCGCCGATCAGCGATTCCGGCAACTGCGCGATGCCCGAGCGCCCCGCCAGCAGGCGTTCCCAGACCCGCTCAACGCCACACCCCAGCGGTGTGACCGCTCCCATTCCGGTAACGACGATACGCTTGCTCATGAAGGTCTAACTCCCATGGAGGTTTGCTACTATTCAGCTCAAGAGACGTTACTATCATTATAGAAGTAACATCCAGCCCGAATATTTCACAGACCCGTGGTGAGCCTGCCTGATGCAACGCAAGACGCTTGTGGATTCCGAATGCCCTATCGCCCTGAGCCTTGAACACGTGGGGGAGTGGTGGAGCCTTTTGATCATGCGCGATGCCTTGCAGGGCCTGAGCCGCTTCGACGATTTCGCCAAGAGCCTGGAGATCGCTCCGAGCATGTTGACCCGCAGGCTCAATGCGCTGGTGGAGGCCGGCCTGCTCGAGCGCCATGCCTACAGCACCCGGCCCCTACGCCACGAATACCGGCCCAGTGCTCGGGGGCGCGACCTGCAGGGCGTGCTCTATGCGCTGATCGCCTGGGGTAATCGGCATTTTGCGCCTGAGGCCATCAGTGTGCAGGTGGTGGAAAAGGGCACGGGCAAGGCCTTGCAGCCGATGATGGTGGACGTGGAGTCCGGGCGCGTGGTGCCCTGGTCGGCGTGCGAGCTGGCGCAGGGCCCTGGCGCCAGCGAGGGGATGCGGGCGCGGCTGCAGCGCAGTCGCGAGGGCTGATCAGCCGCGCAGGGCAGGTGCCTGGCGCAGGCCGTCGCCGGCCACTTCCACCTGGTCGGCACGCAGGATTGCAGCGCGCTGATGTTCGTATTCCTGCTGCGACAGGCCTCGGCGTTGCAGCGCCTCGAGCTGCAACTGGCGCGTTTCCTCGGCAGTGTAGGGACGTTGTTCGGGATGGCTGGCACAGCCGGCAAGTGCGGCGATACCAAGGGCGGCCAGGGCAGCGAGCAGCAGGCGGGCGGTGGCGTTCATCGGCGGGTTTCCTGGTTCGAGGATTCGTCTGGCGAGTCGGTGAACACAGGTTATCGAGCACGGCCGCCGGGCAGAAATCGTCGTGCTCGATAGTCACTATCGATGAACGCGCCCGGCTCAGATCACCCGCGCACTGTGCAGGGCTTCCAGCGCCTGGCCGCGCAGGCGGGCCAGGCGTTCGTCCTGGCGTTCGCGCGGGTAGCCGAGGCCGACCCTCAGCTCGCGGCAGACAGTGCCCGGCCGGTTGCCGATCACCAGCACGCGGTCGCTCAGGTACAGCGCCTCGTCCACGTCATGGGTGACCACCAGCAGGGCGATGCGGTGGCGGCGTGCGAGGTCCAGCAACAGGTCCTGCAGCTTGAAGCGGGTGAAGGCATCCACGGCGCTGAACGGCTCGTCGAGCAACAGCAGTTGTGGTTGGCCGTACAGCCCGCGGGCAATGGCCACGCGCTGGGCCATGCCGCCGGACAGCGCCTTGGGCAGCGCATCGGCGAAGCCGCCCAGGCCCACCTCGTCGATCAGGCCGTTGACCCGGGCACGGTCGTAGCGCCGGTCCTCACTGAAGCCGATATTGTCGGCCACGCTCAACCAGGGCATCAGGCGCGGCTCCTGGAACACGAAACCGACCTGTTCCGGTCGTTGCTGCAGACGGCCAACGAAGTCGCGGTCCAGTTGCGCCACCAGGCGCAGCAGGGTGCTTTTGCCGCAGCCACTGGGGCCCAGCAGGCTGACGATCTCGCCGGGTTGCAGTTGCAGCTCGACCGCCCCCAGTACCGCAGTGGCACCGAATGCCTTGTGCTCGACGCGCAGGTCGAGCAAGGGTGCAGGTGTCGGTGCGGCAACGCGCAAGGGTTGGTTCATGGATTCAGGCTCCTCGGTCCGTGCCGTCGAAGGTGTCGCGCCAGTTCAGCCAGCGCTGTTCCAGCCCGGCCAACAGGCCATCGCTGAGTTTGCCGAGCAGGGCCAGGACAATGATCGCCGCGAGCACCAGGTCCGGTCGTGAAGTCTCCCGGCCGTCGCTGAGCAAATAGCCCAGGCCACGGGTGGCGGCGATCAGCTCGGCGGCGACGAGAAACATCCAGCTCAGGCTCAGGGCGCTGCGCAGGCCGGTGAATACGCCGGGTATCGCAGCCGGCAGCAGGATGCGCCGGGCCAGGCGCAATGGGCCGAAGCCGTACATGCGCCCGACCTCGACCAGCTTGCGGTCGATGTTGCGGATCGCGGCCACGCCGTTCAGGTACACCGGGAAGAACGCGCCGATGGCGATCAGTGTCACCTTGGAGGTCTCGCCGATGCCCAGCCACAGCAGCAACAGCGGCACCCAGGCCAGGCTCGGGATCGCCCTCAGGCTGGCGAAAGTCGGTTCCAGCCAGGCCTCCGCCTCACGGCTCAGGCCTACCCAGGCGGCGAACAGCAGCCCCAGGGCGGCGCCGATGGCAAAGCCGGCCAACACCCGCGACAGGCTGGCACCGATGTGTTTCCACAGCGCGCCGTCGGCCAGTTGCACCAGGGTCTGCGCCACTTCGCTGGGGGCGGGCATCTGGTAGGAAGCGATCCAGCCCAGGCGCACGACGGCCTCCAGCAGCAGGATGATCGCCAGAGGCAGCGCCAGGCCCTTGAGCCGACGTGGCCAGGGCGAGGCGGCAGTGGCGGGCGCCGGCGCGCTCACGCTGCGAGTGTGCGTGGAGAGGCTCATCGCTCGATGCTGGCCTTGCCGAAGGACGGGTCGATCAACTGGTCGATCACGGCGTTGACGTCGGCGCCACGCTTGACCAGCTCCTCCGACACCAGGATCGGCGCCACGGCCTTGGAGGCTGCTACGTCCTGTTCGGTCAGTTGTGGCGCCGAGAGGTCGGTACGCGACAGCTGCAGCTTGGCCACATCCAGCGGGAGCTTGGACTCATCGGCCAGCAGGCGGGCGAACTCGTCCGGGTGTGCGGCTGCCCAGTGGCGTGCCTGCTCGTAGGCCTTGATGACCGTGGCGATGGTTTGTGGATGCTGCTTGGCGAAGGTCTCGGTGACACTGACCACGCCATAGCTGTTGAAGTCCTTGTTGCGGTACAGCAGGCGTGAGCCGGCTTGCAGTTCGCTGGCGGCCATGTGCGGATCGAGGCCGGCCCAGGCATCGACATCGCCTTTCTCCAGTGCGGTGCGGCCATCAGGGTGCTGCAGGTGCAAGAGCTCGACGTCATCCTTTTTCAGCCCGGCCTTTTCCAGTGCACGCAGGGTGAACAGGTACGGGTCGGTACCTTTGGTGGCGGCGATCTTCTTGCCCTTGAGGTCATCAAGTGTCTTCAGCGGCGAGTCCTTGGCCACCACCAGCGCGGTCCATTCGGCGCGGCTGTAGACGTACACCGACTTGATCGGGCTGCCGTTGGCCCGGGCCAGCACCGCCGAGAGGCTGGCCGAAGAGCCGAAGTCGGCACCGCCGCTGTTGAGGTATTCCAGCGAGCGGTTGCTGCCCTGGCTGAACACCCAGGTGACCTTGGAGTCAGGCAGGGCTTTTTCCAACCACCCGAAATGCTTGAGCACCAGGCTTACGGGGGAGTAGTAGGCGTAGTCCAGGCGGACTTCCTTGGGCGCGGTTTCGGCGTGGGCGACGGGATTGAAGGCCAGGGCAACGAGGCCGGCAATAGACAGCGACTTCAGGGCGCTGGGCAGGGCTTGGGCAAACAGACGCATGGGGCGATCCAGTCGAGAAGAGGGATCAGGACCGGTTGCAGGCAGCGTGCCATCTCGCCAGGCCCTGGTTTTGCGCAGATGGGCGCGCAAATCAGGGCTGACAGCTGTGCTGAGTCGGGCAAAGTGTTGCCCTGCTGTTGCAGGGCGAACAGTTGAGGCTTTGGCAGCCGGTCAGCGCTGCGCGAACCGTGCCATCAACGCCGGATAATCCTGTGGGTCGGGAAAGCCTTCGAAGCTGACGACAGCACCGGTACAGGCCCATGGCAGCTTCTCCTGTGTCCAGGTTTCCATGAACGGTGCGTAGTGCTGCGGGTTTTCCAGCAGGCTGCTGCGCACGCCCACGACCGCGTCGTTACCGGCGGGCCGGGTGAACAGCCAGCTCATGCAGTGGGGGCAGAACTCATGACGGGTTGCGCCCCGAAGACCTCCAGGCACCGGCGCCCCGCGCGTGACCCTGAACCCTTCGGCTGGGAACAGCGCCGTCAGCGAGAACGCACTGCCCGACATCTTCTGGCAGCCCGTGCAATGACAGGCGCTGGTCATGATCGCGGGGTGATCGGATTCCAACGTCACCTGCCCGCAACGGCACCCACCTTGAATCTTCATGCAACGGACCTCGTGTCGGTATGGCAGGCCGTTTGACGAACGGCCTGGATACGTGAAGCATGCGCGAGTATCAGCCTGATTAAAACTGATCAAACCTGCCGAGCTGCTCATAGGAAATGTATGAACACCCCTCAACTGCAATGGGAAACCCAGCGCGTGTTCCTGGCGGTCTTGCGCACGGGCAGCCTCTCTGCCGCCGCGCGCATGCTGGGCATTGCCCAGGCCACCGCGCGTCGGCGTATCGACGCGCTGGAGCAGAGCGTGGGCATGAGCCTGTTCGTGCGCTCGCCGGCAGGCTTGATGGCCACGGAAACGGCGAAGGAGCTGATCGGCCATGTCGAGTCCATGGCCCTGGCAGCGGAAGCCTTTGCCCGCGCCGCGTCTGCCGAGGCCCAGGTGCCGGGAGGCACGGTGCGCGTCACCAGCAATCAGTTGCTGGGGGTGGAGGTGCTGCCGGCGATGCTGGGTGAGATCCGCACGGCCCGGCCGGAGCTGACACTGGAGCTGAGCATCTCGAACCGGCTTGAGGCCCTGGCACTGCAGGAGTCTGACGTGGCGGTGCGGATTCGCAGGCCTACCGAGGCGGCAGTGGTCACCCGGCATGTGGGGGACCTGCGGATAGGCCTGTATGCGACCCCTGAGCTGCTGCTGCGCCATGGCGTGCCGAACACCCATGCAGACCTTGCGCGCTATCCGCTGATCGGGCCTGATCGCAACCTTGCTGAAGTGATGTTTCTCGAGCAGAACGGCTTTGTCTGTGTGCCGGAACGCATGGCGCTGCGCACCGACGATCACCTCGCCCAGTTCGCGGCACTCAGGGCTGGTGTGGGGGTTGGGGTGTGTGCCGAGCAACTGGCGCGGCGGCATGGGCTGGTGAGGGTGTTGCCGCAGGCCGTGGCATTTTCGGTGGATGTCTGGGTGGCAATGCACGGCGATCTGCGACGGGTTCGGCGGATTGGCCTGGTGTTCGAGGCGCTGGGGGCGGCGCTGTCGGCGTTTCTGGCCGCCCCGCGTGTCAACTAGTTCTGCTGCAGGGCATCGACAATAACCTGCCGCAGCCAGCGATGCCCTGGGTCCCGATGTACCCGCTCCGGCCACAGCATCAGCATCTCGAATCCCTGCACCGCCAGGGGCGCCTCTACCACCTTGAGCCTGGGGTCGCTGACCACCAGCCGCTGCGGAAGCATGGCTACCAGGTCCGAGCCGACCAGCATCGCCGCCAGCAGCATGAAATGCGGCACCGACAGCACCACGTTGCGCGCGAGCCCTTGCGCGGCTAGCGCGGCGTCCGTAGGGCCATGGAAGCCGCCGCCGTCGGGTGAGACGATCACCTGCTCCAGCGCACAGAACTGCTTGAGTGTCGGCTTGCGCCTGAGCCCTGGATGTTCGACTCGGCCGACCAGCACGTAGCGCTCGACGAACAGGCTGCGCTGGCGCAGCTCTGCCGGCACCTGCCGGGCAATGTGAAAGGCCATGTCGATCTCGCCGAGCTCGGCCTGGCGGAGCAGGGCCGAAGGCTGCAGGTCGAGCACCGCCAGGCGTGTGCCCGGGGCGGCGCTGCGTAGCCTGGCCAGGGCGGGCAGCAGGATGGTCGAGGCACTGTAGTCGGTGGCGGCCACGCGCCAGGTCTGGCGGGCGGCGGCCGGGTCGAAGGGGTGCGGCGCAGCGATGGCAAGCTGCAACGCCTCCAGCGCCTGGCGCAACGGTGCGCGCAAGGCGTCTGCCCGCGCGGTCGGGCGCATGCCCCTCGGTCCGGGTAGCAGCAGCGGGTCTTCAAGCAGCTCGCGCAGCCGCGCCAGCTGCACGCTGACGGTCGGTTGTGCCAGATGCAGGCGCTGCGCCGCGCGTGTCACATTGTGCTCGCTGAGCAGGGCGTCGAGGGTCACCAGCAGGTTGAGGTCGAGGCGACGCAGGGAATCGTGCAAGGCAATACCTGGAATAGTGGATATTCATTTCTACTATACCGTGCGGCCGCCCATCATGGCCCGCATCCCTTTACGGAGTGCCACCATGAATGTGCTGATCGTCTACGCCCACCCTGAACCCCGCTCGCTCAACGGCTCGCTCAAGGACCATGCGGTTGCGCACCTGCAGCGCCAAGGTCACGTCGTGCAGGTTTCGGACCTCTACGCCATGGCCTTCAAGCCGCTGATCGATGCCAGCGACAATACCGCCGGCCAACCCGGCGTGCGCTTTCGGGTTTCGGAAGATTCACGCCAGGCTTTCGCCGATGGCACGCAGAGTGCCGACATCGCCCTGGAGCAGGAGAAACTGCGCTGGGCCGATGCGGTGATCCTGCAGTTCCCGCTGTGGTGGTTCGGCCTGCCGGCAATCCTCAAGGGCTGGGTCGAACGGGTCTATGCCTATGGCTTCGCCTACGGCGTGGGCGAGCATTCCGACCAGCACTGGGGTGACCGCTACGGTGAAGGCAGCATGGCCGGCAAGCGCGCCATGCTGATGGTCACGACCGGTGGCTGGGCCTCGCACTACGCGCCGCGGGGCATCAATGGCCCACTGGAGGCGATCCTGTTCCCCATCCAGCACGGCATCCTGTTCTATCCAGGGTTCGAGGTGCTGCCGCCGTTCGTGCTCCATCGCACCAGCCGCATCGACGATGCAGCATTCGCCGATGCCTGCATGCAACTGGAGCGGCGCCTCGATGATTTGTGGGTCGATACACCGATCCCATATCGGCGCCAGAATGGCGGCGACTACCTGATTCCCGAGTTGACCTTGAGGCCGGAACTGGCGCCGGGGGAGGAGGGGTTGGGGGTTCATTTGCGTGGCGATTGAATATGCAAGTATTTGTATCCCGTGTGCGAAGGCCCGGGATTTCAATCGACATTCTGCAGATAACACGGGTACTCGTATTTCTGCCGCCGAGCCTGCTCCAGGTCAATCCGTACAACCTGCAACAAGGCGTGGTCGTCAGCCTTGGCGGCGACGGCCAGTGGCAGGCCCGCGGGGGAGTACGCCATGCCGTGGCCGCCAAAGCGCTGACCCTGTGCAGCCTGCCCGGTGCGGTTGGCGCTGATCACGTAGGCGCCGGAAACGATCGCGGCCATGCCCGCGGCGCAATCCCAGTAGCGATGGTCGGTGCCGGAGGCGCGGGGGACGACGATCAGGTCGGCACCGTCGCGTCCATAGTGGCGGGCGCGTTCATTGAACATCAACTCGGTACACAGCAGCACACCGAGCTTGAGCTTGCCCACCTCGATCACGTCGAACCCCTGCTCGACAGTGGTGAACCAGGTCTGCTCATGAAAGCCCGGCTCCTCGGGGAAGAAGTGTTTCTGGTGGACGAAGCGGTAGCCTGTGGTATCCAGCACGAAGGCTTCGTTGACCAGGCGCCCGTCCGCGAGCAGCGGCCTGCTCGACAGCACGGCAGGTACGTCGAGCCTGGCCAGGGCGTCGAGGGCGGATTCATGCAGGGCCACACTGTGCTGCGCAGCCTGAGTGTCGAAGGTGGCGTGCTCGGCCAGCCAGGGGCCGAAGGGCATTTCGTTGGTGATCAGCAGATCGGCCTCGGCGGCACGGACCTGCTCGGCGATCTGTTGCCACTGCGGACTGTCAGGGGTCAGGCCTTCTGGCCATTGGGCGTAGGCCACGGTGATCAGGGACATCTGCAAACCTCGAGGGGCTGGGCGGGTGCGGCCAGTCTAGGCAACGAGCAGAAGAAGCACTTGCAGATTCTTGCGCTTGAGTCAGTGTCTCAACCCGCTTGCGACCGACGTCGCTTGACCCGGTACATCTCGCCGTCAGCATGGCTGAGCAGGGCATCGGCATCGCGCCCGTCGGCGGGGTAGCAGGCGACGCCGATGCTGCAGGTCGGCATGGCGAGGCCGCCGAAGTCGGCATCCAGCGGCTCGACCATGACGGCCAGGATCTGTGTGACCTTGTCGAATACGGCGCTGCGCGACGGCAGGTCGGTGAGCAGGATGGCGAACTCGTCGCCGCCCACCCGCGCTACCGTGGCATGCGCGCCGGCACAGCGCTCCAGGCGCTGGGCCACCAGGCGCAGCACGCGGTCGCCGGCACTGTGGCCGTGGGTGTCGTTGATTTCCTTGAAGTCGTCGATGTCGACGAATAGCAGCGCCAGGGTATCGCCGTGCTGCTGCGCCGCCTTCAACGCAGCGTCCAGGCGGCTGTTGAACAGGGCGCGATTGGCCAGCCGGGTCAGCGGGTCGTGGTGGGCGAGAAAGCGCAGCTCTTCTTCGGCCTCGGTGAGGGCGGTGACGTTGCGCGCCACGCCGATGCGTGCGCCGACCTCTTCTGACCAGAACGCCGCCCAGAGGATATGGACGACACCGCCATCCTTGCGGATGTAGCGGTTGCGAAAATCGAAATGCGCCTGGCCGGACATGACCCGGACGATCGAGGCCCGAGTGGCGGGCAGGTCGTCGGGGTGCATGTAATGCGTGATCGGCGTGCCGATGAGCTCCTCGGCGCGGTAGCCCAGCAGCGCTTGGCAGGCATCGCTGACGAACACGATCTGGTCGTCCTGGTCGACCACGAAGACGGTGTCGAGCATCAGGTGGATCAACTTGGGATAGAGCGCTTGCAGGTCGACGGGCATGGTGCGGGTGTCCGGGTCATAAGGCTCGATCAGGGCCAGATCGCAGAAGGGCCGACGAGTCATCCTGCGCGCGCCCGGCACCCGGGCGGTACCGGCCGATCGTTCGCGGCCACAGCACAGCCTACAGGGTATGGCCGTTATGGCCAGCAGGGCGGTGAAAAATAGTCGCAGGCGCAGCCGAACGGGTTCGGTGATGGCATGATGCGCCGACGAATGGCATCTTGCAGCCGCCATTGCTGGCAGCTCACGGTTTCTGGTCCAGACTGTGTTAAGCCTGTCGCTGTTCATGTCGCCTGTCGGTCAGTCATCGCTTTTTCCCTGCTGTTCTATTCAGACGAGGGCCATCAATGATCGAGCGCCGTTCCTGTCGGGCCTTGCTGCTGTCGCTGACCTTCGCGGTATTGCCGCAGGTGGCGCTGGCGGTCGATGACTGCACGCGCCTGACCGCCACCGGCAACCCCGAGTATCCACCTTACCTGTGGCGTGACCCGCAGGACCCGCAGCACCTCGTCGGGGCCAATGCCGATCTGCTCAAGTACATGGCAGGTGAGCTGGGGCTGGATGTGGAAGTGAAATATTCCGGGCCCTGGGGACGCGCCCAGGAAGAAGTGCGTACCGGGCGGGTCGATCTTCTGGCGGGCTACTTCCTGACCCGCGCGCGGCAGAACGAGGTGAACTTCATCGAGCCGCCGTTCCTGCACACCCCAAGCGTGGTCTGGGTGCGCAGCGACAGCGCTTTCGCCTATAAAGGCTGGGACGATCTGCGCGGGCTCAAGGGTGGGGTACTGGTCAACAACAGCCATGGCGAGCAGTTCGACGAGTTCGCCCGGACCAACCTCAACCTGGAGGCAGTGCCCGGCGCCAGGCAGGCGTTCGAGAAGCTGCTGCACAAGCGTAGTGACTATGTGATCTTCGAGCAGTTTCCAGGCATGGCCCTGGCGCGCGTGCTGAAGGTGGACGAGCAGGTGCAGGTGCTCGAGCCTCCGGTGTCCAGCGAGGGGCTGTACCTGGCGATGTCCCACGACTCGCCGTGCAACCGGCCACAGTTGCGTGAGCAACTGGCCGCGAAGATGAGGGAAATCGTGTCCAGCGATCTGCCGCAGCGCCTGGTTGCACGAAACCTGGCGCTTTGGCGCCAACAGCAGGAGAACGTGGCGGCGCCTTGACCAGGGCGGTGTGGCTGCGGCAAGACTTCCCAGCGAAAAACCCGGATAATGGCGCCCATTTCGTTTTACGCGCTGGTGTGCCCGCATGGAAATCAAGGTCAATTTTCTCGACAATCTCCGACTTGAAGCCAAGTTCGACGACTTCACGGTGATCGCCGATCAGCCCATTCGCTACAAGGGCGACGGCTCGGCGCCTGGTCCGTTCGACTACTTCCTGGCCTCCTCGGCGCTGTGCGCGGCGTACTTCGTCAAGCTCTACTGCCAGACCCGCGACATCCCCACCGAAAACATTCGCCTGTCGCAGAACAACATCGTCGACCCGGAAAACCGCTACAACCAGATCTTCAAGATCCAGGTCGAGCTGCCCGAGGATATCAGCGAGAAGGACCGCCAGGGCATCCTGCGCTCCATCGACCGTTGCACCGTGAAGAAAGTGGTGCAGACCGGCCCCGAGTTCATCATCGAGGAGGTCGACAACCTCGACGCCGATGCCCAGGCACTGCTGATGCCGGTGTCCGACACCACCACCTACATTCCCGGCAAGGACCTGCCGCTGGAGCAGACCATCGCCAACATGTCGGCGATCCTGGCCGATCTGGGGATGAAGATCGAGATCGCCTCCTGGCGCAACATCGTGCCCAACGTCTGGTCGCTGCACGTGCGCGACGCGCAGTCGCCGATGTGCTTCACCAACGGCAAGGGCGCGACCAAGGAAGCTGCGCTGGCCTCGGCACTGGGCGAGTTCATCGAGCGCCTGAACTGCAACTTCTTCTATAACGATCAGTACTGGGGCGAGGACATCGCCAACGCACCGTTCGTGCACTACCCGAACGAGCAGTGGTTCATGCCTGGCCCGAAGGACGCGTTGCCGCAGGAGATCCTCGACGAGTACTGCCTGGAGATCTTCAACCCCGATGGCGAACTGCGCGGCTCGCACCTGTACGACACCAACTCGGGCAACAAGGCCCGGGGCATCTGCTCGCTGCCGTTCGTGCGCCAGTCCGACGGGCAGACGGTGTATTTCCCGTCCAACCTGATCGAAAACCTCTACCTGAGCAACGGCATGAGCGCCGGCAACACCCTGGCCGAAGCCCAGGTGCAGTGCCTGTCGGAAATCTTCGAGCGGGCGGTCAAGCGCGAGATCCTCGAAGGCGAGCTGTGCCTGCCGGACGTGCCGCAAGAGGTGCTGGCCAAGTACCCGGGCATCGTCGCCGGTATCCAGGGGCTGGAGGAGCAGGGCTTCCCGGTGCTGGTCAAGGATGCCTCGCTGGGCGGCGAGTTCCCGGTGATGTGCGTGACCCTGATGAACCCGCGCACCGGCGGGGTTTTCGCCTCGTTCGGCGCGCATCCAAGCTTTGAGGTGGCGCTGGAGCGCAGCCTCACCGAATTGCTCCAGGGTCGCAGCTTCGAGGGTTTGAACGATCTGCCACAACCGACTTTCGAAAGCCACGCGTTGACCGAGCCGAACAACTTCGTCGAGCATTTCATCGACTCCAGCGGCGTAGTGTCGTGGCGCTTCTTCAGTGCCAAGGCCGACTTCGAGTTCGTCGAGTGGGACTTCTCGGGCCAGGGCGAAGACTCCAACGAGCAGGAGGCGCAGACGCTGTTCGGCATTCTCGAAGGGCTGGGCAAGGAGGCGTACATGGCGGTATACGACGACCTCGGTGCCACCGCTTGCCGCATCCTGGTGCCGGGCTATTCGGAAATCTACCCGGTCGAGGACCTGATCTGGGACAACACCAACCGCGCGCTGGGCTTTCGTGCCGACATCCTCAACCTGCACAACCTCGACAGCCGCTCGCTGAAGTTGTTGTACAAGCGCCTGGAACAGGTCGAGGTGGACGAATACACCACCATCACCACGCTGATCGGCGTCGAGTTCGACGACAACACGGTGTGGGGCCAACTGACCATCCTCGAGCTCAAACTGCTGATCCAACTGGCGCTGCAGCGTTTCGAGGAGGCCAAGGAACTGGTGGAGATGTTCCTGCAGTTCAACGACAACACCGTCGAGCGCGGGCTGTTCTACCAGGCGCTGAACGTGGTGCTGGAAGTGGTGCTGGACGACGAGCTGGAGATGGACGACTACGTCTCCAACTTCCGGCGCATGTTCGGCAATGAGCGCATGGACGCGGCACTCGGCTCGGTGGACGGCAGCGTGCGCTTCTACGGGCTGACCTCAACCAGCCTGAAACTTGAAGGTCTGGACCGCCACCTGCGTCTGGTCGAGAGCTACAAGAAGCTGCATGCGGCGCGTGCCCGCGCGGCGGGCTGAGGCCCGCTTCAGCCCAAGAGAGGGTACATAGCGACCCTCTCGTCTATTTTTTTGTACCAATCCCCTCAGCCATGTGTCCATTTGGCTGAACTTGGCGTCAGATTTGCCTGTCCATCATGTAACAAAACTGTCATATATCCGTGACAAGTGTGACGAGCTAATCCGATGCCGCTGACAACCCCTCCCGCCAAACACAGAGCGACGATCATCTGCTTCGACAAAGGAAGGGTCTTGCTCGTGCGCAAGAAAGGCGGCAAATGGAACTTCCCGGGTGGCGTCATCGAGCGAGGCGAACAGCCGCATGAGGCGGCAGCCCGAGAGCTGCATGAGGAAACCGGCCTGAGCGACCACGGTTTGCTGCATCTGTGCACCTTGGAAGTGGCCGGGATTCTCCATTACATCTTCACCACCCACCTGCACCCCGGCGATCGCCCATGTGCGCGCAGAGAAATTGCCGCGTGTACATGGATCGAGCGCCGTGGGCTGGCGCGTGCGCCGCTCAATCCGGCAGCCGAGGCGTTGCTCGCCTGCCAGATTCCCGCGCTGTCGGCCTGGGCAGCCTGATACTGAACGCCGCTTGGCTTGGCGATGGCAGCCGAGCCTTGTGACGGGGCCCGCATTACTGCATCTTCACCGTTCATTTCTGTTGGAGGTATCCCATGGACTGGAATGACCTGCGCGTCTTCCTGGCGATTGCCCGCAGCGGCTCGCTCGGGGCGGCCGCCAAGCAGTTGGGCGTCAGTCATCCAACCGTAGGTCGGCGCCTGCAGGTGCTCGAGCAGAGCAACGGTCATGCTTTTTTCCGTCGCACCAGTGAAGGGTTGGTACTCACCGCAGCGGGGGAGAGCATCCTGAGTCTGGCCGAAGACATGGAACGCAGCGCCTTGGCCATCGAACGGCGTATCGCGGGCGTGGGCGAACAGCCGGAGGGCTTGCTGCGCATCGCCTGTGCAGACTGGTTCGCAGGATTCGTGCTGGCACCTGTGCTGCATGAGTTGCACGGCCGCTACCCGTTGATCGTGGCCGAGGTGATCCCCAGCCACCGATTGTTCGACCTGGCGCGCCGGGATGCCGAAATCGCTTTTCGCATCGTCCCGTTCACCGAGCCGGACATCGTTCAGCGTCGGCTCATGACCCTGCACTATGGGCTGTACCAGGCCGAGCACCAAGCCTTCGATCCCGGCGAGGGCGGTGAGGCGCTCGGTCTTGTCACCATGAATACGGCCCAATCCCATTACCCTGACGTCCACTGGTTGCAGTCGCACTTCCCCAAGGCGCGGACTGTATTCACCAGCAGTAGCCGCAGTGTGCAGGCGCGGCTATGTGCATCAGGGCTGGGTGTTGCAGTGCTGCCGCGAGCGATCGGCGACCAGTCGCCGTTGCTGCGCCGGCTGGATATCGGCGAGCCGCCACCAGACCGTGAGATCTGGATGGGCTATCACCAGGACATGCGCCAGATGGACCGGCTGCGGGCATTGGCCGATCTGGTGGTAGAGAGGCTTGGCGATGCTCCATGAGCGCAGGCACCGCTACCGGGCAGCTGTGGGGCGGCGCGCCAGGGTAAAACTCAAGCCTGCGCCCAACACCAGGCAAGCGGCCATGCACATCAGCGCAATGGTGAAGGCATGACTGATGGCGGTCGGGTCGGTGCCAGCGCCCAGCACCCCATAGAATATGCCGCCGATCACCGCCACGCTGAGCGCCGTGCTCACTTGCAAGGTCGAACTGGTGACACCGGCCATCATCCCGGACAACGCTGGGGCGACGCGCCCTGTGATCATGCGCATCAGGGTCGGCATCGCCAATCCCTGGCCGAAGCCGATGACGAATAGCACGACGGCAAAGATCGCGGGCTGCGGGCCAGGGTTGCCCGGTGTAAGGGTAATGAGACCTGCGAGTGCGACCAGGCCTGCAACCATCAATGCCAGGCCAACGGCGTTGGTGTAGAGGCCCAGCACGCGTGTGCACAACGGTGCGGTCAACGGCCCGATGAGAAAACCCGCGCCGAAGGGCAGGAAGACCAGGCCTGCATGCAGCGCGCTTACATGCAATGCACCTTGCAGGTAGATCGAGAAAAGCAGGAAGAAGGCACCGATCGTGTAGAACGACAGGGCGACCAGCAATGCCCGGCGCAGCCCCGGCACGCGCAGCGCGGCCGGATCCAGCAAGGGCGCTCCCCCCGCGCTGGCCAGGCGGGCCTGGTGGCGCCAGAAGGTCCAGCCAAGCAATGGACAGGCGATCAGCGACAGCCACGCCCACAGCGGCCAGCCGGCCTCACGACCTTCGATCAACGGCACGATCAGCGTGGCAAGTGTGAGCATCGACAGGGCCATGCCGCCGAGATCGAGCCTGCGCGCATGGCTGGCGCGAGTCTCCTTGATCAAGGGAATGCCGAAGAGGATGACCAGCAACGCGACCGGCAGATTGATGAGAAAGATCATCCGCCAGCCAAGCCCGAACAGATCGAGCGAAATCAGGATACCGCCCAGTGCCTGTCCGATCACGCTGGCCAGACCGAACACCGCACCATACAGGCTCAGCGCCAGGGGCTTTTCCGCCTCGGGGAAGATCGCCTGTACCGAGGCCAGTGCCTGTGGCGCCATCACTGCCGCGGTGATGCCTTGCAGCGCACGGCCAGTGATCAGCATCCAGGGCGTGGCAGCGAACCCGCAGAGCAACGAGGCGGCGGTGAAGCCGACAAGGCCGATGAAGAACATGCGTCCGCGGCCATGCAGGTCGCCCAGCCGGCCACCGGTGATCAGCGTTACCGCATAAAGCGCGGCATAGGCGGAAATGACCAGTTGCTCGGCCGATGCCGAAGCATTCAGGTCGCTGCGTATCGATGGCAGCGCCACATTGACGATGAAGAAGTCCAGCGGTGGGAGGAATGCCCCGACAAGCAGGACCACGAACATCGCCCAGCGGCGTTGGTCGGGGCCGGCTGCCCTGTCGTCAGGTGCCAGGGTGAGTGAGTGGTCAATATCAGGTGGGTTTTTCATACGAGGCCCTCGTAAAAGATGGGGCCATGCTAGGAAGCGCTTGCAGATGGGGTCAACGCTTTACCCCCTTACAAAAATGAACGTTGAAACTGCAGGAATGACAGTCCCGTCAATGCCTTGCGACTCGCACAATGGCTCGGACAACCGGCTGTGAACGCCGGCTCCCCAGACCTGCAGGAGATCGTTGCAATGAACCTTGAGACTTTGGAAAAACGCCTGGACCGCATCGAAAGCCGCCTGGCGATCGAGTCGCTGATCTGGACCTACGCCCAGGCCTATGACCGCGTGGATGAGGCACTGCTGGAAAGCATCTGGCATGTCGATGCAACCCTGGACTTGCCGGCATTCGGGCACGGAACCGGGCGCGAGGGCATTCTGGCCATGGCTCGGGAATCGTGGCGGAAAATGCCGCACATGCATCACTGGATGGCCAACCCGCTGATCGAGCTTGACGGCGAAAGCGCCACCGCGGTCTCACAGGCCGACTGTCTGTTCCATGACATCGAACAAGGCCCTGTGCAGGCCGCTGGCTTGTACCATGACCGCTTCGAGCGACGCGATGGAGAATGGCGTTTTACTGAGCGCCGCTTCGAGCTGATGTTCCTGGTGCCACTGCAAAACTGGAAACCCATTGCCGGTTCGCAGGCGTTCGCCCGCTCATGAAATCAATAGCCTTGCTCGGAGGTGGCAACTAGCTCGAACTCGTGTAGGCGCGGCGGTTCGGCGCCCCGACTTGTCCCGCGAACACGGGCGTAGCCCGTGCCAGGCAGCGCGGTGTCTTTTTCGCGGGTAAACCCGCTCCCACAGGGGATTGGGCTGGTCTTTAAATTTTGAGCAAGACAGTTGCTTCTACAGGTGCGATGGGCACCTGTAGAAGCGGTTCAGGGTGTTCCTTGGAGCAGCAAGACAGCGCCCGCCAGCTTGCGAAAACACCTTCACTCCTTCACCACCGCCAGCCCCGCCTCCTGGGGTGTTTCGGCCTCCAACTTCAAGCGGTCGGCCTTGCTGATGTACTTGGGCTTGTTGCTCTTGGGCGCCAGCTTGGCGTTGGCTTTCTTGGCGTGAGCCTTCAACAGCTGTTTGATCTTTTTCTGACGATTCATGTTTTTCGCGCCCCTTGAGCGCATCCACTGGCAAAACGCGGCGAGCTTAGCGCTGCCGATCCTGATGGACAAGGTTATCGATGTGCCGCCAACGAGAAGGGTGCATCGCTCTCGTGCGGCCGGCCTTGAAGGATCTGCCGGGTGATCATCTCGCCGCTGGCGCACGCAAGGGTGAAGCCCAGCGCGCCATGGCCAACGTTAAGCCACAGATTCTCCAGCCCCGGCGCCCGGTCGATGATCGGCTTGCCCAGCGCAGTGGCAGGACGCAGGCCCGCCCATGCCTGGGCCTGGCGCAGGTCCAGGGCGGGGAACAGTTCCGACACCTGCGCTTTCAGCAGGTCGATGCGCCGCTTCGGGGCCTCGGCCGAACGCACGCCCATGTCCACCATCGCGGCGATCCGCAGGGTGCTGCCCAGCGGTGCGTAGACAATCTTGCGACTGGCGTCGGTGACGCTGAGCCGGGGCAGGGCGTTGGCATCGGCAGGCTGCACGCTGAGGCTGTAACCGCGCAGCCCATAGAGCGGCAGGCTGATCCCCAGCGGTTTGAGCAAGCCAACACTGGCGATGCCTGAGGCGATGATGAAGGCGTCAGCCTCAAGGGTTTCGTTACCCAGCTTCAGCGCAGTAATCCGCTTGCCCACCTTGGTGAAACCGCTCACGGCCTGGCCCAGCTTGAAGCGCACATTCGCCAGGCCATCCAGATGACGTTTGAGCCCCTCGCAGAACAACCGGCAGTCTGCGGTGGCTTCGCCGGGGGTGAAGATGCCGCCGGCAAGTTGCCCGACCACCCCTGACAGCGTGGGCTCAAGGTTGCTGCATTGGCTGGGCGTCAACAGGCGTTGCTGCGACCCGGCCTGTTGCTGAAGTTCGGCCAGCCTGACTGCGGCGCCCAGCGAAGCTTGGCTGCGATGGATGATCAGTTTGCCGGTCTGGCGGAGGTTGAAATCGATCGGTGTCTGTTGCAGCAACTGCTCCAGCAACGCCTGGCTGCGTTGGGACAGCCTGAGCATCTCGCGTACCGTGCGCTCGACCCGGCTTGCCCGGCATGCCCGCAGGAAGGCCAGGCACCAGCGCCATTGCTGCAAATCCAGGCGCGGCTGCAGGCGCAGTGGCGAGTCGCTGGCGAGCAACCACCTGGGCAGGTTGGCGAACACCGACGGGTCGGCCAGGGGCGCCACGTAGTTGTAGCTCAGTTGCCCGCCATTGGCGAAGCTGGTCTCCAGGGCGATATCCTCGTTGCGTTCGACCAGCGTGACCTGAAGCCCTTCGCGCGCCAGGTACAGCGCACTCGCAAGGCCAATGACCCCACCCCCCACGACCACCACATGCATGTGCCTTCTCCTGAAATCGTGCCACTGCGCTCAGTATCCAGCCTTGCCGTTCACGTTCGCCAAGGCCTATAACTGCAGCTTCCATAACCTTGGGCTATGACCATGCGTATCCGTCACATCGAAGTGTTCCAGGCAATCCTGCGGACCGGTTCCCTGACGCGCGCAGCACAGGCGCTCAACATCACCCAGCCTGCGGCCAGCAAGCTGCTGGCCCATGCAGAGGCGAGCCTGGGTTTCGTCTTGTTCGAGCGGGTCAAGGGGCGTCTGCAGCTCACCCGCGAGGCCGAAATACTGATCCCGGCCATCGACAAGGTGTTCCGCGACCTGGACGATGTGCGGCGGCTGTCGCGCAGCCTCAGGCATCAGTCCAGGGGCGCGCTGCGCATCGGCTGCATTCCGTCACTGGGCTTGAAGGTGCTGCCTCACGCCCTGGCAGCAAGCCAGCGCGCCAATCCCGAGCTGTCCCTGGACCTGATCACCGCCCACAGCGATCAACTGGCGCAGGCGCTGCTGGCGCGCGAGATCTCGATTGCCTTCACCTTCAATGCCCAGCCACGACCCGGCTTGAAAGTCATTGACCTGCACGAAGTCGAGCTGGTCTGCCATGACGACACGCAAGACCAGGGGCCGGTGTCACTGGATGCCATCGACCCTGCGCGAATCATCGGCCTGCCGGCCTCGGACCCCCTCGGTGAGCTGGTCCGGCCATGGCTTGGCGGCGTGGACAGCCGCACCCAGGTCCAGACCTACTATGTGGCTTGCGCCCTGGCCCAGGCGGGGGCAGGTATCGCCTTGATCGATGAGTTCACCGCCGACGCCTTGCTCCCGCCAGGGCAACGCGCGCGACGGATCACGCCACGGCTGCCCGTGGTGCTGACAGCGGTGGTGCATGAGAATGCGGTGTTGTCGAAGCTTGAGAAAGACTTCATGGCCTCGGTCAGGCTCATGGCTGCCGGGGCAGCCATAACCTGAACTCATGCTTTGCTGCGTTTGCCTGCCTGGCGGATCGGGGTGCGACTGGCTGCACGCAGGTTGTTTCGCACGACCTTCTTGAACTGCGACGAGAGACGGGACAGGCGGTTATGCATCATGCAGGAGTAGACGAACACGATCGCGCAGACGAGGAAGATGATGGGCAGGTGCTGCGCGGACGCACACATGAGCGCTGTAATGCATCCTGCGAAGGCATTGAACGCCGCGCCTCGAGCGATGCGATCCCTGCTGACGTAGGTCTCCATCATCCTCACGGCATCGGGGATCGAGTGCGCGACGATCTGCGCGGTCTTTTCGTAAGGCTGTTTCTTCGGGCTGCCAACCAGTCCTTCCCAGATTGACAGGACACGATCGCGCTGTGGCGCGACGGGCTCCAGCCAGGCATGGATCTGCTTGTCCAGTTGCGCGCTTCTTCTGATCAGGAACGAAGACGTGGTGTCGACGTAGATACCCAGCACGTAGACGACTGGCAGGTAGACCAGGATGAAGAGTTCCTTGGTGTCCTTGAGTGCGGCCAAAGGATCCGCTGGAAGATAGGGCGCGTAAAACTTGTGCAGCAAAGCCGCCAGCCACGCCGAAGCGGCAATGCCGGAAATCAGGTATTCGATAAGCGCTACTGCGAACTGCATGGTGCCCTCGGTCAGGCTCGGGTGGGGGGTAGGGGTGGAGTGGCGGTGATCGGGGATATGTGTCCGGGATGATGTGGATCCTGCCACGAGCCTTCATGCGGCAGCCATTTGCAGGGGTTCAGATCGACGTCCTCGTATTGATTGAGCTGGATGCGCTTTCTGTTTTCACGCTCAAGCTGGCGGATATGCTCCATCACCTGTTTGTACCTCAGGTTGAAGGCATACTCGTTTCCTCGATAGGTGATCCCGCTCAGTCGTTTTCGACCCTCGGCAAGGGGAATGAACATTTTCAAGTAGCTTGGACGATAGTTCTCGTCGCACTGAGCCAGCCAGCCGGCCAGAAGGTTCGCCGCTGGCATCTTGTCCTCTGCCATCGCAAGGTTGGTGATCGAGTCGATCTCGCCCCAGGTATCGTCGATGAACGTTTCCTTGACCTTCACCGAGTCATAAGCGATGCCATGATGACTTGCGAACTCAAGGTAGGTTTTGAAGGTGTCGTTGATAAGGGCATAGAAAGCCTGGTCATCGCTTTTGAACAGCTTGCTCAACAAGGTTGAAAAATGCCCCCCGTTTGGGTCGGCATAGACGAAGTGGGTATCGGTCTTGAGTGAGAAGTAGCTGAAGAGGAAGAAGTCTCCCGGTTCGATGCCGCACTCCTTCAGTGCTACATAAGGATGGTCGGCCAGATACAGCTTGCGTTCGCCCTGTTCGTTGAAGCGCCCGATGGCGGCGCTCTGTGGGGGCGGGAAGAACGCATTGGCATCGATCGAGCGGTTCATGAAGGTATGCCTGCGCCCGCTTCTGATCTTGCGCACCCGAGAGAACACCGAACCCTTGCAGTAGGTACGCGACTCAAGAGGTATTGCACCCAGACTGAAGGCGTAAGGGTTCGATTGCGGCAACAGGTGCTGGCGTATGGCTTTACGATAACCGTCCATTCCGATGATGGGATTGAAGGCGTCGAAGCTGACGGTCAGCGGTGGAACGAATCGAAGCTGGAAATTCATGCGTAGAGCCTTGGGACGTTCTTGCAGTTAACGATCGATTGCCCGCACAACCCTCTTGAACGAGGCGTTCAGCGCGTTGGACCCAGTTTTTTCTCGAAGTACACCCGGTTGAAGCCGTCTTCGCTGCGCCGTGCGACCTCGACATAGCCAAGCCTGGGGTAGAGGCCGAGGTTGTCGGTCATTCGCTCGTTGGTATAGAGCTGCACTGTATTCAGCCCGAGTAGGCGCGCGCGGCTTTCGCACAGGTTGATCAGCGCCTTGCCGATACCACGTCCGGCGGCACTGGGCAGCACGGCCACGTTTTCCAGCAGCATGTGGTTGTCGTGGGGGTAGAACACGATGAAGCCCTGCAGGCTGGCCTGCTCGTCCAGGGCCACGTGGACCCAGCCAGTCGCGATCTGGCTGGCGTAGTCGGCCAGCATGGGGGCGGGCTTGCGGCCTATCAAAGGGATGTAGCGGGCATAAGCCTGTTCGGCGCAGGCCTGGATGGCGGATTGGTCGGCGGGGGTGGCGGGGCGGATCATCGTGCGCTCTCCTTGGGGCGGATGCGGGCTGAACCCGCGGGCGCGATCAGGCGCCCGCAGGCTTGCAACCTAGTGAAGATCCTTGAGCAAGGCAACGAGGCTGTGCATTTGCTCCACAGCTTCGGTTGCCGCCTTGGCCGGTGGCAGGCTTTCGCTGCGACGGATGGTGAAATAGCCGTCGTCTTGTGACGTTTTGCGAATACCGCGGCGTGCCCGTTCGGCGTTGGCGATTTCGATCAGTGGCTCACGGTACTGCACGTGCACGGAGTTGAGGTAGATGTAGGAGTTGATACGGAAGTGGTCGCCTTCCTGGCGGATCAGCAGCGCCGCCGCAAACAGTGTGCCCAGATCCGGGTCAAGGAAGCGTTCGAACGCTTCCAGGCTGAAGTAGGTGATGACCCGGCGAGGATCGGTGGTGAGATCGTCGAAAGCTTCGTTCAATGCTCTGTGGAACCGAGCGAACTTGCGTTCTTTCAGGCACCTGTCCCACACCTGCGGCCGACGCGCATAGAGCTGGAACAAGCGCACATTGGCCTTTGCATCATTGCCCGTCGGCCCGTTGACCAGGGCTGCCAGGTCCTTGGCGCGCGAACTCGGCGCATTGGGGGTGAGGATCTTGTGCAGGGCGTCGAGTGCCTCCTGATGCTTGCTTGCCACCGTGGTGACCAGCTTGCCCAGGCCGTCGCCTTCGGCGATCTCCTCTTCTTCCTGGATGGCCTTGCGAAACTGCGCCAGGGTGGATTTCACGTGAGGCGCGGTCCACTCCAGTTGTTCGATCTGGGTGAGGAATTCGGTCAGCCAGGTGTAGCCGACCGGAATCCACTGGTCGTGCTCCGGGTCGTTCTCGTGGCCGTCGAGGAAGATATGGATGCCGCGGTAGTTCGGGTAGAGATTGTTCAGGGCTTCGTAGTAGGTCTTGGTCTGGTCTTCCCCCTCGTGATGACCAAACTTGTTCTCGATGGCGATGTAAATCTTGGCCGCGGGGTCCAGCGCGAGCACGTCGATATAGCGCTTCTGGTTGCGCAGTCCCAGTTCGGCCTCCGTCATCACCATGAGCGAGGAGAAGGCCAGGGTCTGTACGTTCGAGGCGGCCAGGAAGCGGCGGTCATTGAGGCTCAGGTTTTCGACATGGCTGGATTGTCCTGCCCGGGTCAGCAGCGACTTGATCGCCTGGTCACCCAGCCCGTGGCCCTGGGTCGGATCGATCAGCCAGGCGAGGAAGCGCGAGACGTTCACTTCCTTGGGAAAGCAGATCTGAAGAGCGTCGCTGTGGGTGGAAAGCGCGAGCATCCGTTGCACATCCGAGTCGGCGTAAAGAGCGTCGACCAGAGATTCCAAAGTCATGCGAGTCCTGCAAGTCAGGTGGAGAAGATCGGGTTTGGGTGTTAGGGCCATTTACATGGCAGGTTTGTGCAGCGTCGGGCGGACCGATCGTTGGACAAGCGCTAAAGGCATTTTGCCATTAGCGCTTGTGGTGTGGCTATCGAGACACTCCAAAGGTTACTGCTTACGAATACCAACGATGTTCGCAGCCCCCCCTTCCATACGGAAATCGAAGCCGACCTTGTCACCGACCTTCAGCCCTTCGAGCTGCTCGGCGCTGGCCTTGAAGCCCATGGTCATCGCCGGCCACTGCAGTGCAGCCACAGGCCCATGGGCCAGCGTCACCTTGCCGTGCTCGGTGTCGATCGCCTTGACCGTGCCTTCGGCATGCGCGCTTGGCGCTGCCTTGCTGGCCGACATGTCCATGCCCTCCATCGTCATGCCTTCCATGCTTTGCTGCGCTTGCGCGCCGGCGGCAAAGGCGACCATCAATACAGCGCCGAGGTACAGATTTTTCATTGGGTTTCTCCTGGTTGGGGGGTATCGGGTACTGCAAGATCGCGACGCCTGATCAGCCAGTACGCCGCGGGAATCACGAACAACGAGAGCAGGGGGGCGGTCAGCATGCCGCCGACCATGGGTACGGCGATGCGGCTCATCACTTCGCTGCCGGTGCCGCTGCTCCAGAGAATCGGCAACAGTCCGGCGACGATCACTGCCACCGTCATTGCCTTGGGCCGGATACGTTGCACGGCGCCCTGGCGAATCGCCTCGCGCAATGCCGCTTCGGAGTACTCGCCCGTGGCCTGGCGCTCGGTCCAGGCGTTGTTCAGGTAAATCAGCATGATTACCCCGAACTCCGCCGCGACCCCGGCCAGGGCAATGAAGCCGACCCCGGTGGCCACTGACAGGTTGAAGCCCATCAGGTACAGCAGCCACACCCCGCCCGTCAGGGCGAAGGGCAGGGTGCCCATGATCAGCAGCGCCTCGCCGAGACGGCCGAAGGTCAGGTAGAGCAGTACGAAGATGATTGCCAGGGTCGCCGGCACCACCCAGGCCAGGCGGGCATTGGCGCGCTCCAGGTACTCGAACTGGCCGGAGTAGCTCAGGCTCATGCCGGGGTCGAGCTTCACCTCGCGGTCCACGGCCTGGCGCAGGTCGGCGACCACCGACGACAGGTCGCGCCCACGCACGTCGATGTATACCCATCCGGAGGGACGGGCGTTCTCGCTCTTGAGCATGGGCGGGCCTTCGGCAAGGCGCACCTGGGCCACGCTGGCGAGGGTGATCTGGCCGCCCAGGGCGGTGTAGATCGGCAATTCGCGCAGCGCCTGGACCGAGTCGCGCCACTCGCGCGGGTAGCGCAGGCTGATCGGGTAGCGCGCCAGGCCCTCGACCGTTTCACCCACCGTATCGCCACCGATGGCGCCGGCGACGATGGCCTGCACGTCGGCGATGTTCAGGCCGTAGCGCGCCGCGGCCTGGCGATCGATGTCGAGGTCGATGTAGCGCCCGCCGGTGAGACGCTCGGCCAACGCCGAGGTGACACCCGCTACGCCCTTGGCTGCGCGCTCGACCGCCTGGGTGGCGCGGTCGATCTGGGCCAGGTCGCTGCCGGCCACCTTGACCCCGATCGGGCTCTTGATACCGGTGGCGAGCATGTCGATACGGTTGCGGATCGGCGGAATCCAGATGTTGGTGAGCCCCGGCACACGCACGGTGCGGTCGAGTTCCTCGACCAGTTTTTCGCTGGTCATGCCTGGGCGCCACTGATCCTTGGGTTTGAGTCGCACGAGGGTTTCGAACATCTCAAGCGGCGCCGGATCGGTGGCCGACTCGGCGCGCCCAGCCTTGCCGAACACACTGGCCACCTCGGGTACGGTGCGGATCAGGCGGTCGGTACGTTGCAACAGCTCCGCGGCTTTTTGCGCCGACAGACCGGGCAGGGCGGACGGCATGTACAACAGGTCGCCCTCATCCAGCGGTGGCAGGAACTCGCCGCCCAGGTGGCTCAGCGGCCACAGGCTGCTGAGCAGCACCAGCAGTGCCCCGGCCAGGGTCAGCAACGGCTTGCGCAGCACCTGCTCCAAGGCTGGGCGATAGAGGCGGATCAGCCCGCGATTGAGCGGGTTGTGCGCCTCGGCCGGCAGAGGGCCGCGGATCCAGTAACCCATCAGTACCGGCACCAAAGTGACCGCCAGCCCGGCAGCGGCGGCCATGGCGTAGGTCTTGGTGAACGCCAGCGGTGCGAACAGCCGCCCCTCCTGGGCCTGCAGGGTGAACACCGGGACGAACGACAGGGTGATGATCATCAGGCTGAAGAACAGCGCGGGTCCGACTTCCTGCGCCGCCTCGGTCATCACCTTCCAATGCTGCTCACCGCGCAGCACCTGCCCGGGATGCCGCGCATGCCAGGCCTCGACATGCTTGTGCGCGTTCTCGATCATCACCACGGCCCCGTCCACCATCGCGCCGATGGCGATGGCGATACCACCCAGCGACATGATGTTGGCGTTGATGCCCTGGTGGCGCATGACGATCAGTGCGATCAGCACCCCCACCGGCAGCGACACGATCGCCACCAGCGAGGAGCGCAAGTGCCAGAGAAACGCGGCACAGACCAGCGCGACGACGATGAACTCCTCGAGCAGCTTGTGGCTGAGGTTGTCCACTGCACGGTCGATCAGTTGGCTGCGGTCATAGGTGGTGACCAGCTCCACGCCGGCCGGCAGGCTTTTCTTGAGCACCTCGAGCTTGTCCTTGACGCGCCCGATGGCCTCGCGGGCATTCTTGCCGCTGCGCAGGATCACCACGCCACCCACGGCCTCGCCCTGGCCGTCCAGCTCGCCGATACCGCGGCGTTCCTGCGGGCCAAGCTGGACCCTGGCCACATCGCCCAGGGTCACCGGTGCACCATTGGCCGCCAGGCGCAGAGGGATGGCGCGAAAGTCATCGAGCGTCTTCAGGTAGCCCGAGGCGCGCACCATGAACTCCGCCTCGGCCTGTTCCAGCACGCCGCCACCGGTCTCCTGGTTGGCCTTGCCGATGGCCTGCGCCACCTCGTCCTGAGTGATACCCAGGCTTGCCATGCGCAGCGGATCGAGCACCACCTGGTACTGCTTGACCATGCCACCGATGCTCGCCACCTCGGCCACATCGGGCAGGGTCTTGAGCTCGAAGCGCAGGAACCAGTCCTGCAGGCTGCGCAACTGTGCAAGATCGTGCCCACCGCTGCGGTCGACCAGGGCGTACTGGTAGATCCAGCCCACCCCCGTGGCATCCGGGCCAAGCACAGGCCTGGCCGTGGCCGGCAGACGCGACTGCACCTGGCTCAGGTACTCCAGCACCCGCGAGCGTGCCCAGTACAGGTCGGTGCCGTCCTCGAACAGCACGTAGACGAAGCTGTCGCCGAACGCGGAAAAACCGCGCACGGTCTTGGCCCCCGGCACCGAAAGCATGGTGGTGGTCAGTGGGTAGGTGACCTGGTTCTCGACGATCTGCGGGGCCTGCCCGGGGTAGGAGGTGCGGATGATCACCTGCACGTCCGACAGGTCCGGCAAGGCATCGATCGGCAGGCTGCGCAGGGAAAACACGCCCCAGGCTGCCAGGAACAGCGTGGCCAGCAACACGAGGATGCGGTTGCCGACCGACCAGCGAATCAGTTTCGCGATCATGGCCGAGCCTCCTGCGCGGCAGGCATCGAATCCGCCGCGGTGGTAGCCTCGATGCCTTTGAGGCTGGCCTCGGAGTCGATCAGGAACTGTCCCGATGCAACGACCTTCTGGCCTGCCTGCAACCCCTGCAGCACGGCGACCTGGCCGCCGCTCTCCTGGCCCAGCAGCACCTCGACCGGGCGGAAGCGGCCCTGGTCCTCGGCGAGCATCACCAGGTCGCGCTTGCCGGTCCGGATGACGGCCTCGGCCGGCAGCGTCAGGCCCTCATCGTCTGGCGCTTCCGGGCTCAGGGTTACCTGTGCCGTCATGCCGGGTCGCAGTCGTCCCTCGCGGTTGGGCAGCTCGATGCGCAGGCGCAAGGTGCGGCTTTGCGGATCGGCATCGGCCAGCAGGGCGGTCAGTGTGCCGCTCACCGTCTCGCCGGGATACGCCGGCAGGCGTGCCTGCACCGCCTGGCCCTCGCGCAGACCCTGGGCCTGGGCTTCGGGTACCGCGGCTTCGAGCCATACCTGGGCGATACCGTTGATCCGCGCCAGCGTCGCGCCCGGCGTCAGGGTCATGCCCGGTCGCAGGTCCAGGCTCTGCAGCGAACCCGCGCTGGGCGCCACCAGGGTCACCCACTGCTGTACCTTGCCGCTGCGCGCGATTCGCTCGATCAGTTCGGCAGGCATGCCGGCCAACAGCAACCGCTGGCGCGCAGCAGCGTGCAACCCCGCATCGCCGGTACGGCGCAGTGCGAGAAACTCCTCCTGCAACCCGGCCCACTCCGGTGCCAGCACATCGGCCAGCGGCGCGCCTTTGGCGACCACATCGCCGGCGGCGCGCCCGTAGGTGCGCTCGACGAAACCCGCGGTACGTGCCTGCAATACGCTGAAGTCGCGTTCGTCGAAGGCCAGCACGCCGCTGACCTGCAGCGTGCGTTGCAGCCGGCTGCGCGTCACGGTCGCCAGACGTACCCCCAGATTCTGCTGAACGCCCGGGGTGATCTGCACCGCCGGTTGCCCCTGACCGCCATCACCCTCGGCATACTTGGCCACCAACTGCATGTCCATGAAGGGCGACTTGCCCGGTGCCGGGAAATGCTGCTGCGGGTACATCGGGTCATACCAGTACAGCGCTTTCTGTTCTGCGAGTGCCGCCGCCGTGCTCGGGCCGCCTTTGCGGGCGAGCCCGTAGCCGACGCTGGCGCCGACCGCCAGCGCGAGCACCGCGATCAAGCCGATGGATGTGTGTTTCATGCCTGCACCTCGCCATAGATGAAGTGCAGCCGTGCGGCGGTCGCCGCCAACTGCCCTTGCCAATCGATATCCTGCAATTGCGCCTCGACCCGCTGACGGCGGGCTGCGAGCAGATCGCCCAACGCCGACTTGCCGGCCCGGTAATCGGCCAGGGCCAGGCGCACCCGTTCTTCGGCCAGGGGTAGCAACGTCTTGCGACTGCGCGTGACGGCCCGTTGCAGGCGCTGGTACTCGGCCAGGTCCGTTTCCAGTTGCGCGGTGTGCTCGCGCAGCGCGGCTTGCTGCTCATCCTCGAGCTGACGCACTTGGGCCTGGCGAGCGGCGATGGTCGGGTCCTGGCGCGAGCCGGTGAACAGCGGCAACTGGAAGCTGACTTGCAGGCTGACCATGTTGCTGAATGCCGGGCCGCGTCGTTGGTAGTCCAGCTCCCAGCCCCAGTCGGATTTCTTCTCGGCTTGTGCCTGGTGCACCTGCGCCTGGGCTTCGCGGGTCATCGCGCCATAGGCGGCCAGTTCCGGGTGCACATGCAGGGCGTGCAGGTATGCCGGGGCATCCACTGCCCATTGCGGGAAGCTGCGCGCCAGGGCCTCGCCGTCCTGGCCGATCCAGCGTTTGAGCGCCGCACGCGCCTGGGAGGCCTGGCTGAGCAACTGGTCTTTCTGCTCATCCAGTTGCGCGGCCTCCTGCCCAGGTGCCAGGGCATCGGCCGCGGCGCCGCCACCACCGGCCAGGCGCGCCTGCACGGCGGCGTCCAGCAGACGGTTCTCGTGGTAGAACGCCTCGAACTGCTGCAGCTTGCGTTGCACGGTGTAGGCCGCGATCCACGCCTGGGCCGTGGCTGCGCGTACTTTCAGGCGCTCCACCAAGGCTTCGGCATCGGCCCGTTCGACGGTCGCCTGGGCGGTCTCGACCCGCGCCTTGCGCTTGTCGCGGTTGGGCACTTCCTGGGCCAGACCGACCACTTGCATGGTCATGAAGTCGCGGTTCGTGCTCCAGCGGTCGCTGCCATCCACCGGCAGGTTCTGCAGCCCGAGGTTCAGGCGTGGATCGGGCAATTCACCGGCTGGCAGCACCGCATTGCGTGCCGCAGTGACCTGCTCCTGGCGCGCCTGCAGGGAAGGGGCGTTGCGTTCAGCCAGTCGCAGGGCATCGTCCAGGGACAATGCAGCGGCCTGCGCCGACAGTGCCGGCAGCAGGATCAGCAGGGTGGCCGCAAGCGTCCACCCGGCTTGGAAACGTAGGGGAGTCATGGACATGATTCCTTGAAAACACTCGCGCACAGGCGCATGCCATTGCCTGGCCGCAAGGACAGGGCAATGGAGTGAGGGTCAGCAAGGGATCAGGCGCGCGGAGGACGCCAGCGATCAGGCGGTGCGCGCGACAGCAGACTGTGGGCGTAGCTGTCGGAGGGGCGTGGGGTGGCGAAGGTCAGGGCAGGTGTCGCGAGGCTGACCTGCAAGGTGGTGGCGGTCTTGCACTCTTGGCCGGCCTTGCAGGCCTTGGAGGCGTGCTGCGAGGAGGATTTGCCGCTGTCCTGGTCCTGGCAGCAGTCATGGTCCATCCCCGCCATCATGCTCATGCCCATGGCCTGCATGGGGCAGGGTTCGGCAGGCGATTCGATGCCCGCCATCCCGGAGAGGGGAAGCGAGAGCATCAAAAGCAGGATGATCAGGCGGCGCAGGGTGGCGGACATGGCGCGAGTCTAGCGGGAATTGCGTTAGGGGAACATTAACAAAATGTGTCTGCGCCAGGCTGGCCGCTCGCTTCGAAACCAAAAGCCAGCCCAATCCTTGTTCAAAATCCAAAAGCCAGCCCAATCCCTGTGGGAGCGGGCTTGCCCGCGAAAAGGGCACTGCGGTGAATGGCACGGGCTACGCCCGTGTTCGCGGGCGAGCCCGCTCCTACAGAGATCCGGGCTGGCCTTTGATGCCGGGCGGTTCAGTGAACGGCGCCGAACCCCGATCCTGGTACTTGCCGCAATGCTCCGACCAGGGCATCTGCCTGTCCGAGCGCGATCTCAAGGCTGCGCATGCTGGCACTCATCAACTTTGCGGAGAAGATTTTCGGGTGGGTCGGGAACGATTTTTTTCATGTGATTTCCTGAATGCAGTGAGTGCTGCACCATCCGTTTCCACACGAAAGGGTGGCAGCCATACGCGGGGTGGAAACCCGAGAGCATTCAGGAAAGCTCGGTAGGCACAGGGCCTCCCGCGCATAGCTGCCATAACGACACAACGCTGAATACTCTTCGGGTTTCCACACCCGGTCGCTGAACACCAGCGACCGGGGAAGCCTATGGGCCAGGCTTCCCCGGGACAATCAGACGGGAGTCGACAGGTTGCGTAGGGTATTTCCCTGCGGTCATGACTCTCTGTCGGACGTGGAGTAGTCCGCTGTAGGAATTAGCTCTTTATCGCGGCGCGAGCGGCAAGTCCAGGCTGTGTTCAGCGGCCGCGCCCCAGCGCATCCGGGTTGGCCACGTTCATCGGCGCACCCTCGAAAAACGCCAGCACATTGTCGAAAGCATCACCGAAGTACAGCTCGTAACCCGCCTTCTCCACGTACCCCAGGTGCGGCGTGCACAGTACGCGCGGGTGCTGGAGCAAGGGGTGGGCAGGGTCGAGCAGCGGTTCGCTCTCGTACACATCCAGGGCAGCAAAGCCCGGGCGTCCATTGTTCAGTGCCGCGAGCAGGGCACCCGGGGCGATCAACTCGGCGCGGCTGACGTTCACCAGCAGGGCATCGGGCTTCATGCGTGCCAGGTCATCGCCGGTCACGAGGTGGCGAGTGCTGTCGGACAGGCGCAGGTTGAGGCTGACAATGTCGGCTTCGGCGAAGAACGCCTCGCGCGAGGCTGCAGCCCGGTGGCCATCGGCCTGGGCAGCTGCGCGGCTGCTCTCGCTGCCCCACACCAGCACCGGCATGTCGAAGGCCTGGGCGTAACGCGCCAGGCGTTGGCCGATCTTGCCGTATCCCCAGATCCCCAAGGTCTGCCCCGCCAGGGCCTGCCCCAGGTTGACCTGCCAGCGCCCTTGCCTGAAGGCATCGATGGCCGGCACTAACTGACGGCGGGCGTTGAGGATCAGCGTCCAGGCCAGCTCAGCCGGCGCTACCGGCGAGCCGCGGCCTTCGGTCACGACAACGCCGCGTGCGGTGCAGGCAGCCAGGTCCAGGTGGCTGGATACCTTGCCGGTCTGGCTGATCAACTTGAGCTTGGGCAACCGGTCGAGCAGCGCCGCGTCGATGCGCGTGCGTTCGCGGGTGAGCACCAGCGCGTCGGCATCGGCGAAGCGCTCCACCAGCTGGTCCTCGGTGGCCGGTTGCAGTTGGTGGAGCACAGTGACCTTGTGCTTGCCCAGGCGGGCGAAGCAGTCGAGCGTGCTGATCACATTCTGGTAGTCGTCGGGGATGACAATGTGCATGTGCGGCGGTCCGAACGGGTCTGGGGGAGGTCAGACGATAGCCGAATTCGCCAGCGGTGCACGAGCCCTCTTCAGGTATCGCCACCGCGCGACAGCGCCTGGAGTACGGCCATCGCCCGTGCGGCGTCGTCACTGGCGACAAAGATATGGTCGTGATAATAGGCGGCGATCACGTTGCAACTGATGCCCGCTTCCCCAAGTGCGCTGGCGAAGGCCGCAGTGAGGCCGACGGCATCGAGCGCGGAGTGTATGGTCAGGGTGATCCAGGCCGCGACGAAGCTGTACTCCAGGCCCAGCGCATCGGCGCGTGAACGTTCGAGGATCGCGGTCAGACCTTCCTGCTCGCGGAAGCTGCCGAGCACTTCGCTGCCCTGCAAAGCTGCGCTGTCGGCCACGGTGCAGAACACGTATTCGCCGGGGTTGAGTTTGGGGCTCATGCCGCGCAGCAGCGCGGTGATGGATTTTTCGCCTGACATGGGGGAGCTCTGTGTCTGAAAAGTTTGCCAGTGTGCCTGGCCGGTACTGATCAGTTGAGCGAATGTTGCTGATGGCCGATTAGCCTGGCTTATGTAAACAACGATGGACGCGGGGTTGCGGCCCGTGGGAGATTGATTCCCCTTTCGCGCCAGGCTGTTCCCCCGCAAAGCGAGTCAAGCAATGGATCTGAAATTCAGTCATGTCGATGTACTGGTGAGCGACCTCGAGGCCGCGTGCGCCTATTACGCACGGATACTCGGAGCGCGGATCTCGAAAACCCAGGTCTGGGAGCGCGGCGGGCTGCATGTGCGCTACGCCGTGGTGCTGATGGGGGCGGAGCGTTTCATGCTGGTCCAGCCGCTGGCAGGCAATCTCAAGACGCTGCTCGAGACCCAGGGCGAGGGCACCATCTACCGCCATTGCTATTCGACCCCGGACATCGAGGTGGTGTACGACCAGCTGATGGCACAAGGTGTTCAGCCCGAGGACGAAAATGGCAACCCGCTGGCCCGAAATGACCTGCAAGCACCGGGAGGCGGGCGGATCATCTGGCTGCCCAAGCAGTTCGGGCACTTTTCGATCGAGATCCTCGAGGCCGAGGGGCTGGAGCGCTTTATCGAAGAGGTGTTTGCCTGAGGCACTGTCGAACTCGGTCGTTCACCGCAAGATCAGTGGGCGATAGGCGAAGCGTCTCGTAACCTTGGCGGTGTCGAGCGATAATCCACGCACTTGTCCCGACGACTGCCCACCCATGAGAAACGACACCCGTCTGGCGCTGCTGCTCGAGCGCCTGGGGGGCGTGACCCTGGCGCAGTTGGCAGAAGATTTCGAACGGCGTTACCAGGGCCGTGTGCCGTTGGCCGAAGCGTGATTTGCCGGTATCGATCGATACCGGCACCGGTCACCAAAGCACGATATCGTAGGTCAGGTAGAGCCGATTGCTATCGCGGCCACGGGCGAAATCCGAGCGGTACACGTAGTTGCGCAGTTTGGCACCCAGCCCCTTGAACGGTCCGGATTGCACAACGTAGGCCAGTTCCGCGTCGCGCTCCCATTCGCGCAACCCGTCTTCGCCTGAACGGTGGTTGTCGCCACTCAGGTAGCGGGTCATGAAGGTCAGTCCCGGCACCCCTGCGGCAGCGAAGTTGTAGGCATAGCTGGCCATCCAGGTCTTCTCGTCTTCCTCGATGAATTTTCCGATACCGACGTTGCTGAACGAATACACGGTCGCGCCGCTGATGTAGGGCAGGCCGGCGTCGCCGCGCAGCACCTGGTAGCCGGTGCCGAAGGCATGGCCGCTGTGGCTGTAGGTCAGTTGCCCGCTGAGCATGTGGTTGTCGATGCGTCCGGCCTGAGCCGCGCCCTCGTCGCGACTCCTGAAATAGCGCAGGTCGCTGGCAAGTGTGCCACCGGCCAGCGGTAGGTCATGCTGGATGCCGGCGAAGTCCTGGCGGTAGAAGTCGCTCAACTCACCGTGGAAATAACTCAGGCGCAGTTGCTTGCTGACCGCGTAGTCGGCGCCGCCGTAGCTGAAATCGCCGGATTCACGACCGCTGTAGCCGTCCACAAACAGCCCGGTGCTGTTCGATGAGTCGCGCTGCTTGAAGCGATCCAGATGCCCGAACGTGAGGGTGAGGTTGTCAAGGTCGTTGCTGACCAGTTGGCTGCCCTGGTAGGTCTGCGGCAGCAGGCGGGCGTCGTTGTAGACCAGTACGGGTGTCTTGGGCAGCAGTGTGCCGTGCTTGACGACTGTCTTGCCCAGGCGTGCCTTGGCAGTGACGCCGGCGCTGGCGAATTCTTCGGCGGCGTGGCCGTCGTCGTGTACCGGCAGCAAGCCGGTGCCACTGCGTCCGGGGCCTGAGTCCAGGCGCACGCCAACCAGGCCCGATGCGTCGATGCCAAGCCCCAGGACACCCGGGGTATAGCCGGATTGATAATCGAGCAGAAAGCCTTGCGCCCATTCCACTCGCTCGCTTTTGGCGTTGGCGGCGGCGCGGCTGCTCATGCCCTGTTCGTCACGGAAATTCTCGTTGAAGTAGACGTTGCGCAGTTGCAGCTTCAGTGTGCTGTCGTCGATGAAACCGGCAGCGTCGACAACAGGCATGCAACCGCAGAGCAGGGCACAGCCGGCCCCTCGCAGAACGATTCGAGACATGATCGGTACTCTAATGTGGGACGCGCAGAAGGCGGGCGCCAGTGGGCGCCGCGCAGCGGTTCAGACGAAGAACGACAGGGCGCCGGTGAGCAGCGCCAGTGCGGTGATCACCAGTGAGGTCAACACCGCCCATTTCACCGTGGCCTTCTGGAAGTCGCCGATGTCGCGGTCGACCATGCCCACCAGCAGCAGGGTCGAAGCCACCAGTGGGCTCATCAGGTGCACCGGTTGGCCGAGTACCGAGGCCCGGGCGATCTCCACCGGATCGATGCCGTAGGCTGCCGCAGCGTTGGCCAGGATCGGCACCACACCGAAGTAGTAGGCATCGTTGGAGAGCACGAAGGTCAGCGGCATGCTGGTCAGCGCCACCACCAGCGGGAACCAGTGGCTCCAGGCCTCCGGGATCCAGTCCACCAGCGTCTGGGCCAGCGCATCGACCATCTTGGTGCCGGAGAAGATGCCGGCGAAGATGCCCGCTGCGAACACCAGCAGCACCACGGTCATGGCGTTGCCGGAGTGAGCGAGGATGCGTGCTTTCTGCACCTCGAGCTGCGGGTAGTTGATCATCAGTGCGGCGACGAAGCCAATCATGAACAGGATCGCGGCGTGCATCAGGCCCATGACCAGGGCGCTCATCACGATGATGACCAGCACCAGGTTGACGTAGGCCAGGCGTGGGCGCTTGTGCGGGTTATCGCCGAGGATCTCCTTGATGTAGCAGTTGCCGCCCCCGGACTCCAGCGCCACGTTGCCGATGCGTCGGCGTTCGGCACGACCGAGCAGGAACGCGGTGAATACCACCCAGGCGGCACCTCCGATCACCGTCGGCAGCATCGGGATGAAGTATTCGGTCGCATCCAGGCCAAGTGCGGCGATGGCGCGGGTCGCCGGGCCGCCCCAGGGGCTCATGCCGCTCATGATGCTCAGCGACAGCATGGAAATGGTGGCGAGGATCATCGGGTTCATGCCGATGCGCTTGTACAGCGGCAGCATCGCCGCGCAGGTGATCATGTAGGTGGTGGTGCCGTCGCCGTCGAGGGCCACCAGCAACGACAGCAGCGCGGTGCCGATGGCGATCTTGATCGGGTCGCCATTGACCCGCTTGAGGATCTTGCGAATCAGCGGGTCGAACAGGCCGGCATCGATCATCAGGCCGAAGAACAGGATGGCGAACAGTAACAGGGCAGCCGATGGTGCGACCATTTTCAGGCCGTCGAGCATCATCTTGCCCAGGTCCGGGGCGAAGCCGCCGATGATGGCGAAGACGATCGGCACCACGGTGAGTGCGACGATCGGTGACAGGCGTTTGCTCATGATCAGGTAGGTGAAGGTCACCACCATGACCAGGCCAAGGAGTGCAAGCATGGGTCGTTTCTCTTGTTTTTATTGTCGTCATGGTCGCCTGGCGCGCAGGCGTCCGCCAGCCCCCGCCCGAGGCGGGGGATCAAGTGAGGTGAATGTCAGTGAGTACGATGGGGTGGGGTTGCAGCCTGGGTAGGCTGCCAGGCCTGCTCGGCCGGGGTGTCGGCTTTGCCGCTGGCCAGGGTGCGCATGAGCGTTTCACGGTCGCAGGCGTTCTCCGACAACGAAATGACCACGGTGGCCACCGCGTTGCTCGCCAGGCTGGTGAGGGCTCGCGCCTCGGACATGAAACGGTCGATACCGATCAGCAGTGCAAGGCCGGCCAGCGGGATGTCGTGGATGACCGTGAGGGTCGAAGCCAAGGCGACGAAGCCGCTGCCGGTAACACCTGCAGCCCCTTTGGACGACAGCAGCATGATCGCCAGCATGGTCAGGATCTGGCCGAGGCTCAGGTCGATGTTGCAGGCCTGGGCGATGAACACCGCGGCCAGCGACAGGTAGATCGCGGTGCCGTCGAGGTTGAACGAGTAGCCGGTCGGTAGCACCAGGCCCACCACGCCTTTCTTGCAGCCAAGAGCCTGGAGCTTTTCCAGCATGCGTGGCAGCACCGGCTCCGTGGACGAGGTCCCCAACACCACCAGGAACTCTTCGCGCAGGTAGCGCAGCAGCTTCCACAGGCTGAAGCCATGCGCCCGGCAGATGCCGCCCAGCACCACCATGACGAAGAAGGCGCAGGCGATGTACAAGGTGCCGATCAGCTTGGCCAAGGCACCGAGCGAGGTGATGCCGTACTGGCCGACGGTGAAGGCCAGTGCGCCGAAGGCACCAATCGGGGCGAAGCGCATCAGGTAGCCGAAGATGCGGAACACCATCTGCGACGCGGACTCCAGCACCTCCAGCACCGGCCTTGCGGATTCGCCCATGGCTGAGAGGGCGAAACCGCAGAGCACGGCGATGAACAGCACCGGCAGCACTTCGCCTTTGTCGAAGGCACCGATGAAGGTCTCGGGGATGATATGCATGAAGAAGTCCACCACGCCCAGTTTGGCGGCGGAGGTGGTGTATTGGCTCAGGCCCGCAGTACTGAGGGTCGCCGGGTCGATGTTCATGCCCACGCCTGGACGGAACAGGTACACCGCGACCAGGCCGATGATCAGGCTGACCACGGTCAACACCAGGAACAGTAACAAGGTCTTGCTCATCAACCGACCCAGCGAACGGCGGTCGGTCATGCCGGCGATGCCGGTGACGATAGTGCAGAACACCACGGGCGCGATCATCATCTTGATCAGCTTGATGAAGGCATCGCCCAGCGGCTTGAGCGCAACGGCCTGTTGCCCCCAGAAGTGACCGATCACCACGCCTAGCAGGACGGCGCAGAGAATCTGAAAGTACAGCGATTTCATGAGTTTCATAAGGCATCACCCATTATTGAAGTTGTGCGGATGCGCTGGATGGAGCTGGATCGGGCTTAGCCCGCGAGTCGCCGCGTGGACGGTGCGTAGACGAACCCCGAGAACAATCGGCGTGCGGTGCGTACCACCGAGGCTTGCAGTGTCTGGCCATCGGCACCGGAGCGCGACAGGGCGATGTCGATGGCCCCGCTTGGATGCTCCAGACGTACCTCACGCAGGGTCAGGGCCTGTTCACCGAGCAGGTCGCCGATCACTGTGCCGGGGCTGACACAGGCAGTGGCCAGTCCGATCGCACCGGTGATCGCCAGCGCGCGGTGACAGCTGTGCGGCATGAAGTAGCGAACCTGCAGAGTGCCATCGAAGCGTGGTGCGGATACCACGACCGGCTTCGGGATCACCATGTTGCTTACATCTCCCAGGCCCATGGCCCGGCCGGCCTTCAGCCGCAGGGCTTCGAGGCGTTTGAGCAGCTTTGCATCGGCGTCCAGTCGAGGCGGGCTCTCGCTGCCCTCAAGCCCCAGGTGACGGGCGTCGACGATCATCATCGGCATGGCCATGTCGATACAGGTGACTGGTACGCCATCGATCACCTGCTGGGACTGGCCAGTGGGGAACAGGCTGCCGGTCTTGCTGCCGACGGCATCGAGGAATGTCAGGTGCACAGGGGCCGCGGTCCCAGGAACGCCGTCGATGGCGGTACGGCCCTCGTAGCGCACGATCCCGCCAGGCGTCTGTACCAGCGAGTTGACGAATGTGCCGGTATTGAGGTTGCGGATGCGGACCAGCGTCTGGCCGTCGTTGCCCTTGACCAGCCCTTGTTCGATGGCGAAGGGGCCGACCGCGCAAAGCATGTTGCCGCAGTTGGGCGCAGTATCGACACGGCGCTCGGCGACCATCACCTGCACGAACAGATAATCGACATCGGCATCGGGGTGCAGTGAGGGGCTGATGATCGCAACCTTGCTGGTCTGCGGACTGCCGCCGCCAATGCCGTCGATTTCCAGTTCATGGCCCGAGCCCATCAGGGCGATCAGCATCTCGTCGCGCTCGACGATATTGGACGGCAAGTCCCAGGCATGGAAGAAGGGGCCCTTGGAGGTCCCGCCGCGCATCAGCACACAAGGAATTCGTTGCATGAAGTCTAGCTCTTGTTGATCAATGGACATCATTGATGTGTATGGAACAAGAGTGACAGGGGTGGATAAATCAATCCAATGCAAATATCGTAGCTATTATTGCGCTATACACATAAATTGTCGGCCAGTGTCTGAAAGAGAATCAGCATGGAATATGAGCTTCAAGACATACGATCTTTCGTGAAAATCGCCGAACTGGGTAGCTTCCACGAAGCAGCAGAGGTTTTGCATTTGTCGCAGCCAGCCTTGAGCCGCCGCATCAAGAAGCTCGAGGACGGCCTTGGGACACCCTTGCTCGAACGCACCACGCGGCGCGTCGGACTGACCAGTGTCGGGCGTGACTTTCTACCCAAGGCCCGGCGCCTGCTGGACGATTTCGAGGATTCGATCCTGAGCATTCGCGAGCTGGCCGAGCGCCAGACCGGGCAGGTAACTTTGGCCTGCATCCCTACCGCAGCGTTCTACTTCCTGCCCTCGGTCATTCGCCTCTACAACGAACAGTACCCCAAGATTCGCATTCGCCTGCTCGACCTCAGTGCCAACGATGGCCTCGAGGCGGTGCTGCGTGGCGAGGCCGATTTCGGGATCAACATGATGAGCGGGCAGCACCCGGACATCGAGTTCGTTCCACTGGTGCAGGAGCAGTTCGTGCTGGCCTGTCGGCGCGACCATGTGCTGGCTGGGCGCGTGTCGGTGAGCTGGACGGAACTGGCCGAGCACCGGCTGATCGGGGTAGGGCGACTCAGCGGCAACCGCATGCTGCTCGACCACGCGCTGTCGGGATTGGGGCTGCGGCCAAAGTGGTTCTACGAGGTACAGCATCTGTCGACCTCGCTGGGCATGGTCGAGGCCGGGTTGGGGGTGTCGGCGATGCCGAGCCTGGCGATGCCGGCGGCCGATCACCCGACCCTGGTCAGCGTGCCGCTGATCGAGCCCGAGGTGACCCGCACGCTGGGCCTTGTGTATCGCCGCGGCGCTTCATTGTCGCCAGCGGCGGAGAAATTCGTCTCGATCCTGCTGGAGCAGTGGCCGAACGTGTGAGCCGCCCTGTAGACAGGGCGGGCTGTTGCGCCTCGGTCAGCGAATCGCCACCGGATTGATGTTCACTTGGGTCGAACCTTTGTAGAGCGGCTGGCCAAGCACGAACATGAACTCGAAGGCCTTGTCCTTGACCAGCGCCCGAGTGTCGATCAGCTCGAGGTTGTAGATCCCGCGCTTGGCCAGCATGAACTGGTTGACCGGGAACTCTTCGCCCGTGGGGTTCGGATACACCTCCGAGGCCCAGGTATCACCGCCGAAGGCGACGATGCCCTGGTCGGCCAGCCATTGCGCAGCCGGCAGGTCGATGCCGGGCTCGGTGGCGAGAAACTGTGCGTTATCCTTGCCGATCAATTCCAGCCAGCCGGTGTTGAACAGCACCACATCGCCTTTGCGCAGAGTGATGTGCTGCTTTTTCAGCACGGCCTGTATGTCGGCGACGGTAAACGCGGTGCCGCCGGGAACGATGGCCTTGCCGTAGTGTGCGGTCATGTCCAGCACCACGCCGCGGGTCACCATCGGCGGTACCTTTTCGATCCCAAGCTTCGTCACGCCTTCGACCGTGACGAAATCGGCAGCCTTGTTGCCGTTGTAGTAGACGTTGTCGATGCCGATATGGCCGATGCCGTTGAGCTGGGTGCCGACGCCGGTCCAGCCGTTGACCAGTTCATCGTTGAAGGTGAACTTGTTGCGACCGAGGGTCTGGCCGGCCTGTTCGCCGGGCTGGATGTTGTAGAGGTGGAAGCTGCGGTGGCGGAAGGCTGGCAGGTCCTTGCTCACCGGCACGGCAAGGGGGTAGGTCTTGCCGGTCTTGATCAATTCGGCGGCCTGCTTGACCACGTCGGGGGTGAGCAGGTTGGCCGCGCCGATTTCATCCTGCGCGCCATAAGGCGAGGCTTGCCAGTCGGCGGCCAGTGCACTGTGCGCAGTGGCGGCCAGTGCGGTGGCCAGGAGCAGGGGTTTGAACGCTTTCATGGAATCTCCGAGGTGTGAAATGCAGTCGGGAGATTCTCGGCAGCGGGCGGCCTGGGAAAAAGTAGTGGTCGGGACAATCACTTTTGCCTGTGGGTCAACAGGGTTGCCCATCGCGGGACAAGCCCGCTCCCACAGGAATTGAGCTGGCTTTTAGATTGTTGGATGAGGCCCTTGCTCCTGCCATCACGGTGTCCACCTACCTGAGAACACTCGACAATCACACCTCCAGACACCGCTGCAAAGCCTTGATAAACACCCCCTCTGCCCGACTCAAGCGTTGCTCGCGGTTCCACAGCAGGTGGATATCCACATCGGCAATCCCTTCATGCGGCGCCAGCTTCCATAGCAGCCCGGCCTGCACATCGGCGGCCACCACATGCTCGGGCAGGCATCCTATACCGAACCCTGCGATCACCAGCCGACGCACTTCTTCAAGGCTCGGGGAGGACGCGACGATCCTGCCGGAAAACCCTTGCTGGTCGCGGAAGATGGTCAATGGCGAGAGCATGCCGCCAATCTGGTCGCTGGTGAAACTGACGAAATTCTCCCGTTGCAGGTCGCCTTCCTGGGCGCCGAACAGCGCATGGTGCTTGCCGCAGAAGAAGGCATAGCGCTGGCGCAGGAACAGGCGTTGCTCCAGGCGCGGTTGAGCACGGCGGTTCAGGCTCAGGCCCGCGGTGGCGGTCTTTTCCTGCAGGGCGGCGACGATGTCGGAGCTGCGCATGACGTCGATTTCCAACTCCACCCGTGGGTGCTGGCGATGAAAGTCGGCGAGGAAGTCGTCGAAGCGCTCGCTGACGATACGGCTGATCATCAGCAGGCGCACCTTGCCCACCACTTCGTCAGCAGGCTGCTCCAGCAGCCCACCGATCTGCGACATCTGCCCATACACCTCGCCTGCGAGCTGGAACAGTTGCTCGCCCGTTTCGGTAAGCACGAAGCGTGGGCCACGGCGGGCGATGAGCTGGCGGCCGAGTTGTTCTTCCAGGCGCTTGAGCGCCTGGCTCACGGCAGGTTGCGTAAGGTGCAGGCGAGCGGCTGCGCGGCTGATGGAGAGTTCCTGGCCGATCACGCGGAAGGTGCGCAGCAGGTTCCAGTCGAGGCGGTCGTTGAGCAGGCGGTCGGACATGATGGGCTCGAATTATAATTGCGTCTAATAGTTCGAATAATAAATAGAAAATTGACTAATCATAGCCCCGGGCCGATAAATCAAGGGCATGCAGGGGCCAGTGGGAGCGGGCTTGCCCGCGAAACGGCCACCCTTGCAGCAAGACCAAGCGCCAAAGAGCGCCACCGTGACCCTCAACTCCTGCCAGAACAACAAGCAAAGGAGCCACCCCCATGCAGCCTTCCGCTTCGCCCCAGCCACGCCGGGCCGCGGCCGCCGCGTTCATCGGCACCATGATCGAATGGTACGACTTCTACATCTACGCCACTGCCGCCGCCCTGGTGTTCGGTGCCTTGTTCTTTCCTTCCGACAACAGCCTGTTCAGCACCATGGCGGCCTTCGGCACGTTCGCCGTGGGCTTTTTCGCCCGGCCATTGGGCGGCATCGTGTTCGGCCATGTGGGTGACCGCATCGGGCGCAAGAAATCCCTGGTCATCACCCTGCTGATGATGGGCGTCGTCACCATCGGTATCGGCCTGCTGCCGACCTACGCACAGATCGGCGCCACCGCACCGGTGCTGCTGATCCTGCTGCGTATCGTCCAGGGCATCGCCGTGGGTGGCGAGTGGGGCGGGGCGGTGTTGATGGCGGGCGAGCATGCGCCCAAGGGCCGGCGTACCTTTTTCGCATCGTTCGCCCAGCTGGGCAGCCCGGCCGGCTTGATCCTCTCGCTGCTGGCCTTTGGCGCCGTCACCCGCCTTCCGGAAGAAGACCTGATGAGCTGGGGCTGGCGCCTGCCGTTCCTGGCCAGTGCGTTGCTGCTGCTGGTGGGCCTGTCGATTCGCCTGGGGGTCAACGAGTCGCCGGAATTCATCGCCAGCCGCGAGCAGGCGCTCAAGGCCCAGCGCAAGGAGCAGGCGCCGGTGCTGGAGGTGCTGCGTACCGCCTGGCGTCCGCTGTTGCTGTGCATCGGTGCCAATACGCTGGGCATCGCTGGCGTCTACTTCACCAACACCTTCATGATCAGCTACACCACCCAGCAGCTGCACCTGGAGCGCGCGCTGATCCTCGAATGCCTGTTCTTCGTGGCGATCATCCAGTTCTGTGTGCAGCCGGTTGCGGCCTGGCTGTCGGAGAAGCTCGGCGCCACCCGCTTCCTTGCCCTGATGGCGCTGCTGGCGATGGCTTCGCCCTACCCGATGTTCGTGCTGGTCAGCTCGGGGCAGGGGCCGCTGATCGTGCTCGGTATCGCCCTGGCGGCGGCTTGCATGGCGTCGTTCTACGCAGTGATTGCCGGCTTCGTCAGCGGCATGTTCCCGACACGGGTGCGCTACACCGCGATTTCCCTGGCCTACCAGGTGTGCGGCGCCATCGCTGGTGGCCTGACGCCGTTGATCGGCACCTGGCTTGCCCATCAGTTCAGCGGCCACTGGTGGCCGATGGCGCTGTTCTACACCTTGATCGCCAGCATTTCGCTGGTCTGTGTACTGGCCCTGGCCCGCCAGTATGCCCACAGCCAGCGCCTCGAGCTGGCCTGAAATCCCGATTCGACTGGAGTACCCATGATGTTGAAAAGCAATGGCGAGCGCCTGTGGGCGAGCCTGATGGCCATGGCCGAGGTCGGCGCTACCGCCCGTGGTGGCAGTTGCCGCCTGGCCTTGAGCGAGGACGACAAGGCCGGCCGCGAGCTGTTCGCCGGTTGGTGCCGCGAGGCTGGCTTGAGCCTGTCGGTGGATGCCATCGGCAATCTGTTCGCCCGGCGCCCCGGCCTCGACCCGCAGGCCGCGCCCGTGATGATGGGCAGCCACCTGGACACCCAGCCTGAAGGTGGGCGCTTCGATGGTGTGTATGGCGTGCTGGCGGGCCTGGAGGTGGTGCGCCGCTTGAACGACCTCGGCATCCAGACCCGCAAACCCCTGGAAATCGCCGTGTGGACCAACGAGGAGGGCGCACGCTTCACCCCGGCGATGTTCGGCTCGGCGGTGTTCACTGGCGTGCTCGACCTGCAGCAGGCCCTGGCGATCCGCGATGCCGATGGCATCAGTGTCGCCGAGGCGCTGGCCTCCACTGGCTATGCGGGTGAGCGGCCATTGGGCGGGCCGGTGGACGCCTATTTCGAGGCGCACATCGAGCAGGGGCCGATCCTGGAAGACAATGCCAAGAGCATTGGCGTGGTGACGGGCGGTCAGGCGATTCGCTGGCTCGACGTGACGGTCCAGGGCATGGCGGCACACGCGGGCACCACGCCGATGGCCCTGCGCAAGGATGCGTTGTATGGCGCTGCGCGAATGATCCAGGCGGTGGAGCAACTGGCGGTCGACTTCGCTCCCGAAGGGCTGACCACGGTGGGCGAACTGTCCATCGCCAAAGCGTCGCGCAACACGATCCCGGGCGTGGTGCGCTTTACCGTGGACCTGCGCCATCACCGCGACGAAGCCATCGAGGCCATGGAACGTGGCCTGGGTGAGTTGCTGCAGGCTGTCGCCGCCCAGCGCGGGCTGCAGGTGAGCGTCACGCGGCACTGGGTCAGCCCGGCCACCCCGTTCGACGCCGAGTGTGTGGCGACGGTGCAGCGCGCGGTCGATGCCCTCGGCCATACCCAGCAGCGGATCGTCAGTGGCGCCGGGCACGATGCGATTCTGCTGGCGCGCTACTGCCCGACAGCCATGATCTTCATCCCTTGCGTGGGCGGCCTGAGCCACAACGAAGCCGAAGACGTGCTGCCCGAGGACGCCCGTAACGGCGCCGATGTATTGCTCAACGCCGTGCTGGCCCGTGCCGGCCGTGTCGAACCAGGAGAGGCCTGATGCGCTGCTATTTCCACCCCGAACAACTGCTGCACCATCCGCGCAGCTACTACTCCCGGGGTGCCATGCGCACCCCCCAGGAAGTCCCTGAGCGCGCTCAGCGCCTGCTGCAAGCGGCCCGCGACCTGGACATGGACATCCGCCAACCGCAGGATGCCGGCCTGGCGCCGCTCGCTGCGGTGCATGGCGAGGCCTACCTGGCCTTCCTTCAGGAGGCTCACGCGCGCTGGAAAGAAGTGCCCGAGGATTGGGGCGATGAAGTGATGTCGAACATCTTCGTGCGCGAACCCAACGCCTTGCGCGGCATCCTGGCCCAGGCCGCGCGCTACCTGGCCGATGGCAGTTGCCCGGTGGGCGAGCAGACCTGGCGCTCGGCCTACTGGTCGGCGCAGAGTGCGGTTGCCGGGGCACGGGCGATTCTCGACGGTGAGCGTGCGGCCTACGCGCTGTGCCGACCGCCAGGGCACCACGCACGCGTCGAGGCTGCAGGCGGTTTCTGCTACCTCAACAATGCGGCCGTCGCCGCCCAGGTATTGCGCGAGCGTTACCACAAGGTCGCAGTGCTGGACACCGACATGCACCACGGCCAGGGCATCCAGGAGATCTTCTACACGCGCAACGACGTGCTGTATGTCTCGGTGCACGGTGATCCCACCAACTTCTACCCGGGTGTGGCCGGCTTTGCCGACGAGCGCGGCACGGGCGAGGGCGAGGGTTACAACCTGAACTTGCCGATGGCCCATAGCGCGAGCGAAGGGGATTTCATGGCGCAACTGGGCATTGCCCTGGATGCGGTGAAGGATTTCGATGCCGAGGTGCTGGTGCTGTCGCTCGGCTTCGATATCTATGAACTCGACCCGCAGAGCAAGGTGGCGGTCACGACCCAGGGCTTCGCCACCCTCGGCGAGCGGATTCGCGAGTTGGGGCTGCCGTGCCTGATCGTGCAGGAGGGCGGCTATCACCTGCAGAGCCTGGAAGCGAATGCCCAGGCGTTCTTCGCTCAAATGGATGACTGGTGCTGAAATTGACATCCAAATGGATTGTTTTGCCGCGTAAAGTCGCTTTTTGGCTCGCCAAAACCGGGCAAGCTGCTGTGCAGCTCGCCCGATTGGCCGGTGCCGCTCAGGCCGAGCGGCGTTGAGTCTCGACCATGGTCGGGGCCGTTTGCTCGGCCGATTCGAGGATCAGGTCTGCACCTTTTTCTGCCACCATCATCACTGCCGCGTTGGTATTGCCTGAGGTCACATTGGGGAATACCGAGGCATCGACGATGCGCAGCCCGTCTAGCCCATGCACTGCCAATCGCGCATCCACCACGCTGGTCGACGGGTCGTTGCCCATCGTGCAACTGCCGCACAGGTGATAGATCGATCCGCAGTTCTCGCGAAAGTACTGCAGCATGCTCGCGTCGTCGTCCACCGCCGGGCCCGGCAGCACTTCCTCGACCGTGATCGCGCGCAGCGCCGGGGCCTGCATGATCGAGCGCATCAGACGGCTGCCCTGGATGGCCTCGTCGATGTCTTTCTGGGTGCTCAGGTAGTTCGGATCGATCAGCGCAGGCTCACGCGGATCGCGCGAGGCGATGCGGACTTCGCCGCGGCTGGTCGGTCGGCAGGGGTTGAAGCACAGCAGGAAGCCCGAGTAAGGCTCCGGCTGCAAACTGGCCTTGTTGTTCTTGGGAATCTGGTACGACAGCGGGTTGAAGTACAGCTGCAGGTTCGGGTGCGCCTGTTGGGCATCGCTGCGGAAGAACCCGCCGGACTGGTTGACGCTCAGCGCCAGCGGCCCCTTGCGGGTCAGCAGGTATTGCAGGCCGAGCTTGAGCTTGCCCAACAGCGAGCCGAACACATCGTTCAGGGTCGGGATATTGGCCTTGTAGTAGTAGCTCACGCACAGGTGGTCCTGCAGGTTCTTGCCCACGGCCGGCAGGTGGTGGCGGGTGTCGATGCCGTGCCGGTCGAGCAGGGCGCGGTCACCGATGCCGGACAGTTGCAGGATCTTGGGCGTGTCCACCGCACCTGCCGCCAGGATTACCTCGCGGCGGGCACGAAACTCGCGCGCTACGCCGTTCTGCGAAATGCGGACGCCGACCGCGCGCTTGCCCTCGAGCAGCACCTGTTCGACCAAGGCGTGATGCTCGATGTGCAGGTTCGGGCGCCCCAGCGCCGGGTGCAGGTAGGCGAAGCTGCTGGAGCTGCGTTGGCCGTCACGCACGTTGACGTCGTAGATGCCGGCGCCTTCGAAGTGCTTGCCGTTGAAGTCTTCGCTGCGCGGGTAGCCCAGTTGCTCGCAGCCTTCGAGAAACACATCGCAGATCGGATGGGCCTGGCCCTTCATCGGGGTGATGCCGATCGGCCCGCTGGCACCGTGGTATTCGCTGGCCCCAGCCGGGTGCGATTCGAGCTTGCGAAAATACGGCAGCACGTCCTTGAACGACCAGCCCTCGGCGCCACTGGCGGCCCAGTCATCGAAATCATGAGCCTGGCCGCGTACGTAGATCATCGCGTTGATCGAACCGGAACCCCCTTGCACCTTGCCGCGCGGCGCATACAGGTTGCGCCCGGCCAGATGGGCCTGGGGCTGGGTGTAGTACATCCAGTTGAAGGTGGGGTTGTAGTAGAGCTTGGCGAAGCCCACCGGCAGCTTGAACCATGGCGAGCTGTCCTTGCCGCCGGCTTCGAGCAGCAGCACGCTGTGGCGCCCCGACTCGCTCAGGCGCGCGGCGAGGATGCAGCCAGCCGAGCCTGCGCCGGCGATGATGTAGTCAAAATCGTTCATGTATCGCTAACCCTGTGAATAGAGGGCCGCCCCGAGGCCGGGGCGGCTTGACGCTCAACCTTTGGCCGGCGAGACGTCCTTGACGTCGACCGGATGCGGCGCCATCTGAAGGTGCAGGCGCTCGCCTTGGTAGCCCGAGTAACGGCGTACCACGTCCATGTCCAGCTCGACCCCGAGGCCCGGCTCGCGGGAAGGGATGATGTAGCCGTCCTCCCATTGCAGGGGCTTCTTAAGGATTTCGGCGTGGAAGCCATCCCAGGTGCCGATGCTTTCCTGGATCAGGAAATTCGGCGTGCAGGCCGCCAGCTGGAAGCTCGCCGCCGCGCCGATCGGGCCGTTGTAGAGGTGCGGGGCGATCTGCGCGTAGTAGGCCTCGGCCATGCTGGCGATCTTCTTGCCTTCGAGCAGGCCGCCGCAGCGTCCGACGTTCATTTGCAGGATCGACGCCCCGCCCGCCTGCAGCAGCTTGAAGAACTCGTACTTGGTGGTCAGCCGCTCGCCGGTGGCAATCGGAATGCTGGTCTTGGCCGCGACCTGGGCCATGGCTTCTTCCTGGCCCGGTGGGATCGGCTCTTCGAACCACAGCGGATCGTATTTTTCCAGGCGCTTGGCCAGGCGGATCGCCGACGACGGCACCATCTGCCCGTGGGTGCCGAACAGCAGGTCGCAACGGTTGCCCACCGCTTCACGGATGCGCTTGCAGAAGGCTTCGCAGCGCTCCAGCACCTCCAGCGACAGCTGATGGCCGGAGAACGCGGTGTAGGGACCTGCAGGGTCGAATTTGAGCGCGGTGAAGCCCAGTTGCATGTTCTGCACGGCGCATTCGGCGGCCAAGTCTGGGTCGCTGTAGTCGTACTCGCCCTGGGCGTTGACTGGGTAGAGGTAGGTGTAGGAGCGCAGGCGCTCGTGCACCTGGCCGCCGAGCAGCTCGTAGACCGGCTTGTTCGCGGCCTTGCCGATGATGTCCCAGCAGGCCATTTCCAGGCCGCTGACCACGCCCATCATGGTCAGGTCCGGGCGCTGGGTGAAACCGCTGGAGTAGGCGCGGCGGAAGAAGCGCTCGATATGGTGCGGGTCCTGGTCGAGCAGGTAGCGCTCGAACACATCCTCGATGACCGGCACCATGGCGCGCGGATGGAAGGTCGCGGCGTAGATCTCGCCGACGCCCTCGATGCCGCAGTCGGTCTTGAGGGTGACGAACAGCCAGTACATGCCGCCGACATGCGGCGGTGGCACGGCCACCACGTGGGTTTGCAGGGATACGATCTTCATGCTTTGCCCGCCTTGGACTTGATGCGTTTGTTCAGGATGAGGGTGGCGACGACGCCGAGCAGGCCCATCACCACGACGTAGGAGAAGTAGATCTGGTAGCCGAGGAAGCCTGGGAAGTGATCGATGATCCAGCCGTTGAGCAGGGGCAGGAACACGTCAGGCGAATAGCCGACCAGGGAGATGATGCCGATCGCCAGGCCCGTGACCCGCAGCGGCACCTGGCAGTCGTCGAGGATGGCCCAGTACAGGCCGCGGATGGCGTAGGTCATCAGGCCGATGAAGATCACCAGGAACACCAGCACGCCCAGTACCCGCAGGCTCGGCAGCACGATCAGGCCGATCATGCCGACGGCGGCGAGGACCATGGCCCAGGCCAGCACGCCGGTCTTGGAGAAGCGGTCGCCCAGCCAGCCGCCGCCGATGCCGCCCAGCGGGCGCATCCACAGCTTGATGGTGGTGATCAGGCCGGCGGCGGTGGCGCTGAGGCCGAAGCCGCCCTCCTGCAGGTAGGCCGAGAAGCTGTAGGTGGCCCAGAAGAAGTGGTAGCCGCAGAACACGATGGCGGTGACCAGCCACAGTTCCGGGATCGCCATCAGGGTGCGCAGGTCCTGCAGCAGGTTGGCCTTTTCGCGGGGCTGCGGGGTGCTGCTCTTGACCTGCGGGTCGCGCACCAGCATCAGCGCCAGGCCCAGGATCACGCAGCAGGCGGCGTAGAAGTGGATGACCCGGGTCAGGCCCACGGCGCTGCCACCGGCATTGTCGGCAACCTGGGCGAACAGGGCGATGGCGATGGTCGCCAGCAGCGCCTCGACCAGGCCACGGCCGCCATCGAGCACACCGAAGAAGCGGCCTTGTTCGCTTTCACCCGCGATCATCTTGACCCGCTTGATCAGCGAGGCCCAGAAGGTCAGGCCGGTGGTGATGCCAAAGCCGCAGAAGATCGCCAGCAGCGCTTCGAAGCCTGGCAACTGGGCGTACCAGACGCCGAGCAGGCCGGTGCCGACCAGCGAAAAGCTAATCAGGAAGCGCGGTGAAATGCGGTCGGCGAGCCAGCCGCTGGGCAGGTAGCTGACCAGGAAGGCGGTGCCGAGGATCGAGTACAGATAGCCCAGCTCGCTGTTGCTGATCGACAGCGCCTCGAGCATGGTGCTCTGGTACACCTGGCGCAGGTACAGCATCGGGTAGATGGCGCCAGCGGCCAGCACCAGCAGGGCCAGTTGCAGGTAGCGTGAGAAGTTGGCAGAAGTGCTGGGCACGCTGAGCGCCTCGGGGTTTATTGTTTTTTTCATTGTTGTTCTCGTGGGCGGATCTGTCGTCGGGGTTGTCGCAGGGCGGTGGAGCAGGGCACGCAGGCCGCGTGCCCTGCAGGGGTCAGTACTTGAGGACCACTAGGCGGGTCTGGGTGAATTCGAGCATGCCGTGCTTGCCGTCATCGCCGCCCAACCCCGAGCGTTTCCAGCCGGCGTGGTAGCCCTGGTACGGGTCGGCAGGCGTGCGGTTGACGTACAGCTCGCCAGCCTCGATGGCGTTGGCCAGCTTCATGGCGCTGCGGTAGTTCTCGCTGTAGAGCACCGACGACAGCCCGAACTGGTGGTCGTTGGCCATGGCCAGGGCGTCGTCGAGGGTGTCGTAGGCCAGTACCGGCAGCACCGGGCCGAAGGTCTCTTCCTGGACGATTTCCATGTCCTGGCGGCAAGCGCTGAGCAGGGTCGCGGGGTAGAAGTTGCCTGGGCCCTCGGGCAGGTAGCCGCCAGCTTCGATACGGGCGCCGGCCGCCACGGCGCGCTGCACCTTGGCGTGGATCTCATCGCGCGAGCCTGCGCTGATCAGCGGGCCCATGCAGGCGGCATCCTCGGCGCGGTTGCCGATGCGCACGGCGGCGAACTTGTCGCGCAGCAGGTCGAGGAAGCGCTGGTGCACGCTGGCCTGCACATAGACGCGTTCGATGGCGGTGCACAGCTGGCCGCAGTGGGTGGTCTTGGAGGCGACGATGGCGGCGGCTGCCGCTTCCAGGTCGGCATCGGCCTCGATGATGGCCGGGGTCTTGCCGCCCAGCTCCAGCGAGGGCTTGGCGATGTTGGCCTTGCAGTATTCGAGCACCGTGCGCCCGGCGCGCACGCTGCCGGTGAGGGTGATCATGCCGACCGCCGGCTGGGTGCAGAGGGTGGCGGCGACATCGTGCTGCATGGCCAGGATGTTGATTACCCCGTCGGGCAGTTGTGCCTGTTGCACGGCGCGGGCGATGGCGAAGGCCGACAGCGGGGTGTTGTTGCTTGGGCGCACGACGACGGTGTTGCCGGCGATCAGCGCCGGGGCAACCTTGCGCAGCAAGGTGTAGACCGGGTAGTTGAACGGGATCAGGCAGGCGACCACGCCGATGGCTTCGCGCTTGAGCAGGAGGGTTTCGTCGCGGGTGTCGCTGGGGATCACTTCGCCTTCGATGCGGCGTGCCCATTCGGCGTGGTAACGGGTGATCTCGGCGGCGTACAGCGCCTCGTTGCGGGCTTCGCCGGGGGCCTTGCCGGATTCGCAGGCCAGCGCTGCACCGATGTCTTCGGCGCAGGCTTCGAGGGCGTCGGCCAGGCGGCGCAGGTGCTGGGCACGCTCGATCGAGGGCAGGGCAGCCCAGCTGCGCTGGGCGCGGCTGGCGGCTTCGACGGCCTGGATCGCCTGGGCAGGGCTGGCGGCGCTGACGCTGCCGACCTGCACGTCGGTGGCCGGGTCGAACACGCTCAGGGCGGGTTGCTCGGGGGCGACGACGAAGCGACCGTCGATGAAGTTGTGCTCTGTACGCATGAAATTGTCCGCTTGCGGGGTGAACGGGCCCACAAGGGCTGGCGAGCGGGCACGGGGCGGCGCTGGCGCAGCGGTTTTTCTTGTGGGTTATGGCGAACAATTTGTCGCAGGCAGGGACGGGGAACAAACGATTAATGCGTGGGGGTAATGTGCTTAAAACGCATGTTACTTGAGCGGTAGTGGGGACTGCTTCGCGGGCAAGCGGGGCGCCGAACCGCCACTCCTGCGGGTACCCCAACGACTCTGAAATCGGCGCGGTACCTGTGGGCACCTGTCTTGCTCAAAAATCCAAGGCCAGCCCAATCCCAGTGGGAGCGGGCTTGTCCCGCGATCACCGGCGTAGCCGGTGCCATGCTCCGCGGTGTTCTTTTCGCGGGTAAACCCGCTCCCACAGGGATTGGGCAGGCCTCAGATTTTTGAGCAAGACAATTGCTCAACAGGTAACTGAAGCAGTATTCAGAAGTTGCGGGGCTGTTGTAGGCGGTTCGGCGCCGCGACTTGCCCCGCGATGGCGGCGCCGCCTATTCGCAGCCTGCCACCTCGGAGGCGCCGCCCAGGTTGCGCTCGGCCAGCCACACCTCCTGCATCAGCCACTCGCGAAACTGCTCCACATGCGCGGGCAGTTGCTGGTCCGGTCGGGTCACGAACCAGTACGACTGGTGGCCGTCGACCTGCACGTCCAGCACCTGCACCAGTTGCCCGGCAGCCAGCTCCCTGGCGACCATCTGCCGGTCGGCGATGGTGATGCCGAGCCCGTCGATGGCGGCGCGGATGGCCATGTCCAGCAGGTCGAATTCATAGCCGCCACGCAGGTCCACGCCCTGGATCCTGGCGGCGTCCAGCCAGTGGCGCCAGGTCAGGAAGCGTTGGTCCTCGCGGGCCAGGACATGCAGCAAGGTCATGTGATGCAGGTCGACCCGGCGCTCCTCCTGCTGTGCCAGCAGCGAGGGCGAGCACACCGCGATGTGCCGTTCGTGCATCAACAGTGAACTGTCCAGGCCGTCCCATTCGCCATTGCCGAAACGGATCGCGCAGTCGAGCGTGGCGATTTCCGCGAGGTTGTCCTGCAGTTGGGTCGTCAGCGTCACCTCCAGGCCCGGACACGCCTCGCGCAGGCGCCCAAGGCGCGGCAGCAGCCAGCGGCTGGCAAAGGTTGGTGGGGCGTTGAGGCGGATGCGCGTGGGGTGCTGGCGTTGCTGGATGCCGCGTACGGTCAGCTCGATGCGGTCGAACGATTGCTGCAGTGCATTGAGCAGCGTACGCCCGGCGTCGGTGAGCTGCAGGTGATGGTGGCGGCGCTGCAACAGCGATTCGCCAAGCTGCTCTTCAAGCTGACGCACCTGGCGGCTGACCGCGCTCTGGGTGACATTGAGCAGTTCAGCGGCGCGGGTGAAGCTGCCGGTGCTGCCGGCCACCTCGAAGGCTTTGAGGGCGTTGAGTGCCGGGATCTTGCGTTTCACTCGCCGGGTCTCCTGGTGGGAGTGGGGCCGCACAGCGGCCCGGGGTTTCAGAAGTAATAGCCGATGTTCATGTAAAGCTGGTTCTCCCAATGGTCGGTGCCGCCCTGGGCGAGGCTTTCGGTGTAGCTGCTGCCGCCGATGTACGGGTCGTTGCGTCCGTTGAGCCACTCCACCGCGATGTAGAAGCTGCGCACCGAGAACGAGGTGCCGAGGATGAAGCGTTCGGAGCTGTCGAAGCCGCTGGCGGACTTGTCGAAGCGGCTGTAGTTGCCATACAGCGTGACTCCGCTGACCCAGTCGCCGAGAAAGGTGCCGGGCACGCTGTAGCTGAGGTCGCCGACGTACAGGTTACCGCGACTGGCGACGTTGTAGGTGCCGTCGTAGCCACCGAAACTCACCCGCTCGCTGTTGTCCGGGTTGCGTGGTGACATCTGCTGGCGCGCGGCAAGCATCTGCACGCCCCAGGGGCCGTTCTTGCCCAGGTAGTGCACGCCGATCACATTGCGCCGGCCGTCGTCGTGGGTGTCGCGGTTTTCCAGGCGCGAGGTCAGGCCCGAGATGCCGGCCTCGGACTGCCAGTCGCCGAGCTTGAACGAGCGCGCCAGGCGCGCCACGGCGATCTGGCGCTCCTGGTTGCGGCTGCCGTTGGCGACATAGTCGTCGGCCGAGGTCACCACGCTGGAGTAGGTGGTGCCGTTGCTGGTGCCGCGGCCAGGCCAGGCGGGGCGTCCGTAGAGACCCAGTTGCAGGTTCCAGTCGCCTTGCTGGTGGATGTACTTGGCGCCCACCGCCTCGACGTCCTCGAGCCCGATGACGTTGCCGAGGGTCTCGTAGAAGGTGCTGCCGAAGTACGGCTGCAGGCCGAAGGGGATCTTGTTCAGGCCGACTTGGACCTGGCGGTTCTCGTCGAACTTGTAGCCGACCCAGGCGTACTCGGCGAACTGGATGTCGCCGACCTTGTCGGTGTACTGGTAGGGGTAGGCCTTGCCATAGAAGCGGTAGCGCACGGCGCCGATCCAGCTGTCCGAATCGTAGTTGGCGCGCAGCATGATGGTGTCCAGGCCGGCCTTGTCGATCTTGCGGTCGGGGTCGTGGTCGAAGCGTGCGCGGATCGCACCGCCGACGTCGAGGTTCTCGGTGATCGGCACGGCGTGGGCGGCGGCGCTGAGGGTCAGCAGGGCGGGAAGCAGGGTGTGACGCAACGGAAGTGCGGGCATGGGTGGAGGCACCTTTGGTGGTTTCTTGTCGTTATTGGGGCCGCTGCGACTTGTCCCGCGATTGGGGCGACCCTATCCAACGCCTGTGCCCCGGCACAAACGAGCATTACGCAGCGGTAACCCGAGAAAAACGCATGTTTGCAGGCAGTCGCACGCCTGTAGAATCGCCCTACAAAAACAACGATCAGCAGAGCCCCACCATGCGCACCCTGCCGCCTTTGAACATGCTCAAGGTCTTCGAGGAAGTTGCCCGCCACCGCAGCTTCAATCGCGCCGCCGATGCGCTGAACGTCACCCAGGGCGCCATCAGCCGACAGATCAAGCAGCTGGAGGATTACCTGGGCGTGGTGCTGTTCGTTCGGGGGCCGCGCGGTTTGACCCTGACCGACGCCGGCAACGCCCTGGCCCCGCACCTGGGCGAGGCCTTCGATCGCATCGAGCGGGCGCTGGAGGCGGTGCGCGTGCCCAATCTGCGCCAGCGTCTGCGCATCCTCGCGCCACCGACCTGGGCCACCCGCTGGCTGTCGCCACGCCTGCGCGGCTTCATGCAGCGCTATCCGGACATCAGCCTCAGCGTCACCAGCCAGCGTGACGACGAGCACCCCGGCGAACTCGATTGCCGCATCCTGTTCAGCCGCGAAGGCGAGGGCACGGGCAACCGCCGCTTGCTGGTGATGGAACGGCACATCGCCGTGGCCAGCCCCGAGCTGTTCCAGGACGGCCGCGAGCCGTGCCTGCGCGATCACCCGCTGTTGCACATTCTCCATGAAGGGCGCCGCCTGCGGGTGTGGGAGAACTGGCTGGCGGCCACCGGGCGCAGCGATGTCGATGCCGACAGCGGTATCGAGTTCAGCACCCTGGACCAGGTGATCCATACCGCGCTGGCCGGCGGCGGCCTGGCGGTGATCGACCGGCAGATGATCGAGCGCGAACTGGCCAGCGGCAGCCTTGTGCCGATCACCCCGGTGGAGGTGATCGGGCCTTATGGCTATTGGCTGGAGGTGCCGGGCGACAAGCGCGGGTTGTCCAAGGTGGAGCGCTTTGCCGATTGGCTGGCAGTGGTGAGCAATCCTTGAGATTGCGGCGTCTTCTTCGCGGGCTTGCCGCGAAGAAGCCAACACTGTCCGATCAGACCGCCGCCACCTTGCCCGCAGGCGCCGGGTTCTCCTCGCCACGACAGGCCTCGGCCAACGACAGGCTCTTGGTCTCCGGTGCCCAGGCCATCGACACCAGCGCCCCGAACAGCAGGATCCCGGCGAGGATCGCCATGGTCGGGTTAAGGCCGAGCCCAGCCACGCTCACCGGCAACAGGAAGGTACTGATCGCCGATCCCAACCGGCTTGCTGCAGTGGCCAGGCCGATGCCGCTGGCGCGCACTTCGGTGGGGAAGCTCTCGGCCGGGTACACCCCGACCAAGTTGCTCACCGCCGACAGCACCAGGGTGAACAGCCCGAACAGCGCCACCATCGCCCAGGCCATGCTGCTCGGCATCAGCACCAGCAGGAACAGCGCCGCCGCCAGGATCAGGAAGCTGTTGATCAAAAAGCCTCGGCGGCTGAACTTGATGGTGCACCAGATCCCCAGCAGCGCGCCGACGATCAGCAGGGCATTGAGCATCATCTCGGTGCCGAAGCCTTCGGCCAGCCCCATCTTCTGCAGGATCGCCGGCAGGAAGGTGTAGATGGCGAAGTAAGGCATGACGATGCAGATGAAGAACAGGCAGTTGAACGCTGTGCGCTTGCGGTACTCACGGCTGAACAGCGCGGCGAAACCGCTGTGGCTGGGGCGGGCGATTTCGTCGTCGAGCACCACGTTGGCACCCAGGTGCTTGCGCACGATGGCCCGGGCTTCCTCGGCGCGGCCCTGGTGCATCAGCCAGCGTGGCGATTCCGGTGTGCCGATGCGGGCGATGAGGATCATGGCTGCCGGAATGGCCGAGGACGCCAGCATCCAGCGCCAGGCGTCGTCGCCCAGGGGCAGCAGGGCGGTGCCGACGAAAGTCGCGGCGACATAGCCGAAGGTCCAGATCACGCTGAACGAGCCCAGCAGCACGCCACGGTGCTTGCGTGGCGAGAACTCGGCGAGCATGGCGTGGCCGACGCTGAAGTCGCCGCCAAGCCCGATGCCGATCAATACCCTGCAGAGGAACAGCTGCGTCGCCGTCTCGACGAAGAACTGCATCACCGAGGCGAGGGTGATCAGCACGAAACTGATCAGGAAAATTTTTTGCCGCCCCAATCGGTCGGAGATCCAGCCGAAGAACAGGCTGCCCAGAAACAGCCCGAGCAGCGCCGAGGCGCCGATCAGTCCTTGCCAGAACGGGCTCAACTGCATCTGCGGATTGATCAGGGTAAAGGCGATGCCGATCAGGCCGAGGATATAGCCGTCGGTAAAATGCGCGCCGAAGGTCAGACCGGCGATCTTGATATGAAAACGTCCGATCGGCAGGTCGTCGATCTTGATTGTCTGTCCCGTCATGTTGACACCTCGTTGTTATTGTTTGGGTCAGGGGCGTTGCTCTGAGTCGCGCGCGATACGTGTAGACGCGGCACAAGGCCGCGTCTACAGGGCTGGATCAGCTGTTCAGCCCACCCATCAGCACGTACTTGATCTCCAGGTAATCCTCCAGGCCGTACCTGGAGCCTTCGCGGCCCATGCCCGACTCCTTGATGCCACCAAACGGCGCCACCTCGGTGGAGATGATCCCTTCGTTGACGCCGACGATCCCGGCCTCCAGGCCCTCGGCCATACGCCAGACACGGCCGATGTCGCGGCTGTAGAAGTACGCCGACAGTCCATAGGGCGTGTCGTTGGCCAGGCGCAGGACCTGGGCTTCATCCTGGAAACGGAAGCAGGCAGCCACCGGGCCGAAGGTCTCCTCGTTGGCGATCAGCATCTCTGTAGTGGCTTCGGCCAGCACCGTCGGCTCGTAGAAGGTGCCGCCCAGCGCATGCCGACGGCCACCACAGAGCAGGCGTGCGCCGTGCTCCAGGGCATCGCCCACGTGCTGCTCGACCTTGGCCAGGGCCGCAGCGTTGATCAGCGGCCCTTGCTCGGTCTCGCCCTGCAGCGCCTCACCGACGCGCAAGGCCTGCACGGCTTCGGCGAGCTTGCGGGTGAAGGCTTCGTACACACCGTCCTGGATATAGAAGCGGTTGACGCATACGCAGGTCTGCCCGGTATTGCGGAACTTCGAGGCCATCGCTCCGCGCACGGCGGCGTCGAGGTCGGCATCGTCGAAGACGATGAACGGGGCATTGCCGCCCAGTTCCAGCGAGACCTTTTTCAAGGTGTCGGCGGCCTGGCGCATCAGCAGCTTGCCAGTGCGGGTGGAGCCGGTGAACGACAGCTTGCGCACCACGGTGGAGGCCTGCAGGGCGCCACCGATGGCCGGGGCGTCGCCGGAAACGATGTTGAACACACCTGCCGGTACGCCGGCCTGTTCGGCCAGCAGCGCCAGGGCGAAGGCCGACAGTGGCGTCTCTTCGGAGGGCTTGAGGATCAGCGTGCAGCCGGCCGCCAGGGCCGGGCCGACCTTGCGGGTGACCATCGCCAGCGGGAAGTTCCATGGCGTGATCGCCGCCACCACGCCGATTGGCTCCTTGGTCACCAGCACCCGCGCGTCGGCCTTGGGGGTAGGAATGACGTCGCCGTACACGCGTCGACCTTCCTCGGCGAACCATTCGAGAAAGCTTGCTGCATAGGCCACTTCGCCCTTGGCTTCGGCCAGCGGCTTGCCTTGCTCGCGGCTTAGCAGGGTGGCGAGGGCGTCGCGCTGCTCGAGCATCAGCTCAGACCAACGGCGCAGGATCTGCGCACGCTCCTTGGCCAGCTTGCCTCGCCAGGCGGGCAGGGCGCGTTCGGCAGCAGCGATGGCCGCCTGGGTTTCCTCGGCGCCGCCGCGCGGCACCTGGGCGAGGGTTTCACCGGTGGCCGGGTTGAGCACTGGATAGGTGGCAGCGCCACTGAGCCATTGCCCGTCGATGTAGTGACCCGCCTTGAGCAACGTACTCATGCCACCGCCTCCTGGATCGCGAAGTCGCCACGTGGCGGACGTCCGACGCGCAGGATGCGCTTGCCGGCGGTGTAGTCGTTGATCAGGTCGCAGGGCGTGTAGTTGCGCTCCAGTTCGTACAGGTCTTCTTCGTCCAGGCGCATGTCCAGGGCCGCGAGGGCGCTGTCGAATTGCGCGGTGGAGTCGGCGCCGACCAGCATGCTGTCCACGCCCGGGTGTTGCAGGACCCAGGCCTGGGCCACCTGGGCGTTGGACACGCCGTGACGCTGGGCCACGCGCTGTACCGAACGGGCGATGGCGAACGAGGCTTCGTCGCTGTACATCTGCTGGGTGAAGAAGTCGGTCTGGTTGCGGGTCGACTGGACGTCGCCAGTGAGCAGGCCGCGGGCCAGCGGGCTGAACACCGAGACGCCCAGGCCCTGGTCGCGGCAGAACGGGATCATCTCGCGTTCTTCTTCGCGGTAGGCGCAGTTGAGCTGCAACTGCATGTTGATCGGCTTGGCCCAACCATGGCGCTCGCAGGCCAGGAGGATTTTCGCCAGTTGCCCGGTGAGCATGGTCGAGACCCCGATGTAACGGGCCTTGCCGGCGCGGACGATATCGTTGAGCGCTTCCATGGTTTCTTCGACGGGGGTGTTCACGTCGAAGAAATGCAGCATGTAGACGTCGAAGTAATCCATGCCGGCGCGCTGCAGCGAGGCGTCGATGCCGTCGAGGATGTGCTTGCGCGAATGGCCACTGGCGTTGATGCCGCTGCGTGTGCCGTAACCGACCTTCGTCGTCACTACCACGTCGTCACGCCGTACCAGGCGCTTGAGGATACGCCCGACCACTTCCTCGCCGACGCCGGCGGAATAGAAGTCGGCCAGGTCGATGAAGTTGACCCCTTTGTCCAGCGCGTGGCGCACGATCGGCTCGCTGGCCGCCTCGTCGAAGATCCACGGCTTCCACTGCGGGGTGCCCATGTTCATGGTGCCGAGGCACAGCTTGGAAACCTGCAGGCCGGAGTGGCCCAGACGAATGTATTGCATGATCGGACCTCAGGCTTTCGGGGTGTAGAAGGGGTTGGCGATCTGATTGACTACATCGGCCAGCTGCGCACGCGCCGGCAGGCCCTGGAGGGCGGCGCGGATCGCGGTGCGGCAGGCGTTGTAGTTGTTCAGGTAGACGGCATCGAGGTCGTCGCAGGCCGGATTGACCCAGTTGGCGGTGATGATGGCCCATTCATCCTCGGCTTCGGCCGGCAGGGTGCCGTCGAGCAAGGCTTCGGTGACCGCCTTGGCGATACCGGCCTGGGATGCCCCCCACGTGGCGTTGGCGTGCAGGTCGCCGGCGATCACCGCCTTGTTGACGTACAGGGTCATGGGTTTGACCGGGATGTTCGGCTGGGCGATGACCATGAACGGGCAGTGGCCCTGGCTCGGGGACGCCAGGCTGTTGGCGAAGGCCTGGCCGGCCGGGCCGTTGCGTGGCCCCATCATGATGTTGATGTGCGCGGCGTTGACGCCGGGACCTTCGAAACCTTCGCCGATGTACAGGGCAAGTTGCTTCATGACAAAACCTCGATCACTCACAGGATGAACGAAGCCTCGGCGGCGCCTGCCGCGCGAGGCGCGAAATCAGGTGCTCGGCACGCAACAAGGGCGAAGGGATAGCTGCAATGCAGGCATGGCGCGACGCTCTTTGTTGTTGTTGGGCGAGCAGTGCTGGCGGTCGCCAGTCGTGAGGATTTTTATCAGGCCGGCGTGGGGAGGCAGTAGGGAGAAGAAATCAAGAGGGTATGAGGGCAGGTCATAGCTGTGCAGCGGGCCTTGTAGACCCATCGCCTTGGAGACCAGCGCAGGCCCTGGTAGCGGTGATCCGGTGCCGCGACTTGCCCGCGAAAAGCACACCGCGGTGCATGGCACCGGCTCTGCCGGTGATCGCGGGACAAGTCGGAGCGCCGAACCGCCGACCCCACATGGATTGCGCTGGTTTGCGGTTTTCGAGCCGCAGGCGGCGAAAGCGCTAGCTGCCGCTGCCGCCCGATCCGGAACCTCCAGATCCACCGGAACCCCCTCCGCCGATGCCGCCGCCGGTACCGCCACTGGTCGAGCCGCTGCGAGTGCCGTCGCCGCCAGTGCCATTGGTATCGTTGCGATCGGTTCCACCGCTGCCGGAGCCCATGCCGTCACCCGGCGTGCCGGAGCCACTGCCGGTGCCAGTGCCACTGCCGTTGTCCTGCATGGTGCCGCTGCCGTGGGGCTGTTGACCCGGTGCGCGCTGGTCGTTCATGTCGGTGGCTGCCAGGGCCAATGGGGCGGCCGTGGCCAGACACAGTGCGAAGAGACTTGCGTGTATGCGTTTGCCGATCATGGTCGATCTCCTGTCCAAAGGTTTACCCTTGTTAAGGCTTTGGCGCAGTGTCGATGTGCGAATGGATCGACCGGAGGTCGCAGTCACTGGGGTGCTTGAATATAGCGCTCGAAGAAATCCAGCGTGGCCAGGTTCTTGTGCTTGGCCTCGAACATGATGTCGAAGCGCTCGATGAACTGCAGAGCATAGCGATTGGTCCAGTCGTTCCACATACGTTCGCTGTGCTGGTAAAGATCGCGCTTGCTGACCTGCTTGAGCAGCAGGTTGATCGTCAGTTTTTCCCCGGCGCAAAAGCCCAGTTCCTGCAGGCGCTCGGGTGGTTGCGAGTAGTGCATGGTCGGCCGCACGCCGCGCCAGCTGTCGATGATCCGCGCAACCCGCGGGTCGCGCGGGTCGATGTAGTCATTTTCATGGATCCAGCAGTGATGGATGTCGAGCACCACAGGCGCAAGGTCGGCCAGGGCCAGGCAATCGTCCACGCCATAGGTCTTTTCGTCGTTCTCGAACGTGATGACATTACGCGCCTCCTGCGACAGTCGCGGCCAGACCGCGCGCACGCCCGCTGCACCCAGGCGACCGGCGATATGGATATTGCACTTGAAGTCCTGGAAGCGCCGGCCGTAGCCCATCATGCGGATCATGTCGGCGTGGTACTCGAACTCGGCCAGGCTGTTCTCGACCACTTCGGGGCGGTCCGAGCCGAGCACGCAGTACTGGCCGGGATGGAACGACAGTCGGATGTCGTGCGCTCGGGCGAAATCGCCGATGCGCGCGAAGCGTTGCTCCAGCATCGCCTGGACGGGTGGGTCGCGGTAGAAGGCGGCCACCTCGGGGTGGCTGTACAGCGGCAGCAGGTCGCTGGACAGACGCATCATGTGCAACATCGGCGGCAGCTCGGCCACATAGCCGAGCAGGCGCAGTTGGGCATCGAGGTTGTGCTCCACCAGCTCCAGCAACTTGGCACGTGCCGCTTCCTGGGTCGCGCCAGACAGCCACCGCAGCGTGGTGGTGCGCGGATTGAAGGCGCGTTCGATGGCCTCCAGCGTCTTGATCGATTGGTCGCGGTGAGGATGGCGGTACTGGCAAGCGAAACCGAGGCGCGGCATGGGACATTTCCTGAAGGGGTACGGTCAGCTTGGACAGCGGCATGGCGGCAAGCGATCCGCGCGATCAGGCCTGGCTCGCTTCCACGCGGTTGCGGCCGCTGCGCTTGGCGACGTAGAGGGCGCGGTCGGCCTGGTTCAGGGCCAGCGCCGGATCTTGTTCGTCGCTTGCACAATGCGCGACCCCCAGCGAGATGGTCACCGTACCCACTGGGGCGATCGGTGTTTCGGCGACGATCCGGCGCAGGCGTTCGGCGACATTCATTGCCACGTCCAGGCTGGCACCGGGCAGCAGCATGAGGAACTCCTCGCCGCCGATGCGGCACAGCACATCGCCTTCGCGGCAACAGGTGCGCATCAGCTCGGCCAGCGAGCGCAGTACCTGGTCGCCGATGTCGTGGCCATGCTGGTCGTTGATTCGCTTGAAGTGATCGATATCCAGGACGATGACGCAGAAGCTGCGGTTATCGGCCTGCAGCAGCGACAAGCTCAGGTCCAGGTGGCGACGGTTGCCAAGGCCGGTGAGCGGGTCGGTCTGTACATCGCGGTTCAGGCGCCCGATGCGCTCCTGCAACAGGTTCAACCCGAACAGCAGGGCGCGCTTGAGCTCGGCGGCCTCGAAATACCAGGCACGCACGGCATGGATGCGCTCTTGGGTGTCGGCCTTGTCCAGGCTGCGGGCGCCGGCAGCCAGTTGCCAGAGCGGTCGGGTGATGGTCAGCGCGAGCCACCACAGGGCAAGGCCGCCGAGCAGGGCAAGCGGTACGGAAATGCCGACCACGTTGAGGATCAGTCGCTGCGACGGTTGCACGGTCTGTGCCAGCGGCTGCTGGGCGACGATGCCCCAGCCGCTGATCGGCACGGTGGCGAAGCCTGCGATCATTTCCTTGCCCAGGCTGTTGGTGAACTGTTGGGTGCCGCTGCGCTTTTGGTGCAATTGATTGATCAGCGGGTTGTCATTCACCACCGTGCCCACCCGTTCGGCGTCGGGATGATAGAGCAGGCGGCGGTTGTGATCGACCACGTAGAGGTAGGAGCCATCCTGATAGAAATGTTCGCCCAGCAGGCTGTTGAAGATGTTGTGCTGGCGCAGATAGAGGCTGCCGCCGACATAACCCAGGTAGCGCCCGTCCTTGGCGAAGATCGGCTGCGAGGCGACCACCACCAGGTTGTTGGCCTTGGAAATGAACGGCGTCGAGATCAGCGCCCGGCGCTCACGCAGCGCTTCCAGTGACCCCGGCGTTTCCAGGTGTTGTCCGAGCATGGTGCGCAGGGGCGCGGGCGAGATCGCCCGCAGGACACCTTCGCTGTCAACGAAGAAGGTGGAGTTGAAGGCATTGCTCTGGGCCAGCAGGCGTTCACTTTCGCGTTGCAGGCGGGCCGTGTCGTCAAGCGTCCCTCCGCTGGTGTCGGCACTGAACGCGAGCTGCTTGAGCGCGCCCTCCAGGAACAGTTCGGTGATCGAGGCCAGCTTGGCTGCATATACCAAGTTCGATTCCAGGGAGTGATCGATCAGCAATTGTCGCTGCACCCGATAGCTGGCGAAGTAGCTGGTCAGCAACATCACCACGGCGGTGAGTGTCGACAACAGGAGGATGAGCGTGCGCAGGTCCAGGCGCAGGCCTTTCTTGGCGTGTGGCAATCCGGAACTCACTGGGAAGTCGATTTGCGCAACATTACTCGGAATGCGTGCAGTCAGCTACGGGGCGAAACGAACGAGCCGCGAGCGGATTTCATTTGCCGGGTGCACTCAGCTCCGACAGTTCGTCTTCCACCTGCTGCATGCGTTCTTCAGCCAATGCCTGTACGTGTTTGTCCTGCGCTGTGGCGCGCATCAAACCGGTAAGTTTCTCGCTCAGGCGCTTGCCTTCCTCGCTCTCGCCCAGCTGCCGGGCTTTCTGCGGGTCCTGGGTGGCGGCAACGATGGTGTCGAACTCGGCATCGCTGAAGTTCTTCTCGCTGTAGAGCTTGAACAGGTCCTTGCGTTGGTCGTCGACGGTCAGGTGCTTGCGCAGCACGTCCTTGATCTTGTCCTGCGGCACCTGCGGGTGGGTCATCGCCAGCAGTTGGGCCATGCGCTCGATGTTGTGGTCGTAGGCTTCCTGCAGCGGCAGGTTGGCCAGGATCCGCTCTTCGCGGGTGGGTTTCTGGTCGCAGGCGGCGAGGGTGGCGAGCAACAGCAAGGGCAGCAGCAGTTTCGGCAGGCGAGGCATGGGGGTGGCTCTGGAGGTTCGAGGGAAGTGAGTTTACTGCAAGGCCCGCAGGCACGGCAGTGTGGGAAAGGTCGTGGGCAAGTGTCCTGCGCTGCCAGGTAGAGGCTCAACACCGCGTTTTTGACGTGGGGCCTGTTGCGCTCGGTTAATACGGGCCGTACCGACCAAGGAGACCTCCATGCATATCGATCACTTGATTAGTGGCATCGTGCCGGCGCTGCCCTTCGCTTCGTCCGAAGACGCCCAGGCGTTTCTATCGAACCTGGAAGCCGAGGATCAGATTGCCCTGATCTCGGCGCTGTACTTCGGCCGCTCGCATCTTCACAGCGATACCGTCAACGAAGACTACCTGCCCTACCTGCTTTCCGGTGACATGAACCGGTTCTGGGAACAGGGCAATGTTGCACCGAGCGACTTTGCCACCGTCCTTTATGAAAAGGGCAGCAACCTGGTCAGTTACTACGACGCGTTCATCCGCGCAACCGACGGATCGGGCTACGACCGTTCGAACTACTGAACCCTGGGTCGCCCGGGATCAGTCCTTCATCGGATTACGCAAGCGCACCCAGACGATCGCGGGCAAGGCCATCAGCAGCCATTTGAGGTACTGGTTCACGCCAAAGTGTTCGCAGAGCGTGCCGATGGCCGTGCAGAGCACGACCACCACCACGAACTGAATCATCCTGTTCATCTCGGGGTTTCCGTCGTTGGGAGCGGCGATGGTAAACGATTCGGGCGCTTTCGCTCACAGATACTTGAGCCAGCGAATGTCTCGGCGGCGGGCCTTGAATCCGGCGAACTGCCGCACTGGCCAGTACAGGGCGGCGGCCAGCAACGCTGCAACCAGCCACAGTGCGCCCACGCTATCGAAACCGAAGTACTCGCCCTGGTTGTGCCCGAACAGGCCGACGCTTGCCAGGTAGAGGGCTTTCAGCGCGTAAAGGTGCAGCAGGTAGAAGAACATCGGTGCACTGCCGAACACGGTCAGCACGCCGATCCAGCGTGCCTGGCCGGCGCGTTCGAAGGCTCGCAGCAGCAACAGGCCGACACCCAGTGTCAGCAGCAGGAACAGCAGCGACGGTGGGTACTTGGTGATGTTGAGCAGGCTCATCAGGGTCTGCGTCAGAGCGGGGTAGAGCTGCCACTGGGCCTCGCCGTAGCCGTTGAGCAGACGCAGCGCGACGAAACCCACCAGCGCAGCGCTACCGGCGAACAACAACTGACGCTGGCGCTTGGCGGTATCGCTGCCACGCGCGAACCATGGCCCCAATGCATAGCCCACGGCGATCACGCCGATCCAGGGCAGCAGTGGATAGGAGGTCCGCAGGCGCAGGTTCTGCGACACCTCGAGCCAGCCGCGATCATGCAGAATCGCCCAGGGTGCGTGCAGCGGCGTACCGGGGGCAAAGTGCAGGCCGTCGAGCAGGTTGTGGCCGGCGATGATGATTACACCCAGGGCCATCAGCAACGGGCGCGGCAGCCACACCAGCAGCGACAGGACGATCATGCTCAGGCCGATCGCCCAGATCACTTGCAGGTAGATCACGCTGGGCGGCAGCTGGAAGGTCCAGGCGAAGTTGACCAGGGTGAACTCCAGCACCACCAGGAACAGCCCGCGCTTGAACAGGAACGCCGAGACATCGCCCAGGCCCTGGTGCTTTTCGCCGTAGAGCCAGGCGCTCAAGCCGGTCAGCATGACGAACACCGGGGCACACAGATGAGCGAGGGTGCGGCTGGCGAACAGTGCGGGCTCGGTGGCGTCGATGGTCATCGGGTCGCTGACCTGGCGATGCAGGAAGAAGGTTTCGCGCACGTGGTCCAGTAGCATGAACAAGATGACCAGGCCGCGCAGGGCGTCGATGCTGTGCAGGCGGGAGGAGGGTGGGGTGGATGGCATGGGGCTTGAGGTGAAGTTGAGTTGAGTTTGGAATGTTATCTTATATCTCTGCTGTTGTGGTGATTTGCCGGGCCCTATCGCGGGACGAGCCCGCTCCCACAGGTTCTTTACTGATCCTGTGGGAGCGGGCTGGTCCCGCGATAGGGCCGGCACTTACAACCAAACAGCATCCCAGTGCGAATACTCCCGCACACTCCCAACCAGCCCCGCACGCAGCGGGTTGGAAACGATGTACCGCGCCACGGCTTGAACATCCTCCTCCCTGCGGATAGCTCTGTCCTGGTACCCAGGCTGCCAGATCCGCCCTGTACCCCCACCTGTCTGGTAAAGCGCATGACTGGTCCTGGACTTGAACCTGCGCATCAACGCTCCTAGCGTCCCAGTGCGCAACTCGGTCAGCCAGTGGAGATGATCCGGCATCACAACCCAGGCCAGGGAGCGACATGACTGTTCCTCTTCGGCGTGACGCAGTTGCTGGACGACTGCACGTGCCGGACGCAGAAACTGGAAAAAAGGCTGGCGGGAGCGCGTGACGGTGGTGAGCAGATAGATTCTGCCGGGCTCGGAAAAGCGGCCACGGCGCAACAGGCTGGAATGAGGGCGATCCATGCTTTCTCCTTGAACATTCTTCCTTTGCTCAAGGTAGCGATACTGTGGCTGGTTGCCCGGAAGATTTTTTGCTGAATGTGCCGGCCCTATCGCGGGACCAGCCCGCTCCTACAGGATCAGTGAAGAACCTGTGGGAGCGGGCTCGTCCCGCGATAGGGCCGGCGAGGCCTACGGCATCAGAAGCTGTAGTCCACCGTTGCGAAGTACGAGCGTGGCGCGCCCAACAGCCATTGCTCGCCACTGTGCGCGGCAACCACGTAGTCGCGGTTGAACAGGTTGTTCAACTGCAGGCCCAGACGTACGTCGGGCAGTATGTGCCAGCCGAGATTGGCATCGACCACGGTGTAGCCGGGGACGCTGTAGGCGTTGGCGGTGTCGGCATAGCGCTGGTCGACGTAGCGCAGGCCGATGCCGGCGTCGACGGTCTGGCCGAAGCCTTTGTTGAGCCAGAGGTTGGCGGTGCGGCGCGGAACGTTGGCGGGGCGGTTGCCGGCGCGGTCCTGGGCGATGCCGCCGACGATCTCGTCGAAGTCATCGTACTTGGCGCGGACCACCGAGGCGTTGGCCGATACCTGCCATTGGTGGCCCAGATCGAGCTCCAGCGCGGCTTCCAGGCCGTCGGAGGTCTGCTGGCCAGCCTGCTGTTTATCATGGCTGATCGGGTCGTCGACCAACAGCTTCTTCTTGACGATGTGATACGCCGCCAGGGTCCATTCACCACGCCCATCCCAGAAGCGCTGCTTGAGCCCCAGCTCGGTCTGCTTCGATTCGGTCAGGTCGTAGTTGATCTGGCTCGGGCTGAGGCTGATCAGGTTGCTCACCCCGTCTTCGCTGGTGGAGTACTGGCCGTACAGCGACAGGTTGTCGGTTACCGCGAATACCAGGCCGGCGCGCCAGTTGCCGCCTTGCAGGCTGCGGTCGACTCGCGTGTCGTTGGTCAGGTTGTCACGGTCTATGTGGTTCTGGTCGCGGCGGATACCGGTCACCAGCGACAGGCGATCGGTCAGTTGGGTACGGTTCTCGGCGAACAGGGCGAAGGTGTGGGTGGTCGAGAGGGTCTGTGGACGTGTGACGTTCTGGCTCTGGAACCCGCCCGGTGCCGGACTCCAAGGATCGACGTAATCGCCGCCGACATCGTTGTACGGCGAGTTGCTGTCGACATTGAAACGGATCTTGTTGTACTCGGCACCGACCACGGTCTTGCTGTTCAGCCCGAACAGCGAATGATCGAAGGTGAAGCTCTGGCGGTCGCCGATCTGCTCCTGGTTGTGCTTGATCTCCAGGTAGCTTGCCCGCTCCAGCTGCTCGCGGGTCGGATCCCAGGTGTAGTCCTCGGCATTGCGCCAGTGCCGACGGCTCTTGATGTAGTACAACTGGTTGCTGGCCGTGACGCTGTCGCTGAGGGTCCAGTCGGTGTTGAAGCGGGTCCATTCGTCGTGGTAGCGCTGCACGTCGTTCTGGATGTTGTAGTTCTTCTTGCGCAGGCTGTCGCGCAGGTGGCCGTCGATCAGCGGCGTGCCAAAGTAGTTCGAGGGCTGTGCGTCGCCACGCTCATGGGCGAGGGTGAAGCTCAGGTCGTCGGTGGCATCGAAGCGCAAGGCTGCACTCAAGGCCAGGCTGCGCGAATCGGTGCGGTCGACCCAGCCATTGCCTTCCTGCTTGTTCAGGGTCACGCGGTAGCTCAGGCGCTCGCTCAGGCTGCCGCCGCTGTCCAGCCCCAGTTGCTGGCGATCCCATGAGCCATAGCCCAGGCGCAGGTGGTTGCGGATCTCGCCGGCGAAGGGTTTTTTCGGGATCACGTTGATCACAGCACCCGTGGCGCCTTCGCCATAAAGCACCGAGGCGGGGCCGCGGATCACATCGATGCGCTCGACCATCCACGGGTCGACCGGAAAGGTCTGGGTGCCGGCGCCGGTGTACAGGCGCGAGCCGTCGAACAGGGTCATCACCGAGGAGTGTCCGGTGAAACCACGGGCGGAAAGGGCGGTGTTGCCGTTGCCCGGGGTGCCGACGGAGGTGATGCCGGGCGATCGGGTCACTGCATCCTGCACAGTGAGGTTGGCGCGCTGCTGGATCTGCTCGGCGGTGATGCTGGTGGTGCTGGCCGGGGTTTCCAGGGCGCTGAGGTTCAGGCGCGAGCCGGCTTGGGTAGGGGTTGCCAGATCGACGGTCTGTTCGTCGCGGGTCTCGGTGATCGCCGTCGAGGGCAGGTCGAGGACCTTGCCTTGCGGCTGCTCGGCCAGCGCCGGCAGGGACACGGCCATGCAGGCGGCCAGAGTTTGAAGCTTGAAGTGTCGGGACATGTCGTTCCACGGGTTCAGGAATGAATGGATCCCGGTGGAAACAACGCAAAGACGAGCAGACACGCACGCAGGCGCGCACGCGAACACCGGCCTGCGCCCGCCCACCGCGGGTTTGCCAACAGAAGCGTCAGGCCGGTCTCCGGGCTTGCGAGGGTCGTGAAGCCTTCACCTTCCCATGCCTGAGCACAGTGGTGTGTCGAAGGATTCGCTCGCTTACCGTTGCGGGGGCAGCGCCGGACTTGTCTGCAAAGACGCACCGGCTTCCCGTTTCACCCTGCGCACGGCGGCGCAGGACACCTGAAACTGGCGGCATCTGACCATCGAACGCAGGGGGAGTCAATCGTTTGGATAGGCGAAAAAACGTGATGGGCTACAGGGTTGCGCGTTTTTATTAGATTTTTTTCGAACTTTTCCGACTGACGTTGTCTCGAACCGCTCGTTCGCCCTTTTTATTCAACGTCATGGAGACTTTTGCGAATGTTTACTGGAAAACTGCTGCGTCACACTTGCGCCCTGGCCCTGCTCGGCGCGCCGTTGGCAGCGATGGCAGCCCCCAGCACCGAGCCCCTGTTCACCTTCGGCCTGCTCGGTTCCTACGACAAGTTCAAGTTCGAAGGCGGCAGCGACTCCGACAAGGAGCACCTGGGCCAAGGCGGTGTGTTCGCCAACTTCGGCAACAAGATGACGGCCGAGTCCGGCTTCATCTACCAGATCGGTGCCGAAGCCAAGTACGGCAAGAAGAACGACAACAAGCTCAAGGAGGCACAGGCCGACCTCGACCTTGGCTGGCGTGCCGCGCTGGATGCGCGCAACTTCGTCGACGTGATCGTCGGTGGCGGTTATAGCTGGACCCGTTTCGAGCCCGAGATCAACGACCTGGACACCAAGTTGACCTACAAGTCGCCGTTCGCCAAGGCCGCGCTGGGTTACAACCACCAGTTCGATGCCTCTACCCTGCGTGTCGAAGTCGGTGCTCGTCACACCATCGATGGCCGTGCGCGCTTGAAGGTCGACGACTTCGGCAGCGACAGTGTCGACATGAAGGACCGTACCAACCCGTATGCCGAAGTCACTCTGCTGATGAACCAGCAGGGCGGCATGCCGATCCAGGCGGGCGTGTACTACACCCGTACCGAGTACAAGATCGACGAGGACTCGCCGGTTGCCGACAACAACAAGCTCAAGCGTGACGAGTTTGGCGTGAAGGTCGGCCTGGCGTTCTGATGCCTTCGGTGGTTGTACGCCGTTTGTAAGGGCAGCCTCGTGCCGCAATTGCGGCACGAGGATTCCCCTGTAGGCTCAAGGGCGCCTAGCGGCCCCGGCGCCGCGACACCCGTGCCTCGATATTCTTGCGTCCGATCAGCAGTGCCGGTTTCTCGGTCACCGGCTCATCGGCCAGCCACTTGTACATCACCAGGCAATCCACCAGCCCCAGTGCTGCATGACGAAATGCCTTGGGCAGGCGCCCGACGGTCTCGAAACCGAGCTTGTGCCACAGCGCCACGGCGACCTCGTTGCTCGCCACGACCGAATTGAACTGCAAGGCCAGAAAACCCTCCTGGCGCGCCAGCTTCTGCGAGTGCTCGCACATCAGCCGTGCCACGCCACGTCCGCGTGAACGGGGTGTGACCATGTATCCGCAATTGCCCACGTGCGCGCCCGGGCCGGCGGCATTGGCCTTGAGGTAGTAGGAACCGAGCAGCTCGCCATCCTCTTCGGCCACCAGGGTGTGCAACGGAAACTCCAGCCACAGCGTGCGCGCCTGCTCCTGCGACATCTGCGGGTCGTATGCGTAGGTCTCGCGCGCCTGGACGATGGCCTGGAAGGTCGGCCAGAAACGCTCGAAGTCTTCCGGGGTCATGGGGCGAATGTGGATCATGTCGGTTCCTGCTCGGGCTGGGCCGGCAAGTCTGGGTGGATGGGCGCCGTCATGCAAGGGCTGTGGCGCCCAAAAGCGTCAACTGCCGGCCTTGCCGACCGCATCCAGCGCCCGTGCCGAATACACCAGGGCAGCGCCCGCGTTCATGGCCACGGCCACGCCGAGGGCTTCGGCGATTTCCTCGCGGGTCGCACCGTGCTTGACCGCCTGCTGCGAATGCACGGCGATGCAGCCGTCGCAGCGAGTGGTCACCGCCACGGCCAGGGAAATCAGCTCGCGGGTCTTGGCGTCGAGGTGGTTGGTCTTGGCGCCGGCAGCGCTGGCGGTGGCGTAGCCGGCCACGGTGTCGGGGGAAAGCTGCTTGAGATCGCCGATGCCGGCCATCAACTGCTTACGGTAGGCGTCCCAGTCCATCATGCTCATCGTCTTCACCTTGTCAGGTTGGCAACAGGAGCTTTCAGGCTAGTCGAAGATGGGGGGAAGGGCAGGCCTCGTCACCGAGGGGCAAGGAGGCCGCAGGACGTGTCAGATGTAGATGAACAGCAGCACCAGTGCCGCCACCACGGCCCACTTCTCGAGGTAGTAGCGGGTGCGGTTGCGCTTCTTCATGGCCTTGCCACGTTCACGGATCTTGTAGATGCGCGTGAACAGTCGATTGATGCCGCCAGTCTTGTCGTTGGCATCGTTGGGCGCAGCTGCCGCGGCCATGACGTTGCGGCTGAACCAACGGTTGAAGGCGCTTGCCCAGCGGTACTTCAACGGGCGTTCGACGTCGCAGAACAGGATGATACGGTTGTGCTCGGTGGTATTGGCCGCGTAGTGGATGTACGTCTCGTCGAAGATCACCGCCTCGCCGTCGCGCCAGGAATACTTCTCGCCGTCCACGTCGATGTAGCAACCATCGTCGTTCGGTGTGTCCAGGCCCAGGTGGTAACGGTAGGAGCCGGCATAGGGGTCACGGTGACGAACCAGCTTGGCTCCCGGCGGCAGGGTGGCGAACATCGCCGCCTTGACCGTGCCGATACCTTGCAGCAGTTCGGTCGTGCGTGGGCACAGGGTCATCGCCGAAGGGTGGCTCTCGCCGTACCACTTCAGATAGAAGCGCTTCCAGCCGGTCTTGAAGAACGAGTTGAAGCCAACGTCATCGTAGTTGTCGGATTTCTTGATCTCGCCGGCGTGCAGCAATTGCTGGGCTTCTTCGCGGATTTCCTGCCAGTGGTCCTTGAGCGGCTGCAGCTCAGGGAACGACTCGACGGGCAAATAGGGCTTGGCCGGGTGCTTGGAGAACAGGTACAGGAAACTGTTGACCGGGGCGAGGAAGCTCGAGTGGTCGCCCAGCTGGCGAGTCAGCTTGTGGCGAACGCGACCGCGCAGGTGAACATAGGCGATCGAGAGGACGAAGATCAGTACGAGTGCAATTTTCATGGACGGTTACTTGTCGAATAAAAATGGCCATGCGCCATGGCTGTAGCCCGCCAGCATAAACAATCGTGTCGCCAGTTTGTACTTATTGTTAAGTCATCGCTGATGGACGAAGGTGGAATGCCCTGCAAGCTGCGCAAACGATTCAACCCTGGCAGCGTTTGAACCTGCATGCCCTTCAGCCTCGAGGAGTTTCCGATGGTTCAGGATGTACGCCCAAGCGGCGCGCCCTTCAAGCGCCTGTTTTTCGCCCTGGCTTTGCCCGAAACCCAGCGCCGGGCCGTTGCCCAGTGGCGTCGTGAACTGGGGTTGCGGGCCGGCAAGCCGGTACCGGCCGAGAATTTTCATGTGACGTTGCTGTTTCTGGGCGATGTGGATGCCGCCCAGATACCGGCACTGTGCGCGGCGGTAGACGGCATGACGCGCCCAGGGGCGCCGATACGCCTGTTGCTCGACCGTCTGCAGGTGTGGCGACGTGCCGGCGCGCTGGTGCTCGAACCTGGCGATACCCCTGCCAGCCTGCGCCAACTGGTCTACGGCCTGGAGCAGCGGCTACTGCCACTGGGCATCGCCGAGCAGGCCCGTGAATACCGTCCGCACCTGACGCTGTCACGGGATTTCCAGGGGCAGCCACCAGAGGCGGCGCAGGCTCCGGAGTTCTTCCTCAATGCCCGCCGGTTCGGTCTCTATGAATCGCGCAAGGGCCGTTACTGTCCGCTGGCCGAGTGGCCGCTGGACGAAGCCTGAGGGGCGAACAGACGTTGTCCGAGGGTGTAGGCGGTGGGTAAGTGCCTGGCGGTATCCGGGCCTTCGCTCTCGTCCAGAAGGATCGAGCTCGATACCTGGGCGCCGCACCAGTCGAAGATGCCGTGCTCGATCTGTACGCGCATTGCAGCGCCGTAGCCATGGCGGTCGAACAGGGCAGCGTCGGTGCCGCCGACCGCCACCAGGTGGACCTTCAGGTGGTTGAGCAGCTTGGTGGTCTTGCCGTCTTCGTAGCTGAAGGCCCAGCCATTGCTGAACACACGGTCGATCCAGCCCTTGAGCAGTGCGGGGAACGACCACCAGTACACCGGGTAGACCAGCACCAAGGTATCGGCGCGTTCGATGCGTACCTGCTCGGCAAGTACGTCCGCCGGCGGCTTGGCCAGGTGACGATGGACATTGAGGTCGGGCAATTCGAAGCGCGGGTCGAAGCCCTCTGCGGCCAGGTCGGCGATTTCGCTGGTATGGCCTGCCTGGGCCAGGCCGTCGGCGATCTGCCTGGACAATGCGTGGGTGAGTGATTGGGCGTCGGGGTGGGCGAGGACGATCAGGGCGTGCATGGATGCGTTCCTTTATGGGATGCGGGAAGAGGCCGGGCGCTATATACTCGGCGTAAGTTACGGTTGGTAAGTTACTTTTGGTAGGTAAGCTATGTCAAGCGATGAGACGCGCCCTGTACGTAAACGCCTGTCCCGTGAGGATCGTCGGCGGCAATTGATAGCGGTGGCCTGGCAGATGGTTCGCGAGGAGGGCACCGATGCGCTGAGCCTGGGGCGCCTGAGCGAGCTGGCAGGGGTGACCAAGCCGGTGGTGTACGACCACTTCGAAACCCGTAACGGCTTGCTGGTGGCGCTTTACGAGGAATACGACGCGCGCCAGACCGCCATGCTCGAGGTCGTGCTGGCGGACTGTCCTGTGGACCTTGAGGCGCGTGCGGCGGTAATCGCCGCAGCCTATGTCGATTGTGTGATGACCCAGGGGCGTGAGATACCGGGCGTCAGTGCGGCGTTGGCCGGCTCGCCGGAGCTCGAGGCGCTCAAGCGTGGGTACGAGGATCCGTTCCTGGACAGGTGCCGCCAGGCGCTGGCGCCGTTTGCGCCGGGCGGGGATATCGGATTGGCCGGCTTGCGTCTGCTGGTCGGCGCCGCCGAGGCATTGTCACAGGCGGCGGCGTCGGGGGAAGTCGAGCCAGGGCAGGCCAAGGCGGAACTGAGCGCCGGTATCGTGGCGATGGTCCGGCGCCAGGGCTGAGGGCTGGGTCATACCGGCAGGCTGCGGTAGGGCAGTTCGTCTCCCGGGCTGCGGGCGAATTCGCGCTTGTATTCGCGGCTGAACTGCGAGGTGCTCTGGTAGCCCACCCGGTGCGCCACCTGGGCCACGCCCAGGCTCTCGCCGATCAGCATCTGCTGCGCCTTGAGCAGGCGCAGGCGTTTGAGGTACTGCATCGGCGCCAGTTCGGTGCAGCGCTTGAAGTGTTCGTGGAAGGTCGAAACGCTCATGTTGGCACGGCTGGCCAGCGCTTCGACACTCAACGGCTCGGCGAAATGATCGCGCAGGTAGGCGAGCGCGACGCCGATCCGGGCAAAGTGCCCCTGCTGTTCGACCAGCGCCCGCAACACACCGGCTTGAGGGCCGCGCAAGGCCGTATACAACACCTCCCGCACCCGTGCGGCCCCCAGCATTTTCGCATCCAGTGGGTCCTGCAGGCATTCGAGCAGACGCTCGACGCTGGCGCGCATTGGAGCACCCAGCGCCGCCGAGCTCATCGACTGCGGCGTCTGCGCCTGTACCGCCGGGTCCGGCGGCAGGGCCATGTTCTGCACCAGTTCGCTCAGCACGGTACGGTCGATGCTCACGGCCACGCCGAGCATGGGCGCCTGGGGCGTGGCGAAGGTTTCGCACATGAAGGGCACTGAAAGCGCCTGGATCAGGTAATGCCCGGCACCGTATTCCAGCGTGCGCGGCCCCAGGCGCGCGAGCTTGCTACCCTGGGCGATGATGATCAGGCTCGGTTCATAGATCTGTGGGCTGCTCGCCACATAGTGGTCCCACGACAACACCTGGACCTGGGGCAGGTAGGTGTCGACGAATCCGGGGCGCGAGGCGAGGGCGCGGATCAGCGAGCAGAGGGGGGCATTGGCGTCGACGTGTTGGGTCAGGTGCATGGCAAACCAGGGACAGAGAATCAGACACTGGCATCTTCGCAGATTGACAGTCCAGCGCCAGATCGCTGCGGCCAATTCCGGAGAATCAGGCACGAATGCCGGAGGATCGGCTGTGGGCCGGGCCCGTTTCGATGCGCAGAATGCGTGGCCTGAATCGTTTCAATATTGCGAGGTCCAGAGCATGTACACCGCCATCGGTTATGCCGCCCAGTCTTCCACCGCGCCCCTGGCGCCCATGACCTTCCAGCGCCGTGGCCTGCGCCCGGATGATGTCGCCATCGACATCCTCTACTGCGGCGTGTGTCACTCCGATATTCACCAGGCCCGCAATGAGTGGGGCATTGCCGTCTACCCACTGATGCCCGGCCACGAGATCGTCGGTCGTGTCACCGCCGTAGGTGAAAAGGCTGGCAAGTATCAGGTCGGTGACCTGGTCGGCGTCGGCTGCATGGTCGATTCCTGCCGCCATTGCGAGGCTTGCCGGCAGGACCTGGAGCAGTATTGCCTGGAAGGGCCGACCCAGACCTACGCCAGTCCCGACCGTATCGACGGCAGCAATACCCTGGGTGGCTATTCCAGCAGCATCGTGGTCAGCGAGCACTTCGTCCTGCGTATTCCCCAAGGGATGGACCTGCCCAGTGCAGCGCCGATCCTCTGCGCGGGCATCACCACTTACTCACCGCTCAAGCACCACGGCGTGGGGCCTGGGCACAAGGTCGGCGTGCTGGGCATGGGCGGCCTGGGCCACATGGGCATCAAGTTCGCCAAGGCCCTGGGCGCCGAGGTGACGCTGTTCACCCGCTCCCCGGCCAAGGCCGAGGAAGCCCGTCGCCAGGGCGCCGATCATGTCATCGTCTCCACCGACGAGGCGCAGATGCGCGAGGCGGCGGGTCGCTTCGACTTCCTGCTCGACACCATCCCGGTGCAACACGACCTGAATCCCTACCTCGAAACCCTGAAGTTCGACGGCGTGCACATCCTGGTCGGCCTGATCGAGCCGGTCGATCCGCCCGTGCATGCGGCCAACCTGGTGCTCAAGCGGCGGGTGCTGGCCGGCTCCTTGATCGGCGGCATCGCCGAAACCCAGGAAGTGCTGGACTTCTGCGCCGAGCACGGCATCAGCTGCGATATCGAGATGCTGGATATCCGCCACATCAACGAGGCGTTCGAGCGGATGATCAAGGGTGATGTGAAGTACCGCTTCGTGATCGACATGGCGACCTTGCAGGCCTGATCCGGGCGTTGAACGCAATCGCGGGGCGAGTCCCGCGATTGCGGCCAGTACAGGCGCTACCAGACCATCGCCTTCCTCCACCCTTTCCAGAACAACCAGCGCCGCACCTCGGCGTGTTCGCCAGTGCCGATCTGCCAGGCAGGCCGCTTGCTGTCCAAGGCGATCAGCGAGATGAATCCGGCATGGCTGGCGGCGACCAGGGTGCGGCCGTCGGCGCTGATGTCCATGGCGCTGATGGCCGACCCCAGATAATGCTGCCAGTGCGCGCGACCGTCTTCGCCGAAGCCACGCAGGTAACCTTGGGCATCGCCGACGATGTACTCGCCTTGACGTGCGACGCCGGCATGGATCTGCACGCCGTCCTGCAGCATCGAGATCTGCGGATCGGTTGCGAGATTGGCGAGCGTTACGCCAAGGCTGGCGCCGCCGTCGCCCTGGCAGGCATTGAGCAGCAACTGGTCGCCGCGGTGGTTGAACAGGGCGAAGTGCGGATGTTCCCCCGCCGGGACGATCTCGGCCAGCGGCTCCAGGTGCTCGTCGAGTACCTGGTGGTTGCCGCGCTGCTCGCCCAGCACGATCCGTCTGCCGTCCGGCGACAGTGCGGCATGGGCTTGGGTCAGGGTCAGCGCGATGTCGTCAGGGTCGGTGCCGTCGGCCAGTTGCGCGAGGATGTCTGCTTCGCGGCGCAGCAGGCGGGTGGCACCTCGAGGTGTGAGCAGGAAGATGCCCTCGCGGCTGACCAGCAGTACCCGTCGGCCATCCGGCAGGGGGAGCAGGCGGGTTGGGGTGGGTGGCAGGTCGAAGGGATCGAACGGGTAGCCAGGCGGCAGGCCTTCCAGGCCATGGGGCCAGGACAACCGAGCGACCTGTGGGCCGCCCCAGCCGTCGGTGACCCTTACGCCCTCCGCATTGGCCAGGGCGAAGTAGCGTCGTCGCGGGCAGCGGCCGAAGTGCTCGACACTGATCATCGGGGTCACCCCGTTGCGGTCGATCTGCACCACTTGGCCGTTGTCATGGGGCATGCCGATACGTGCAAGCAAGCGGCCGTCATCGAGCAGCAGCACCTGGGCGATACCCTGGCCATGGCTCGGGAGCAGTGGCAGCAAGGGATCATGGGCGGGCGGCCAGGCTTCGCGAAACAACTGACGCTGGTGCTCGTCGATGCCAGGTCGGTTGATTGCGTGCAGGGCGAGCTGCCAGGCGTCGAGCAGGTGATCGATGGCCGGTGGGCAGGGCGCTTGTGCTGTGTCGTGTCCTGGTGCGCAACCTTGCGCAACATGGCGGTTGACGGCCTCGGCGTAGGCGGTGACCGCCTGTTGCCACTGCTGCTGAGGGTGTTGCGTGTCCATGAGCGGATCGGACTCCTTGTTCCGCATGTTGCTACAGTGCGTCATGGTACTCCGTGCGCGCGCGGTTGTGAGGCCTGGCCTTGACGCGTACCATGCCGAGTATTCCTACCAATAACAAACGTGCATCCGCGACCCGAACCTGGGCACGTGGGGCGCGTCCTATCGCTTTGCCTGCGGAGATTGCATTGGCCTCGATGAATGGACCCCTACCTGATTCCCTACCTGCACCGGCAGGCGGCGGCAGTTGGCTGAGCGTGATCGCGCTGGCGCTGGCGGCGTTCATCTTCAACACCACCGAGTTCGTGCCGGTGGCACTGCTCAGCGACATCGGTCGCAGCTTCGACATGACCACCGCGCAGGTGGGCCTGATGCTGACCATCTACGCCTGGGTGGTGGCACTGGCTTCGCTGCCGATGATGCTGATGACCCGAAACATCGAGCGGCGGCGCCTGTTGCTGTTCGTGTTCCTGGTATTCATCGTCAGCCACTTGCTGTCGTGGATGGCGCAGAGTTTCGCCATGCTGCTGGTCAGCCGCATCGGCATCGCCTTGTCGCACGCGGTGTTCTGGGCGATCACCGCGTCGCTGGCGGTGCGCGTGGCGCCGGCTGGCAAGCAGGCCAAGGCTCTCGGGTTGCTGGCCACCGGCACTACCCTGGCGATGGTCCTGGGCATCCCGCTCGGGCGTGTGGTGGGCGAGGCGCTGGGTTGGCGCATCACCTTCCTCAGCATTGCGGGCGTGGCGCTGGCGACCATGCTGTGCCTGATGAAGTCGCTGCCCTTGCTGCCGAGCCAGAACTCCGGTTCGCTGCGCAGCCTGCCGATCCTCTTCCGCAGGCCTGCCCTGGTCATCACCTATCTTCTGGTCACGCTGGTGATCACCGCACAGTTCACCGCCTACAGCTACATCGAACCGTTCGCCCTGCATGTGGCGCAGATCAGCGGTGAGCACACGACCCTGATCCTGTTGCTGTTCGGTGGGGCGGGTGTGCTCGGCTCGGTGCTGTTCAGCCGTTACAGCGACCGCTTCCCGCACGGTTTCCTGGTCGGCTCGATCGGTTGTCTGGCCGCGTGCCTGTTGCTGCTGTTGCCGCTGTCGGGGAACTTCGCCGCGTTCGCCGTGCTGAGCATGTTCTGGGGCGTGGCGATCCTGAGCTTCAGCCTGTCGTTGCAGTCGAAGACGCTCAAGTTGGCGTCCGACGCTACCGATGTGGCCATGGCACTGTTCTCGGGGATCTACAACATCGGTATCGGTGGCGGGGCATTGCTGGGCAGTATCGTCAGCAGCCAGATCGGTGTGGCCAATATCGGCCTGGTCGGCGGTGTGGTGGCGGTGGTGGGGTTGGGCCTGGCCTTGGCCAGCAGCCAGCGCTTTCGCGATGCCCTGGCCGCGCCCCCCGCGCCTTGAGCTTCACGCCAGTAAAGCCGACCACGCCGACACCACCAGCAACAGTGCCAGCAACTGATTGAAGCGCTGCAGGTGCCGGGGCGAACGCAACCAGCGGGCACTGCCGATCCCGAGCAGCGCCCAGGCGCCCATGCAGGGCAGGGCGATGATCAGAAATACCAGCGCCAGGTGCCACACCGGCAATCCTGGCGTGGCAAACACCCCGATCACCGCCACCGCCATCAGCCAGACCTTGGGATTGACCAGTTGCAGCGATGCCGCGCTGCCGACCCCAAAGCGCTGCCGCGCCGTGGCATGCAAGGGCTCGCCAGCGGCGCGGAACAACTGCCAGGCCAGGCGACTCAACCACAGCACGCCCACCCAGCTCATCACTTGCTGCGCCAGCGGGTGGCGCAGCAGCACCTCTCCCAGCCCCAGGCCTACCACCCAGACGATCGCCGCGGCCGCCGCGCAGGCCGCGAAGATCGGCGCCAGGCTGGCACGCAGGCCGTTGTGCGCGCCGTGGGCGAGAATCAGCAGGTTGGTCGGCCCGGGGCTGATGCTGGCGGCCAAGGCAAAAAGGATGAAGGGCAACAGCGATGACGACATGGTGAGGCTCCTGTGGTTCGGAACACCATGGTCAGGCGTGGGGGCGGTTCAGTCTGGAAGCTTTGAGCAGCGTCGGCGATAGTCGGCCGGTGTCAGCCGGTAGGCACGACGGAACCAGCGCCCCAGGTGGCTCTGGTCGGCAAAGCCCAAGGCCATGGCCACTTCGCTGGGTGTGTCGCCGCGAGCCAGCTGATGCCGGGCGCGGGCCAGGCGCAACTGGATCAGGTAGGCGTGCGGCGCCAGGCCGAAGGCGGCCTTGAAGGCGCGGGTCAGGCGAAAGCGATCGACGCCGCAGGCCTGCGCTACTTCGTTCAGGCCGATGTCCTGGTCGATATGGGCATGCAGGTAGTCGCGCGCTCGCTGGGCGCACAGCGGCAGGCGTGGATCGGGGTCGAGGCGCTTGCGCCAGTGCAGGTGCCGGGTCAGGCAGGCCAGCAGGTCGTCCATGGCGGTCTGGCGCACGATTCGTAGCTCGCCGCCGTGCATGGCCTGGAAGGCGCGCAAGGTGGCGCCCGCCAGTCGCGGGTCGGCACACAGGGTGTCAGCGAAGGCGGGCAGGCAGCCTGCCGGGGCCTGTTCGAACAGTGCATGCAGTTCGTTTTCCAGCCACTTCGAGTCCAGGTACAGCGTGGAGTAGGTGAAACCTTCGCGCGTGGGAGCGTCGCCATCGTGAAGGTCACCGGGTTCCAGCAGGAACACCTGGCCCGGCGTGCTCTGGTGCCGAACCCGGCGGCAATTGAACTGCTGCACGCCCTGTTCGGTGACCCCGACCAGGAAGCTGTCGTGCCAGTGCGGGTCGTAGGCGTGGCCGACGAAATGCGCGCGGACCGACTCGATGCCGGTGTCGGCGTCTTGCTTGAGGTCGATCCAGTTGGACATGGGCGAGGCCTGCGAAAGGGAGTTTTCACCTTAGCTTAAAAGCGCTGCGGATTTTAGAACGGATGTGCACGGGATAGTTCGGATAGTGGCATTGGGCCGGTATACTGGGTGTTTTTGCAGGAAGCTGTTGCTCTGATGAAAGACACATCTACAAATTGGTTGCAGGTGCTGCTGGTCATGGTCGTCGCTGCGGTGATTGCCCAGGTGGTAGCGATCTTCACAGTGATTCCCCTGGTTCAGAGCATGGGCGCCACGGGCGGCTGGCTGTTGATCATCTACCTGGTGTTCGTCGGCGTGTGCACCCTGGCGAGCGGTGCCCTATCTTTTCGAGCGCCGAAGGTGGGGTTTGCCCATGACTGGAAAGTCATGTCGCTGATCGCCTCCAGCAAGCTCATGCTTCTGGTGACTGTGGCCCTGAGCGTCGTGCCTCTGGCGGTCGAGGGGTTCAAGCAGGCGGGACATGTCGAGCAATTGCCATTCAGCTTGTTCATGTATTGGCTGAGCGGTCTGAGCCTGCTGGTGTTTTCCGTGCTGTATCACCTGTGCGCGCCGGGTGCGTATCGTTATCCGACCTTTGAAGACCTGATCAAGCGTGAAGGCAGTGCCAGGGTGCTACGTGGCGAGGCTGGCGAGATATTGGAGGGCTTGCGCGCCAGGCAATCGCCGAGTGGGGCAGCTGGTGAAACGCCCTTCACGAGCCAGGACGAGCATGTTCTGGAGGTGCTTGCCCAGGGCCGCGTCATTGATGATGCCCAGTGTTATTTCGTCATGCGTGAGCATGGCGCCAACGCCAATCCGAAAGTGCGTTGGGCGTTGACGCTGGCGCTGCTGATTCCCGCCTACGTCATTCCCACCGTGACGGTGGGCAAGATGTTCGCGGTCGTGGACACCGCTCGACAGCAGGTGCATGAGCGGGGTGGCTGGTTGTGCGCCATCTATGGCAGCGTGCTGACGCTTGGCAAGGATGCCAAGGAGCAGGCCGAGTCTTCCTGCAAGGCGCACTAACCAGGGTCGGGCTGCAACTGCGCAAACTTGCCTTGCAGCCACTGGTGCAAGCGCGCTACCGCCGGCGACAGTTGCTTGCGGTGCGGGCACACCAGGATCAGGGGGCGCAGGTCGCCGGGGAAATCCGGCATCAGCACCTCGAGTTCGCCGGCCGCGACATTGGCGTGCACGTCCAGCCATGACTTGAAGGCGATGCCTTCGCCGGCCAGTGCCCAGCGCCGTACCACATCGGCGTCATCGCAGAACAGCGGCCCGCTGACCTGCACCGTCTGCTCACCCAGTTGCCAGCGGTCGAAGACCCGCGACTGCTGCAGGTACAGCAGGCAATCGTGCTGTTGCAGGTCTTGCGGGGTGTGCGGGCGGCCGCGGCGGGCGAGGTAGGCGGGGGCGGCGACCAGTACCCTGCGGTTCCACGGCGCCAGTGGCAGCGAGATGTAGTTGGCAGCGTCGTCGATGCCATAGCGGATGCCGACATCCACCGGGTCCCGGTACAGGTCGGCGAGTTCGTCGGAGAGAAAGAAGCGCAGGCTCAAGCCCGAGTGTTCGCGGCGAAACTCGGTGAGCCAGGGCAGCACCAGGTTGCGTCCGACATCCGAAGGCGCCGACACCTGCAGTACACCACGCAGTTCACTGTGGTCGCCATGCAGGCTCTCACGCCCGTGACGCAGGGTCTCCAGCACACTGTGGGCGGTGGGCAGGTACAGCTCACCCTCGGCGGTCAGGCGCAGGCTACGGGTGGTGCGGGCAAACAGACGCACGTCCAGCTCTCGCTCCAGGCGCTTGATCGCTGCTGCGACCTGGCCCGGTAGCAGGTCGGCTTCCAGGGCGGCGGCGGTGAAGCTGCCCAAGGCGCTGGAGCGAATGAACAGTTGTAGATCGTCAAGGCGCAGCATTTTCACTCCTGGAATGAAAGTGTTGCTGCATTGTGCTGGTTTTTCTTTCCTGTGGGAAAGATAAGATACGCGCCATCACCTTCCCTGACAGGAGCAGTTCCGATGGATACCGTCACCCTGGCCAAGCGCCGCTACACCACCAAGGCCTACGACGCCAGCCGCAGGATCCCGCAGGCCACCGTGGATGCACTGCTCGAGCAATTGCGTCATAGCCCGTCCTCGGTCAACTCGCAGCCCTGGCACTTCGTCGTCGCCGACAGCGCCGAAGGCAAGGCACGCCTGGCCAAGGCCACCGAAGCCTTCGCCTACAACACACCCAAGATTCTCAACGCCTCGCACGTAATCGTGTTCGCCACACGCACCGAAATGACCGAGGCGCACCTGCACGCCGTGCTTGACCAGGAAGCGGCCGACGGCCGTTTTCGCGATGATCAGGCCCGTGCCGGCCAGGACACGACGCGCCGTGGCTATGTGAACCTGCACCGCTACGATCTCAAGGATGCGCAGCACTGGATGGAAAAGCAGACCTACCTGGCCCTGGGCACCGCTTTGCTGGGCGCTGCCGCCCACGGGCTCGATGCGACCCCGATCGAGGGCTTCGACAGCAAGGCGCTGGACGCCGAGCTGGGCCTGCGCGAGCGTGGCTTCACCAGCGTCGTGCTGCTGAGCCTGGGGTATCGCAGTGAAGATGACTTCAATGCCGGCCTGAGCAAGTCGCGGCTGCCGGCCGAGACGGTGTTCACCTTCCTCTGAAAAAACCGGGGCAGGCCGCTACGGTCTGCCCCGGCTTTCAATCTTCCTCCAGCGCCTGCTCGACCACGTCGCGGCTGGCGTCCAGCACTTGCTGCTGTACTTCCTCGCTGGCCAACATGCGCCCGACCACCAGAGCACCGACGCACTGGCTGATCAGCGCCCAGGCCCTGCGCTCGTCCCCAAGCGTTTCACTCCACGCGGCCTGCAGTTCGAGCAGCCAGTGTTCGGCCTGTTCACGGACCGGTCGCTCGGCGCGAGCGATCTCGACCCCCAGCGGCGGCAGCGGGCAGCCACCTTCGGGATTGTGCAGGTGGGCCAGGCTCAAGTACTGCTTCAGGCAGCGGCGCAGACGTTCGCGGTCGGCGCCCTGGCTGGCCAGGCGAGCGAACGGGCTATTGCACAGCTCGCGTCGCACCACCTCGCTGAACAGGTCATCCTTGGACGGGAAGTGATTGTAGAAGGCGCCACCGGTAAGGCCGATGGCCTTCATCAACTCGGCGACCCCGGTACTGGCGAAACCACCACGCTTGGCCAGGACGCCGCTGCTGGCCAGCAGCTTCTCGCGAGTCTGTTGCTTGTGATCGGTGGAGTAGCGCATCCGTGACCCTCGGTGTGCTGGCTTGACGGTGCAGCGATCATAGCATAGCGTTCATTTACTAAATGATCGTTCATCAATGGAGGTGCCGGTGACAGAACAACGAAAAGCGGTCCTGGTGATAGGGGCGGGTGATGCCACCGGCGGCGAGATCGCCAAGCGTTTTGCCCGCGAAGGTTATATCGCCTGTGTGACCCGCCGCGACGCTGACAAGCTGCAACCACTGGTGGACGAGATCCGTGCGGCTGGCGGTCAGGCCTACGGTTTCGGCTCCGATGCACGCAAGGAAGAGGCGGTGGCCGAGCTGATCGAAACCATCGAGCGTGATATCGCCCCGATCGAGGCCTTCGTGTTCAACATCGGTGCCAACGTGCCCTGCAGTATCCTCGACGAAACGCCGCGCAAATACTTCAAGATCTGGGAAATGGCCTGCTTCGCCGGTTTTCTCACCGCCCAGGCAGTGGCGCGGCGCATGGTCACCCGTGAACGCGGCACCCTGATCTTCACCGGCGCCACTGCCGGCATCCGGGGCGCCGCCGGCTTTGCCGCCTTCGCCGGTGCCAAGCACGCCCTGCGTGCACTGGCCCAGAGCATGGCACGCGAGCTGGGGCCGCGAAACATCCACGTGGCGCACGTGGTGGTCGACGGCGCCATCGACACGGCGTTCATTCGCGATACCTTCCCTGAACGCTACGCCCTGAAGGACCAGGATGGCATCCTTGACCCGGCGCATATCGCCGACAGCTACTGGTACCTGCACACCCAGCCCCGGGACGCCTGGACCTTCGAACTTGACTTGCGCCCCTGGATCGAACGCTGGTGATCCGCTGTGCCCAACCACCTTCCGCCACAAGGAGTGCTGCATGAGCAAGTGCGTCGAGTTCTACTTTGATCTGGGCAGTCCGGCCAGCTACCTGGCCTGGACCCAGTTGCCCGCCCTGTGTGCCCGCCGAGGCGCAACCCTGGCGCTGCGACCAATGCTGCTGGGCGGTGTGTTCCAGGCCACCGGCAATGCCTCGCCGGCGACGATACCGGCCAAGGGGCGCTACATGATCGGTGACCTGAAACGCTTCGCTGCCCGTTATGGCGTGCCGTTCAGCCTCCCGCCAGGGTTTCCGGTCAATACCCTGAACCTGATGCGTGGCGTGCTCGGCACGCAGATGCGTTCGCCCGAGCGCCTCGAACCCTTGCTCAAGGCGTTGTTCGACGGGCTGTGGGTGCAACAGCGCAATCTGTCGGACCCTGAGGTGCTCGATGCGACGCTGCGCGAAGCAGGCATGGACCCCGAGGCGTTTCGTGCCCTGGCGGCCGACGTCGAGGTCAAGGAGCGGCTCAAGCAGGTGACCCAGGAGGCGGTCGAGCGGGGCGTGTTCGGCGCGCCGATCTGTTTTGTCGGTAGGGAGATGTTCTTCGGTCAGGACCGCTTGGACTTCATCGAAGAAGCATTAACCTAACAGCCGCTCCAGTTGCGTGCGCTCCCAGACGCTGAGCAGCTCGACCGGGTCGGTGCCATAGCGCTGCCAGTGGCCGCGCTCGGCCTCGCGGCCATCGGGGGCGCGGCATTCGCTGCAATGGGCGATGCCTTCGTCGTCGAGGGTCAGGATCAGTTGCCAGTGGCCGATCTGTATCCTGACCCGCCCGTCGCTCAGGTGCTCGTGCACTTCCAGCGCCTGGACGCCGAGGGCGGCGTCGCGCAGGCACTGGTAGATCTCACGGCTGTTGGGGGCGGACATGAACGGTCAGAAGTTCGCCGGGGTATTGGCGCTGATGATTTCTGCTTCGTCCGGGCCGATGTTCTTGAAGCTGTGCGGCAGCGTGGTGGGGATGTAGTAGCCGTCGCCCGAGTTGAGCACGCTGACCTGGCCATCGACCCACAACTCGACCGTCCCCCGGGTGACCAGCCCGCATTCCTCGCCTTCGGCATGCACGATCGGCTCGCCCGAGTCGGCACCCGGTGCGTAGAGCTCGCGCAGCATGCGCATCTGTCGGCCTTCGACACTGGCGCCGACCAGCAGCATGCGCAGGCCGTTGCGACCCAGGTCAGGTTGCTCGCCGCCGCGGAACACGTAGCGCTCTTCGCGTGCAGGTTCATCGAAGCTGAAGAACTCGGCGAGGCTCATGGGGATGCCTTCGAGGAGTTTTTTCAGGGAACTGACCGAGGGGCTGACGCGGTTCTGCTCGATCTGCGAGATCGTCGAGTTGGTCAGGCCGCTGCGGCGGGCCAGCTCCCGCTGGGAGAGGTTGTTGCGTTCACGCACCAGTTTGAGTCGTGTCCCCGTGTCCATAGCCGCCTTGAGTAGTGAGTGATCAGAGGTGTCAAAAATAATGGGCAGCGCATTAAAACACACTCTGACCGGCAACGCGCTGTGCTTGTCAGGTGCGCTGGGCGGCGGGGGCAGGCCACAGCCCGACCAGCAGCAACAGCACGGCCACGGCCAGGAACGGCAGGCGCGGATCGACGGCGTAGACCAGCGTCCCGGCCAGCGGCCCGATCACCGCTCCCATGCCTTGAGCAGCGCTGATTGACCCCGCGGTGGCCCCTTGTTCGCTGGCTTGCATGGCATTGGCGGCCAGCGCCGAGAAGGCAGGGAAGACGAAACCCATGCCGGCAGCGGCGACGAAGAAGCACGCCCACAATGCCGGAGCAGTGGTGGCCAAGGCCCCGGCGGCAAAGCCCAGCGCGCTGATGCTGGCGCCCACGCGGATCATCTTCAGCGGTGGCCACTCCAACTGGCGCAGCAGAATCTGCGAGCCAATCAGCGCCACGCCCACGGCGGTCAGGGCGATGCCTGCGGCCTGGGCGGCATCGGCGCTGTTCAGTTGCAAGCGATCGAGGGCGAAAAAGCCCACGGTGATCTGCGACACGGTCACGCTGAGCATGGCGCTGAAGGCCACGATCAACGGTCGGCGCAGGCGCGGGTCACCCAGGCGCACAGGGCTTGGCGCGTGGTTGTGGGGCAGCGGCTGAGGCTTGAGCTTGAACAGCAGCACGAGGAATGCGCTGGCCGGCAGCAGCGACATGATGAAGAACGGGGCGCTCAGGCTATGGCGAGCCAGCAACGCGGCCAGTGCCGGGCCGAGCACCAGCCCTACGGCATTGGCTGCGCCGAGCAAGGCCATGGCACGGGCGCGGCGCTCGGGCTCGACATGGTCGGCGATCAGCGCATTGCCGCCCACCGGCAGCGCGGCATAGAAGGCGCCGATCAGGCCGCGGGTCAGCATCAGGCCGAGAAAGGCCAGGGTCGCGCCCGGCAGCCAGCGCAAGGCGCCATCGATGAACAGGCACAGCAGCCAATAGGCGACGGTGAAGCCGGCACTGCCCATCAGCAGGATGCGTCGCCGGCCCAGGCGGTCGGCGGCCCGGCCCCATGGGCGTGCAAGAATGACCCAGACCACGCCTGCCACGGTGACCGCCGCACCGGCTTGCCAGGTGGCCATCCCCAGCAGGCGGGCGATGGGGCCGATCAAGGCGACGAACGCCATCATCGACATGGTGCAGGCCATGTTCACCAGCAGCAGCGGGCGCAGGTCTAGGGCGGGGGCTTGGGGCGGGGTGGGAGATGCAGTGTCCTTCGCGGTGGTCATTGAAACATCCATGGCAGGCGGAAAGGTATCGGCCCCATTCCGCCTGCAGGCGTTTTTCAGTCGCTGCGGCGCAAGGGCCCTGGCCACATGCTACGCAATACGCCATCGCGACGCACCAGTGCATGGAACAGCGCTGCGCCGAGGTGGGCCAGGATGGTGACGAACAGCAGGTAGCCCGCCCAGCCGTGCGCTTGGCGCAGCACGGCATACAACTGCAGGTCGTGAGGCATGATCGCCGGCAGTTGCAAGGGCCGTGGGTAGCCGCCGGCCGAGAGCATCGCCCAGCCGAGCAACGGCATGGCCAGCATCAGCCCGTACAGCGCCAGGTGCGAGGCGCCGGCAGCGAAACGCTGCAGCGGTGGCAGGTCGGCGGGCAGTGGCGGGTGCGGCAGGGTCAGGCGCAGGATGATGCGCAGCACCACCAGTGCCAGCAGCGCCAGGCCCGTGGCCTTGTGCAGCTCCACCAGCCAGGGGTGACGTGGCGACAGGTCGCCGACCATGCTCACGCCGATGAACAGCATCGCCAGGATCAGTATCGCCATGAGCCAGTGCACCAGGCGGGCCAGGGGGTGGAAGGCGGACGGTTTCATGGGCGGGCTCCTGCGCCGAGGCTTTCACGGCTGCGGCGGTTGAACGATTCCGAGTAGGCGGCCGAGCGCGCGGCGAGGATCGGATCGGCGGAGGCTTCGATGCCGCTGGGCAGAATCAGCGGGTCGAAGTTGAGGTCGCGGCAGGCGCCTTGTTCAGGTGCATCGACGTGGTCGATCACCAGGGTGCCGGCATCGATGCTGCGGCGCGAGTCGGGCCATTGGCTGGCCGGGTCGTCGATGGCGTCGCCGGGTTCGGCGAGGGTCAGGCGCAGTGTCCAGCGCAACGGCGCCTGGCTCAGGCGTTGTTGCAGGTCGTGTTGCAGGTACAGGTTGTCCTCGACCTGGGCGGGCAGAGGGGCAAAGGGTGTTTGCGCGACCATGCGCCAGCGCACGGCTTGCGCCTTGCCACTGGCATCGATCAGGCGAAAGGCGTTGATGCTGTTGTAGTCGGTGTTGGCGAAGCTGTCGCTGGGCTTGGCGCTGGCGGCCCATTGGCGAAAGGCTGCGCTTTCCGGGTGGGCGGCGAAGAACGCCTGCAGCTTGGCCGGGTCCGGTTTGCCGGTGGCCGGGCTCGGGCCGCTGGCCACGACCAGTTCATAGAAAGCTTGCGGGGTGCTTACCGCCAACACGGGTGGATTGTTCATGCCGGTACGCCATACCTGGCCGTCGTCGGTACTCAGCTGGACCGCCAGGCTGCGGGTCGGTACGCCGGCGTCGGGGCTGTAGGGGTTGGCACCGCCGATGGCGAAGCGGCCGATCACCGGCACCCGTGCCTGGCTGAATACCCGCGCGCTCGACAGCGCCTGCGCCTGGCCGCTGCTTTCGAAGTAGCCGCTGACGCACAGGCCCTTGGCGTGGTTCTTGCGGTAGCCGGGATGGTGGCCGGCCTGGGCTTCGAAGGTATCGATAATGCGCTGTGGCGTCAGGGCAGGGGTGCCGATCCATCCGGCGGCATAGGCGAAGCCCGCACCCAGCGCCACGACCGTGGCGCCTATGGCGGCCAGGCGCAGGGCCTTGGCAGGGCCTTGCAGGGGTGTGTTCATGGTGACGTTCCGAGTCAGTGAATGAGCCGGTATGACGTGGGAGCGAAAAATTTATTCCCTCGACGGGAATAGATTTCGTCGCGCCCCGTCTGCCCATTACACTGACAGCCCATGGGGCCGGGGCCTGACCATGCATGACCTGGATGAACAACAATGGCGCGAACTGCTGCAAAGCCTGCGGCGCTTCGCCCTGTGGCTGACCCGCGAAAGCGGCAGTGCCGACGACCTGGTCCAGGCCACCGTCGAGCGTGCGCTCACCCGCAGCGGTCAACAGCGAGAGGAACAGAACCGGCGTGCCTGGCTGTTCACCATCCTCTATCGGCTGTTCCTCGACGGCAAGCGCCGCGATCGCCTGCACTCGCGCTGGTTGAACTGGTTCGGTCGCGGCGGGCAGGCCGAGGAGCCGCTGGGCTACGAGACCGAGAGCATCGTGCTGGCCCAGGCCGACCTGCAGGCCTTCGCCCGCCTGCCCAGCGAACAGCGCGCACTGTTGCTGCTGGTCAGCGTCGAGGGCTTGAGCTACAAGGAAGTCGCCCAGGCCCTGGATATACCGATCGGCACCGTCATGTCGCGCTTGTCGCGCGCCCGTGCCGCGTTGCGTGAACTGACCGAGGGCAAGCCATCGTCCCCGGCCTTGCGGAGACTGAAATGACTCGCCTGATCCCCACCGAGCAAGAGTTGCACGCCTTTGTCGACGACCAACTGGAGCCTGTACGCCGGGCCGAGGTCGAGGCCTGGCTTGCGGCCAACCCGGAGCAGGCCGCGCGGATCGAGGCCTGGCGCAGCGATGCCCGGCGCCTGCGCGCGGCGCTTGCCGGTTTCAACGACATGCCCCACAACCCGCAACTGGAACTCGCCCACCTGCGACGACGGGTGCGTCAGCGTCGCCAGCAGCGCTTCGCGTCGGCCGCTGTCCTGCTGCTGGCGTTGGGGCTTGGCGGGCTAGGGGGCTGGCAGGCACGTGAATCGACGATGCTGGCAGGCGATTTGCCGATGGCCGACGCGGTGCAGGCACACAAGCTGTTCGCCGATGCCACGGCCCTCGATGTCCAGGCCGATGACCCTGCGCAGTTGCAGTCGTGGCTGGGGCGGCATTTCAACCGGGTCGGCCAGGTGCCGGATCTCAGCGGATACGGCTTCCAGCCTGTGGGTGCACGCCTGCTGGCCAACGAGGACGGCCCGGCGGCATTGTTGGTGTTCCAGGACAAAAAAGGCGAACGCATCAGCCTGTTCATGCGCTCCCCAGGCGGGCGCTACGACCAGATGCCCAGCGGGCAGCGCGTCGATGGGCAGCTCGAGGCGCGCTACTGGTCCCATGGTGACTACAATTTCGCCTTGGTCAGTGCGGCGGATGATGCCCGTAGCGAGCAGCTGCGCAAGGTACTGGGGGTCAGTCTCTAGCGACGATTTCCAGGGGAGGCGAACTTTCATTTGAAAGCGCTATGCTTGGCCCATGTCCAGCACACCTGCCTTGCGCCAGCCTTGCCCTCCCGGCGCCTGTGATTGCGGGCGCGAGCAGTTGCACGCGCACCCACCCCAGGCCCAACGCATTCTTCTGCTCAACCGCCAGGAGGAGAAGCGCCTGCTCGAACGTCTGGAAAACCTCCAGAGCCTGGAAGACCTGCAGCGCCTGCAGTCACGCCTCTACGAGCAATTGGGCATTCGCGTGCATATCGCACCAGGCTACAACGAGGTGCGTACCATGCGCGGCTTCGTCATCGAGCTGGACGACCAGCCGGGGCTGTGCCGCAAGACCCGCCAGTCGATCCCGGCCGCCATTCGCAAAGGCCTGGAGCGCAATCCGGAAGTGGCCTTCCGGCTGCTCGATGCCCACGACCTGCTTGGCGGTGCCTGAGTCTCAGCGCATTGCCGCCAGCTTGATGCCAAACCCGACCAGACAAGCACCGGCCAGCCGCTCGAGCAGATTGGAGACCCGCGGATTGGCGCGCATGCGCTCGGCCAGGTGGTGGGTCAGCAGCACCGCGAACAGGCCGTAGAGAAGGGTCAGCCCGGCGACCGTCACCGCCATGAAGGCGAAAGTGATGAAGCCCTGATGCTGTACCGGATCGATGAACAGCGGGAAGAAGGCCATGTAGAACATGATCGCCTTGGGGTTGAGCAGGGTGATCATCATGGTCTGGCGCAGGTAGTGGCCGCTGTCCATGCGGCTTTCACGCGGCCCAGTGCCGGGCTTGCTCAGCACCATGCGCAGGCCGAGCCAGGCCAGGTAGGCGGCGCCAGCCCACTGCACGACGTGAAAGGCCGCCGGGTAGGCGGCGAGCAGGGTGGCGACGCCTGCAACGGCCAGCCACATCAGCACCTGGTCGCCGAGGATCACCCCGAGGGTCGCCGCCAGCCCGCCCTTGATCCCGCCTTTGCCGGTCGCGGTGATCAGGGCGAAGTTGCCGGGGCCGGGAATGGCCAGGAGGACGATGAAGGCGATGACGAAGGCGCCGTAGTCGGTTACGCCGAGCATGGGAAAGTTCTCCTGGGGGAATGCCAGGATATATGCCACGTTCCGCCCGCCTTGCATAGCGGCTCATCATGAATGCGCTGGAACCTGCAGAAGCGGATCTTGCCGGTCAAAACGTCGCCTTGACCTGCAGCCCGACGACCAGCGCGTTGTCGATCGCTTCGCCGGAGAAGGCGCCCGGCTCGATGATGTACTGCACATCCGGGCGCAGGTTCAGCCATGGCGTGGCCTGGTAGCCATAGCTGAGTTCGATCAGTTGCTCGGCGCTGTCCAGGCCGGGGAAGTCACGCCCGGCATCCAGCGCGGTGGTTTCCAGCAACTGACGGCTGCGCGGATTCGGCACCGCCCGCCCGTAGCCCAGCGCCAGGGTGTCGCGCGGTCGTCCTTCGAAGGGCTTGTACAGCACCACACCGGCGCCATACCAGCGAGTGAAGGGCGAGGCGGCCTTGCTCGACGCTGAATATTGGCCGAACGCATGCAGGCTGCGACCCGCAGAGGCTGGGTCGTTCCACAACGCCTGGTCGACCAGCAGGTAATGGCCACTGCGTCCGGCCACGTCCTGGTCGCTGCCGATGCGCTTCACGTTGGAGCTGTCGTAGTAGTAGCCCAGCTTGTACTCGCCCGGCCGTTCGCCCTGCACCTTGTAGACCAGCTCCACAGGCACCACGGTGCCGGTGCTGTGCTTGGGCCCCAGGTGCCAGGCGCGGCTGGAGTTGCCGTTGCTCTGCGGATCGACGTTGAAGGCCGCCACGCGCAGTTGCCAGGAGGGCGAGAGATCGTATTTGACCCGGGCACCGAGGTGCGCGTTGGGGTAGTTGGTCCAGCCGCTGCCACCGGACATGTTCAGCGGGTGGCCGCAGAAGCCGGCATTCATGAAATTGCACAGGATGCCGCTGTCCAGGCCGCCGAGGTCGTTGCCCATGGCCATGTAGCCGAGCTTGAGGTTCAAGGCCGGGGTGAACAGGTTGCGCTCGTAGCTCAGTTCGGTGAGGCGGGTATAAAGGCCGCCGTAGTTCTCCTGGATCGGCAGACGGTTGCCGACCAGGTCTTCAGAGGCGCTGTTGCCGCGGCGGTCGTTGACGGTGAGCTGGACCTTGCCGCCGTTGTCCAGGCCATACAGTTTCGACAGGTCGAATTGCACGCCCAACTTGAGGTTCTGCGAATAACGCGCTGAGCGGTGCAGGCCACCGTGGGCGTTGTAGGCGGTCTCGCCGCTGTAGTCGCCGATGATGTGGATGCCGTCTTCTTCCAGTTGCTGGCGCAGGCCGCCCCAGTCACCGGTCAGGGTGTTGTCGGCGGCGAGCGAAGCGGTGCTGGTCAGGGCGAAGACAAGAGGGGTCAAGCGAAAAGCGGGGGACATTGCAGGGTCTCGGATGGTCTGTGAGGGCCCCTTCGCGTGCAGGCCGCAGCGACTTGCACGCGAAGGGAGCAACGCGGTCTATGGCAAGGCGTACGAAATCACATAGTCGCCACGGTCAGTCGACTGTCGCGCGCCACCGGCGGTGATCACCACGTACTGCTTGCCGGTCTTGGGCGATACGTAGGTCATCGGCCCGCCCTGGCTGCCGACCGGCAGGCGCGCCTTCCAGATCTCGTTGCCGTTGCTGCTGTCGTAGGCACGCAGGTAGAAATCCTGGGTACCGGCGATGAACACCAGGCCGCCTTGGGTGGACAGGGTGCCGCCCAGCGTCGGCAGGCCGATCTTGATCGGCAGGTGCATGCGAATACCCAGGGGGCCGGTGTCCTCGACGGTGCCGACCGGCACCTGCCAGGCGATCTGCCGGGTCTTCATGTCGATCGCGGTGAGGGTACCGAACGGCGGCGCCTGGCAGGGGATGCCGGCCACCGACAGGAAACGGTTCTTGTTCACCGCGTAAGGCGTGCCCTTGAGCGGCACGGCACCCATGCCAGTGTTCAGCGCCTCGCCACCGGAGGCTGCCTGGCCACTGTTCTGCGAAGGGATCATCTGGATCCACAGGCCCAGGCGCATGTCATTGACGAAAATGAAGCCGTGCACCGGATCAGTCGAAAGGCTGCCCCAGTTCATGCCGCCCAGCGAGCCGGGGAAGCTCAGCGACAGGTCAGTGCCGGGGGCGGTGTACAGGCCGTCGTAGCGCATCTTCTTGAAGTCGATGCGGCACAGCAGTTGATCGTACGGGGTGGCGCCCCACATGTCTGACTCGGTCAGGGTCTGCGCGCCGATCTGCGGCATGCCGACGGATTTGGGCTGGGTCGGCGAGTAGGGCTCGTTGGGGATGTTGCTCGGCTTGACCGGTACTTCATCGACCTGAGTCAGCGGTGTACCGGTGGCGCGGTCGAGCACGTAGATCTGCCCGGCCTTGGTGCCGATCACGACTGCCGGCACCGTGCTGCCGTCGTCCTTGGTGAAGTCGATCAGGCTTGGCTGCATCGGCAGGTCGAAGTCCCAGAGATCGTTGTGCACGGTCTGGTAGACCCACTTCTGGTTGCCGGTGGTGGCGTCCAGGGCCAGCACCGAGGCACCGTAGGTGTGGTCGAGCTTGCTGCGCTCCACGCCGTAGATGTCGGTGGAGGAGGAGCCCATCGGCAGGAACACCGTGTTCATCGCCGGATCGTACGACATCGGCGCCCAGCTGTTGGGGGTGCTGCGCACGTAGGTGCTACCGTCGGCGGGGGCGTTGCGGTCCTGCGGATTGCCCGGATCGAAGGCCCAGCGCATCTGCCCGGTCATTACATCGAAGCCGCGCAGTACGCCGCCGGGCATGTCGGTCTGGACGTTGTCGGCGACCCGCCCGCCGACCACCACGGTGGTGCCAGCCATCAGTGGCGCCGAGGAAAGCTGGTAGTAGGAATCCGGGACGTCACCCAGGCCGTCCTTCAGATCGACCTGGCCGTTGTTGCCGAAGCCTTCGCAGAGGGCGCCGGTGTCGGCATCCACCGCGATCAGGCGACCGTCGATGGTGTTGGTCAGCAGGCGGCGCTGGCAGTTGGCGCCCGCCGGCAGCGCGGCAACGGTGATCGGCGAACTGTGCGGTTGGGTCGGCTGGACGATTGGCGCGGTGGCATCGAAGTAGGCCAGGCCACGGCAGCGCTGCCAGACCTTGGATTGCGCGTTGATGGCGTTTTTCCAGAGCTCCTTGCCGGTGTCGGCATCCAGGGCGATCAGGTTGTTGTGCGGGGTGCAGATGAACACCTTGTCGCCGACCTGCAGCGGGGTGAGCTGGTCTTCGGCGCCATTGCCGTCGCTGATCGCGACATCACCGGTGTGGTAAGTCCAGGCCACCTTGAGCTTGTCGACGTTGGCGCGGTTGATCTGGTCCAGCGCGGCGAAGCGGCTGCCGCCTTCGGTGTTGCCGTAGTGCGCCCAGTCCTTCTGCTCTTTGCCCGGTTCCACGGCGGTCAGGCCAGGGCCGTTGCCGGTCGGTGCGACGCTGGGGTGAGCGACGAACATATTGCCTGCGGCGATGGCCAGTACCACTGCCAGTGCTGCAGCCAAAGCATAGGCGCGTCGGCCGCGACTGCCGCCGTTGGCACGCACCAACAGGGGATAGATCAGCGTGACCACCAGGCCTATGGCGCCGAACATGAACAGCCGCGAGAACAGCGGCCAGAACACCAGGCCTACATCGGCCAGTGCCCAGATAACGGTGCCGAGCAGGAACACGGCGTAGAGCCATGCGCCGGCAGGCTTGCGACGGGCGATGAGCAGGCCGGCGATGGCCATCGCCAGGCCGCCGATCAAGAAGTACCAGGAACCGCCCAGGCCGACCAGCTTGACGCCGCCTGCGGCCAGGAGCAGACCGAGCAGGGCGATGATCACGCCCAACCCGACCAGGAGGAATGTGGAGGCGCCAGAAGCGCGGGGTGTGTCGTTCATGCCAGGGATCTCGCAGGTGGAATGCGTGAAGTCTAAGCCCTTAGCAAGCTAATTAACAAGTTAGTACATTTTATTCGGTGACGGATTGTCGCAGGCGCTTACAAGCTTTTCTTCGGGAAAAACCAGTAATCCAGCGGCTAAATGTAGCTAACTTTGGGCGAACGACATTGCTTACACATTCGACCAACGTCGCATGCGCAAGGTCGCATTACGTCGGAATCAGCGTTTGAGTTCGTGTTGCTTGCGGTAGGCCCCCGGCTGCATGCCGATCGCCTTGGCGAATGCCCGGGTGAAGGCCGCCACGGATTGATAGCCCGCCTGGGCGCCGACCTGTTCCACGGTATTGCCTGCGCGCAGCAACTGGCAGGCATGGCGCATGCGCAAGGCCAGCAGCACCTGGCCCGGCGACTGCCCGGCGAGTTCGTTGAAACGCTTGAAGAACGCCGAACGCGAAAGCCCGGTGCAGGCCGCCATGCTCTCCAGCGACCAGCTCTGGCCCGGGTCTTCGATCAGGCGTTCGAGCAGGTCGGCAAAGGCCGGCTGGCGGGCGAGGGCGATCAGCCCGCCCAGCGATTGGCCGCCATTTGCCTGCTGGCGCAGCACATAGAGGAACAGCAGGTGGGTCAGGCGTTCGAGCAACGTCTGCGACGGTGTCGGCTGGCGGCGGCACTCTTCCAGGATCAGTTCGAACAGTGCTCGCGCGGCGCTGCCGGCCGGATCGTTGGCCCGCAGCAGGATCCAGTCGGCCAGCCCTTCGACGATCAGCGACGACAGCCCCGACTGGAACTGGAAGAACCCGCACACCAGGCCCACGCCATCCCCTGCGTCGAGTTCCAGCGCTTGCATGGTGCGCCGCGGCTGGGCGCAGGCATCGACGGGGTCGGCGTCGCTGGAAAGCCTGTAGGCCAGGTCGCGCAGCAAAAACACCGCATCACCGCTGTCCAGGCGGATCGGCTCCGCTTGCCCGTCGATGTGCAGCCAGCAGTGCCCCTGAACCACCAGGTGGAAGCTGGCCCGGCCCATGCCCTGGGTGCTCGCATGCCAGCCGCCGCAGTAGCGGCCGACATGAAAGAGGCTGGCGTCGAGCTCCAGGCCCTCTAATAACCAATCGACAAGGTGGCAGGACGAAATCATCTAATGCAAAGACTCAGGAGCAAGGAAAGGCGACTGATGAATATGGATGCTATTTCTTATAACCAACAGACTGTATGGACACACATCAAAGGAGACTACTCCATGTCCTCGCGCATTACTCTACACACTCTGCAGAGCGCCCCGGAAGCTGCACGTCCCTTCCTTGAAGCCGCCCAGAAGAATTCCGGCTTCATCCCCAACCTGCTGGGCATTCTCGCCAACGCCCCGGCGGCCCTGGAAACCTACGTCACGGTTTCGGCCCTCAACGGCAAGTCCGAATTGACCCTGGCCGAGCGCGAAGTGGTGCAACTGATCGCTGCTACCAAGCACGGTTGCGACTTCTGCGTTGCCGGCCACACCGCCGTGGCCCTGAACAAGGCCAAGCTGCCGCAGGAGGTGGTCGATGCCCTGCGTGCGCGTGGCGAGCTGCCTGATGCGCGCTACGAAACCCTGGCCGAGTTCGCCCGTGAAGTCATCGCCACCCGTGGCAATGTCAGCGATGCCACCTATCAGGCCTTCCGCGATGCAGGTTTCAGCGAAGGCAATGCTCTGGAAGTGATTCTGGGCGTGAGTCTCGCAACCCTGTGCAACTTTGCTAATGTGTTCGCCCAGACGCCGCTCAACGACGAGTTGAGCAAGTACCGCTGGCAGCCTTCGGCGTAATCCACGCCTGGTGCCGGCGCGCCGGCGTTTTCAAAGGAGTAGGGACATGCTTGATTCTGCATTTCGACAATGGCTGGATGCCAATGCCGAGGCAATCGACCAGGGCCAGTGCGACCCGCACCTGGTGCTGGCCCAAATCGCCGAGTCGCAGTTGCTGCGGGTTGGCGTCGATCCGGCACTTGGCGGCTCGGGCGGTGACGTCACCGACGCCGTGGAGGCCATCGCTGCCATCGCCAGCCGCTCGCTGGCCTCGGCCTTCGTCTGCTGGGGGCAGCGGGCCTTCATCGAATACCTGCTGCACAGCCCCAACCAGGCCTTGCGCGAGCGGCTGCTGCCAGACCTGCTGACCGGCGAACTGGCCGGCGCCACTGGCTTGTCCAATGCCATGAAGTTCCTCTCCGGTATCGAAGCCCTGCAAGTGCAGGCGCGTGCCGAGGGCGAGGGCTGGACCCTTGAAGGCCGCCTGCACTGGGTGACCAACCTGCGCAAGAGTGGCTTCGTGGTAGCGGCGGCGATCGAGGCTGAAGCGGGCCAGGCACCTTTCGTGCTGGCGATCCCGTCCAGCAGTCAGGGCCTCGAGCGTTCCGACGACCTGCAACTGATGGGCCTGCAGTCGAGCAGCACCGCCGCGCTGGCGTTCCACCAGGTCGCTCTGGACCGGACCTGGCTGTTGCACGAGAACGCCCGCGAGTTCCTGCCTCGGGTGCGGCCGGCATTCCTGGCGCTGCAGTGCGGCATGTCCATCGGCCTGACCCGTCGCGCCCTGGATGAAGTGCGCGAACACCTGCAAGGGCGCGGTTCGTTCCTCGCCGAAGCGGAACAGGTGTTGCGCGAGCGCCTGGAGAATACCGTCGGCGAGCTCAAGCAGGGCCTGCTCGACGGGCGTTTCCTCAACCAGCCCGCGGCACTGTTCAAGCTGCGCATCACCCTGGCCGAAAGCGCCGCCGATGCGGTGCAGATGGAGCTTCAGGCCAGCGGCGGCAAGGCTTATCTCACCGCCTATGGCGAAGGCTTCGCCCGGCGTTGGCGCGAGTCGGCCTTCGTGCCGATCGTCACGCCGAGCCTGGTGCAACTGCGCGCCGAACTGCAACGCCAGGCGGCGAACGTATGACCGACGTGTTGCTCGAAGCCCGCGCCATCAGCCTGGGCTACCCCCGCGAGGGCGGCTGGCAGGCGGTGCTGGAACAGTTCGACCTCAAGCTGTCGCCGGGCGAAGTGGTGACCATCCTCGGCCCCAGCGGTGTCGGCAAGTCCAGCCTGCTCCGCGTGCTGGCCGGTCTGCAGCAGCCTGGTGGCGGTGCGGTGTCACTGCACGGCGAGCCCCTGCAGGGGCCGCACCCGCGTCTGGCCGTTGCCTTCCAGGATCCAAGCCTGCTGCCCTGGCTGAGCCTTGAAAAGAACGTGGCCTTTGGCCTCGATTTCGCCCGTCAGCCTGCGCTGGCGGCGGCCGAGCGTCGTGCGCGGATCGACCACGCCATCGAGGCAGTGGGCCTGAACCATGCGCGCAGCCAGTATCCGGCGCAGCTGTCGGGCGGCATGGCCCAGCGCACGGCGCTGGCCCGTTGCCTGGCGCGCCAGCCCGAAGTGCTGCTGCTGGACGAGCCCTTCGGCGCACTCGATGAAGTGACCCGCGCCGACATGCAGCAACTGCTGCTGCAACTGATCGCCACCCACAACACTGCGGCGGTGCTGATCACCCACGATATCGACGAAGCCCTGCTGTTGTCCGATCGCGTGCTGCTACTGGGCAACCACCCGGCGCGCACCCTCGGGCAATGGCACATCGACCTGCCGCAGCCGCGCGCGCAGCGGGTCGAGGAGCTGGGCGCGCTGCGCATCGAGATCCTGAAAACCCTACGGCAGGCGAGCCGCCCCACCTCAACATCTACTTCCCCCCTGTCGTCGGAGCCTGCCCATGTGCATGGATGATTGCTGCTCTTCCACGTCGCGTCGCGATTTCATCAAGCTCAGCGCCATGCTCACCGCCGCCGGCGCCTTGCCGATGCTGTCGAGCCTGCAGGCGCGCGCTGCCGCCGAGCCGGACGCGCCGGTACGCATCGGCTACCTGCCGATCACCGACGCCACGCCCTTGCTGGTGGCGCACAACAATGGCCTGTTCGAGGCCGAAGGCATCAAGGCCGAGCGTCCGGTACTGCTGCGCAGCTGGGCGCAGGTGATCGAAGCGTTCATCTCCGGGCAGGTCAACGTGATTCACCTGCTGTCACCGATGACGGTCTGGGCCCGCTATGGCAGCAAGGTGCCGGCCAAGGTCGTGGCCTGGAACCACGTCGGTGGCTCGGGCCTGACCGTTGCGCCGGACATCACCGACATGAAACAGCTCGGTGGCAAGACCGTCGCCATTCCGTTCTGGTACTCGATCCACAACGTGGTGTTGCAACAGATGCTCAGTGACAACGGCCTGACGCCTGTGTCCAAGCCTGCCAACGCGCAACTGGCGGCCAACGAGGTCAACCTGCTGGTACTGCCGCCTTCGGACATGCCGCCAGCGCTCGCCAGCAAGCGCATCGCCGGTTACATCGTCGCCGAACCCTTCAATGCCCTGGCCGAGAATCTCAAGGTCGGGCGCGTGCAGCGCTTCACCGGCGATGTCTGGCGCAACCATGCATGCTGTGTGGTGTTCATGCACGAGCATGACCTGAACAATCGCCCGGAGTGGTCGCAGAAGGTGGTCAACGCCATCGTCAAGGCGCAGCAATGGACCCGCGATCACCGCGCCGAGGCCGCGGCGTTGCTGTCCAAGGCCGGTCCCAACAAATACACCCCGCACGAGCCTGCGGTGTTGACCAAGGTCCTGGCGCCTTCGGCCGAAGACCGCGCCGGCTACATCGCCAGCGGTGCGATCCAGCATCAGCAGTGGGACGAAAAGCGCATCGACTTCCAGCCGTACCCGTTCCCCAGCTACACCGAGGAGCTGGTCAAGCGCTTGAAGAACACCCTGATCGAGGGCGAGAGCGGCTTCCTCGCCGGGCTGGATCCGGCGCAGACCGCGCGCGACCTGGTGGACGACCGCTTCGTGCGCAACGCCATCGCCGCCGTGGGTGGCCCGTCGGTGTTCGGCATCGCCGACAACTTCGAGCGTAGCGAGGAGTTCGCGGTCTGATGCGCAAGCATGTCGTACATGGTGCGCTGGGCCTTGCCGGGCTGGCGGTGCTGTTGCTGTTGTGGTGGGCGGGGGTGCGGGTGTTCGGCGAGGCCGACGGCCTGTCGGCGCGTTTCTCGCCCCAGGCGACGCTGGAGAGCCTGGTCGAGCTGCTGGGCCATGGCGAGGTCTACGGGCACATCTGGGTGAGTCTCAAGCGTATTCTCATCGGCCTGCTGCTGGCGCTGCTGATCGGTGTACCGCTGGGTTTGCTCGTGGGCAGCTACCGGCATCTGGAGGCGGCGACCACGCCGGCGTTCCAGTTCCTGCGGATGATCTCGCCGCTGTCGTGGATGCCGGTGGTGGTGATGCTGATGGGGGTGGGCGATCAGCCGATCTACTTCCTCCTCGCGTTCGCCGCGCTGTGGCCGATCCTGCTCAACACCGCCGCAGGCGTGCGTCAGCTCGACCCGCGCTGGTTGCAGTTGTCGCGCAGCTTGAGTGCCACGCGCTGGGAAACCCTGTGCAAGGTGATCATCCCAGGGGTGATTGGCCATGTGCTGACCGGTGTGCGCCTGGCGATCGGCATCCTGTGGATCGTGCTGGTGCCGTGCGAGATGCTCGGGGTCAGCGCGGGCCTTGGGTACTTCATCCTCGACACCCGTGACCGCCTGGCCTATTCGGAGCTGATGGCGATGGTGCTGCTGATCGGTGTGCTGGGCTTCATGCTCGATGCGCTGGCGCGCGGGCTGCATCGGCGCTGGGTACATGCCTGAGATGTTGCTGGCGCCCGCAGGTTGGGCGCCGCACACCGGGCAGCGCCCCACCTGTGGCGGCGCTGACGGTCAGCGTGTGATGCGGGCCTGGCGTCGCCGCACTTCTTCTCGCACCGCCGGAATCACCCAGCGTCCATAGTCCACGGTGTCGTACAGCGGGTCGTAGCCACGGTTGAGGAAGGTGGTCACGCCCAGGTCGACATAGTCGAGCAGGGCCTGCGCCACCGTTTCCGGTGTGCCGACCAGCGCAGTGGTGTCGCCATAGGCACCGACCGCGGTCGCGGTCGGCATCCACAGAGCACGATCATGCCGGTCTGCGCGTGCTGCAGCAGCGAGCAGGCGCTCGGAGCCGGTGCCCTTGATGCGCTTGCTCCACGGGCTGTCGGCGGCGAACTGCGGGTTGGCCTTGATCTGCGCCAGGATCTGCTCCGCTCTCTGCCATGCCAGCTCCTCGGTGGCACCGAGGATCAGGCGTACCGACAGGCTTACCCGCGGCGCTGCCACCCCGGCGCTGCTGGCGGCCGCCTTGAGCTTGGCGATCTGCTCGGCCACGCCACTCAACGGCTCGCCCCACAGGGCGTAGAGGTCGGCGTGCTTGACCGCGATCTGGTAGGCGATGTCCGACGAGCCGCCGAACGAGATCGGGATGTGCGGCTGTTGCAGCGGCTTGACCGGCGAGAACGCGCCCTTGATGTTGAAGTAGCGCCCCTCGAAATCGAACGGCGCTTCGGCGGTCCAGGTGCGGCGGACGATTTCCAGGTATTCGTCGGTGCGCTGGTAGCGTTCGGTCTTGTCCAGCAGGGTGTCGCCTTCCTGGGGTTCGGCGGTGATCCCGGTAATCGCGTGCAGGCGGATACGCCCGCCGCCGGTGGTGTGGTCGAGGGTGGCGAAGGCGCGCGCCGCCACGGTCGGGGCGGTGAGGGCCGGGCGGTGGGCGATCATGAAGCCCAGGCGCTCGGTGTGCGCGGCGGCGTAGGCGGCGATCTGCAAGCTGTCGGCGCTGCCGGGGCCGCTGGCGATCAGCACCCGGTCGAACCCGGCGTGCTCGTGGGCGCGGGCATGATGACGAATGAACGGCAGGTCGAAGTCGGGCGTGCGTACGCCGCGAGTCTCGGACCACTGGCGGGGAAAGATCATACCGACGAATTCGATGGACATGGCAAAGCCTCCCGGGTGTGGGGTTGAGGGTCAGAACTGGTAATCGACCTGTGCCAGCAGGGTTCGGCCCGGCATGGGTTGCAGGAAGGTGTTGGTGGAGCCGGCCAGGCCGCTGACGAAATTCAGCTCGTCGGTAACGTTGAGCATGCGCAGCGTCACCCCCCACTGCGGCTGGCGGTAGTACACGGCCAGGTCGAGGTTGTATTCGTCGGGCACCTTCACCGTCTTGCTCAGGTTCAGGTACCAGCTGCTGGTCCACCAGCCGGACAGCTCCACGCCAAAGCCTGAGTCGAAGCGATAGTCCACATAGCCCCCGGCGTTGTACTCGGGGATCTGCACGGCATCGAACTTGCCCGAGGGGCGCTGGTTGAGGCTGTTGTTGTCGCCGAACACGGTGCCGTTGTCGGGAATGAACCCGGCAGAGGCGAAGCCGGCCTGGCTGGTGAACTCGTTGTAGGCGCTGATGCGGCTGAGATTGAGGCCTCCGCGCAGGTGTTCGTCCTGGTAGCGCAGCGTCGCTTCCAGGCCTTTGACGATCAGCCGGGCGATGTTGTTGTTGCTGTCCGGCGCCTGGTCGCGGGCCTGACGATAGGCCGCCAGGGTCAGGAACAACTGATCGGGCACGGCTTCGACCTTCAGCCCAAGCTCGTGCAATACGCTCAGGCTCTGGAACGCCAGGGGGTTGAGCTGGTTGGCGCCGGCGCCGCTGCCCCAGCCCAGGCCGTTGGTGAAGAAACCGGTGTTGACCGCCAGCGAGCGGTCGAAGGTGTAGTACAGGGTGCTGTTGTCGGTGGGCTTGACGTAGGGGCTGACCTGGACCGAGAACAGCCGGTAGTTGTTTGCATCCTTGCGCTGGCTGGCGCCATTGACCACGAAGGGGTTCTCGATGCGTGCGTCGATCCAGCTGCGGCTGGCGCCGATGTTCAGGCCTGCACGTTCGCCCAGGCGCAGGTTGTGCTGGCTGAACAGGGTCTTGGTGGTCCAGGTGCTGTCGGCGGTATACGGCGCGATGGATTCGGCGTACAAGCCATGCCCGGCCGGGTACATGGCCGACAGGTTGAGCCAGCCGTAGAGGTTGGAGAACTGCGCCACACCGGGCTGGCCGATCCAGGCCGCGTTGCCGCCGGCGGGGTTGCGACCGGCGAGGCCGAGCAGGTCGCCTGGGTTTTTCAGGCGCGGGTCCTGGGTCAGGTCGTAGGCGTTGATGGTCGAGCCGAAGCTGTTGTTGGCGGCGATCGACTGGTTCGATTCGCGGCGATAGATCAGGCCGCTGTTGCTGTCGTCGACCAGGGTCAGGCCGCCGAGCTGCCATTGCCCGCGGGCACGGAACTCGAAGCGGTTGTCGAAGATGTCGTCCTTGCCCTGGACCTGGAAGGCGCCTACCGCATCGGTGGTGTCGGTGGAGTGCTGGTAGAAGGTGCTGTTGGCCAGGGTAATCGACGGTGTCAGCTCTCCTTCGATGCGCAGTTGCGTGGTGAAGCGTCTTGAGCGGTTCTCATCCTGGGCGCGCTGGCCGGTCTGCGACGACAGCGAGGTCAGGCCGTTGCCTTCCAGCGACGGGTCGTAGACCCAGCCGCGCAGGCTGCCGGGGTTGGCCTGGGTGTTGGGCGAGGCGCCCTGGAAGCTGCCGTTGACCACCGAATACTGCCCTTGGGCATTGCGCTGGCGTTGCACCCAGCCCAGCACCTGGGCGTCGCTGGCACCGGAGGACAGCACCGGCGACCACAGCGTATTGCCGTTCTGGATGATCGGTGTGGCGCGGCCGGCGTAGTACTTGCCGTGGTCGACCAGGTCCTGGGTGGCGCGGTTCCAGCCGTGGGTGATGTTGTAGTCGTAGTAATCGTCGTAGGCGGCGTTCCAGTCCACGCGCACATGGTCGTTGCGAAAGGCCAGGGCGCCGTAGAAGGCGTCGAAGTTGTTCTCGACGTTGTCGTAGAAGTCTTCCTGGCGCTGGCGGGTGATGCTGACCCGGTAGGCGAGGTTGTCGCTGATTGGGCCGGTGTTGTCGATGCTGAATTTGGTCGCATCGCGCGATTCGCCGTCGGGGATCCAGCTGCCGATTTCGCCGGAGAGCTTGGTGCGAAAACGTTCGAAGTCGGGCTTCTTGCTCAGGTAGTTGACGTAGCCGCCGCTGCCGCTGACCGAGCCGTAGGTGACCGAGGAGGGGCCGGCCACGATGTCGGCGCCCTCATAGGCGTTGAAGTTGGCAGGGTGGCGTACGCCATAGGCGCGCTGGCCGTCCTGGAACACTTCGCTGTTCTGGCCGCGCATCTGCGGGGCGATACCGGCGTTCTGGCCGCCGCCGCGGGTGATGCCGGGGGCGTACTTGACCAGGTCGTCGGCACTGCGGATCGGGTCGCGAGCCAGTTGCTCGGCGTTGACCTGGGTGACCGAACGTGGGGTGTCGAGCACCTTGGCTTCGAGGCCGCCGTAGATCGATGAGGGTGGGCGAGTGGGCAGGGCGTCGTCGTCGGGTTGTTCGGCCTGGACGGTGACGGTTTGCAGGACCGTGTCGTCGGCCAGCAACGGGGTGCTGGCCAGGGCCAGCAGGGCGAATGCAGGGTGCAGGGCTGCGCGGGGCATGGAGTGGGCCTCGTTCGGGTAAGGTGGAATGGAGGTGGGGCGCAGCCGCGCCTGCGGTTGTTTTTGGGGTTATGTGGGGGTTGTGCCGGCCCTATCGCGGGACAAGTCGGCGCGCCAAACCGCCGCTCCCACAGGTACCCCGTGGTCTGGGAGATCGGTGGGGTATCGGTGGGAGCGGGCTTGTCCCGCGATAGGGCCGGCCCAGACAGCGCGTGATCATGACTTGAGCCACAAACTTTCGAACCGCCAGGTACTGAACAGCGAGCGCTCCGGCTGCGCCCCGCCGACGCGGTTGCTGACGCTGTCGAGCAGGTCGGCGTAACCCCAGATCAGCATCCCGCCGCGCTGGTACTGGATCTCTTGCGCGCGATGCACCAGCAATTTGCGCTTTTCCAGGTCCGGCTGGGCCATGGCGGCGAGAAACGCCTCGCTGAATTGCGCGTCGTGGAAGTGGGTCTTGTTGGCCACCGCGAACGGCGCATCGGTATGGATGGCGCTGGCCAGGAACGGCGCACCGATGCTGCCCCCGGTGCTCAAGGTCCAGTCGTCGCGCTGCGGCCCCTGGAACGTTGCCAGGTCAACCTGGCGCACCTTGAGGGTGACGCCGATGCGTTTGGCCTGCTCGGCCAGCACCAGCGCCGAGGCGAGCCCCGGCCCGGGTGTCGTCACCAGCTCCACCTCGAGCTGTTCGTGGCCTGCCTCGCGCAGCAACTGCGCGGCCCGCTGCGGGTCGTGCGGCCGCGGGCCGAGGGCGTTGTTGAAGGTTGGGTCGAAGGGGGCGTACAGGTCATTCGCCACGCGACCCTGACCGTTCAGCGCACGGCGTACCAGTTCCTCACGGTCAGCCAGCAGGCGGAAGGCCTCGCGTACCCGTGGGTCGTCGAACGGCGCCTTGGCGGTGTTCATGTCGAACGACAGCCAGTTGCCACTCACCGACTTGAGCAGGGTCAGCCGCGGGTCGGCCTGCAGCACCTGCAGGTGCTCGGTGGACATGACGTTGGCCATGTCGATCTGCCCGGCGCGCAGGGCCGCCAGGCGCCCGGTCTGATCCTTGAAGTCGATGATCTCCAACTCGTCCGCGTAAGGCTTGTTCGGCTTGAAGTAGTTGTCGAAACGGGTGAACAGCGAGCGTTGCCCAGGGGTAAAACTCTTGAGCTTGAACGGCCCGGCGCCGACTGGATTGCTGACCGGATGGTAGTCCACCGGCACGATGCCGCCGAAATTGACCCAGGTCTCGGGCAGCGGCAGGTAGCTACGGCCTTCGCGAAAACGCAGGCGCACGGTGCGCTCGTCGAGCTTCTCCAGATGGTCACGATCGACCCAGTGCAGCAGCGCTGCATAGGGCGAGGCCAGTTGCGGATCGGTGAGGCGGCGGATGGAGAAGATCAGGTCGTCGGCATCGATGGTCTTGCCATGGTGGAACTCCAGGCCCTGCTTCAGGCGCAGGGTCCAGCCGCTGGCATCGGCGTTGGGCTCGGCGAACTCGGCCAGGGCCAGGCGCGGCTGCATCTGCTCGTCCCATTCCCACAGTTTGCTGTACAGCGCAAAGCCTCGCACGATGCCGCTGCCGATGGGCTTGTGGGCGTCGAGGTTGCCGCTCTGGTTGCCGTCGATGACACCCAGGCGCAGGCGCCCGCCGTGGCGTGGCTGGTCGGCGACAGCGGTGGCCGGGGTGTCGCTGGGGCCGCAACCGACCAGCAGCCCGCCCGCCAGCACGCCGGTATGGCCGAGGAAGCTGCGCCGGCTCAGGGGGTAACCGTCCCTGGTCATGGGCTCAGGCTCCGTTGGCCGCGTGCAGTTGCACGGGCGTTTCAGGCAGGCGGGCGAGGGCGGCGCGCTCGCCACGGAAGTGCGGCAGGATGTGCTCGCCGATCCGATAGGCCTCTTCCAGGTGCGGGTAGCCGGCGAGGAAGAACAGGTCGACGCCGATGGCGTTGTACTCGCGGATCCGCGCCACCACGTTCTCGTAGCTGCCGACCAGGGCGCAGCCGGGTGGGATGCCGATGTAGCCGAAGCCGGTCCAGACATTCGGATGGATGAAGAAGTCGTCGATGCCGGGGGTATCGCCCTTGTCGGTAAAGCCTTGCTCGTAGCTGAGCTTGCGTGCCGTGCGCAGGCCAGCGTGGGCGGCCCTGGCCTTGACCGCGCCCTTGGCGATGCCTTCGTCGAAGAAGCGCTGCGCCTCGGCGCGGGCCAGGGTCTCGGTCTCGCGGGCGATCACATCGATCGACAGGCCGAAGCGGATGTCGTTGCGTCCGTACTTCAATGCGCGGGCGCGGATGTCGGCGATCAGCGCGGCGATTTCGTCCGGGTGCTCGGCGCGCATCAGGTAGAAGTCGGCATGCTTGGCGGCGAACTCACGCGCCGCGACCGACGAGCCGGCGGTGCAGATCAACGGCAACTCGGCCTTCTTCAGCGGTCCGCGCAGGCCACCGCCGTCGGCGTGGTAGTACTTCCCGTCGTAGTGGAACTGCTCGTTGTGCCAGTAACCCCTGACGACATCCATGAACTCGGTGGCGCGCGCATAACGGTCATCGTGGCTTTCGTAGTCGCCGACCTGGCGCTGGATCGCGTCCGAGCCGCCGTTGATGATGTTCCAGACCAGGCGGTTGCCGGTGGCTCGCTGGTAGGTCGCCGCCTGCTGCACCGCGACCCAGGGCGTGTAGTGATAGGGCTGGAAGGCCGTGACGAACTTCAGTGTCCGGGTCTCGCGGGCCAGCAGCGAGCACACCGTCCAGGGCTCCTCGCCGCTGGGGGCGTTGACCATCAGCGCGCCGCCGAAGCCGTTGATCTCGGCTGCGCGGGCCACCTGGCCGAGGTAGTCGATGTAGGTGAAGTGATCACCCACGGCGAACCCCGATACCGCGCCGGTGCTCGGCCCGCCCGGGTGCCAGTCGCCGCGGTTGCGGCTGTCGCCGGGAAGAAACTGGGTTTCGCCATGCAGTGGCAGGCGGGTAAAGAACTCGATGCTCATGCCGGGCCTCCTTTACTGGACCGTAGGTTTGCAGATCGGGGTGATGGGTTCGCCGTTGATGACTTTGTGGGCGAAGGGGATCGAATCCTTGAGCGATGCGTTGACGGTCTCGCTGTGGCCCAGGCCCTTGTACAGGTGGCCTTCGACGATGGACCCGGCGTCGCAGGCGTCCTGCATCAGCTTGGCCTGGCTGGCGGCGGTGGGAGTCTGGTCCTCGGCGCCGGTGCCGATGAAGATCGGCTGCGCCAGCTTCAGCGTCGGGTAGGAGACCTGCGCCAGCCATGGCTTGAGCTTGTCGCCCTGGTAGTCCTTCTTGGTGTTGGCGGTGGTAAGGCCGGTACCGACCACGTCGCTGACCAGCGAGGACAGACAACTGCTGCGGGCCTGCTCGAACAGTGGCAGGGCCTTGTCGGTGTAGTGATCACGAGGGTCGATGCTCGGGTCGTACTGCTGCGCGGCGAGCAAGGTGTAGAAGCCATAGGCCAGGGATGGGTCGACCTTGTTGTTGTCCTGTTCACCGACGTTCTTCGAGCCGACGGTGTAGATCACCCCGGTGCCGATGCTGCCCCTGACGCCCAGCTCCGGCGCGTAGGTGGCGGCATAGGCGCCTGCGGCGAAGGCCCCGGCGCCGCCCTGGGACTGGCCGACGATCAGCACCTTGTCGGCCAGGCCCGGCACGCCGTGCACCACGGCACGCGCGGCGTCGAGGATGCCGTAGGCCGCGGTGCGGTTGTTCAGCAATGGGTGACCACCGGGCACGCCCAACCCTTGGTAGTCGGTGGCGACGATGGCGAAGCCCTCCTTGAGCCAGCGGTCGAGGTATTGCACGTCACGGTAGGAGCGCCCGGCCCAGGACGGCGCGCAGATGTCGGCAACGCCGACCGTGCCGTGGCCCCAGCTCAGCACCGGCCAACCGCCAGCGGGTGCCTTGCCCTTGGGGATGAACAGCGCCCCGGAAACCACGACCGGGGTCTTGCCGTCGCGTCCGTCCAACGAGCTGTAGAGGATCCGCTGGGCGCTGGCGGCGCTGGGCAGGCTCAGCGTCTGCTCCAGCGGCTCGCTGCGTAGCAGCTTGCCGGGGGCGGCGGGGATCACTTCGCTCCAGCTGTAGAACGCCGAGACACGGCCGTCGCCTTGCTGCGGGTCGGGCTTGGGGGCGTAGGTCGGGGCGGCCAGGGCGCTGATCGAAAAGGCCAGGGCGCTAAGGCTGAAGACGAGGGTGGCAGGCAGTTTCATGGACGGGTCTCTTTTCGGAAATTCAGGGTTGTTTGCTCAATTGCGTGGCGACCGCAGGCCAGTAGCCGGTGAGCTGCAGGTCTTGCAGGGCCTGGCGGGTGAAGTGGGTGGCGAGGTCGTGGCGAATGTCGTAGGGCGTGCGGATCAGCCGGTTCTCCAGGGCGTAGCGGGCCAGGGCCTGGTAATGGGCTTCGAGCTGGGCGTCGGTCTTCGGTGCCCAGCGGTCTTTCCAGGCCACCGGGTCGTCCTGGTCATCGCGGCGCAGCACGCTTTCGGCAATGCCGGCGCGAGAGGAGAGCTTGTAGTAGGCGTCGCGGTTCTCTGCCTGGGAGATCCACCAGGCGGCCTTGACCCAGGCGGTGGCGACCAGTTGGGTGAGGTCGGGGTGCTGCTCGACGAACAGGTCGGTGCCGAACAGGTCGGAGACCAGGCGCCAGTCGTTGGCGCCTTGCTTGGTCGACCAGAGAATGCGCGCCACGCCTTTGTCTTCCAGGGCATAGGCTTCGTTGAGCAGCACGGCGGCATCGACCTTGCCGGCGGACACCGCGGCGGCGCCAACCTGCGGGTTGAGGTTGGCGATCTTGAAGTCGGCCAGGCTCAGGCCCTGGCTGTGCAGGAAATTGCTGAAGGCGAACTCCCACGGACGGCCACGGTGCAGGGCCAGGCGCTTGCCCTTGAGGTCCTGGATGCTGCGCACTGGCGAGTCGGTGGGTACGACGAGGTAGATGTTGTTGCCGCTGCCACCGGGCACGACCAGCTTGCCCGGCACACCACCGGCACCGGCGATCACGGTCGGCAGGTCGCCGCGCACGGCGAAGTCCAGGCTGTTGTTGCTGAAGCCCTCGTTGATCTGCGGGCCGGCGCCGGCGTGGGGCAGGGCGACCCATTCGAGCTTGACGCCGCGCTCGGCCAGTTGTTGTGCCAGCCAGCCCTCTTCGATGACCCGGCCAGGGATGCCGCCGAATACCGGCGCGCCGCCCTGGGTGAAGGCGACGATGGCGATGCGCACGGCGGGCGGGGCTTCGGCGGCGAGGGTGGAGAAGCTCAGTAGCAGGCCGGTGAGCAGGGCCAGGGCGTGACGCCAGGGGTTGTTCATATGCGGCTCCAGGAGGTGGTGGTGGGGTCGGGGCTGCGGTGCAGCCCATCGCGGGCAAGCCCGCTCCTACGGGTACTGCGCGGTTCTGAGGACCTGCGCTGAACCTGTAGGAGCGGGCTTGCCCGCGATGGGCCGCACAGCGGCCCCAACCACCAACAGGGTGTTACCTCCCCTTGAGCGAAATGCATGCCAGCACCGGCCCGGATCCGCTCCAGCCCCGGTGGCACTAGGCCTTCAGGCCCTCGACCCAGAGCCCTCGCGATGGCCTGGCTGCTGATCCCTGCGCAGGCCGTTGCTGGCCCGCTGCTGCTCCAGCAGCAATCGAGGTGTTGATTTTTTCAATATGTCAATTTCGAATATATAAATATTTATTAATAATTTTTGGGTCTAAATTTATTCGTGCACTATGAGGGCGCGCTTCAACTGCCAGGAATGCATCATGTCGCTGATCACTCACCCCAATGCCCGAGAGCTGACCAAGTCGGTACGTGCCACCGTGCTCGTCTTCAAGGACCCACGCTCGCAGGAGCTGCTCAGCCGCATCGAGCGCCTGGCCCCGAGCGAGGCCAACACCCTGATCATCGGCGAGACCGGCACCGGCAAGGAGCTGGTTGCCCGCCACATTCATCACCTGAGCCGCCGTGGCCGTGAGCCGTTCGTAGCGGTCAACTGCGGCGCTTTCGCCGAAACCCTGGTGGAGAGCGAACTGTTCGGCCACGAAAAGGGCGCCTTCACCGGCGCAACCTCGAACAAGGCCGGCTGGTTCGAGGCCGCCAATGGCGGCACGCTGTTTCTGGATGAAATCGGTGACCTGCCGTTGAATATGCAGGTCAAGCTGCTGCGCGTACTGCAGGAGCGCGAGGTTGTGCGCCTGGGCTCACGCACGCCGATCCCGATCAACGTGCGGCTGGTGGCGGCGACCAACGTCAACCTGGCCGACGCGGTGGTGGCCGGGCATTTTCGCGAGGACCTGTTCTACCGCCTGCACGTGGCGACCATCCGCCTGCCGCCACTGCGCGAGCGACCTGGGGATATCCTGCCGCTGGCCGAATTCTTCATCGAAGAGCACTGCCGACGCCTGGGCTATGACCGCGCGTCACTGAGTCTCGAGGCTGAGCGCAAGCTGCTGGCGCATAGCTGGCCTGGCAACATCCGCGAGCTGGAAAACGCCATCCATCACGCGCTGCTGGTGTGCAGGCAGCAGGTGGTGGCACCGCAGGACCTGCACCTGGTGGACATGCGCCCGCAGGCGGTGTTGCCGGGAGAAGTGGCCGTGACGGCAGGATTGCCAGCAGCGGCAGCGGCGCCGGTGAGCCTGGAAAGCGCACTGCTGGCGCTGTTCGAGCAGAACGTGCCGAACCTGTACGAGCATATCGAGGAGACGGTGTTTCGCGCCGCCTACCGCTACTGCCATGGCAACCAGTTGCAGACTGGGCGTTTGCTCAATATCAGCCGCAACATCGTGCGGGCGCGGTTGGAGAAAATCGGTGAGCTGGGGAAAGTGGGCGCAGGGTGAAACAGGGGCATCGGCACAGGCTGCGAGGCCTGTGCCGAGCGGCTTAGAACACCAGCACCAGCGTCATGTTGGCATTGAGCGAACTGTCGAGCTTGGGCGCGAAGGTTGGATTGTCGGTATGGATCAGGGCCGATTGCAGGTAAATCCCCTGGCTGATCCGGTAGGCGTACGACAGCGAGATGCTGCTCGAGGCCTTCGCGTAGTCGATATCAGCGTCCGCCGCATTGCGTCGTGCCCAACTGCTGTACTGGTTCTTGGAAACGCCCAGCGCGAACAGGTCGTACGGACGCGAATCGAACGGCCCAAGGCTGTAGATCGAGGCGCCGAAGGCGCCGGGCAGGTAGTTGACGTTTTCCCGTCCCTGGTTGACGTAGGCGTTCATGTACCAGCCCTTGTAGGGCAACATTGAGTCCGGTTGAGTGAGCTGCACATCCCCCACAGCGTAGGCGCCGTAGTTGTTATTGGTCTTGTTCGGATCGTCCAGACGGGTGTAGTCGGAGTCGTTGTAGGCCACACCGGTACGCAGCCAGACCTTCTTCTGCGAAGGCCCCGACTCGACGCGATAACCGACTTCGTTCAGGACGATGGTCTTGGCGCCTTTCACCTTGAACTTCAAGCCATAGCGGTTTTCATTCGCGTCGGGAAACAAGCCTTGCGGGCTGATACTGCGTGCCACGCCGACATGGTAGTAGTAGCGTTTGTCTTCGCTGTACAGGCGCACGTCGACCGTAGGCGAAGGCTTGAAACCCAAGGCTCCGACTTGTGCCAGCAGGCCGCTGCTCGGGCCCAGCGTCGAGGCGGCGATGTTGTTGCCCAGCAAGGTCCCGTAGAACTGGTTGGCCAGCGCGAAGTAACCTGCCTGAATGATGACGCGGTCGTCATACAGCGGTACGCGTGCGGAAAACTGGCTGATGAAGGCTTCGCGCAGTCCATCGCCGCGGAAACTGTTGTAGTTGAAGGAGCCGCCCAGCGTGAACAGGGAGCCCGCCGGTAGCCCGTGTCTCTCCAGGTCGTGAGTGAGCAGCAACGAACCGGTCGTGGTGTAGGAGGGTTTCTGACCGCTATAGACCTGCTTGCCACCATCGTGGCCTTTCAGGTCGTAGGTCAGGCCGTTGGTGTAGATCAACTGAGCGTTCCACCCTGCCTCGTAAAGGGCTTCACGAAGCCCGCCCAACTCTGGACTGATCGATTCGCAGTTGGACGGGAAGGGGGCTTCGGAACCTTTGTGGTTGTAGCGATCGTATTTCAGACAGGCAGGCGTTTCCGGCGTGGCTGCATTTTGGGCATCAGCGGCCTCGGCGACTGGCGCGACGAGCGATGTTTCATCGGTGGTCTGGGGATCGGCAGCGTAAGCGGCCGGGTCAATGAGCAACACCGAAACGAGCAAATACAGAAGCAGGCACAAGCCTGAGTATTGAAGCCCCTTGCGTGCAGACGTGAGTACGCGCGAGCGCGATGTTTGCCGGGTGGTGGCGCCTGACGCGAAGGATGAATGCACGATGACCTGTTTCATCTGATTTCCTTTCTTGTTGTTCGAGAGTCACGCTCAAGGGCTGCTCAGCCCAGTGTGGCGACCGTAGATACGGTCGCCGAGAGCATTCAGACTTCACTCACCGCAGCGGTGACGACAATCTCCACCTTGATTTCCGGGATCGCCAGACGGGCTTCGACTGTCGCGCGCGGTGGCGCATGGCCGGCGGGCACCCAGGCGTCCCAGGCTGCGTTCATCGCGGCAAAATCAGTGATATCGGCCAGGAAGATCTCCGCCCGCAGGATCTTGGCCTTGTCTGTGCCCACGCGGACCAACAGCGCATCGATGGCGTGCAGAACCTGTGTGGTCTGGCCTTGCACGTCGGCACTCAGGTCTGAGGGAATCTGCCCGGCGAGGTACGCCACGCCCTTGTGAATGGCGATCTGGGAGATGCGTGGGCCGACGTCGATACGTTCTATTTTGCTCATGACATGCCTCTGGTTGAAGTAACGGGGGGCGGATCGCCGGGGGACTCAGGGCACAGTTGCCCCTGCCCAGGCGGGCCGACGGTGTCATCGGGTAGCGCGCGCTGTAGCCGCTAGTCGCGCCAGACCTGCTCGGCCATGCGCAGCCAGTTGCCGCCGAACACGGCCGCAAGGTCGGCTTCGCTCATGCCGTGCGTGGCCAGTTCGTTGGCCAGTGCCGGTAGTTCGGCAGGCGACAGCATGTCCATGCCGGCGCTGTAGCCCAGGTGCGGGGGGAATTTGTCTGGGTTCGCGGCGAGGAAGGCATCGACCTCCTGGCGGTCGTGGATGAAGTCCAGGCCGATGCCGACATGCTCGATCCCGACCAGCTCGGCGACATACAGCACATGCCGCGCCACATTGCTCGGGGAGGCGTCATTGCCGCCGAGGAACAGGCCGATGCCGTTGATGCCGATGACCCCGCCACGTGCCGCACAGGCGCGGATCAGGTCGTCAGGGATATTGCGCGGGTGCTGGAACAGCGCGCGAGGGTTCGAGTGCGAGAAGATCAGCGGCGAGGGCGAGGCGTCGATGGCCTGGCGAGCGGTGCGGTAGCCGGTGTGCGAGCAGCAACCGATCATGCCGACACGGGCCATTTCCTCAAGCATCGCGCGGCCGAAATCGCTGAGGCCTGGATCATCGTCCTGGCAGCCACCGCCGGCGCGGTTGTTCTGGTTGTAGGCCAGCAGCATCCAGCGCACGCCCAGGTCGCGGTACAACTCGATCAGGCTGAGCTGGTCGCCGATGGCGTTGGCCCCTTCGATGTCGAAGCCCACCGCCAGTTGCCCGGTCGCCCGGGCGGCATGGATGTCGGCGACCGAACGGATCAGCCGGTACTGGGCGGGGCGTGCGGCCAGCCAGGCACGCAGGCTGGCAAGCATGCGCAGGTGCGCTTCGATCGAATCGTCGCCGAAGCCGACATTCAACATCACGACGTCGGTACCGTTGCGGTGATGCCACTGGAGCTGGTCGAGAAAACTGTGGTCGTGTGGACGCAGTGGCATGCAGACGTGGTTGTCCCATACCAGCATCGAGGACAGCGAAGGCGCTTGTTGTTCTTGTGCGTTCATCGTCAGTCTTTCCGTTGGAAGTGCAGATGCCGGGTGCGCAGGGTGTCGAGGGAGAAACCCGTGACGCGGCCTTCTTGTCGTTCGAGGTTGATGATTCCGAACAGCGACAGCGCCGGGACTTGTGATTTCATGCTGAACACCTCGGTGCTGAGGGCTTCGAGCGGCATCACCGACACTCCCAGCGCACCGTGGACATGCAGGTTCAAGGTCTGACCGTCGAAGCGCACCCAGGCATCGGCGTCCAGGTCGAGGCAATGGTAGTGCCCCAGCAGTGCTGCCCCCGCTTGCGCCACTGATGGCGGCGGCTCCGGCAGACGTTCGAACACTGCGGCCTGGCCGCCCTCACTGAAGGTGAGTGAGGCGGGGGCTTGCTGGAGCTCGGCCAGTTGCCCGACCGGCACGCTCAAGGGGCCTACGGCCAGCGTCTGGAAGCCGATGCACAGCGTATCCCCGCTGTCGGCCAGCGGGAGCGCGGGGCTGTTCAGGAACGACAGCCCCAGGGTGCCGCCTACATCGGCGAAACCGATGACGCGGCCGTCGCCCGGTGCGTGGTAGCGGGTGCCTACCAGCGCCTGGAAGCATTCGGTGGAAGGCTTGCTGGCAGGCGGGCCGAGAACGTCGCCGAGCAGCAGATCCACGATCTGGTTGGCCAGTGCGATGGGGTTGACCAGTGCACCGTTGGTCATGATCACCACATCGAGTTCGTGGCTTGGCACGGTGAGTATCTGCGAAGAGCCACCGATCACGCCGCCGGCATGATGGATCACCTCGACGCCGCGATAATCGTGGCGCATGAGCCCCAGGGCGTAGGGCAGGGTCGTGCCGTTTTCAAGCGTTGCCAGTGTCGTCATCTGTGCCCAGGTGGCGGCGCTACCGAGGGCTTTCGGGTTACGCAGGTGAGCGAGCCACAGCAGCATGTCGTCGAGCGTGGATATTATCCCGCCTTCGCCGAGCACCTCTTCGCTGGGGAAGATGCCGCGTTGCCAGCGGCCATCGGCCTGCGCCAGGTGCAGCGTCGCCATGGCGCGGTGGATCTGCAGGTCGCTCGGTGCCAGCGTGGTGTCGAGCATGCCCAAGGGCGTGAAGATACGTGTTTGCAGGAACTGCTCGAATGGCATGCCGCTGGCCCGGGCGATCACCTGCGACAGCAGGTGGTAGCCGCTGTTGCAGTAAAGCGCTGACGTGCCCGGTGTGAAGTTCGCGGTGCTCTGGCGCAGTTGCATGGCCAGCCCGAAACCTTCAGGTTGTATAGCCATGCCGTTGGCGATGAAGCCCAGGTCGAGATGGCAGCGATAGCCGCCGGTATGTGTCATCAGTTGGCGCAGGCTGGGCTCGGCGTCGAGCGATGGCAGCTCGGGAATGTAGCGGCGCACGCTGGCATCGAGGTCGAGCTCGCCGTCTTCGGCCAGCAGTAGTGCAGCCAGGCAGGTGAAGTGCTTGCTGCTCGAGCCGATGCGCATGCGGGTGCCTGGCGTATTGGCCACACCCAGCTCGACACTGGCCAGGCCAAAACCACGGCGATAGAGGGTTTTGCCGTGCTGGGCGACACCTGCGACCAGGCCTGGTGCATCACTGCGGTTTACCGCCTGGAACAACGCGTCCAATGCAGTGGTGCCGGAATTGCCTGCGACGGCCGGGGAAGAAATCTCAGTCATTCGGACTCCTTGTTGGAGAACACGTCTGTCAGTGCGATTGGATAATCCCTGTGAGCGACCGCTGATGCCTGCCAGGTGGCTGCATCGTAGCAACTAATTTTCCAAAACGGAAAATAAATTTCAGAAAAGTACATTCCCCAAGGCTGATTTTATTTGGGGGAATGAAATACGCCTGCTACAGTTCGCGCCATGAAGAAGACGACCGATCCCACTCAAGACAACCGCAACGGCAACCCGGGCGCGACGATCCGGGCGCTGCGCCGCAACGCGGACATTACGCTCGCCCAACTGAGCGCCAAGACCGGCATGGCCGCCTCGACCTTGTCGAAGCTGGAGGCCGGCCACATCTCCCTTTCGTTCGACAAGCTGATGACCATCAGCCGTGGCCTGGGCGTCGACATGACCGAGCTGCTCGGCGCCCCGCCGCCAGCCCCGGCGCCCGCCGTGGTGGTACCGCCGAGCAATCTCGGGCGCCGTGTGGTGCAGCGTGCCGGTGAAGGGCAGCAGGTGCAGACCCGCAGCTACAGCCAGACCTATCTTGCCACGGAACTGCTGCACAAGAAGATGACGCCGATGGTCGTCGAGGTGCACGCCCGGACCATGGAAGAATTCCTGGCCGAGTTCGGCGACTTCATCCGCCATCCTGGCGAGGAGTTCATCTACATCATCGAAGGCGAAGTGGACTTCCACACTGACCTCTATGCGCCGGTGCGTCTGTCTGCAGGCGATACGCTCTATTTCGACAGCGAAATGGGGCACGCCTACCTCAAGGCCAGCGACACACCTTGCCGCATCGTTGCCGCGGCAGCGCCACGTGGCGCTGCGGAGCCGATGATCGATACCTTCGTCTCGCTCTCCGAGAAGCAGGACAAGCCACGGCTGCCAGTGCGCAAGAAATGATAAATATTTCCAAAATGGAAATTTAATTTCCAAATTGACGGTTTTGTTTCGTATAGTCGGCCCATCTCAACCAATGGGTGGCAGCGATGAGTCAAGTGAGGGAAGTTGATTTCGTGGTGATCGGCGCTGGTATCGCCGGGGCGTCGGCGGCAGCGCAGCTCGCCGAGCGAGGGGCAGTGCTGCTGGTCGAGGCCGAGGAGCATCCGGGTTACCACTCCACCGGCCGTTCGGCGGCGCTGATTTCGGAAATCTATGGCAACGAGGTGGTGCGCCGCCTGACCCGTGCCAGCCGAGGCTTCCTCTTCGAACCTCCTGCAGGCTTTGCCCCGACTGCGCTGGTGACGCCGCGAGACACCCTGTTCTTCGGCACGCCCGAGCAACTTGAGCTGCTACAGCGGTTGCGCGAAGAGCCCGAGGTGGCCGCCAGAACCCAGGTGCTGTCGCCCGAGCAGGCGCGTCAGCGGGTGCCGGCATTCCTTCCCGACTACCTGGGCGGCGCCGTGTTGGAAACCGGTTCGGCGGATATCGACGTCGATGCGCTGCACCAGGGCTTCCTGCGCCAGGCCCGTGGGCTGGGTGCCGAGATCCTGACCAATGTGCGGGTGCAGGCGCTTTCCCGTGTCGACGGTCGCTGGCACCTGGAAACCCCCGCAGGGCGTTTCAGTGCACCCGTGGTGGTCAACGCCGCAGGCGCCTGGGGCGACGAAGTAGCGCGTAGCGGCGGTGTCGCACCACTGGGCTTGCAGCCCAAGCGCCGCACGGCAGCGCTCATCGACGTGCCGTCCGGGCTGGATGCTACGCATTGGCCTGCCGCCATCGCCATCGACGAGCAGTTCTACTTCAAGCCCGATGCCGGCCTGCTACTGATCTCGCCTGCCGATGAGTCCGACTCACCGCCCTGCGACGCGCAGCCTGAAGAGCTGGATGTGGCCATCGCCGTGGACCGCTTCGAGCAGGCCACCGGCGCGCAGGTCCGGCGTATCGCCAACAGTTGGGCCGGGCTGCGGGTGTTCAGCCCGGACCGCACGCCGGTGGCAGGCTTCGATCCAGTCGCCGAGGGCTTCTTCTGGCTGGTCGGCCAGGGCGGTTACGGTATTCAGACCGCCGTGGCACTGGGCCGGCTGACGGCTGCGCTGTGCACCCGCAGCGCACTGCCGCAAGATCTCATCGACATCGGCCTGGACGCGCAAATGCTCTCGCCAGCGCGCTTTGGCGTCGCGATCTGAAACGTCACGCTCCACAACTACAAATCCGAGCAACAGACTCGAGGAGACACTGAAATGACCATCGATTTTGCCAGCGTCATCGCTGAGCTCACACAAAGCGGCGAGGTGACCGGCGCATCCTTCGCCTATTGGGATGGCGAGCAGATGCACCAGGTCGTGGGTGGCCTGCGCAACAGTGTGACCGGTGACCCGGTGACGCTCGACACCTTGATGCACATCGGCTCGATCACCAAGGTGATCAATGCCACCCTGTTCATGCAACTGGTCGACGACGGCCTGGTCGAACTCGACGACCCGGTGATCAAGCACTTGCCCGAGCTACGGCTGGGCGATCCGCAAGCGCTGCCGCGGATCACCTGTCGCATGCTTATCAACCACACCAATGGCATCGATTATGACTGCCCGGCCTATCGCGACTTCGACGAACAGCGCATCGTCGAGGCCATCGAAGATTGCGCAACCAAGACCCAGTTGCATGCACCCGGTGAAGCGACTGCCTACTCGAACATTGGCACCGTCATCGCGGGCTACATCACCCAGAAGCTGCGCGGCGAGGGATGGTACAGCCTGGTCAAGTCGCGAATCTTCGAGCCCCTGGGCCTTGAGCATTCGCTGGCCGATATCACCGAGCTGCCGCGGTTCCGGGTCAGTGTCGGCGATCAGGTGGACGGCTTCGGCAAGCTGGTGCAGAGCACCAGGCCGTTCCTGCCGTTGAGCTTCGGCCCGGCCGGCGCCACGGTGATGATGACCGCCACCGACCTGGTGACCTTTGCCCGCGCGCTGATCAACGGTGGAGTGGGCGTCAACGGTACGCGCATCCTCTCGCAAGACAGTGCCGCGCTCATGGCGCAGGAGACCACCGGGTTCCTGTCTCCGCACACCTGGCGCATAGGGTTGGGGTGGATGCTGCTGTCGGGCGGCGTGCTGTTCCATGGCGGTGGCGGTCCGGGGGTTTCCTCGGTGCTCTATGCGCACCCCGAGAGCGGCAGGGTGTTCGCGCTGCTGACCAACTGCTCCCGATACGGAGCGTTCGACGCCCGTCTGGTGGAACCGATGCTCGAAAGCTGGGGCTCGACGTCCGAGCCACTGGTGCCGATCCCGGGGGCTATCGATGCCACGCCCTACGAGGGTGCCTTCGAGAGCCAGCTGATTCGCTTCGATGTCTATACCGAGGGCGAGCAGCTGTTCGCCAGGATGGCGCCAAGGCAGGATCTTTATGAAACCGACAACGCCCAAGGTACGGTCTTTGCTCTGGAGCGGGTGGGCGATCACCTGTTCCAGATGAGCGTGAACGGTGTGCCGCATGCCTTCCCCCTGGCCTTCGTCGACCCGGACAGCAACGGAAAGATGCAGCGCCTGGGTTCGATGGTGCGAATCTTCAACCGGGTGTCCTGATTTCGATTCCGAGGGGAAGATGATGCAGACGGATTTTCGCGACCATCATTCGTTCATCGAAGCCGAGCGACTGACCCGTGCCTGGTTGCGTCCGGGCAGTGGCGAAGCGTCGAGCCTGAGTCAGTTGATGGTCAGCCCCGACGGCGCCATGGCCGTTGCCACAGCCGTGGTGTGCGAGGAGCTGCAGGGATTGCCATCGACCCGGCTCGCCCTTGTGGACCTGGTTACGGGTGCCATCGAGGTCGTCACCCTGGGGCCGGGTTCGGACAGCAGTCCCCAATGGTCGCCGGACGGCCGCTCGATTGCCTACCTGTCGGACCGTGAGCAGGTGCATGTGAACCAGCTGCGTATGCTCGATGTGAAAACCCTTCGCGACAAGGCCGGCCCGCGCCTCGATGGGGTGCTGGAGTCGCTGCAGTGGTCGGCTGATGGCCGGTCGCTGCTGCTTTGCGTCGCAGGCTTCGGCTCGGACCTTGCGGGCGCGCAGGGGGCCACTGCGGTGGCCCGCGAGCCGGGTGCCGACGCTGACTGGGTGCCCAGTGTCGAAGGCGCCCCCGAGGCCTCGCCCTGGCGCAGTGCGTGGATTCATGACGTCGCCTCGGGCAGCGTGCAGCAGCTCACCTTGCCTGGCGTCAATGTCTGGCAGGCGAGTTGGGCCGGGCCTGATCATATCGTCGCGATCTGCTCGGACCTTCCGGAGGAGACCTGGTGGTACACGGCCGATGTGCGCCTGATCGCGGTGGCCGATGGCGGCGTGCGCAGGCTGTTCAAGCCTGACGACCAGCTCAACTGCGCCGTGGCCACACCCTCGGGCAGCACCATTGCCGTGATCGAGGCGGTCTGCAGCGACCGCAATCTCGTGGCCGGTGATCTGCGTCTGATCGACGTCGCCAGCGGCGTGGTCACCCAGGCGTCCACCCTCGATGCGGACGTGACTCAACTGATCTGGCGTGACGAGCATCGGCTGCTGTTCGGTGCGGGGCAGGGGCCCGATTTCGTCGCGGGGATATACGACCGCCGATCTGGTGTAGCCTGCGAGCTGTGGCGCGACAGCCATCGGCAGCCCCATGGTGCGATCTTTTCGGAGCTCGCGCCGCTGGGTCGGCAGCCGGAGGACTTTCTCTGTCTCGTCGAAGCCTTTCTGGAGGCGCCCACGCTGCTGGCGTTCGAGGCGGGTAGGGAACGTGCCATCCGTCGCTTCGGCGCGCCGGGGCTCGATGAGCAGGTGCGGGCGCTCGGCGCATCGGTGCGCGACTTCGTCTGGACGGCGCCGGACGGGCTGGCACTGCATGGCTGGCTGCTCCTGCCCAGGGGGAACGGCCCGCATCCGGTGATCATGCAGGTGCATGGCGGGCCGGTCTGGTATGTCCGGCCGCAGTACATCGCAAGATCGGCGCTGCAGCACATGGCGCTGGCTGCGGGGTATGCGTTGTTCCTGCCCAACCCGCGCGGCTCGAGCGGTCGCGGGCAGGCCTTCGCACGGCGGGTATTCGGTGACATGGGGGGTGCCGACACCTACGACTACCTGTCGAGCCTGGATGAGCTCATGGCGCAGGGCCTGATCGATCCGGCGCGTATCGGGGTCATGGGCAACAGCTATGGCGGCTATATCACCTCCTGGCTCATTACCCAGGACCAGCGTTTTGCCGCAGCGGTCCCGATGTCGCCGGTCACCGACTGGGTCAGCCAGCACCTGACCTGCAATGTGCCGACCTTCTGCGAGCTGTTTCTACGCGACACGCTGAGCGACCCCCAGGGCCAATATTTCACGCGCAGCCCGATTCACCACGCAGGCCGGGTCAGGACACCAACCCTGCACGTCTGTGGGGCCCTGGACAAGATCACCCCGGCGGGGCAAGCCCTGGAGTTTCATCGGGCATTGCAGGGCCTGGGCGAGGTCGAGAGCGTGCTGCTGACCTATCCGCAAGAAGGGCATGGCGTGCGCAACATGCCCGCGCTGTTTGATTTTACGGCGCGGGTGATGGCGTGGTTCGGCAGGCATATGCCGGGGGCCAAGGCAGGTTGAACTGCCAGGCCTGAACCCACAGACCGGCTCGCCCCTGGAGGGGCCGAGCCGGCTTGTCCTCAAGTTGCACCTTCGCCATCCAGCGCAACAGCAAGGCAATCGGGATACTTCGACTCACCTGGTGGCGAGCGCCGGCGTCGCCGGGGCGAAATGGCACCGGCAGCCTGGGGCGGTTGGCTTAGCCTTCGTAGCCCAGGTTCGGTGCCAGCCAGCGTTCGCTCACGCTGACATCCTGGCCTTTGCGGGCGCTGTAGCTGTCGATCTGGTCTTTCTCCACCTTGCCGACGGCAAAATACTGCGCCTGCGGGTGGGCGAAGTACCAGCCGCTGACCGCTGCCGCCGGGAACATCGCGAAGTGCTCGGTGAGGAACACACCGCTGGGGCCGGTTTCGCCGATGGCCGTGCCATCGAGCAGGCGGAACAGGGTCTCTTTCTCGGTGTGATCCGGGCACGCCGGATAGCCCGGGGCAGGGCGGATGCCGCTGTACTGCTCCTTGATCAGCGCATCGTTGTCCAGTTGCTCGTCCTTGGCATAACCCCAGTAGTCCTTGCGCACGCGCTCGTGCAGCCATTCGGCGCAGGCCTCGGCCAGGCGGTCGGCCAGCGCCTTGACCATGATCGAGCTGTAGTCGTCGCCCTTGTCCTGGTAGGCCTTGGCCACTTCCTCGGCACCGATGCCGGCGGTGGTGATGAACCCGCCCACATAGTCGCTGATGCCACTGTCCTTCGGTGCGACGAAGTCGGCCAGCGACCAGTTCGGCTTGCCGTCGGGCTTGATGGTCTGCTGGCGCAGGTGGTGCAGGGTGGCTAGCGGCTTGCCGTCGTCGCCATAGACTTCGATGTCGTCATGCGCGACCTGGTTGGCCGGCCAGAAACCGAACACCGCGCGGGCGCTGATGAGTTTTTCACTGATCAGCTTCTCGAGCATGTCGCAGGCATCCTGGTACAGCGCGGTAGCCGCTTCGCCGACCACCTCGTCGGTGAGGATGCGCGGGAACTTGCCCGCCAGGTCCCAGGAGATGAAGAACGGCGTCCAGTCGATGTACTTGGCCAGTTCGCGCAGGTCGATGTCCTCCAGCACCTTGACGCCGGTGAAGGAGGGCACCACTGCCTGGTAGTTGGCCCAGTCGTACTGCGGCTTGGCGGCGATCGCCTGCGCGTAGCTCAGACGCTCGGTGCGGGCGCTGCGGTTGGCGGTGCGCTCGCGCACTTCCACGTACTCCTGGCGGGTCTTCTCGACGAAGCCAGGCTTGAGCTCCTTGGACAGCAATTGCGTGGCCACGCCCACGGCGCGCGAGGCGTCGGTGACGTAGATCACCGCGTCGTTGGCGTACTTGGGTTCGATCTTCACCGCGGTGTGCGCCTTGGAGGTGGTGGCGCCGCCGATCATCAAGGGCAGGTGGAAGTCCTGGCGCTGCATCTCGCGGGCGACGTGGACCATCTCGTCCAGCGACGGGGTGATCAGGCCGGACAGGCCGATGATGTCGCAATTCTGCTCGCGGGCGGTCTGCAGGATCTTCTCGGCCGGGACCATCACGCCCATGTCGACGATGTCGTAGCCGTTGCAGCCCAGCACCACGCCGACGATGTTCTTGCCGATGTCGTGCACGTCGCCCTTGACCGTGGCCATGAGGATCTTGCCCTTGGCTTCGGGCTTGTCGCCTTTTTCGGCCTCGATGAACGGGATCAGGTGGGCCACCGCCTGCTTCATCACCCGCGCGGACTTGACCACTTGCGGCAGGAACATCTTGCCCGCGCCGAACAGGTCGCCGACCACGTTCATGCCGCTCATCAGCGGGCCTTCGATGACTTCGATGGGGCGCGACGCTTGCTGGCGGCACTCCTCGGTGTCTTCGACGATGTAGGCGGTGATGCCCTTGACCAGCGCGTGTTCCAGGCGCTTGTCCACGGGCATCGAGCGCCACTCTTCGTTTTCCACTTCCTTGGCCGCGCCGCCACCCTTGTAGTCGTCGGCGATGGCCAGCAGGGCGTCGGTGCCTTCGGGGGTGCGGTTGAGCACCACGTCCTCGACCTTCTCGCGCAGTGCCGGCGGGATCTCGTCGTAGATCTCCAGCTGGCCGGCGTTGACGATACCCATGGTCAGGCCGTTCTGGATGGCGTGGTAGAGGAACACCGAGTGGATCGCCTCGCGCACCGGGTTGTTGCCACGGAACGAGAACGACACGTTGGACACGCCGCCGCTGGACAGCGCGTAGGGCAGGTGGTCACGGATGTAGGCGCACGCCTCGATGAAGTCGACGGCGTAGTTGTTGTGTTCCTCGATGCCGGTGGCGACGGCGAAGATGTTCGGGTCGAAGATGATATCTTCGGGCGGGAAGCCCACTTCGTTGACCAGGATGTCGTAGCTGCGCTGGCAGATCTCGCGTTTGCGTGCCGCGGTGTCGGCCTGGCCGACCTCGTCGAAGGCCATCACCACCACGGCGGCGCCGTAGCGCTTGCACAGGCGGGCGTGGTGCTTGAACTGCTCGACGCCTTCCTTCATGGAGATCGAGTTGACGATGCCCTTGCCCTGGATGCACTTCAGGCCCGCTTCGATCACCTCCCACTTGGAGGAGTCGATCATGATCGGTACGCGCGAGATGTCCGGCTCGCCGGCGATCAGGTTGAGGAAGCGGACCATGGCGGCCTGGGAGTCGAGCATCCCTTCGTCCATGTTGATGTCGATCACCTGGGCGCCGGCCTCGACCTGCTGCAGGGCGACCTCCAGGGCTTCGGTGTAGTTTTCCTCGCGGATCAGCCGGGCGAACTTGGCGGAACCTGTGATGTTGGTGCGCTCGCCGACGTTGACGAACAGCGACTGGCGATCGATGGTGAACGGTTCCAGGCCCGACAGGCGGCAAGCCTTGGGAATGTCCGGAATGGCGCGCGGCGGGTACTTGGCCACGGCCTCGGCGATGGCCTTGATATGCGGCGGGGTAGTACCGCAGCAACCGCCGATGATGTTGAGGAAACCGCTGGCAGCGAACTCCTCGACCACGGCGGCCATTTCCGCCGGGGTTTCGTCGTATTCGCCGAAGGCGTTGGGCAGGCCGGCGTTGGGGTGCGCGGACACGTGGGTGCCGGCCTTGGTCGACAGTTCTTCCAGGTACGGACGCAGGTCCTTGGCACCCAGGGCGCAGTTCAGGCCGACCGAGATCGGGTTGGCATGGCGCACCGAGTTCCAGAAGGCTTCGGTGGTCTGGCCCGACAGGGTGCGGCCGGAGGCGTCGGTGATGGTGCCGGAGATCATGATCGGCAGTTCGATGCCGTCATCTTCGAACACCTGCTGCACGGCGAAGATCGCCGCCTTGGCGTTGAGGGTGTCGAAGATGGTCTCGATCAGGATCAGGTCGGCGCCGCCTTCGATCAGGCCGCGGGTGGCCTCGATGTAGTTTTCCACCAGCTCGTCGAAGGTGACGTTGCGGTAGCCGGGGTCGTTGACGTCCGGGGAAATGGAGCAGGTGCGGCTGGTCGGGCCGAGCACGCCGGCGACGAAGCGCGGGCGGTCGGGGGTTTCGAGCGTCTTGGCGTCGGCCACCTGGCGGGCGATGCGCGCGCCCTCGACGTTGAGCTCGTACACCAGCGCTTCCATGCCGTAGTCGGCCTGGGAAATCTGCGTGGCGTTGAAGGTGTTGGTCTCGAGAATATCGGCGCCGGCGTCCAGGTAGGCCTTCTCGATGGCGGCGATGACATCGGGCTGGGTGAGCAGCAGCAGGTCGTTGTTGCCTTTAACATCGCTTGGCCAATCGGCGAAGCGCGTGCCACGATAGTCGTCTTCCTCGAGGCGGTAGCTCTGGATCATAGTACCCATGCCGCCGTCGAGAATCAGGATGCGCTCCTTGAGGGCATGCTGGAGTGCTTGGAGACGAGCGCTGCGGTCGGACATGAGAACTACCTGGTCGGACAAATAACGGAAGTGCGGAATAATAACAAAGCTGCACGGATTTTAGGCGCATCGCCCGGTCTCATGAATTTGATTCATGTTGGTGGTGCCAAGGCTCAGTCCCAGGGACAGAAAGGCAAATCGTGACAGCTATCAAGAACCAGGACATTCGGCACATGGTGCATCGTTTTATCGTTGCCATCTTCGCCCTGCTCGTCAGTGGCGCAGCATTGGCGCAGGCCCCTCAATCGAGCTCGGCCATCTCTTATACCCGTGACATCCAGCCGATCTTCACCCAGAAGTGCGTGGCCTGCCACGCCTGCAACGACGCCGCCTGCCAGCTCAACCTGGGCAGCGCAGAAGGTGCCGAGCGCGGCGCCTCCAAGGTGCCGGTGTACCAGGGCGAGCGCAGCCAGGCGGTCGCCACCACGCGATTGTTCTATGACGCGCAGAATGAAGAGGGCTGGCGCAAGAAAGGCTTCTACTCGGTGCTCGACAATCAGGGCAGCCAGGCCGCGCTGATGGCGCGCATGCTCGAACTGGGCCACAAGACGCCGCTCACGCCTAACGCCAAGCTGCCCGAGGAGATCGTCCTGGGCCTGAACCGCAACAACATGTGCCCGCTGCCGCACGAGTTCGACGCCTATGCCGGTGCGCACCCGAAAGAGGGCATGCCGCTGGCGGTTACCGGGCTGACCGACCAGGAATATTCGACCCTGCAGCGTTGGCTGGCGGCCGGTGCACCGGTCGAGTACCAACCGATCCAGCCAAGCCCCAGCGAAGCGAAGCAGATTGCCGACTGGGAAGCTCTGCTCAACCGTCCGGGCTCCACCGAGGCGCTGGTCGGGCGCTGGCTGTACGAGCATCTGTTCCTGGCGCACATCTATTTCGTCGGCGGCGAGCAGGGGCACTTCTTCCAGTGGGTCCGCTCGCGCACGCCCAGTGGCCAGCCGATCGACGTGATCGCCACGCGCCGCCCCAACGACCCGCCGGGCAATGATTTCTACTACCGGTTGATCCCGGTGCAGGGCGTGATCGTGCACAAGACGCACATCACCTACCCGATGGGGCCGCAGAAGCTCAAGCGGGTCAAGCAGCTGTTCTACAGCGGCGACTGGCGCGCCACCTCGCTGCCGGGCTATGGCCCGCAGCGCCGGGCCAACCCGTTCGAGACCTTCGAGGCGATCCCGGCGGTGGCGCGCTACCAGTTCATGCTCGACAACGCCGAGTACTTCGTGCGCACCTTCATCCGTGGCCCGGTGTGCCGCGGGCAGATCGCCACTGACGTGATCCGCGACAACTTCTGGGCGCTGTTCCAGGAGCCGGCCCATGACCGCTACGTCACCGATGCCGCCTACCGCGGCCAGGCCACGCCGTTGCTGGCCATGCCGGGGCAGATCGACGATGTCGGCAGCGTGCTGAGCCTGTGGCGTGCCTACCGCGACAAGCGCAACGACTACGAGACCCTGCGCCGCGAGGCCTACGCCGAAATGCCAGCGCCGAGCTGGTCGACGCTGTGGGCAGGCAACGACAACGCCTTGCTCAGCATCTTCCGTCACTTCGACAGCGCCTCGGTGAGCAAGGGGCTGATCGGTGACGTGCCGTTGACCATCTGGCTGTTCGACTACCCGCTGCTGGAGCGCACCTACTATCAACTGGCGGTCAACTTCGACGTGTACGGGAATGTCTCGCACCAGTTGCAGACGCGCCTGTACTTCGACCTGATCCGCAACGGCGCCGAGGTCAACTTCCTGCGCCTGATGCCGGCCAACAAGCGCGGCGCGATCCTCAGCGACTGGTACCAGAACAGCGGCAAGGTGAAGATGTGGCTCGACTACACCGACATCGACACCGATACCCCAAGCGCCCTGCAACTGAACGAACACAATGCCACGCGCGACTTCGGCCTCAAGCTGCTGCAACGCACCGGCAGCCTGAACGCAGCACCCGATCCGATCAACCGTTGCACCGGCGCCTATTGCTCGCGGCCACAGATGAACGAAGAGTTTCGTGATGTGGAACAGAGCCTGAGCCGCCTGGTGTCGCGCCCGGCGGCAGGGCTCAAGGTGATCGGCCAACTGCCCGAGGCGACCATGCTGCGCATCGAAGGGCTGGGCGGTCAGCGTCAGGTCTACAGCCTGTTGCGCAACCGCGCGCACAGCAACGTCGCCTTCCTGCTGGGCGAGGCCTATCGCTACCAGCCGGGGCTGGACACCCTGACCCTGTATCCGGGCGTGCTCAGCAGCTACCCGAACTTCATCTTCAACATTCCGGCCAGTGACGTACCGGAGTTCGTCGAGGACATGGAGGCTGCGCGTGACGACCAAGGCAAGTTCGAGCGTATCGTCGAGCGTTGGGGCGTGCGCCGCAGCCACCCGCAGTTCTGGCGGTACTTCCACGACCTGAACACCTACATCAAGGAGACCGAGCCGGTGGAGGCGGGCGTGCTGGACATGAACCGCTACGAGAACCTCTGATCGATTGCCGGGAAAGGCGTCCGACCTTTCCCGGCTTTCTGCGGTCGGACCTGTGGGTGGCCCCGGCGATGCGTTGCAGCCCATCGCGGAACAAGCCCGCTCCCACAGGCGGGAGCAGGCAGGTTCCGTGATTCGCGCGAGCAATGCTCGCCTGTGGGCCTGAATGCACCAAGAACCGCAGGACAACCCATGCTGTATTCGCTTCAAGCGCTTCGGGCGTTCGCCGCCTGGGTGGTGGTCTGCCACCACTTCATGCAGATCTTCTTCGATTTCAATGCCAAAGGCCCCGTCGGCCGCCTGCTCGCCGAGCGCGGTGCGGTGGGGGTCGACATCTTCTTCGTCATCAGCGGCCTGGTGATCTACCTCTCGACCCGCGACAAGGAGATCGCCCCGCGCGAATTCCTGCTCAACCGCGCCTTGCGCATCGTCCCGGCGTACTGGTTCTACACCTTGCTCATGGCGCTGCTGTTGCTGGTGGCCAGCCGCTGGATGCCGCATCAGGTGTTCGAGTGGCAGCACCTGGTGCTGTCGCTGTTGTTCGTGCCAGCGGAAAACCCGGGTGGCTACGGGCTTTACCCCACCCTCAATGTGGGCTGGACGCTGAACTTCGAGATGTTCTTCTACCTGTTGTTCGGCCTGGCGTTCCTGGTACGCCAGCGTCATCACCTGGTGCTGGTCACCGCGGCGCTGCTGCTGGTCAGCGAGGTGCTGGGGCGCCTGGGTGTGCTCAGCCGCTTCTACAACAACGACATCATCTACGAGTTCCTGCTGGGCATCGGTCTGGGTGTGCTGTACCGACGCGGACTGATCCGCGAGGGGCTTTGGCTGCCGCTGGCGGTGCTGGCGGCGGCGGGGTTTGCGCTGTACCAGCTCGACGCCTCGCAGCGCCTGCTGCACTGGGGCCTGCCGAGTGCGATGGTGGTGCTGGCTTTCATCGCGCTGGAGCCGTACTTTCGCGGCAATCGGGTGCTCAAGGCGCTGGGGGACTGTTCGTATTCGGTTTATCTCACCCACGTGCTGGTGCTGTGGGGCGGCTGGTTCATCAGCCAGCGGTTGCGGCTCAATCCGTATCTGGTGTTCGCCTTCTGCGTACCGTCAATCGGACTAATGTCGTGGTTCAGCTACCAGTGGCTGGAGCGTGGCCTGTATCGGCGCCTCAAGGCCTGGTTCGGGGCGCGCGGGACACGGCAGGTGGCGCCTGCACTATCCCGAGTCAATTACTAGGACTTTGTTCGAGGCCTGGCTTGGCGTACACTGGGCGGCAAGTCTGTGAGGAACTTCCATGAGCGCTATAACCATTACCGACGCCGCCCATGATTATCTGGCCGATCTGCTCTCGAAGCAGAACACGCCCGGGATCGGCATCCGCGTTTTCATCACCCAGCCGGGCACCCAGTACGCCGAGACCTGTATCGCCTACTGCAAGCCGGGCGAAGAAAAGCCTGACGACACCGCCGTGGGTCTGAAGAGCTTTACTGCCTACATCGACGCCGTCAGCGAGCCGTTTCTCGAAGACGCACTGGTCGACTACGCCACCGACCGCATGGGCGGCCAGCTGACCATCAAGGCGCCGAACGCCAAGGTGCCGATGGTCAACGAAGACAGCCCGATCAACGAGCGCATCAACTACTACCTGCAGACCGAGATCAACCCCGGTCTTGCCAGCCACGGCGGCCAGGTGAGCCTGGTCGATGTGGTCGACGACGGCATCGCCGTGCTGCAGTTCGGTGGCGGTTGCCAGGGTTGCGGTCAGGCGGACGTCACCCTCAAGGACGGCATCGAGCGTACGCTGCTCGAGCGCATCCCGGAGCTCAAGGGTGTGCGTGACGTGACCGACCACACGCAAAAAGAGAACGCCTACTACTGATAGGCCCTATCGCGGGGCAAGCCCGCTCCTGCAGGTACGGCGTCGTACCTGCAGGAGCGGGCTTGGCCCGCGATTGCATTCGTCGCCCGCCAAAAATGCCTTCGCCTAGCAACAAAGTGTTACTGTTTCAAGCCCTGCGACAACAGGCCGCAGCCCGTAAATCAAGGGCTGCGGGCCGATCTTCCGGGTGTCGGGTAGCTGGTCTCGGGGTGTCATGCCAGAATGCCCCGGTTTTTCGACCGGCCCTGCTCGAGGGCCGGCACCTTCCCTGTAAAGGATGGTTCCATGACTGATCTACTGACCCGGCGCGCGGTCGTCGCCGGGATGGGCGTACTGGGGCTTGGCCTGCTGGCGGGTTGCAACCCGGCCCGGGGCCTGGACTTCAAGTACGGCAAGAACATGAGCAACGAGATCCTTGGGCGCAAGTTCAAGCTCAAGGATCCGCAGGGTAACGAGCGTACCCTGTCGAGCTTCTACGGCTCGATGCCGATGATCTTCTTCGGTTTCACCCAGTGCCCGGCGGTCTGCCCGACCACGCTGGCACGCGCCGCGCAGATCCGCAAACTGCTCAAGGGCCGTGACCGTGACCTGTTCCAGGTGGTGTTCATCACCCTGGATCCGGAGCGTGACACCCCTGAGGTGCTCGACGCCTACGTCAAGGCCTTCGATCCTTCGTTCGTCGCCCTGACCGGCACCCCGGAAGAAATCGACGAGGTGGCCAGGGAGTTCAAGGTGTTCTACGAAAAGGTCCCTGCCGGCGACACCTATACCATTTCCCACTCGTCCACCAGCTACGTCTACGACACGCGTGGCACCCTGCGCCTGAGTCTGGGCCATTCCCTGAATGCCCAGGAATGCGCCGAAGACCTGCGCACCTTGATGGAGATCTGCTGAATGTCGATGCAACCGATCAAGCGCGGCCTGGCCGCTCTCGCCCTGTTGGGCCTGGCCCTGCCGGCCCTGGCCGACACCACCGTAAGCGACGCCTGGGTGCGCGCAAGCGTGCCGCACCAGCAGTCCACCGGCGCCTTCATGACCCTGACCGCCAGCACCGACAGCAAGCTGGTGAACGTGGCTTCGCCGGTGGCCAAGACCGTGCAGGTGCACGAGATGACCATGAATGGCGATGTGATGGGCATGCGTGAAGTGAAGGGCGTGGAGCTGCCGGCCGGCAAGCCGGTGACCCTCGATCCCAACGGTTTGCACGTGATGTTGATGGGCCTGAACGAGCAGGTGAAGGAAGGGCAGCAGGTGCCATTGACCTTGACCATCGAAGATGCCAAGGGCCAGAAGCAGACACTCGAGGTGCAGGCGCCGGTCAAGCCGCTGACCGCCGAGATGGATGCCGGGCACGACCACATGCACATGAAGCACTGAGTACCGACAAGGGCCGCGCAAGCGGCCCTTGTTCTTTCTGCTTGCTGTCGTTCAGCTACGGAATCGCGGCAGCGGCCGGTCGATGGTCAGCGAAGTCAGGGTTTTGCGAACCTGGGCTTCGTCGGCCTCCAGGGCCTTGAGGCTCGCGCGGATCTTGCCGGCCGAGGGCACATCGCCCTGCCGGTCGATCCAGTCGGCGATTTCCTTGCAGGCGCTGCTCAGGCAGGCCTGGCGCTGGTTCATCAGCGTGATGAGGGTGGTGAGCTCTCGTTCTGACATGGCAGGATTCCTCCGTTCAGCCTTCTCAGTGTAGCAGCGGCTGGCGGTATTGCCGGGCGACGGGTCAGTGGTTCAGGCAGGCGAGGCGGTAGGCGCCTGGCGTCACGCCGAAGGCCTGTTTGAACTGCCGGCTGAGGTGGCTCTGGTCGGCGAAGCCCAGTGCAAAGGCCACTTCCGAAGCCGGCAGGCCACGGCGCAGGAATTCCCGGGCACGGGCCAGGCGACGCTGCTTGAGCCAGGCATGGGGCGGCAGCCCGGTGGCCTGGCGAAACACCCGGGCAAAGTGGAAGGGTGACAGGTTGACCGCCGCGGCCAGTGCCTCCAGCGAAGGCGGGTCGGCCAGTTGGCTCTCCAGCAGTTCGCGGGCCCGTGCCACGGCCAGCGGTTCGTGGCCGGGGGCAGCAGGTTCGCTGCAGTGTCCATGACGTTGTACCAGCGCCAGAACCGCCTCGCGCCAGGCGGTTTGCTGCTCCAGCGCGCTCGCGCCGGCCTCCGACAGGCGATGCACACGGCTGAAGGCCGCCGCCAGGGTCGGGTCCTGCACCACGCTCTGCCTGAAGTGCGGCAAGCCGTGGCGGCCCAGCTCCAGCTCGTCCAGCACCCCGGTGACACGTTCGTGTTCCGGATAGAACGCACGGTAGCGCCAGCCCGCCTCGTGGGCCTTGGCGCCGGTGTGCAATTCGTCGGGGTTGATCAGTACCACGCTGCCGACCGGCGCCAGGTGATCACTGCCACGGTGCCAGAAACACTGAGCGCCGGACTCGATCACGGTGAACACATAGCCTTCGTGCACATGCGGCGCAAAGCGCTGCTGTACGTAGCGGGCGTGCAGCATCTCGACATCGCCGAGGGCGGGTGCCTGCCACAGGTGGATCTGTTCGCGCAGGGGCGTGCTCATGTCAGCCAACTGCGCAGGACAAAGAAGATCAGCATGCTCGCCAGCATGCTCAGCAATACGCTGCGGGTCAACAGCACCAGGGCGATGGCTACCAGCGAGCCGAGCAGGTACGGATTGAGCGGATCGAGGTTCAGCTGATGCTCGGGCAGGAAGATGATCGGCCCGCAGATTGCCGTGAGCATTCCCGGCACGGCGAAACCGAGGAACTGGCGCACGTTGGAGCCCAGGCGCAGGGGCAGGCGCGGCTCGAGAAAGACGTAGCGATTGAGGAACACCACCACACCCATGGCGACGATCAGCAGCCAGATCATGCGCGGCTCCCGGCGAATTTCTGACAGACAAAACCCGCGGCCATGCCCAGCAGGCCGGCGGCCACCAGCGCCGTTTCCCAGTGCCAATGGCTGAACAGCACCGAGCAGAACAGCGACACCGCCACGCACACCAGGGTCGGCAAGCTGCGTACCAGCGGGGTGATCAACGCGACGAAGGTGGCGACGATCGAGAAGTCCAGGCCGAGCTGGTCCAGGTGCGGGATGTTCTGGCCGAGGATGATGCCGGCCAGTGTGAACAGGTTCCAGGCCACATAGAAGGTGAGGCCCACGCCCAATGCGTACCAACGGTTGAACTGTTGCTGGTCGTGGTGGCTGGTCAGGGCGAAAAGCTCGTCGGTGAGCAGAAAGCCCAGCCCCAGTCGCCAGCGGGTCGGCAGGCCGGACACCACAGGGCGCATCGACAGCCCATAGAGTAGGTGCTGCGACGTCAGCAGCAGGGTGGTCAGCAGGATCGACAGCAGCCCGGCGCCGCTCTTGAGCATGCCGATCGCCACCAGTTGCGCAGCTCCAGCAAAAACGATCGCAGACAGCCCCTGACCTTGCCAGGCGCTGAGGTTGGCTTCGATGGCCATGGAGCCGGCCAGCAGCCCCCAGGGCGCAACGGCGAGCGATAACGGCAGGATGGCGACGGTGCCTTGGGTGAAGGCATGGCGGGCGAGGGGCGGACTGCTGGACATGGCGGCTACGGACAAGGGCAGGGATGTCCAGCATGCCAGAGGAAAAAGCTGCCTGGCTTGAACGATCTTGCTGGTTTGCGGGTGCGATGCGCTTCACGACATTTTTTTCACATCCCCTTGCTAGGATCGCCGCCACAAGAAGGAGCGATCGATGATTCAAGTGTTGCGCAAGCGTGGTGTCAGGCTGACCTTGACGGCGACGGCAGGCGTGGTGGCCTGCGCCCTGGGCTTCTTTGCCTGGCAGACGTTCTATCCGGTGCAGGCCTCCGATGGCTGGCATGTGCAGGTGCTGCACCGTGACGTGGCCAAGGCCGCCTCGCTGCTGCCGCTGGCCGATGGCAGCCTGTTGGTCAGCCGTGAGCTGGACGATGGGCTGGGCAGCATTCTCAAGATCACCCCACAGGGCGAGCGGGTGGTGGTGGTCGATAGCCTGTCCAAGCCTGACGGCATGGTCGCGGTCGAGGGCGGCTGGGTGTTCAGCCAGGAGGGCGGACTGGCCCCGGTCAGCGTGTCTCGCGATGGCCAGATCACCGCCTTGTTCAACGGCGAAAGCGTGCAGGGCCTATGGAACGACGGCGATCACCTCTACGCCATCGAGGATCGCAAGGGCGATGGCCGCCTGATGCGCTACGACTGGCAGAGCGGCCAGGTGGAAGTGCTGCGCTCGGCGCTGACTGAAACCGAAGGCCTGACCCGCTGCAGCGGTGGCCAGTTGCTCTATACCGAAAAGGCTGCCGGCAAGATCCGCGCGCTGAACGAAGGGGGTGAAGACCCGGTGGTGGCCGAGGGGCTGCGCAATCCCACCTTCCTGTTCTGCGACCAGCGCGGGCTGTGGATCAGCGAAGACTCCACGCATCGCGCGCGCCTGCTGCGCATCGATGCCGATGGCAAGCGGCATACCGTGTTGTCCTTCCTCAAGGCGCCGCAGTCGATCGTGCCCGATGGCAAGGGAGGCTACCTGCTCGCCGAAGGCGGCCGCGATCGCATCCTGCACCTGTCGCCGCCCGAGCAGGAACTGGATGCGCATGTGGCCAGCCTCGACGCGCAATAGCCTTGGCCCGTTGGGCGGGCAATGCGTTGCGGCAAGCCCTCCCAGGGCCGGCAAGCGTTTCACTTGGGTTGCGCGATCAGCAGCAGCGACTGCGGCACCGGGCTTTGGGGGTGTTGCGGCTCCTGCAGCGTGCACAGGTTGAAGCCTGCCATGTCCAGTGCGGCAAGCCAGCTGGACAGCGTGCGGAAATACCAGGGCATGGGTTCCCAGTTGCCCTCGAAGCCTGCAAAGGACTCGACCCGCCAGCCATCCTGATAGTTGCCCGCTGCAGCACTCCACGGGTGCAGGGTCTGGATCAACAGTGCGCCGTCGTGTGCCAGCCTTGGCGCCAAGGCGCCGAGCAGCGGGATGATGTCCTGATGCAGCAGGGCGAAGTTGGCACAGATCAGCGAATAGTCCCGACCGATCTCCACCTCGGCGCCAATCAGTTGCGCGTAGCTGGCCAGGTGCACCTGCGCTGAGCCTGCAGCCTTGGCCGACTCGACCAAGGTACTGTCGCCGTCGACACCCACCGCCTCGATTCCCCGGCTCTCCAGGGCGCGCAGCAGCCAGCCCTCGCCACAACCGAGGTCGAGCACACGCTCCGGCTGGCGGCCGAGGATCGCCAGCAAGATCGCCTGGTCGGTGACCTGGCGGCGCGAGGCGATGCTGCCGCTGCGCACGGCCTCGATCCAGGCCTCGGCATTGCGCTGCCAGCTGTCCAGCAACTGGGTGGTGGGATCGGGCATCGGTTGGCCTGCTCACATTGGCGATGAACAGCATTCTAGTGCAACGCTGCCGCGATACTTGTGCATCGACCCATGCCGCCGCCACACTGGCCTCCCCGGACAAGGAGCAGCGCATGGCACTTTCGACGACGGATTTCACCACCCGATTGATGATTGACGCGGGCATCGGCCCTGGCATGCGGGTGCTGGATGTCGGCTGTGGAACGGGTGATGTTAGCGTGCTGCTCGCCGAGTTGGTCGGGCGTGACGGGGCGGTGGTCGGGGTCGACCAGTCTCTGGCCGCGCTTGAGCTGGCGCGCCAGCGTTCGCCTGTTTCGGGCCATGCCCCGGTCGAGTTCGTCGCCTGTGACCTGCATCGCTTGCCTGAAGCCCTGGGGCTGTTCGATGCCATCGTCGGTCGGCGAGTGCTGATGTACCAGCCAGACGTCATCCTGGCTGTGCGCAGGTTGTCCAGGCTGTTGCTGCCTGGTGGCGTGCTGGTGTTCCAGGAACACGACAGCACCCTGACCCCGGCAAGCCTGGCGCCTTTTCCGCTGCATCGCCGTGCCCAGCAGTGGCTGCAGCGCATGCTCGCCCACGAAGGGGCGGACCTGCATATCGGCTTCAACCTGCATCGCATCCTCACTGAAGCCGGACTGCAGGTGCAGAGCCTACGCGCCGAATGCCTGTTGCAGACCCCGGACAGTCCCTACGGGCTGGCAGCGATCATACGAGCGTGCCTGCCACGAATCCTCGAGCACGGCATCGCCACGGCGCGCCAGGTGGGGATCGAAACGCTACAGGCACGGCTGGATGCCGAGCGCATGCAGTCGCAGGGGATCTATATCGGCGACATGGCCTTCGGGGTGTGGGCGAACAAGCGTTGACGCAGTAGGAGAGGGGGCTTGCCAATCGCTAATGATTCTCGTTAATGTAATGTTATTACGTTATCAAACGCCCTGTCGGAGAATCACCATGCAAGTCTTGTCATCCCTCAAGCACGCCAAGCTGCGCCACCGCGACTGCCAGGTGGTCAAGCGCCGCGGCCGCCTGTATGTCATCTGCAAGTCGAACCCGCGCTTCAAGGCGCGCCAGGGTGGCGTGAAGAAGAAGCGCGGTTGAGCGGCAGGTCTGCTTTCAAGGGTGTGAGCAAGACGGTTGCTCCCATCCGCGAATGTGCGGCGGTATACTCGCCGCCCGTTCGACTGTTAATCCGAGTATTTCAATGGGTTTTTCCGCTACCGTCACACCTGAGCCGCGTCGCCTTGGCGCGCCGCTGATTGCCCTGGCCCTGCTGCTGGCAGGCGCCTGGTTCCTCAACCTCAATGCCGGTTTCAAGCAGGTGCTGTTGCTGCTGGTCGGCGCGGCGCTGGGCCTGACCCTCTACCATGCCGCTTTTGGCTTTACCTCGGCCTGGCGGGTGTTCATCAATGAACGCCGTGGCGCAGGTTTGCGCGCGCAGATGGTCATGTTGGCGCTGGCGGTCCTGCTGTTCTTCCCGGCGCTGTCGGCGGGCAGCTTGTTCGGCAACCCGGTCACCGGTCTTGTGGCCCCAGCCGGGGTATCGGTGGTGTTCGGCGCGTTCATCTTCGGCATCGGCATGCAACTGGGCGGTGGTTGTGCCTCGGGCACGCTGTTCACTGTCGGTGGCGGCAATGCGCGGATGCTGGTGACGCTGCTGTTCTTCATCATCGGCTCGGTCACCGCGACCCACCATGCCGACTGGTGGTTCGCCTTGCCCTCGTTCCCGGCCACCTCGATCGTCCAGGCCTGGGGCATGGGGCCTGCGCTGGTGGCCAGCCTCGCACTGTTCGGGGTGATCGCCTGGGTCACCGTGGTGCTGGAGAAGCGTCGCCATGGCGCACTGGAAGCACCCGTGGGCAGCGAGCACCAAGGCCTGCGTCGATTCCTGCGCGGACCGTGGCCGCTGGTGTGGGGCGCAATCGCGCTGGCGCTGCTCAACTACGCCACCCTGGCGCTGGCCGGACGCCCCTGGGGCATTACCTCGGCCTTCGCCTTGTGGGGCGCCAAGACCTTGAACGGGTTGGGCGTGGATGTGGGCAGCTGGGTGTTCTGGCAGGCGCCGGCCAACGCCAAGGCCTTGGCTGCACCGCTGTGGCAGGACATCACCACGGTAATGGACCTGGGGATCGTACTGGGCGCCTTGCTCGCCGCCGGCCTGGCTGGACGCTTCGCGCCGAGCCTGAAGATCCCGACGCGTTCGCTGGTCGCCGCGGTGATCGGTGGCCTGCTGCTGGGGTACGGTTCGCGCCTGGCCTATGGCTGCAACATCGGCGCCTATTTCAGCGGCATCGCCTCGGGCAGCGTGCATGGCTGGTTGTGGTTGGTGGCGGCTTATACTGGCAACCTGATCGGTGTGCGACTGCGGCCGCTGTTCTTCGCTGGCGAGCGGCGCGCAGCGACCCTGACCGGTTGCTGAGGCGCCTTCAGGGCACTGCAGCGTAAGCGATAGGTGCCTGCCAACTGTTGAGAAACTACATGAGGTTTTCTATAAATTACCTCATGTATGTTTCTTATCTTATTGATATTAATAGTTTTATTTTGTGGGTAATTCCGGCCCGACCAAGGCTCTGAACCTTACAAGCTGATCCTCTGTTTCCGTTTTGATGACAATTCGATAATGATTCTCATACGAGATTCGTTGTCATATGGGTGCCGGTCAACCGGTATCCAGGACTTTCATCGAATCGAACAAGGAGAAAGGCAGCGATGTTCGCGCCCATCAGCCGTAGCATGACCCTGACCCTGGGTCTGTGCGCCACCGTCATCAGCCCGGCAGGTTTGGCCGAAGAGCGCGAAAAGCGTTCCGAGGAAGGCGTATTGGAGCTCGGTTCCACCGAAATCCTCGCCCAGGGCCTGGGCAGCACCACCGAGCACACCGGCTCCTACACCACCGGCAGCATGAGCGCCGCCACGCGCCTGAACCTGTCGATCAAGGAAACCCCACAATCGGTCTCGGTGCTGACCCGCCAGCAGCTGGACGACTTCCAGCTCGACACCCTTTCCGAAGCGCTGAGCCATGTCACTGGCGTGACCGTCCAGCGCAACGACTCCGAGCGACCGACGTACTATGCGCGCGGCTACTCGATCAACAACTTCCAGATCGATGGAATGCTCAACACCTTCTCGGGGCTCAAGTCCGACTCCGACACCATCATCTATGACCGTATCGAGGTGGTGCGTGGCGCTACCGGCCTGACCACCGGCGCGGGTGATCCCTCCGGCACCATCGCCATGGTGCGCAAGCGCCCGACCCATGAGCTGGCGGTGAAGACCGGCATCAGTGCCGGCAGTTTCGACAACTACTACAGCTACCTGGACGTTGGCGGCCCGTTGGGCTGGGACGGGCGCTTGCGTGGGCGCACGGTGCTGGCCTATCGCGACAACAAGTCGTACATGGACCACTACCAGACCCAACGTGAGGTGGCCTACGGCATTCTCGAGGCCGACCTTACCGACAGCACGGTGCTGGCGGTCGGCTACGACTACCAGAACAAGCATGTCCAGGGCTCCAGCTGGGGCACCGTGCCCTACTGGAACGCCGATGGCAGCAAGGCCAACCTGCCGCGCTCGACCAACCTGGCGGCCCCCTGGTCGTCCTGGCCGCTGAAGGACCAGACGGTGTTCGCCACCCTCGATCAGCAACTGGGCAACGACTGGCTGCTCAAGGCGGCCTACACCCACCGCCAGAGCGACAGCGACGGCAAGGTCTACTACGGCGGCAATGGCTTCCCCGAGGCCGACCGCAGTGGCATGAAAGCCTGGAGCAGTCATTTCTCCGGAGAGGAGCAGATGGATGCCGTGGACTTCAACCTTGCAGGCCCCTACCAGCTGCTGGGCCGTACCCATGACTTCATGATCGGCTACGGGGTCTCCGAGCGACGCGACAGCTCGCCGTACTACACCGGCCGCAACGATCCGCAGGGCTACGCGATCATCCCCGACTGGAAATACATGGGCGGGATTCCCAAGTTCTACGATCGCAAGACTGGCCTGGATGAATCGCGCTCGCGCATCGAGCAGAAGGCCGGCTACATCGCTACCCGGCTCAATCCCACCGATCGCCTGCACCTGGTCCTCGGCAGCCGCTACGGTAGTTGGAAGACCACCAGCAAGTCCTGGACATACGATGACAACCTGGCGGTCACCGACATCTCCCGCAGCGAGCAGACCCAGAACGACCAGTGGACGCCCTATGCCGGTGTGCTTTACGACCTCAACGAGCAGTTCACGGTCTATGTCAGCTACACCGATATCTTCAACCCGCAGACCAACAAGGACATCAGCGACAAGTACCTGGACCCGGTCGTGGGCAAGGTCTACGAGTTGGGGTTGAAGGGCAGCCTGTTCGAGGATCGGGCCAACCTCAGCGCCGCGGTGTACCGCAGCAAGCAGGACAACGTTGCGGAGGTCGACGACTCGGTGCCGCCAGGCCCCAACGGTGAGCAGTACTACAAGTCCGGTGGCAAGGGGGCGGTGGTCGAGGGCTTCGAGGCCGAGTTGGCAGGCGAGGTGATGGCGGACTGGCAGATGAGCCTGGGCTACAGCTACACCCACGCGCTGCGTGGCGACAAGACGCGCAAGGACACGGCCCGACCGATGAATCTGGTGCGTTTCTCCAGCACCTACAAGGTGCTGCCAAAACTGACCGTGGGCGGCACCCTCGACTGGCAGAGCCACACCTTCGGTGTCGGCAACCGCCCGGTGGGGCGCAATGCATCGGGTGGCATCATCACCGTCAGGGACCGCATGAGCCAGCGGGCGTTCTCGGTGGTCGGGCTGATGGCCCGCTACCAGGTCGACGAACACCTGTCGGCCTCGGTGAACGTGAAGAACCTCTTCGACGAGCACTACTACAACAACCTGGGGTTCTACAACGGCGTCTATAACGGCGAACCGCGCACCCTGATGGTCAGCCTGGACTGGTCGTTGTAGCGTCTTGCGCCTGGCCTGCGATGCGCACGCACGCGCTCGCAGACCAGGCTCAGCGCCCCAGCGGCAACGCCACCGCGATCATCGCGAACAGCGCGCCGCAGCAGCGGTTGAAACCCTTGCCGCCCTTGGCCAACCACGGCCTGATGCGACCGGCCAGGCGTGCCAGCAGGTATTCGACCAGGCATTCCACGCAGGCGAACGTCGCCGCCATCACGATGAACTGCAAGGCCAGGCCGCGTTGCGGGTCGATGAACTGTGGCAAAAAGGCGCCATAGAACAGCAGCACTTTCGGGTTGGACAGCGCCGACAGCAAACCCTGGCGGAACAAGCCGGCATTTCCCAGCCGGGTCTGGCCCTGGGCCAGGTCCAGGTGCAAGGGTGGGGCACGCCAGAGCTGGATGCCGAGCCACAGCAGATAGGCGCCGCCGACCCACTTGAGCACTTGCAGCACGGAACCCGACGTTTGCAGCAGTGCGCTCAGCCCGAACATCGCCAGGGCGATCAGGGCGCTGAAACCACACATGCCGCCGAGGATGGTGAACAGCGTTCGCCGCGCGCCGTAGCGGGCGCCATGAGTGAGGGCCAGCAAACTGTTCGGCCCCGGGGTCAGTGACAGGCCGATGCTTGCCAGCAGGTAGATGAACCAGGTGTCGAGTGCCATGAGAACGCCTTGTAGGAGAAGGGGCGGCGGGCCCGCTGCGCGGAAGCGGCCCTGTGAGTGCGGAGTATAGGGCCGCTTGTCTTTATGCATGGGTATGATCTGACAGTTCAACTGTTGGCTTGCCAACACCCTGCGCACACTTTGCCCGCCATCGATCACCGCGTATTTGGCAAATCCCAGCAAAATCAGGGGGTTGAAACCCGGCACAACTCCTGCAAATGCCCCTGCATGCCCAGTCATCCGCAGGAGCGCCCTTGAACCGACTCAACTTCCCCTTGATCCCGCTCTGTGCCGTGCTGGCGCTGGTCGGCTGCGAGCGTGCCGAGCAGGTCACGACCCATAGCGACCAGCCGGTGCGCGGCGGAACCCTGGTCTATGCCACCGACCGCGAGCCCACCTGCCTGGACCCGCATGTGGCGGGTGACATGCCGCAAGTGTTCGTGGCTCAGCAGTACCTGGATTCGCTGGTGTCGATGGACAGCGACGGCCGTATCGGCCCTTGGCTGGCCGAGCGCTGGGAGGCGTCCGCCGATGGCCTGAGCTACACCTTCCACCTGCGCCACGACGTGCATTTCACCGACGGCACGCCGTTCAATGCCCAGGCGGTCAAGGCCAATCTCGACCACATGGCCGACCCCAAGACCCAGTCCAGCACCGCAGGCGGCTATATCCGCCAGTATCGCGGCACCGACATCGTCGACGAATACACCGCCGTGGTGCACCTGGCCACGCCTTACGCCGCCTTCCTCGAAGTGCTCGCCCAAGGCTTTCTCGGTATCCAGTCACCCACCGCGCTCAAGCGCAGCCGTGACGAGAACTGCGAAAGCCCGGTGGGCAGCGGGCCGTTCAAGGTGCTGCGCTGGGACCGGCAGAACCAGGTCGAGCTGGTGCGCAATGCCGATTACAACTGGGCGCCGCCGACCGCCAGGCACCAGGGCCCGGCCTATCTTGAGCGCATCGTGTGGAAGTTCATCCAGGAACCTTCGGTGCGTTTCGCCTCGCTGCAGGCCGGTGAGGTGGACGTCATCGAGAGCGTACCGCCCGAGTCGCACGAGGCGGCGCGGCGCAACCCGGATGTCGAGCTGATCATCGCCCAGCGCCCCGGCAACCCCACCAACGGCACCTTCAACCTGCGCCGGGCGCCCTTCGATGATATCCGTGTGCGCGAAGCTTTCGTGCGCAGCGCCGATATCGAAGGTGCGCTCAAGAGTGTGTACTTCGGCGAGTTTCCGCGAGCTGGCGGCCCGCTCAGCGTGGCCACGCCGTTCTACAGCGGCGAGTTCGAGCGCAGCCAGGACTACGATCCGCAGCGCGCCGCCCGATTGCTCGATGACGCAGGCTGGACCGGGCGTGATGCGCAGGGTTACCGCACACGCAATGGCAAGCGCCTGAGCGCGGTGGTGCTGATCGGCGCGCGTACACCGCCTTCGGAGCTGACCCTCTGGGAGCAGGTGCAGGCCACCACCCGTCAGGCCGGCCTGGAGCTGGTGATCGACCAGATGAGCGACGCCCAGGTCACCGCGCGTCAGGCCGCCTGGGACTACGACATCCGCACCGGCTACTGGAATACCAACACCCCGGATGTGCTGCGCATCATCTTTGGCTCGGCGTTCGTCCAGCCGGCAGGGGTCGGCGGCTATCACCAGAACTCCTCGGGCTTCGCCGATCCGGGCTTCGACGCGCTGCTCGACGATGCCCTGGCCACGCAGGACCCGGAGCGTCGTCGGGCGCTGTACTTCAAGGCTCAGCAACAGGCCGCCAGCCAGTACCTGCAATTGACCACTTACCCGCAGAGCACCCGGCTGGGCCTCTACAAGACGGCCCACGGCGTGCGCCTGGAGCCCTCGCTGGCGGTGACCTACCTCTATGACGCATGGGTGAGCAAATGAGTGAAGCGACGACCCTGACCGATCCCCGTCGCGAGCGCCTGCGTGCGCTCGGACGCCGCGCCGCCATTCGCCTGGGCGGCGGCCTGCTGGTGCTGTGGGCGGTGGCGACCCTGACGTTCTTCGCCCTGCGGCTGATGCCGGGTGACCCGGTGCTGGCGATTCTCGGTGGCACCACCGGCAACCCGACGCCGGAGGCCATCGAGGCAACCCGGCGCGAGTACGGCCTGGATAAACCGTTGCCGGTGCAATACGCGCTGTATCTCGGGCGTCTGGTGCAGGGCGACCTGGGCCAGTCCTATTCCCAGCACCAGCCTGTGACCCGCGTGCTGGCGGAACAGGCCGGGGCAACCCTCGAGCTGACGTTCGCCGCACTGGTGCTGGCCTGGTTGCTGGTGCTGCTGTTGACGGTGGTCACGGCTGGCCGGGGCCGGCTCATCGGCGGACTCGCCTCGCTGGCCGAAACCCTCAGCGCCGCCTTGCCGCACTTCTGGCTGGGGGTGGTGCTGCTGGCGGTATTCGCCTTCGGCTTGCGCTGGTTCCCGCCGGCGGGCAGCGACAGCCTCGCAAGCCTCGTGCTGCCGGCATTCTCCCTCGCCATTCCGTTGGCAGGGTTCATCGCCCAGGTGACCCGGGAATCACTCGAGCTGACCCTCGATCAGCCCTTCATTCTCAGCGCCCGCAGCCGTGGCCTGAGCGACCTGGCGGTGCGCTTCCGGCATGCCCTGCGCCACGCCCTGCTGCCGGGCGTGTCGCTGTCGGGCTGGGCCATCGGTGCGCTGATCAGCGGGGCGGTGGTGTGCGAGGTGATCTTCTCGCGCAAGGGCGTGGGCCGTCAGTTGTACCAGGCGGTGCAACTGCAGGATTTGCCGCTGGTGATCGGCATCACCCTGGTGGTGGCTGCTGCCTACGTGCTGGCCAACATTCTCGTGGACCTGCTCTATCAATGGATCGACCCACGCCAACAGGAGACGAGCGCATGAGCGACCTGATTCTTGAACACAGCCAGACGCCAGTGCGTCGACAAGTGCGTTTGTCCTGGCCGCCGCTGGGGGCGAGCCTGGCGATCCTGTTCCTGCTGGCGCTGTTGCTGGCGGCGCTGGCGCCGGGGCTGTTCACTCGCATCGACCCCTTGGCGATCGTGCCTCGTGAAGCGTTCCAGGCACCGAGCTGGACGCACTGGCTGGGCACCGACCAGTCGGGGCGCGACATCTTCGCGCGTATCGTCCACGGCGCGCGTCAGAGCCTGCTGATCGGCGTGGCGGCCACCTTGCTGTCGATGGCCATCGCCGTCAGCCTCGGGCTGCTCGGCGGATTGGGCGGGGCGCGGGTGGATCGTGGCGTGGGCTGGCTGTTGGAGGTGCTGTTCGCCTTTCCCAGCCTGGTGCTGGCGCTGCTGTTCGTGGCGGTGTTCGGCAGCGGTGTCGGCCCACTGATCATCGCTACCGGTCTGGGTGGGGCACCTGGCTACGCGCGGATGGTCCGCGGCCAGGTGCTGGCGGTACGCAATTCGGGCTATATCGAAGCGGCACGCGCGCTGGGGCACCCGACCGCACGCATTGTCCTGCGCCAGTTGTTGCCCAATGCCATGCGCCCGCTGGTGGTGACCCTGACCATGGGCGTCGGTCAAGCCATCGTCTGGGCATCTGCCCTGAGTTTCCTGGGCCTTGGTGCCCGACCACCTGCGCCTGAGTGGGGCACCATGCTGTCGATGGGGCGCGATTTCATCGCCAGCGCCTGGTGGCTGACCTTTTTCCCCGGCCTGTTCATCGTGCTCACCACGTTGGCGACCACCGCGGCCGGACGCTACCTTCAACACCGCCTGGAGGGCCGCCTGCCATGAGCGACAAGACCTTGATCGTCGAGGGCCTGAACGTGACGTTCGAAGGCCGCAGCGTGGTGCGTGAACTGTCTTTCACCCTGGCGCCGGGTCGCTGTGTGGCCCTGGTGGGGGAGTCTGGCTCGGGCAAGAGCGTCAGCGCCCGCAGCCTGGTGGGGTTAGTGGGTGCGCGTGGCGAGGTGACCGCGCGCACCTTGGGCTTTGCCGGTCGCGACCTGCTGGCCCTGAGCGAGCGTCAGTGGCGTGCGGTGCGTGGCAAGGATATCGGCTTCGTGCTGCAGGATGCGCTGGTGTCGCTCGACCCGCTGCGGCCTGTGGGCAAGGAAATCCTCGAGGTGTTGCAGACCCATGGCTATGGAGATCGGGCGCAGCGCGCTGCGCGCGTGCTGACGCTGCTCGAACGGGTCGGGGTGCCGGACGTGGCGTTGCGTGCGCGGCAGCGGCCGGGCCAGCTTTCTGGAGGGCTGCGCCAACGGGCGCTGATCGCCAGTGCGCTGGCACTGGATCCGGCGCTGGTGATCGCCGATGAACCCACCACTGCGCTCGATGCCACGGTCCAGGCGCAGATTCTTGAAGTGTTCCAGCAGATCAAGGCGCGGGGTGCATCGTTGCTGATTATCAGTCATGACCTGGCGGTGGTTGCGCAACTGGCCGACGAGGTGGTGGTGCTGCGCCATGGCGAGGTGGTCGAGCAGGGGCCGATGCAGCAGGTGCTGCGCCAGCCACGGCATCCTTATACCCAGGCGCTGTTGGCCGCGGTGCCGGCGGAGCATCCGCGTGGCAGCCGCCTGTCGCCGGAGCGTTCGGGCGAGCGAGTAGCGCGTAGCGTCGTGCCTGGCGAGGTGCTGCTGCAGGCCCACGGCCTGGGCAAGCGCTACACCGGCCCTGATGGCGTGGTGCGTCAGGTGGTCCAGGGCGTGGACTTCACCCTGCGCGCCGGGCAGACCCTGGGCATCGTCGGTGAGTCCGGCTCGGGCAAGACCACGGTTGCGCGCATCGCCCTCGGACTGCTGCAACCGGACCAGGGCGAGGTGCTGTATCGCGGCCAGCCATGGAACCGCCCGGGCAATACCGTCAGCGAAGCCAGCCGCCGCCCGCTGCGCCAGCAGATCAGTGTGATCTACCAGGATCCGCTGGGCTCGTTCGACCCGCGCTGGACCGTGGCGCAGATCCTCGATGACGCCTTGCAGGTGGCGGGCTTCGAGGCTGCGGCGCGCCCGGCGCGCATTCATGTGCTGCTCGAACAGGTGCGCCTGCCGGCCAGCCTGGCCAGCCGCCGCCCGTTGCAGCTCTCCGGCGGCCAGCGCCAGCGTGTGGCGATCGCCCGCGCCATCGCCAGCGAGCCGAAGCTGATCATCTGCGACGAGCCGGTGTCGGCGCTGGACGTGTCGGTACAGGCCCAGGTACTCGACCTGCTGGCCGACCTGCAGGACACCTTGGGCCTGGCCTATCTGTTCATCTCCCACGACCTGGGCGTGATACGCCATGTCAGCGATGACGTGCTGGTGATGCGCCATGGCCAGGTGGTCGAGCACGCGCCGGTCGAGCAGTTGTTCGAGCAGCCTGCCCACGAATACACCCGCCGTCTGCTCGGCTCGGTGCCGCGCCTGCCGGGCAGCGGCGCCGAGCTGGTGGTGCCGCCGCTGGAGCTGGAACACGAAGCCTTCGACCTGTTCGATGAGTCACGCCTCTGGAAAATCGCCATTTAAGGATTGCCCCATGACCACCTTCCAACGTTTCCCCTCCCAGGCTCCCGCCGCCAGCGTCGAGGCCTTGAAGACGCGCATCGATGCGCTGCTGCCACACATCGCCGCCGGTGCCGCCGAACGCGAGCGCGAGCGCCAACTGCCGTTCGAGGCCATCGCCCAACTGGCTGCCGCCGGGCTCTACACCGTGCGTATTCCGACCCGTTATGGTGGGCCCGGTGGCACGGTGAGCGATGTCATCGAGCTGCTGCTGAAGATCGCCTCGGCCGATTCCAACGTTGCCCAGGCCCTGCGCCCGGGTTTCGCCTTTGTCGAGGGCCTGCTGGTGTCGAGCGCAGAGGATGCCGAACAGGAGCGCGAGCGCTGGTTCGCGCGCTACCTGCAAGGCGCGGTGATCGGCAATGCCGGCTGGGAACTCGGCGGCGCCAATGGTGCCATCGCTGCAAGGCTGGTCCGCGAGGGTGACCACTATCGCGCCAATGGCAGCAAGTTCTATAGCACCGGAGCGTTGTTCGCCGACTATGTCAGCGCGGTGGCGCTGGATGAGGACGAGCAACCGGTGTCGTTCATCCTCCCGCGTGATCGCGACGGCCTGGAGCTGGTCGATGATTTCGATGCCATGGGCCAGCGCCTGACCGCCAGCGGCACCACGCACCTGCGCAATGTGCGGGTGGAGGAGAGCGAACTGCGCACGCGTACCGTGGAGGAGGGCCGGCGTACGCTGGTGACGCCGTTCCTGCAACTGTTCCTGGGCACCGTGCTGGCCGGGATCGCCCGCAATGCGCTGGACGATGCCACCCGCTTCGCTCGCGAGCATGCCCGGCCGATCAAGCACAGCACGGCCAGTCGTTCGGTGGACGACCCCTATGTGGAACTGAGCGTGGGCGATATCGCAGCGCGCGCCTACGGCGCCGAGGCGCTGGTGCTGAAGGCGGCCGCCACGATCGACCGGGCCTGGGCGGCGCAGTTGGACGAGGCATTGGTGGAGCAGGCTGCCCTCGAGGTGGCGCAGGCCCAGTACCTGGTCGCAGAACTTGCGCTCAAAGCGGCCGAGACGCTGTTCGACGTCGGCGGCGCCTCGACCACCGGGCGCGCGCACAATCTCGACCGCCATTGGCGCAATGCCCGTACCGTGGCCAACCACAATCCACGGCAGTGGAAGGCGGCGGTGGTCGGGGCCTGGCAGCTCAAGGGCACCCGCCCACCGGTGTCGGGGTTGTTCTGAGGAGGCGCTATGCAAACCTGCACTCACAGCTTGCACATTCAATGATGTTCCTTGCGCGCCACTGCAGGTATGCTCGGGGAAGCCTTTCCGAACTGTCCTGATCCAAGGAGCTGCACGCTGTGTTCAAACATGTCGATGCCTATGCCGGCGACCCGATTCTCTCGTTGATGGAAGCCTTCAAGGTCGATCCCCGTGCCGACAAGGTCAACCTGAGTATCGGCCTGTACTACGACGAAGCCGGTGTGGTGCCGCAGTTGCCATCGGTAGGCCAGGTCGAGGAACGCCTGGCCGGCCAGCCGCATGAAGCCTCGCTCTACCTGCCCATGGAAGGCCTGGCCAGCTACCGCCAGGCGATCCAGGCACTGCTGTTCGGTGCCGACCACCCGGCCGTGACCGGCGGGCGTGTCGCCACTGTGCAGACCGTGGGTGGCTCGGGAGCGTTGAAAGTCGGTGCCGACTTCCTCAAGCGCTACTTCCCGCAGTCCGAGGTGTGGGTCAGCAATCCGACCTGGGACAACCATCGCGCGATCTTCGAAGGCGCGGGCTTCAAGGTGCACACCTACCCGTACTTCGACCAGGCCACCCGCGGCCTGGACTTCGATGGCATGCTGGCAAGCCTGCAAACCTTGGCCAAGCACAGCATCGTCCTGCTGCACCCGTGCTGCCACAACCCCACCGGCGTCGACCTGAGCCAGAGCCAGTGGCAGCAAGTGGTCGAGGTGGTCAAGGCGCGTGAGCTGATCCCGTTCCTCGACATCGCCTACCAAGGCTTCGGCGAAGGCCTGGCCGAAGACGCCTATGCCATCCGGGAAATGGCCCGTGCCGGTGTGCCGTGCCTGGTCAGCAACTCGTTCTCCAAGATCTTCTCGCTGTACGGCGAGCGGGTAGGGGGGCTGTCGGTGGTCAGCGATGACGCGCAAACCGCCCAGAGCGTACTGGGTCAGCTCAAGGCTACCGTGCGCCGCAACTACTCCAGCCCACCCAGCCATGGTGCACTGCTGGTCGCCGGGGTGCTGGGCGATGCCGGCCTGAACGCCCAGTGGCAGGCGGAAGTCGAGACCATGCGCAAGCGTATCCTCGACATGCGCCAGGGCCTGGTCGATGCACTGGCCAAGCAGTTGCCAGGCCAGGACTTCCAGTTCTTCCTGCGCCAGCGCGGCATGTTCAGCTACACAGGCTTCAGTGCCGAGCAGGCACGTCGCCTGCGTGACGAGTTCGGTGTGTACATCATCGACAGCGGCCGGGTGTGCATGGCGGGCCTGCGTCCGGACAACCTGCAGCGTGTCGCCGAGGCATTCGCGGCGGTGCAACAGGGCTGATCCGCCGGGCCAGGCATGCCTGGGCTGTGGGAGCGGGCTTGCCTGCGAATGAAGACGTGAGATTACCGACGCCTTCGCGGGCAAGTCGCAGCGGCGAACCGCCGCTCCCACCATCATCCGCTTCCTTTTCCCAAAACAGGTGCCGTCCCTCGGACGGGGCTTCGCAACAGCACCTATTCAGTGCACAATCGCGCCCCTCTTTTTCGGTTGAGGTGGCGTGAGGCTTCTATTTCGCCACTCTCAGCCTGTTGCAGTCTTGCGAGTGGAGTTGCACCCGGAATGAATGAGCAGGCCCAAAGCGTTGAACAACGCTTCGAATCGACCCAACAAGCCACCCTCGGTAGCTGGTCGCGTCAAGACACCACCTGGATGCTGGGCCTGTTCGGCACGGCCATCGGCGCAGGTACGCTGTTCCTGCCGATCAACGCCGGCCTCGGCGGTTTCTGGCCGCTGCTGATCCTGGCCGTGCTGGCCTTCCCCATGACCTACTACGCACACCGTGCGCTGACCCGCTTCGTGCTGTCCGGCAGCAAGGGCGGCGATATCACCGAGGTGGTCGAGGAGCATTTCGGCATCACTGCCGGTGCACTGATCACCGTGCTGTATTTCTTTGCCATCTTCCCGATCCTGCTGATCTACAGCGTGGCGCTGACCAACACGGTCGCAAGCTTCATGGAGCATCAATTGCACATGACGCCACCGCCCCGGGCGATCCTCTCGTTCGTGCTGATCCTCGGCCTGCTGGCCATCGTGCGTTGCGGTGAACAGGCCACGGTCAAGGTCATGAGCCTGCTGGTGTATCCCTTCATCGTCGCCCTGGCGCTGCTGGCCCTGTACCTGGTGCCGCACTGGAATGGTGGCATTCTCGATACTGCTGGCCAGTTGCCGTCTGGCTCGGCGTTCGTGCACACCCTGTGGCTGGCGATCCCGGTAATGGTGTTCTCGTTCAACCACTCGCCGATCATCTCGGCCTTCGCGGTCGACCAGAAGCGTCGCTATGGCGACCACGCCGATGAGCGCAGCGGGCAGATCCTGGCCCGTGCCCACCTGCTGATGGTGGTGATGGTGCTGTTCTTCGTGTTCAGCTGCGTACTGACCCTGAGCAGCGCGCAACTGGCCGAGGCCAAGGCGCAGAACCTGTCGATCCTGTCGTACCTGGCCAACCACTTCAGCAATCCGGCCATCGCCTTTGCTGCGCCGCTGATCGCTTTCGTCGCGATCGCCAAGTCGTTCCTGGGCCACTACATCGGTGCCAGCGAAGGCCTCAAGGGCATCATCGTCAAGACCGGCCTGCGCCCGGGCGCCAAGACCCTGGACCGCGTGGTCGCGGCACTGATGCTGGTGGTGTGCTGGATCGTCGCCACGCTCAATCCGAGCATTCTGGGCATGATCGAGTCGCTGGGCGGGCCGATCCTCGCGGTGCTGCTGTTCCTGATGCCGATGTACGCCATCCGCCGTGTGCCGTCGATGCGCAAGTACAGCGGTGCGATGTCCAACCTCTTCGTCGTGGCGATCGGCCTGGTGGCCTTGAGCTCGGTGGTCTACGGCCTGCTGAACTGAGGCCGTTGCACAGCGCAGGCGGGCGCGCGGCAATCCGCGCCTGCCTGTTGCTCGAAGCTTGCAGCCTGGCGCTAAAAGCGATTAACTCGGAATCCTTTTCAAACCCCGTATAAGGATTTCTGCCATGGCTCAAGTGACTCTCAAAGGCAACCCGGTTCAGGTCAAGGGCGAGCTGCCCAAGGTCGGTGCCCAGGCGCCTGCCTTTTCCCTGGTCGGCGAAGGCCTGGCCGACAAGTCGCTGAAGGACTATGCCGGCAAGCGCAAGGTGCTGAACATCTTCCCGAGCGTCGACACCCCGACCTGCGCCACCTCGGTACGCAAGTTCAATGCCCAGGCCAATGACCTGGCCAACACCGTGGTGCTGTGCATCTCGGCCGACCTGCCGTTCGCCCAGGCACGCTTCTGCGGCGCCGAAGGCCTGGAGAATGTAAAGAACCTGTCGACCCTGCGTGGTCGTGAGTTCATCGAGAACTACGGCGTTGCCATCGCCGACGGCCCGCTGGCCGGCCTGACCGCCCGCGCCGTCGTGGTGCTGGACGAAAACGACAAGGTGCTGCACGCCGAGCTGGTCGGGGAAATCGCCGACGAGCCGAACTACGAGGCGGCTCTGGCTGTTCTGAAGTAAACGCTGGCCAGAGGGTCCCCGCGCGGCCCTGGCGGTTTACACACTGTTACGCCGGCCCGGAAGCCATTCCGGGCCGTTTTCATTTAAAGTTCATCGTTTTAGCAACGTCAGCCAATGGTAAATGCCTGGTAAAGGCCCTTTGCTAAAACGATGCCAGTGCTTATCGTTCAACCTCCCCAGTCGCCACTCTCTGAACAAGGTTCGTTCAACCCATGCAAGCTTCTGCCTCCCGTTCTCCCCGTCGCTGGCTGTTCGGCCTGCTGATCCTGCTGCTGGTGGCGTTGCTGGCCTGGTGGCTGTGGCCTGCCGCTGCCCCGACGCACAAGGAGCAGGGCGTGCGCATGGGCAAAGGCGGGCGCCCAGGCTTTGGTGCCTCCAGCGACCCGGTGCCGGTGCGCGTCGAGCCGGTGCGGGTCGGCGACTTCCCGCTCTACTACAAGGCGCTGGGTACGGTGACGGCGACCAACACGGTCAATGTTCGCAGCCGGGTGGCGGGTGAGCTGGTCAAGATCCACTTCAAGGAAGGGCAGCAGGTCAAGGCTGGCGACCTGCTGGCGGAAATCGACCCGCGCTCGTACCGTATCGCCCTGCAGCAGGCAGAGGGCACCCTGGCGCAGAACCAGGCGCAGTTGAAGAACGCTCAGGTCGACCTGGCCCGCTATAAAGGCCTGTATGCCGAAGACAGCATCGCCAAGCAGACCCTGGACACCGCCGAGGCCCAGGTGGGGCAGTTCCAGGGGCTGGTCAAGACCAACCAGGCGGCAGTCAATGACGCGCGCCTGAACCTCGAATTCACCCAGATCCGTGCACCGATCAGCGGTCGCCTGGGGCTGCGCCAGCTCGACCTGGGTAACCTGGTGGCAGCCAACGACACCACGGCGCTGGTGGTGATCACCCAGACCGAGCCGATCAACGTCGCCTTCACCCTCCCTGAAACCGAGTTGTCCACGGTGCTCGAGCGCTACCGCAGCGGCGCGCGCCTGCCGGTCGAAGCCTGGGACCGTGGCGACAGCAAACTGCAGGCCACCGGTGTGCTCGGCAGCCTCGACAACCAGATCGACACCACCACCGGCACCCTGAAGTTCAAGGGTTTCTTCGAGAACAAGGACCTTGCCTTGTTCCCCAACCAGTTCGTCAACGTGCGCCTGTTGGCCGACACCCTCAAGCAGGTGGTGCTGGCCCCGGCGGCGGCGATCCAGTTCGGCAACGACGGCACCTTCGCCTATGTGGTCAACGCCGAGAACAAGGTCAATGTGCGCAAGCTCAAGGTCGGCGCCAGCGACGGCGAGAACAGTGTGATCCTGGAGGGCCTGAAGGCTGGCGAGCGTCTGGTGCTCGAAGGCACCGACCGCCTGCGCGAGGGCACCCAGGTCGAGGTGGTCGAAGACAGCTCGCAAGTCCCGACCACCCCTGGCCAGCATCTGCAAGGCCAGGAAGCCAAAGGTTCGGCCCAGACCGGTGAGTCGAGCAAGGCGGGCGCATGAACATCTCGCGGCTGTTCATCCTGCGCCCGGTCGCCACCACGCTGAGCATGCTGGCCATCGTCCTGGCCGGCCTGATCGCCTACAAGATGCTGCCGGTGGCGGCTTTGCCCCAGGTCGATTACCCGACCATCCGTGTCATGACCCTCTACCCGGGCGCCAGCCCGCAGGTGATGACCAGCGCGGTCACTGCGCCGCTGGAGCGCCAGTTCGGCCAGATGCCGGGCCTTAGCCAGATGGCCTCGACCAGTTCGGGCGGTGCTTCGGTGCTGACCCTGCGCTTCAACCTGGACATGAACATGGACGTTGCCGAACAGCAGGTCCAGGCTGCGATCAACGCTGCCAGCAACCTGCTGCCCAGCGACCTGCCGGCGCCGCCGGTGTACAACAAGGTCAACCCCGCCGATACCCCGGTGCTGACCCTGGCCATCAGCTCCGGCACCCTGCCGCTGCCCAAGCTCAATGACCTGGTCGACACCCGCGTGGCGCAGAAGATCGCCCAGATCAGCGGTGTCGGCATGGTCAGCATCGCCGGTGGCCAGCGCCAGGCGGTGCGGATCAAGGTCAATGTCGATGCCCTGGCCGCCAACGGTCTGAACCTGGACGACGTGCGCACCTTGATCGGCGCTTCCAACGTCAACCAGCCCAAGGGCAACTTCGATGGCCCGACCCGGGTATCGATGCTCGATGCCAACGACCAGCTGCGTTCGCCCGACGAATACGCCAACCTGATCCTCAAGTACAACAACGGCGCACCGCTGCGCCTGAAGGACGTCGCCGAGATCGTCGATGGTGCCGAGAACGAGCGCCTGGCCGCCTGGGCCAACGAAAATCACGCGGTGCTGCTGAACATCCAGCGCCAGCCCGGCGCCAACGTCATCGAAGTGGTCGACCGCATCAAGCAGATGCTGCCGTCGATCACCGATAACCTGCCGGCCGGCCTCGACGTCAGCGTGCTCACCGACCGTACCCAGACCATCCGCGCTGCGGTGCGCGATGTGCAGCACGAGCTGCTGTTCGCCATCGCGCTGGTGGTGATGGTGACCTTCGTCTTCCTGCGTCGGGTCAGCGCCACCATCATTCCGTCGATCGCCGTACCGCTGTCGCTGATCGGCACCTTTGGTGTGATGTACCTGGCCGGCTTTTCGATCAACAACCTGACCTTGATGGCCCTGACCATTGCCACGGGTTTCGTGGTGGACGACGCCATCGTCATGCTGGAGAACATTTCCCGGCACATCGAAGAAGGCGAAACGCCGATGCAGGCAGCACTCAAAGGCGCCCGGCAGATCGGCTTCACCCTGATTTCGCTGACCTTCTCGCTGATCGCGGTGCTGATCCCGCTGCTGTTCATGGCCGATGTGGTCGGTCGGCTGTTCCGCGAGTTTGCCATCACCCTGGCGGTGGCTATCCTGATTTCGCTGGTGGTGTCGCTCACGCTCACGCCGATGATGTGCGCGCGCTTGCTCAAGCGTGAACCCAAGGAAGAAGAGCAGAGCCGCTTCTACCGCGCCAGCGGTGCCTGGATCGACTGGCTGATCGAACGCTACAGCCACGCCCTGACCTGGGTGCTCAAGCACCAGCCGCTGACCCTGCTGGTGGCGGTGGCCTCGCTGGCGCTGACGGTGTTCCTCTACATCATCGTGCCCAAGGGCTTCTTCCCGGTGCAGGACACCGGGGTGATCCAGGGCATTTCCGAAGCCCCGCAGTCCATTTCGTTCAGCGCCATGAGCGAGCGCCAGCAGGCGCTGAGCAAGGTGATCCTGCAGGACCCGGCGGTACAGAGCCTGTCTTCGTACATTGGTGTGGACGGTGACAACGCCACGCTCAACAGTGGACGTTTGCTGATCAACCTCAAGCCCCATGCCGAACGTGATGTCACGGCCAGCCAGGTGATCAGCCGCCTGCAGCCGCAGCTCGACCGGCTGGTGGGTATTCGCCTGTTCATGCAGCCGGTACAGGACCTGAGCATCGAGGACCGGGTCAGCCGCACCCAGTACCAGTTCAGCCTGTCCTCGCCTGACCCGGACATGCTCGCCGAGTGGAGCGGCAAGCTGGTCCATGCCCTGCAACAGCGCCCTGAGCTCACCGACGTTGCCAGCGACCTGCAGGACAAAGGCCTGCAGGTGTACCTGGTGATCGACCGCGACATGGCCAGCCGCCTGGGCATCACCGTCGCACAGATCACCAACGCCCTGTACGACGCCTTCGGCCAGCGGCAGATCTCGACCATCTACACCCAGGCCAGCCAGTACCGCGTGGTGCTGCAGTCGCAGGCAGCGGCCAGCATTGGTCCGCAGGCGCTGGAGTCCATCCACGTCAAGGCCACCGATGGCGGCCAGGTTCGCCTCTCGGCGCTGGCGCGCATCGAGCAGCGCCAGGCACAGTTGGCCATTTCGCACATCGGCCAGTTCCCCGCCGTGATGATGTCCTTCAACCTCGGCCAGGGCGTGTCGTTGGGCGAAGCGGTGCAGGTGATCGAGCAGGTGCAGCAGGACATTGGCATGCCGCTGGGCGTGCAGACCCGCTTCCAGGGCGCCGCCGAAGCCTTCCAGGCCTCGTTGTCGAGCACCTTGCTGCTGATCCTCGCCGCCGTGGTGACCATGTACATCGTGCTCGGCGTGCTCTACGAGAGCTACATCCACCCGGTGACCATCCTGTCGACCCTGCCGTCAGCCGCAGTGGGCGCCTTGCTGGCGTTGCTGCTCAGCGGCAACGATCTGGGGATGATCGCCATCATCGGTATCATCCTGCTGATCGGTATCGTCAAGAAGAACGCGATCATGATGATCGACTTCGCCCTCGAGGCCGAGCGTCACCAGGGCATGACCCCGCATGAGGCGATCTACCAGGCGGCGCTGCTGCGTTTCCGGCCGATCCTGATGACCACCCTGGCGGCCCTGTTCGGTGCCTTGCCGCTGATGCTCGCCACGGGCTCCGGTGCCGAACTGCGCCAGCCGCTGGGCCTGGTGATGGTGGGCGGGCTGCTGGTCAGCCAGGTGCTGACACTGTTCACCACGCCGGTCATCTACCTGTATTTCGACCGCCTGGCGCGCCGCTGGCGCCCGGCTGACGACACTGCGCAGGCCGAGGCATGAACCTTTCCGGTCCGTTCATTCGCAGGCCAGTGGCGACCATGCTGCTGAGCCTGGCGATCATGCTGCTGGGCGGTGTCAGCTTCGGGTTGCTGCCGGTGTCGCCGCTGCCACAGATGGACTTCCCGGTGATCGTGGTGCAGGCCAGCCTGCCGGGTGCGAGCCCCGAGGTGATGGCCTCGACCGTGGCAACGCCGCTGGAGCGCAAGCTGGGCAGCATCGCTGGGGTCAGCACCCTGACCAGTAGCTCCAGCCAGGGCTCGACGCGGGTGATCATCGGCTTCGACCTGGGGCGCGACATCGACGGTGCCGCGCGCGAGGTGCAGGCTGCGATCAACGCTACCCGCAACCTGTTGCCCAGTGGTATGCGCAGCATGCCGACCTACAAGAAGGTCAACCCGTCGCAGGCGCCGATCATGGTGTTGTCGCTGACCTCGGACGTATTGTCCAAAGGGCAGCTGTACGACCTGGCCGACACCATCCTCTCGCAGAGCCTGTCGCAGGTCGCCGGGGTAGGGGAGGTGCAGATCGGCGGCAGTTCGCTGCCGGCCGTGCGCATCGAACTCGAGCCGCAACTGCTCAACCAGTACGGCCTGGCCCTGGACGATGTACGCACCGCAGTGGCCAACGCCAACCAGCGTCGGCCCATGGGCTTCGTCGAGGACGCCGAACGCAACTGGCAGGTACGCGCCAACGACCAGCTGGAAAAGGCCGATGACTACAAGCCGCTGGTGATCCGCCAGCAGAACGGTGCGATCCTGCGCCTGGCCGATGTGGCCAAGGTCAGCGACGGCGTCGAGAACCGCTACAACAGCGGCTTCTTCAACGACGATGCGGCGGTGCTGCTGGTGGTCAACCGCCAGACCAACGCCAACATCATCCAGACCGTGCAACAGATCAAGGACCAGCTTCCGGCCCTGCAATCGCTGCTGCCGGCCAGCGTCAAGCTCAACATCGCCATGGACCGCTCGCCAGTGATCAAGGCCACGCTCAAGGAAGCCGAGCACACCCTGCTGATTGCCGTGGTGCTGGTGATCCTGGTGGTCTACCTGTTCCTCGGCAACCTGCGCGCCTCGCTGATCCCCAGCCTCGCTGTGCCGGTGTCGCTGGTGGGCACCTTTGCGGTGATGTACCTGTGCGGCTTCTCGCTGAACAACCTGTCGCTGATGGCGCTGATCCTGGCCACGGGCCTGGTGGTGGACGATGCCATCGTGGTGCTCGAGAACATCTCCCGGCATATCGAGAACGGCGCCAAGCCCATGCGCGCGGCGTTCCTGGGCGCCAAGGAAGTGGGTTTCACCCTGCTGTCGATGAACGTCTCGCTGGTGGCCGTGTTCGTTTCCATCCTGTTCATGGGTGGCATCGTGCGCGGGTTGTTCCAGGAGTTCTCGATCACCCTGGCGGCGGCGATCCTGGTGTCGCTGCTGGTGTCCCTGACCCTCACGCCGATGCTCTGCTCGCGCTGGCTCAAGCCCCATGCGCCACAGGGCCAGACGCGCCTGCAGCGGTGGAGCGACCGGGTGCACCAGCGCATGGTCGAGGGGTACGACAAGAGTCTGGGCTGGGCCTTGCGCCACCGGCGCCTGACGCTGATCAGCCTGCTGGCGACCATCGTGCTCAACGTTGCCCTGTACGTGATCGTGCCCAAGACCCTGATGCCACAGCAGGACACCGGCCAGCTGCAAGGCTTCGTGCGCGGTGATGACGGCCTGTCGTTCACCGTGATGCAGCCGAAAATGGAAACTTACCGCCGTGCGCTGCTCAAGGACCCTGCGGTACAGAGCGTTGCCGGCTTCATCGGTGGCAACAGCGGCACCAACAATGCCTTCGTGCTGGTGCGCCTCAAGCCTATTGGCGAGCGCAAGGAAAACGCCCAGAAGGTCATCGAGCGGCTGCGCAAGGAGCTGCCCAAGGTGCCGGGCGGGCGCCTTTACCTGATGGCCGACCAGGACCTGCAGCTCGGTGGCGGTGGCCGTGACCAGAGCACCTCGCAATACCTCTACACCCTGCAGAGCGGCGATCTGGCGGCCTTGCGCGAGTGGTTCCCGAAAGTGGCTGCGGCCTTGCGCAAGCTGCCCGAGCTGACCGCCATCGATGCCCGTGACGGTGCCGGCACCCAGCAGGTGACGCTGGTGGTCGATCGCGACCAGGCCAAGCGCCTGGGCATCGACATGGACATGGTCACCGCAGTACTGAACAACGCCTACAGTCAGCGGCAGATCTCGACCATCTACGACAGCCTCAACCAGTACCAGGTGGTGATGGAGATCAACCCCAAGTACGCCTGGGACCCTAGTACGCTCGAGCAGGTTCAGGTGATTACCACCGATGGCGCGCGCGTGCCGCTGTCGACCATCGCCCGCTACGAGAACAGCCTGGCCAACGACCGTGTCAGCCACGAAGGGCAGTTCGCGTCCGAGGATATTTCCTTCGATGTCGCCGAGGGCTACAGCGTCGACCAGGCCTTGGCCGCGCTGGAGCGCGAGGTGGCCAAGCTGGGCCTGCCGGAGTCGGTGATCGCCAAGCTCGGTGGCGACGCCGATGCCTTCACCAAGAACGCCGAAGGCCAGCCGTTCATGATTCTCGGTGCCCTGGTGCTGGTGTACCTGGTGCTGGGCATTCTCTACGAAAGCTACATCCACCCGCTGACGATCCTCTCGACCCTGCCTTCGGCCGGCGTCGGTGCGCTGCTCACGCTGTACCTGACCGGCGGGGAGTTCAGCCTGATTTCGTTGCTGGGCCTGTTCCTGCTGATCGGGGTGGTGAAGAAGAACGCCATCCTGATGATCGACCTGGCCCTGCAACTGGAACGCAACGAAGGCCTGTCGCCGGAAGAGTCGATCCGCCGCGCCTGCCTGCTGCGCCTGCGGCCGATCCTGATGACCACCATCGCTGCCATCCTCGGTGCGCTGCCGCTGCTGCTCAGCCAGGCCGAAGGCGCGGAAATGCGTCAGCCGCTGGGCCTGACCATCATCGGTGGCCTGGTCTTCAGCCAGATCCTCACCCTCTACACCACGCCGGTGGTCTACCTGTACCTGGACCGCGCGCGCCACCGTTTCAACCGTTGGCGCGGCGTGCGCACCGACGCCGCCCTGGAAACCCCGCTATGAACTTTGCCCAGACCCCGCTGCACCGTGCCCTGCAACTGCTGACCCGTGGCCGTGGCTCGCGCCTGCTCGGTGCCGGCCTGTGCGTGGCGATGCTCAGCGCCTGTACCCTGAGCCCGGATTATCATCGCCCGGAGGTCAGCAGCCCGGCGCAGTTCAAGCAGGCCGAGGGCTGGACCCAGGCCAACCCGTCGGATGCCATCGCCCGCGGGGCCTGGTGGGAGCTGTACGGCGACAAGGATTTGAACGCTTTGGTCGAGGAGCTCAACCGCAGCAACCAGACGGTTGCCCAGTACGAAGCGCAGTACCGTCAGGCCCAGACCCTGGTACGCAGCAGCCGCGCCTCGCTGTTCCCGTCGCTGAACCTCACCACCAGCAAGAACCGTTCAGCCCAGGGCACCGGCAGCTCCAGCTCCAGCCTGTCGAACAACAGCAGCGGCATTCGCGACACCTACAACGCGCAGTTGGGTGTGAGCTGGGAGATCGACCTCTGGGGCAAGTTGCGCGAGACCATGAACGCCAATGAATCCAGCGCCGAGGCCAGCCTGGCCGACATGGCGGCGATCCGTCTGAGCCAACAGTCGGAGCTGGTGCAGAACTACCTGCAACTGCGCGTCATCGACGAGCAGAAGCGCTTGCTCGAAGCCACCGTGGCCGCCTACGAGCGCTCGTTGCGAATGAACCAGAACCAGTACCGTGCAGGCGTCGCCGGTCCCGATGCCGTCGCTCAGGCGCGTACCCAGCTCAAGAGCACCCAGGCCGACCTGATCGACCTGGCCTGGCAGCGTGCTCAGTATGAAAACGCCATCGCCGTACTCATGGGCAAGGCGCCTGCCGAGTTCTCGCTGGCTGCCAGCAATGATATTCCGGCGCTGCCGCCAATCCCGGTAAGCGTGCCGTCGCAGTTGCTGGAGCGCCGCCCGGACATCGCCTCGGCGGAGCGCAAGGTGATGGCGGCCAACTCGAACATTGGTGTGTCGCGCGCAGCCTATTTCCCCGACCTGTCGTTGAGCATGAACGGCGGCTATTCGAGCAGCAGCTTCAACAACTGGATCGAGCTGCCGAACCGCTACTGGTCGGTCGGGCCACAACTGGCGCTGACCCTGTTCGATGCCGGCAAGCGCAGCGCCGAGGTGGACCGCACCGTGGCGGTCTACGACCAGACCGTGGCGCAGTATCGCCAAACCGTGCTCGATGGCTTCAAGGAGGTCGAGAACTACATGGTGCAACTGAAGGTGTATGCCGACGAAGCCGTGGTCCGACAGGAGGCGCTGGATGCTGCCCGCGAGTCGTTGCGCCTGACCGAGAACCAGTACCGCGCCGGGCTGATCGGCTACCTGGACGTGGTGAACGTGCAGACCACGGCGCTGAGTAACGAGCGCAGTGTGCTGAATCTGCTGCAGGGGCGCCTGGTGGCCAGCGTGCAGTTGATCGCGGCATTGGGCGGCGGCTGGGAAGCGGGGCCGGCGTTCGCAGAGGCTGACAAACAGTAAGGTTGCAGTGTCGGCGTGATCGCGGGGCAAGCCCGCGATAGCGTCGGCACCGTGCGTAACCGACCGCTGGATCTTCCACCCTGTAGTTCCCGCAAAATCCCGTGCCTTTCCTCCCTGTTCGCGTAAAATCCTCCGCCTTTTCCGGGCCCTTCCTCGCCCTCTGCCGGAACTTGAAATGCTGACAGGTAGCTACTCCTCTTCGCTGGTGTTGATCTCGCTGTGCGTGGCCATCCTGGCGTCCTACACCGCACTCGACCTCGCAGGCCGCATCGCCACCGCCAAGGGTCGCGCGGTATATCTGTGGATGGGCGGCGGGGCGCTGGCGATGGGAATCGGCATCTGGTCGATGCACTTCATCGGCATGCTGGCCTTCGAGTTGCCCATCGAGCTGGGCTACGACCTGGGCTTGACCGCGCTGTCACTGCTGATCGCCGTGTTGTCTGCAGGCTTTGCCTTGTGGTTGGTCAGCCAGCCGCGATTGAGTTGCCCGCAGGTGGGCTTGGGTGCGCTGTTCATGGGTACCGGGATCGCCTGCATGCACTACACCGGCATGGCTGCCTTGCAGATGCTGCCCGGTATCGACTACGACCCGGCGCTGTTCGGTGCTTCGCTGGCCATCGCCGTGGGCGCCTCGGCGGCAGCCCTGTGGATTGCCTTCCGCCTGCGCAGGCAGACGCCGTACGTTCGGCAGATCCGCGGTGCTGCAGCGGTGCTGATGGGGGTTGCCATCGTCGGCATGCACTACACCGGCATGGCGGCGGCCAACTTCCCCGTGGGCAGCTACTGCGGTGCGCTGGTCGGCGGGTTGTCTGGTGACTGGCTGGACTATGTGGTGCTGATCACCACCCTGGCGGTGCTGGCGGTGGCCTTGCTGACGTCGGTGCTGGACGCTCGCCTCGAAGCCCGCACTGCGGAACTTGCGCGCTCATTGACCCGGGCCAACCAGGAGCTGACGCAACTGGCCCTGCATGACACCCTGACCGGGCTGCCGAACCGCACCTTGCTGGCCGACCGTATCGAGCAGGCCATGGCCAAGGTGACAGAGCAAGGCGGTTGCTTTGCGCTGATGTTCATCGACCTGGACGGCTTCAAGCCGGTCAACGATGCCTTTGGCCATCATGTTGGCGATCAGTTGCTCAAGGCCGTGGCTGCGCGGTTGCGTGGGCATCTGCATAGCCAGGACACCCTGGCGCGGATTGGCGGTGACGAGTTTGTCCTGCTGGTCGAGTTGCAGGAGCCGGACGATGCCGTGGGCGTGGCGGACAAGCAGGTCAATCTGGTGGCCAGGCCGTTCCGCGTGGCAGACCACGACCTGCAACTGTCGGCAAGCGTGGGTATCGTGCTCTATCCGGGTAATGGCCAGGACCAGCACGAACTGTTGCGCAACGCCGATGCAGCCATGTATCACGCCAAGAGTGCCGGGAAGAACGGCTACAGTTTTTTCGACACCTCGATGAACAGCAATGCCCGTCAGCAACTGCAATTGCTGCAGGACCTGCGCGCGGCGCTCGAGCATGGCCAGTTCCGCCTGTATTACCAACCCAAGTTCGACGCGCACCGATGCACGCCGATCGGCGCCGAGGCCTTGTTGCGTTGGGAGCACCCCCAGCAAGGGCTGTTGCTGCCCGACCGTTTCATCGGCCTGGCGGAGAAGACTGGCCTGATCATCCCCATCGGTGAATGGGTGCTGGGCGAGGCCTGTCGGCAGATGCGCCTGTGGCTGGATCAGGGCCATGAACATTGGCGCATCGCGGTGAACTTGTCGGCCATCCAGTTCTGCCATTCAGGGTTGGTCGACAGTGTCGCCCGGGCCCTGGCCGATAACGGCCTGCCGGCCAACCGCCTGACCCTGGAGATCACCGAGACCACCGCCATGCGCGATGCCGACGCCAGCCTGACGGTGTTGCAGCGCCTGTCCGACATGGGCGTCGATTTGTCCATCGACGACTTCGGCACGGGCTATTCCAGCCTGATGTACCTCAAGCGTCTGCCGGCGAACGAACTGAAGATCGACCGCGGTTTTGTCCGCGACCTGGAGCATGATAGCGACGATGCCGCGATCGTCTCGGCGATCGTTGCACTGGGGCAGGCGTTGGGCTTGCGGATCGTGGCCGAGGGCGTTGAAACCGATCGTCAGCAGGACTTCCTGACCCGCTTGGGCTGCGACTCGTTGCAGGGTTACTTGCTGGGGCAGCCGGTACCGGCCGAGCAGTTCATGCAAGGGCTGAAGCAGGGCGAGGAAGGTTAACCGGCGTCGCGCAGGGTAGGGAAAGGCATGAAGGCGTCCATCTCGGCTTCGACTGCCTCGATGATGCGCTCCACATCTGCCGCGGCCATGATCGCGGCGCAGGGAATACCAGCGATGGCCAGTACGGTTTCGCCGGTGGCCCGGTCGAACAACCGCGCGACCATGCTGCGGGGCGCATCCATGCTGGCCTCGAAGCCCAAGGGGTGGAAATGCCAGCGCATTACCTGGCAGGCGTTGGGGAACGTCATCTTGTTCATGCCAGCCTCCATTTCCGGGTATTCGGGCGCCTGGTCGTTGTACGGCGAAACTTAAACATAGCAGCTACGGCGCCAGTGTCGCGCAGCGAAGATGACAAATTGGCGAATGCTTGACCCAGGTCACATCCATGCGGCTCTGGCAAATCCGCGGCGGCCATGCGTGCAAACGTTTACCTCGTGGCTTGGCGAGGAACGGCTGGGAGCTTGAGCGACTTGCGCTTTCAGACCAGCGGTCAACTGAGCAGCCCGGCAGCGATATTGATGGTGAAGCCCAGGATCGCGGTGTTGAACACGAATCCGACCAGGGAGTGGGCCAGTACCACCCGGCGCATGCCGCGGCTGGCCACGCCGATGTCGGAGGTCTGGACCGCGACACTGAGGGTGAACGCGAAATAGTGGAAGTCCCAATAGTCGGGGTTGCGCTCGCCATCGGCGAAGCGCAGAGGGGGTTCCTTGCGGCTGTCGGTGTAGAACAGCCGCGCATAGTGCAGGCTGAAGATACAACCGATCAACAACCAGGATCCGGCCACGGTCAGGCCGGTATACAGGTAGTGCAGGGCCTGCGCGCTACCGTGCAGGCCGCGGCTGGAGGCCAGTTGCAGGGTCACGGCGACCAGGCTGGCAATGGCAGCGATGCACACGGTAAACAGCACCAGGCCTGCGTTCTCGTCCTCGATGTTGGCCACCTTGCGCACGGTCTGCGATGTGGCGCGCCAGGTCAGCCACAGCACCAGCGCCAGGTACAGCCAGACGCCGAGGTTCCAGCCGGCGAGAAAACGTTGGGTCCAGTCGTCTGCTGGGATCAGCCAGCCGCCGAGCAGGCCGACGAGCGTGGCAAGGGACAGGCGTGGGTGGGTGTGGGTCAGGCGGTAGAAAGCCATGGGCGCTCGGCGGTGGTGAGTTGCCTTCCACTTTAGCCTGCACCAGGTGATGTTGTATCGCCACGTGTTCGATCCGAACTCGATCATCAGGTAGCATCCGCGTTCGCCATCAATAAAAGCCTTGCGTATCAAGGTGATGATTCGCTTCACGCAACAGGATCCACGTTTTGACCGATTCCCTGCACAATCCCTTGCTGCAGTACCTGGCACGCCTGGCGCCCTCCAGCCAGTTGACCATGCGCTACATCCTCCAGGATGCCGCCGACCGGCTGGGGTTCGCCGACTGTGACATCGCCGCGGTGCCCTGGCACCTGATCGAACCTGGCCACGTCATTGCCCTGGTGGCGGCCTTGCGTGCCGATGGTTTTGCACCCAACACCTCCTCGCTGTACGTCAATGCGGTGCGCGGGGTGATGAACGAGGCCTGGCGCCAGGGCCTGATCGACCACGAGCATCTGCTCAGGATTCGCGAGGTCAAGCCTGCGAGTGGCACGCGCCTGCCGCCGGGGCGCAACCTGCGCCGCAGCCTGATCCGTGAGCTGATGGAGGTGTGCGCTGCCGATCCGCGGCCGCAAGGTGTGCGCGATGCGGCGATCATCGCCTTGCTGTACGGTACCGGCATGCGCAAGTCCGAGTCGGTGGACATCGACTTGTGCGATGTCGATTTCCACGAGCGCAGCCTGCAGGTGCTGGGCAAGGGCAATCGGCAACTGGTCAAGTACGCCCCGGCCTGGGCCTTCGACAAGCTGCAGGCCTGGCTCGACCTGCGCCGCGCGCAACTGCCGGAGGGCACGGGGGACGATCCCTTCCTCTTCAACCGGATCCGCCGGGGCAGCCATATCACCCGTGCGCGCATCACCAAGCATGCGATCTACTACATTGCCCGCCAGCGCGGCGCGCAGGTAGGGGCGAGGATCATGCCCCACGATTTTCGCCGGGCGTTCATTACCCGGGTGATCGAAGAGCACGATCTGTCGATTGCCCAGAAACTTGCCCACCACGTGAATATCCAGACCACGGCAGGTTATGACCGGCGTGACGACAACGAGCGGCGGCGGGCGGTGGACCGGTTCGACTATTGAGGTCAGCGTTTCGCCCCGGCCCGCGTCTGTGAGTACCAGTGCCAGCAGGAGCTCCCCGAGGGGGCAAGGGTCAGTGCGGGATGACGGAGGGCACTTCGTCGCCACCCAGCGAAAAGCGATACCCGGTGTCGATCTCGGGGGCGGGCCGCTGGCAGTGTGTGCGGCTGAGCAGGAATTCGAACGCCGGCTCGTACAGCCCGTCACGCACCACTGCGCCGGCAAGGACCTCGACCTGGTACCAGCCGTTGTCGAGTTCGATCATCGGCCGGCCTGGCACCTGATAGCGGGCCATGAAGTCGCCAAGGGTCTTGTTGGTGAAGTGCTGCAGCATGCGCCAGGTGAACAGCATCAACGCACGGTTCTCCACGTGCAGCACGTAGCCTGCGCGGCGGTGTGCCACGCGATTGCCGGCTTCAAGCAAGGCCGGGGTTCGTTCGTCGAGGCTGAAGATGATGCGGTAGGGCAGGTTATCGATGCCCGCCAGAGGCAGTACTACACCTTCGAGTACGGCACGGTCTCCGCTGTCGGTGCTGGTGAATTCGCGGGCAAGGTCGTCGGGTAGCGCGTTTTCATCCTTGAAGCGCGCCAGGCGCTGGATGTCGCCGACGAGGAAATAGTCGACCAGGTCGTTCAGGACTTCGCTGAATTCGTAGCGCATCGGCTTTTCCTTGTTCTATGTGCGCTGGCGGGTAAACAGAATGTAGCGGATGCCGTGGGGGCTGTCGCCTCTACCGCATTGCGCTGTGATCAATGGCGTTGGGCGATCTGGATCAGGTTGCCGCAGGTATCGTCGAACACCGCCACGGTGACGGGCCCCATTGGTGTAGGCGGCTGGGTGAACAGGACGCCGCCCGCGTGCAGGCGCGTGTATTCGGCCTGGATGTCACGCACTGCGAAGGAGGTGGCCGGGATGCCGTCGGCCTTGAGTGCGGCCTTGTAGGTTTTGGCGGCCGGATGGGCGTCGGGCTCGAGCAGCAGCTCGACACCATTGGGGTCGTTGGGGGAGGTGAGGGTGAGCCAGCGGTACCGGCCCATGGCGATGTCTTCTTTGGGCTGGAAGCCCAGAACGTGATGATAGAAAGCCAGGGCCTTGGCCTGGTCGTCGACGAGGATGCTGGTGACTACGATCTTCATAGGCTACACCGTTCCTGAGGGACGTACCTTGAAGTAAAGACGCTGTACGGCATTTGACCAGTCTGATGGCGTCAGGCGCCGACGCCGCTGCGCACCCCTTGTATCCGCCTCACTGCGGCGACCCGAACATTGCTGTCCAGTAGATCCCCGCATCGCTCTTGGGGTCCACGGCATAGGCGGCGCCCAGTTCGCGGTAATCGGGGTTCATCAGCGTTGCGCAGTGGCCAGGGCTGGCCAGCCAGCCATCGACCACCTTGCGTGGCGTGTCGCGGCCGGCAGCGATGTTTTCGCCGATCTGCTGGTAGAGATACCCGGCAAGCTCGGCCCGGTCACCCGGCGTGCGACCCTCTCGGTCGATATGATCGAAGAAGTTCTGGTTGGCCATCGCCCGCGTGTGGTTGGCGGCGGCACCGGCCAGCGTGGCATTCCAGCTCAGGGCCGGTGCTGCGGCGAAGGGCTGCCCGCCGCATTGGCGCGGGATCTTGCGCGCGGCATTGACCTCTTGCAGCAGTTTCTGACCCTCGGCCTGCCAGTCACCCAGACGCCCGCTGAGCAGCGGGCGCGCCAGTACGATGCGCCAGTCGCGGCCTTCCTGGCTGACACCGATATCCACGAACTGCGGGTCGAGCACCACCTGGCAGAAGCTTTCTTCGATGGCGTGCATCGCCGCCTTGGCATCCCGTGGCCCGGACAGGCTGATGGCCTGGACATTGACCATGGGGTAGGCGGCACGGGTCATGGCCTGCTGCAGGTCGCGGGTGCCTTCCGGCGACAGCGCCAGGCGGGTGTCGCTGTTGAGCGGCGGCAGCTCCAGCGAGCCTGCGGCGCCGCAGCGCTGGGCCTGGCTGCGGTAGGCATTGATCGACTCGATCAGTTGCGCTTCGTCGCCGCTGATCGCCTGGGCACTGGTGGAAATGACCAGGCCGAGTGACAGGGCGCCAAGGCAGGCAACAGATGACAGGACGCGCATCAAGAATCTCCCTATGACTGGCAGCGACCTCGTGTTGGCGCTGCCCATCCTACACAAGCCGTAGGCTTTTGGTCTCGTCTTGTGAGTTGCAGTAAACCACCGGCAACCGATTGTTGCGGCAAAAGAGGCAGTAGACCGGCGAAGGGCGAAAAAGTGCGATTGGTTGGAAATAATTCGCAATATCCATTATAAACACGACTCACTCGCAATCATGCATGCCAGGAAGGCGCTCCATTCACCTCATCGGGAGCCTTTCATGGCACGTTCCTGTCCTTTTCGTCCGACCCTGCTCGCCCTCTGCTGTTCCCTTGGCGTTGCCGCCCATGCTGCTGACGCGCCGCTGGAGCTCGACGCCACCGCCATCAACGCCGATGCCGTCAAGGCGCCTCGCACCCAGTTGCCGGAGGCCTTCGCAGGTGGGCAGGTGGCCCGTGGTGGGCAGATGGGCGTGCTGGGCAACCAGGACATGATGGACGTGCCGTTCACCATGACCAGCTACACCTCGCAGTTGATCGAGGATCAGCAGGCCGAGGATATCGGCGATGTGCTGCTCAATGACCCATCGGTGCGCCAGTCGTTCGGCTTTGGCAACCAGTCCCAGGTCTTCGTGATCCGCGGCCTGCCGTTGAGCGGCGACGATGTGTCGTTCAATGGCTTGTATGGCGTGCTGCCGAGGCAGATGATCTCCACCGACGCGGTAGAGCGGGTCGAGCTGTTCAAGGGCCCCAACGCGTTCCTCAACGGTGCCAGCCCTACCGGCACCGGCCTTGGCGGCAACGTCAACCTGCAACCCAAGCGCGCCGGCGACACGCCGATCCGGCGCTACACCCAGGACATCAGCAGCGATGGCCGGGTGGGTGAGCACCTGGACATCGGTCAGCGTTTCGGTGAGGACAACCGTTTCGGTGCGCGCCTGAACCTGTCCCAGCGTGAAGGCGACACCGCCGTGGACGACCAGGATCAACGCAGCAAGCTGTTCGTCGCCGGGCTGGACTACCGTGGCGACCAACTCCGCCTGTCGGCCGACATCGGTTACCAGAAGCAGCGCGTCAACCATCTGCGCAACTCGGTGCGCCTGGGTTCGGCGGTGACCAGCATCCCGCGCGCGCCGAGCGCCGATCACAACTACGGCCAGGACTGGTCGTGGACCGAAACCGAAGACACCTTCGGCATGCTGCGCGGCGACTACGATTTCAACGAGAACTGGAGCGGGTACATCAGCGGTGGCGTCAAGCACACCCGTGAGAACGGCTTCTACGGCACGCCGGTCCTCACCAACGCTGCCACGGGCGCCGCGACCATCGGCGGTTCGCAGATCCCGCACAACGAAGACAACACCAGCCTGATGGCCGGTATCAACGGCCGCTTCCAGACCGGCCCGGTGAGCCACCAGCTGAATCTCGGTGCGGCGAGCATCTGGACCCAGCAGGAAAACGCCTATGTGTTCTACAGCTCGCAGAACACCAACATCTTCAACACCAGCCCACTGCCCAAGCCGACCACGCCTACGCTGGTCGGCGGCATGCTCGATGACCCGGGCGTGACCGGGAAGACCCGCAACCGCAGCCTGGCGTTGTCCGATACCGTGGGGCTGTTCGACGACACGCTGCTGCTCACCGCTGGCGTGCGTCGCCAGCAACTGCGCGTCGAAGGCTATGCCTACCGCGGCACGGGCGTGGACGCCGGACGCACTGCGTTCTACGACGAAGCGGTCACCACGCCGGTGTATGGCATCGTCTACAAGCTCAACCCGTCGGTCTCGTTGTACGCCAACAGCATCCAGGGCCTGGCCCAGGGCGCCACGGCGTCGGGGCAGGTGGTCAACCTCGGTGAGGTGTTCCCGCCGGCCAAGACCAAGCAGATCGAGGCGGGCATCAAGTTCGACCGCCAGACCTACGGTGCCAACCTGGCGGTGTTCCGTATCGAGCGACCCACCGATGGCTACGTGCAGGGCAATCTTTATGTGCAGGACGGCGAGCAGGTCAACAAGGGCGTCGAACTCAGCGTGTTTGGCGAGCCGGTGCCGGGCCTGCGCTTGATGGCCGGTGGTACGCGCATGGACACGGAACTGAAGAACACCCAGAACGGCACCAACGATGGCAATCACGCGGTGGGTGTCCCGACCTTCCAGCTCAATGCCAGCGTCGACTGGGACGTGCCAGGGCTTGACGGCGTGGCGCTCAACGCACGCATGCTGCGCACCGGCGGGCAGTACGCCAACCCGGCCAACACCCTGAGCCTGCCGACCTGGAACCGTTTCGACGTGGGTGCGCGCTATCGCTTCAAGGTGCAGGAAAAAGACATCACCTTGCGCATGAACGTCGAAAACCTGACCGACAAGAACTATTGGGCCTCGGCCAACGGCGGTTACCTGACCCAGGGCGACCCGCGGTTGGTGAAGTTCTCCGGGACCATCGATTTCTGATGGCCCGTCGTCGCGCTATCGCGCCAGTGCCTGGTTGGGCTTGTAGAAGATGAAGTGCGTGGTCTGCGCTGTGCGCCGATAGGCCTTGGCCCAGTCTGGCCGCACAGTGCGATCATGGAAGTACAGCGCTCCGGCGGTGCTGTCTCGCAACTGCTGGTTCAACGCCTTGCGCGCGATTTCCTTGGCGACCCCGTAGCGCTCCTTTTCCTCGACCTGGTCAGGGCGCCCGTCGCACCACCAGGAGAACTGGCAGCTCTTGCTCTCGACGCCTTGCTTGACCACCCCGCAGATGGTGTCGGGGAAGCCGTCCTTGCCCAGGCGGTTGAGCACGACGCTGGCGACCGCCTTCATGTCTGTCTCGTCGGCGCCTTTGGCTTCCCAGTAAAGGGTGCGGGCAAGGCAGGTAATGCTGTCGTCCAGCGGCGCCTGCCCGGCCGGGTCCACGGCCTGCACCTCGGTGGGGGTGATCTTCTCCGGCGCCTTGGGTGGCGGGGCGTCGTTTACCACTTTCTGTTCGAGCGCCTGGGCCTTGTCTTCGGCGACTGCAGCCTTGGCGCTGTCGGCGGCATGCAACGGGCCTGCGGGCAGGGCCAGGAACAGGCTGATGACCATCCACGAGTGGCGCATGATCGGGCTTCCGCGTCAGTGAGCTGACTCCATTCTAGCCAAGCGGCTTCAACTTAGCGTGAGGCTGAGCATCAATGGCAGGGTGGCTGCTGCAGCGACGGTCTGCAACGCGATGATGGTCGCCATCAGCGGCGCGTTGCCCCCCATCTGCCGGGCCATGACGTAGGACGACGACGCGGTGGGCAGTGCCTGGAACAGCACGGCCACCACGGCGGCCTGGCCGCTGAGACCCAGCACGCGACACAGGCCGAAGGTGGTCAGTGGCATGACCAGGAACTTGAACGCCGAGGCGGCCACCAGGGGCTTGACCTGCTGGCCCATTCGCGCGCCGCCCAATGCCGCTCCGACGCACAGCAACCCAAGGGGCAGGGCGGCCTGGCCAAGGGCCTTGACCGTGGGTTCCAGGCCCGCCGGCAGGCCTAACCCGCTGACCCGCAGCAGCAGGCCACCCGCACAGCCCACGATCAACGGGTTGGCGAAGATCGCCCGCAGCACGGTCAGGGGCGAGCTGTGGCGAGCGCTGAATCGGGCGAACACCAGTACGCAAAGCAGATTGACCAGCGGCACGATTGCCGCGTTGGCCACGGCCGCCAGGGCGATGCCGGCGCTGCCGTAGATGCCTGCCGCCAGGGTCGCGCCGATGTAGTTGTTGAAGCGTATGCCGCCCTGGAACACCGAGGTGAAATCAGCGCCATCGTGGCCTGCTGCGCCCTGGTAGAGCACCAGCAGGAGCGCGCCGGCCAGGGTCGAGAGCATCAGCACGCCGACCATGCCGAACACCGGTACACCCTCCAGGTTGGCGGTGGCCAGGCCATGCAGGAACAGCGAGGGCAGCAGCACGTAGTAGCTCAGGCGCTCGGCGCCGGGCCAGAAACCCTCCGCGAGAAAACCGCGCACCCGCAACAGGGTGCCGAGGGCGATCAGCAGGATGATGGGCACCAGGGTGGTGAGGAGCAGGGGCAGCATGGTCGCGGTTCCGTGGTCGGGTACCGGCACAGGTTAGCGGGGTGAGTCAGCAGAAAAAACCGTTGTTTTCTGCATTCACTGTTGAGGAAAACTGCATGGTTGCAGGTGGCTGCGTGATCAGCTGCCCAAGGCGGTCTTGAGCACCGCGCTCAGGTGTCGGCGCTGACTCTTTTCATGTTCCAGCAACACCACGTGGCGACTCAGTTGCGGCTCGCCAAAGGGCAGCACGGTGGCGGGCGGCAGCCGTTGCAGGTCATCGTCGCTCATCGGGATGATCGCCACCCCGAGGCCCATTGCCGCCATGCGTGCCAGGGCTTCCTGGCTGTCCAGCTCCATCTGCTCGCTGACCTGCAAATGCTGGCGGCGCAGTTCCTGTTCGATCTGCCGGCCCGCCCAGGCGCGTTTGTCGAAGCGCAGGAACGGTTGGCTGGCGAGCAGTTGCGCCAGGCTTTGCCCGGCCAGATCGGGGCTGGCCACGGCCCAGAAACGGTCCGAGAACAGCGGGCTGAACTGCAGGCTCTGCGGGTAGGGGCTGACCGGTTCGGTGGTGATGGCGGCGTCCAGTTCTCCGTCTTCGATCCGCCGGGCCAGCTCGGCGGACATGCCCGAGACCACGCTGATGTGCAGTTGCGGATGGTGCGCCTTGATCCACACCAGCGCCTTTGGCAGGCGTCGGGCGAGCACGGTGTGGATCGCACCGATACGCAGCCGACCACGCAGGCTCGGGCCGCTGGCCAGGGTGTCGGCCAGCTCGTCGTAGGCAGTGAGAATGCTTTCGGCCCGCGCCACGGCCAATTGCCCGGCTTCGGTGAGTGTCACCTGGCGGCGGCTGCGGTCGAACAGCGGCACTTGCAGTTCGTCCTCGAGCGTCTTGATGTGCAGGCTGACCGCCGAAGGGGTCAGGCTCAGCAGGTCGGCGGCGCGGGCGAAGGTGCCGTGACGGGCGATGGTGACCAGAGTACGCAGGGCTTTGAGGGACACGCGACGGTTCTCCTGCACGGGAATGCCCGGCACGGTACGCGCATCGCGCCTCTGGGGGCAAGCGCCAGGCGGGTCAGTAGACCCAGACCTCGACCCGGCGATTGCGCAGGCGTCCCTGTTCCAGGTCGTTGTCGGCCACCGGCAGTTCATCACCCATGCCGGTGACATCCCGGATCTCCACGCCATTGCGCGCCAGTTCGCGGCGCACGGCCATGGCGCGCAGGCGCGAGAGCAGGGCGGCGCGGCCGGGTGTTTCCTTGGGGTCGCCAAACCCCACCAGTACCGTTTTGTCATGCAGCTTGCCGACCTGACGCAGGTAGTCGCTGACCCGCTGTACATCGCGCAGGGCCTTGTTGTCGAGGCTGGCGCTGCCTTCCTGGAAACGGAAGTTGACGCTCAGGCGCTGGGCCTCTGCAGCCAGGGCTCGGTATTGCGCGGGCATCTGGGCCTGTACCGCGACCGGCACTGCCTTGACCTGCTGCGAGACGAAACCCTGGGCGGCGACAATGGCCTGGCCGGCTGCGCTCTGGGTGAATTCGGCCAAGGCCTTGGCCTGAGCACTCGGGTGAGTCGGCAGATAGAAGAACAGCCGCCGCGACAGCGGATAGTCTTCGCTGGCCACGGCTGCACGGGTTGGCAACAGGGCTGGAGCATCACCTTCGGCGATGGCCAGCAGCTTGGCGCCATGCACGGTGGTCAGGCTGCTGAAGCCGATGGCAGCGGGATCGGCCTTGACCCGTTCGGCCAAGGCGTCGCCGGATTCGAAGCGTTCGGCCCGTGGCGAGAGCTCCAGTGCCTGCGGTTGCAGAACCAGGGCGCGAAAGGTTTCGAAGGTGCCGGAGCGGTCGTCACGGGCGTACAGGTGAATGGGACCGCCCGCTACGCCGAGTTGCTCCCAGCGTTGGATCTGGCCAGAGAAGACCTGTGCCAATTGTGCGGTACTCAACTGCTGCAGGCGGTTGTCGGGGTGCACCATGACCGCAACGCCGTCCAGGCCGATCACCTGCTCGCTGGCCGCGCTGCGCAGGTCGCCCAGACGTTGCAGTTGCTGGGCTTCCTGGTCGGAGATAGGGCGCGAGGCGGCGGCAAGGTCGGCTTCGCCGCTGTCCAGGGCACTGAAGCCGGTGCTGGAACCATGCGCGGCGATATTGATCAGCAATGGCTGGCCCTGGGGGGCGCGGGCACGGATGTCAGTCTCGTTGGGCCGTTTCCCACGCTCGCTGCGGATGTCTTGTGCACCTTGGCTTTGCAGCAGCCCGCGCACCAGCGCAGGGCCCAGTGCTGCGCCAATGGTGTTGGAGCCCTGGATACGCAGTGTGGCGGGCTCCGCCTGAGCCAGCAGGGGTAGCAGGCAGAGCAGAACAGCGAGAGGGCGGGGCATGCCGGGATCCTTGAGGCACAGGTATGTCCGGCAGATTACGACAGGGGTGTGAATGAAAAATGACGATCAGGCGCAGGCGATCGTTCAGAAGGTTGGTGGCGTGATCACCCAGATGACCACCGTGTCCACCTCGCCAGGGTTGCCATAGCGGTGTGGCTCCTGGCTAGGGAAACTGAAGCTGTCGCCTTCTTCGAGCAGGAAGTGGCGTTCGCCTACCCACAGCTCGAAACGCCCTGACAACACATAGCCGGCTTCTTCGCCTTCGTGGCTGTAGCTTTCCTGGCTGTAGGCGCCCGGCGGGAAGCGCGAATGCAGCATCTCCAGCTGGCGGTTGGGTTGCGGGGTGAGCAACTGGTCGACCACGCCATCTTCGTAATGCACGCTCAGGCGGCTTTGCCTGCGCACCACGAAGCCTTGGTCCTCGGGCGCGGTGCTGGCTTCGCTGGCGAAGAACCACTGGATGGTCACGCCCAGGCTGCGGGCGATGTTGAACAGCGCCGGGATCGACGGGTATGAAAGGTTGCGTTCCAGCTGGCTGATGTAGCCGGCGGTCAGCTCGCTCAGACGGGCCAGCTCCGCCAGGGTCATGCCGCGGCGCTTGCGCAGGCCGCGGATGCGGGAACCGAGGAACTGCGGGGCGGCAGTGCCGCCTTCGGCGAGTTGCGGGACGAGGGGGCGCTGGCTCATCGAGGGTCGGTCCATCGGCAAAACCGGGAGTATGACCAGCCTCAGAGCGACCAGGCAACCGCCAGGCCGTCATGGATCGCCTCTTCAGCGGTTCGCGGGGCCAGGCAGTCGCCGATGCGCCGTACCTCGACCAACCCGGCCAGCTCCCGGGCCAGGGTGTCGACAGGCTGGTGACCCAGGCACAGCACCAGGGTGTCGATCTGTTCGAAGATCATGGGCTCGCCACTGGCGGTGTGTTGCAGGTACACGGTGTTGTCGTCGGTGCCGTAGAGGCGGGCGTAGGGGGTGATGGGGATCCCGAGGCGGTGCAGTTCCCCGGCCATCTGGTCACGTACGTAGAGTGGCAGGCTCTCGCCGCAGTGAGTGCCGTTGACCGCCAGTTGCACGTGATGGCCTTCACGCACCAGGCGTTCGGCGATGCCCGGGGCGATCCAGTCGCAGCGCCAGTCCAGCACCAGCACCGAGCGCCCCAGGGCGTGCTCGTTGCGCAGCACCTGCCAGGCATCCACCACCTGCAACTCGCCGCTGCGCTCGAATGCAGGCCAGTAGGGCTCGGCGCCGGTGGCAGCAATCACCAGGTCTGGCCGTTCGCGCTCGACCAGCGCGCGGTCTACGCGGGTATTGCGCACCACCTGCACGCCGGCCAGTGCCAGTTCGCGCTGCAGGTTGGTGCTGGCGCCGCCGAACTCGCTGCGCCGTGGCAGCAGTTGCGCCAGCAGCACCTGGCCGCCGAGCTGCGGGCCCGCTTCATACAGCGTCACCTCATGGCCTCGGGCGGCGGCGACGATGGCCGCCTTCATGCCCGCCGGACCACCGCCGGCCACCAGGATGCGCTTGCGCAGGGGCGCGGGTGTGACGCTGCCGTACTGCAGTTCGCGACCGGTTTCCGGGTGCTGGATGCAGGAGATCGGCAGGCCACGGTGGAAGTGGCCGATGCAGGCCTGGTTGCAGGCGATGCAGGCGCGCACGTCCTCGACACGGCCTTGTTCGGTCTTGGCCGGCATCTGCGGGTCGCAGATCAGCGCGCGGGTCATGCCGCACACATCGGCCAGGCCGCGGGCGAGAATCTGTTCGGCTTCCTGTGGCTGGTTGATACGGCCAGTGACGAACAGCGGGATGTCCAGGCGCGCCTTGAAACTGCCGGCTTCGCGGGCCAGGTAGGCCGGCTCGATGGCCATCGGCGGGACGATATGCACCGCGCCACCCAGGGTGGCCGAGGTGCCGGCGACGATGTGCAGGTAATCGACCTGGTTCTGCACCGCGATGGCGGCCGCCAGTGATTCGTCTTCGCTCAGCCCTTCGCTGTCGCGTTCGTCGGCGCTGATGCGCAGGCCGACGATGAACTGTTCGTCAGTGGCTGCACGCACTGCCGCCAGCACTTCGCGCAGAAAACGCAGGCGGGCTTCGAGGTTGCCGTTGTAGCCATCGGTGCGGCGGTTGACGCGTGGGTTGAGAAACTGCGCGGGCAGGTAACCATGGCTGGCCACCACCTCGACGCCATCCAGCCCGGCCTGGTGCAGGCGCCGGGCTGCACTGGCGTAGCCCTGGACGATTTCGTCGATCATCGGCTGCTCCAGGGCGCGCGGCATCACGCGAAAGCGCTCGTTCGGCACCGCCGAGGCCGAGTAGGCCACCGCCAGCAAGCCATCGGCCGATTCCATGATCTCCCGGCCGGGATGGAACAACTGCGACAACACCACGGTGCCGTGTGCATGACAGGCCTGGGCGATGCGCCGGTAGCCGTCGATGCAGGCATCGTCGGTGGCCATCAGCACGTGGGAGGTGTAGCGCGCACTGTCGTGCACCCCGGCGACCTGCAGCACGATCAGGCCGGCGCCGCCCTCGGCGCGGGCGCGTTGATAGGCGACGAGCTTGTCGTTGACCAGGTTGTCGGTGGGCAGACAGGTGTCATGGCCACTGGACATGATGCGGTTCTTCAGGCGTTTGCCACGGATCTGCAAGGGTTCGAACAGGTGAGCGAAGGCAGTCGACATGCGTACGGGCTCCAACGTGCGTTCTTGTTTTTTTCATGGAAGTGTACCTTCAGTAAAAAATCAACTTGTTTTTTTACTTTGGCAGGACTAGCTTCGGCTCATCCCCTCGTACCGGGGTAAGCTCGTCCCACAAGAACAACCCTGGATGACACCATGCACCCCAGCGAACGTACCCTGCGTGAGGAACTGGCCGCCTGCTATCGGCTGATTGCCCATTTCCGCATGACGGACCTGATCTTCACGCACATCTCGGTGCGCATACCCGGCCCCGAGCATCATTTTCTGATCAATCCCTACGGCCTGCTGTTCGAGGAAATCACCGCGTCCAATCTGGTGAAGATCGACTTGCAAGGGCGCGCCGTGGAGGCGTCGCCGTACCCGGTCAACCCGGCGGGCTTTGTCATCCACAGCGCCATCCACGGCGCACGCGAGGATGCCCAGTGCGTGTTGCACACCCACACCCGCGCCGGGTGCGCGGTGGCGGCGCTCGAATGCGGGCTGCTACCGGTCAACCAGATCTCCATGGAGTTCTACGGCAAGGTCGCTTACCACGACTATGAAGGCGTTGCCCTGGACATGGACGAGCAGCAGCGCCTGGTCGCCGACCTCGGCGACAAGCCGGTGATGATCCTGCGCAATCATGGGTTGCTGACGGTGGGGCGCACGGCGGGCGAGGCGTTTCTGCGCATGTTCTATCTGGAGAAGGCCTGCGAGATTCAGTTGGCGGCGCAGAGCGCCGGGAAGGTGGTGCTGCCATCGCCCGAGGTCTGCGCGCATACCGAGCAGCAGTTCAATGCTCCGGCACGGCCGCTCAAGCCCGGTGAGCTGGCGGACCCGGATGCCATGGGGCTGGCCTGGGGGGCGCTGTTGCGGTTGCTGGAGAAAGTGGCGCCGGATTATCGGGACTGACAGCAGGAGCGGCCTTGTGTCGCGAAAGGCCGCTCCTGCAAAAGTCCGCGCTGGCGTCGGTCAACGTGCCTGGGGTTCGATCAGCTGCGCCGGTGCGTGCTTGGCCTTGCCCCGGGCAACCCAGTAATACAGCACGCTAGGCACCACCAACCCGATCAGCCACGACACATCGACACCGCCCAGGTGCGCAACCATGGGCCCGGTGTACAGCTTGGTGTCGATGAAGGGCATCTGGATCAGCACTCCGATGCTGTAGACGATGATGCCGGGCCAGTTCCAGCGGCCATAGCGCCCGTCGGGATCGGCCAGGGCAGGGATGTCGTAGCGCTCGCGGGTGATGAAGTAGTAATCCACCAGGTTGACCGCGCTCCAGGGCACGAAGAAGGTCAGCAGGAACAGGATGAACGACTTGAATGCACTCAGGAACGAATGCTGGCCGAGCAGGGCCACCAGCGTCGCTGCACCCACGATGCCCAGCACGAACAGCAAGCGCTGCAGGCGGCTGATCTGCAGGCTGCCGCGAAAACCGCTGATGATCGTGGCGATGCACATGAAACTGCCGTAGCTGTTGAGGGTGGAGATGGTCACCTTGCCGAAGGCGATGGCGAAGTACAGCAGCGCTGCGGTGGTACCGGCGCCGCCCAGGCCGACGATATAGGCCACTTCACGCCCCGAGAACTGGCCGCCGGCAATGGCGGCGGCGAACACGCCGAGGATCATCGATGCCTGGGCGCCGATCACCGAGCCCAGGCCGGCGGCGAGAAAGGTCTTCAGCGCGGAGGTGTTGCTGGGCAGGTAGCGTGAATAGTCGGCGACGTAGGGGCCGAAAGCGATCTGCCAGGAGGCGGCCAGCGATACCGCCAGCAGGAACGAGGCCCAGCTGAAGTGGCGGTTGTCCAGCAGTTGGCCGATATCGGCGAGCAGCAGGATACGGCTGAACAGATAGACGAACGCAATGATCCCCAGCACGCTGGCCACGCGGCCGATCCAGTGGATCACGCGGTAGCCGGCGAGGGTGGCCAGCACGATCACGCCGGCGAAGATCAGGATGCCGGCGCTGTCGCTGACGCTGAGCAACTGGCCGATGGCCTGGCCCGACAGTACCGTGCCGGTGGCGGTGAACCCCAGGTACATCAGGCACACCAGCACCATCGGGATGGCCGCGCCATAGACGCCGAACTGCACGCGGCTGGAGATCATCTGCGGCAGCCCCAACCGCGGCCCTTGGGCTGCGTGCAAGGCCATGACCGCTCCGCCGATCACCTGGCCCAGCAGCAGGCCGATCAATGACCAGAACACATCACCGCCAAGCACGACGGCGAGGGCGCCGGTCACGATGGCGGTGATCTGCAGATTGGCTCCCAGCCACAGGGTGAACTGGCTGTACACGCGTCCATGGCGTTCAGCTTCGGGAATGTAGTCGATCGAGCGCCGCTCGATCACGGGCTTGCTGGACATGTGGGGCTCCGCTTGTTTGTTGTTGTAGGGCGGCAAGGGCAACCAGAGGAATGACTTCTCTCTTATATCATCATGTATATACAAGACGGTCAATGCATAGAAATCGACTTCTGTAGGAGTGGCCTCGTGTCGCGAAAGGGCCGTGCAGCAGCCCCCGACATGCTGAATCTGCATCGAGCGTCAGTAGCGCAATGGAAGGTAGAACAGGTGGCGAAGAGGCCGAAACGAGTGAAGCGGGTCATTAACCCGCGAAAAAGACACCGCGCTGCCTGGCACGGGCTACGCCCGTGTGCGCGGGACAAGTCGCGGCGGCGAACCGCCGCTCTCACAGGGATTGGGTTAGACCTTTAGATTTTGAGCAAGACAGAATTTCCAACAGCGGCGTGCTGCGAAGAGGCCCCTCAGTGTGCGCCGGCAGCCTTGCTCAGGTCGCTCTCGGCCCACTCGGTGTACACGCAGGCATCGGCCACCGCCCAGCGTACCTTGACCGTATCGCCTGGCTGCATCGGCATGCCTGCCGCCGATAGCGCCTTGACCGTCATTTCGGTACCGCCCGCCGTCACCACGTGACAGGTCTGGCTTTCGCCGAGGAACAAGACCTCGCCGACCTTGGCGCTCACTTCATTCCAGCCTGCCGGCAGCGGTTCACGGGTCGCCTGCTCGGCGCTCAGCGCCAGGGCCTTTTCCGGGCGGACCATGATCAGCGCATCCTGACCTGCGGCCAACCCCGAGGTCAGGCGAATGGCCAGCGACTGGCCCTCGAACGCCGCCGCGCCATGGCTGCTGGCGGTGATCCGGAGGAAGTTGGAGTTGCCCAGGAACGAGGCGACGAACGCGTTTGGCGGGTTCTGATAGAGGTCGTAACCGCTGCCCAGACCGACGATCTTGCCGTGGCTGAAGATGGCGATGCGCTGGGACAGGCGCATCGCTTCTTCCTGGTCGTGGGTGACGTAGACGATGGTGATACCCAGGCGCCGATGCAGCTGACGCAACTCGTCCTGCAGGTCTTCGCGCAGTTTCTTGTCCAGGGCACCGAGGGGCTCGTCCATCAGCAGGATGCGTGGCTCGTACACCAGCGCTCGGGCGATCGCCACGCGCTGTTGCTGGCCGCCGGAGAGCTGGGCCGGGCGCCGGTGTGCGAAGGTTTCCAACTGCACCAGCTTGAGCATGGCGTCGACGCGCTTGGCGATCTCGGCGCTGCCCAGCTTGCGGATGGCCAGTGGGAAGGCGATGTTGTCGCGCACGCTCAGGTGCGGGAACAGCGAGTAGCGTTGGAACACCATGCCGATGTCACGCTTGTGCGGCGGCACGTTCACCAGCGAGCGGCCTTCGACCAGGATCTCGCCGCTGCTGGGGGTCTCGAAGCCGGCCAGCATCGACAGGGTGGTGGACTTGCCCGAGCCGCTGGAGCCGAGGAAGGTGAGGAATTCGCCGTCCTGGATATCCAGGCTGATGTTGTCGACCGCGGCGAAGTCGCCGTAGTGCTTGTTCAGGTTGCGCAGGGAGACCAGGGTCTTGCCGTGCGCGGCTTCTTTGATGACTGCACTCATTATTGTTGTCTCCGGCACTCAGGCGTTGTTTTCGTTGCGGCGGCGCAGGGCGCTGGCGATGAACATGACCAGCAGCGACAGGCCGATCAGCAGTGTCGAGGCGACGGCGATCACCGGGCTCAGGTCCTGGCGCAGGGTGGTCCACATCTTCACTGGCAAGGTCTGCAGGTCGGGGCTGGCCATCATCACGCTGAGCACGACCTCATCCCACGACACCAGGAAGGCGAACAGGCCGCCGGCGATCATGCCCGGGCGGATGGCCGGGAAGGTGACCTTGACGATCGCCTGCAGCCGCGAGGCGCCGCAGATCACCGCGGCATCCTCGATCGACTGGTCGAACAGCTTCAGCGAGTTGATGATCGAGATGATGGTGAAGGGCAGGGCGACGATCACGTGGCTGACCACGAAGGCGAACAGCGTGCCGGTATAGCCCAGCTTCAGGAACAGCGCGTAGACCGCGACCGCGATGATCACCAGCGGCACGATCATCGGCATGGTGAACAGGCCGTAGAGCAGTTCGCGCCCAGGAAAGCGCCCGCGCACCAGAGCGAAGGCGGTCGGCAGGCCCAGGGCCACGGCGGCGAAGGTGGTCAGCACAGCCACCTTGAGGCTGGCCAGCGCGGCGTCCATCCACTCGGGGTTGGAGAAGAACTGGTCGTACCATTTGAAGGTCCAGCCGGGGGGCGGGAACACCAGCCACTGGGAGGAGCCGAACGACAGCAGGACGATGAACACCACCGGCAGCAGCAGGAAGGCAGCGATGATCCCGGTGGTCAGGTACAGGCCGGTGCGCAGCGGGCGACCCATGGCGTTGGGGGACAGGAGCATGAAGGATTACCTCGCATTGCCGACCGGGGATTCCGGCTGCAGCTTCAGGTACAGGTAGAAGAGCACCAGGGTGATCACCACCAGCAGTGCCGCGGCGGCGCTGGCCAGCCCCCAGTTCAGGAACGACTGCACCTGCTGGATGATGAACTCGGGCAGCATCATGTTCTGCGCACCGCCCAGCAATGCCGGGGTGACGTAGTAACCGAGCGACATCACGAACACCATCAGCGCACCCGAGAACAAGCCTGAACGGCACAACGGGATAAACACTTTCCAGAAATTGGTCCAGGGGCTTGCACCGCAGATCGAGCCTGCCTGCAGCACCATCGGGTCGATGGCCTGCATGGTCGCCTGCAGTGGCAGCACGATGAACGGGATCATGATGTAGCTCATGCCGATCACTACACCGGTGAGGTTGTGCACCATTTCCAGCGGCGCATCGATGATGCCCAGCGCCATCAGCAGCTTGTTGATCACTCCCGAGCCTTGCAGCAGCACCAGCCAGGAATAGGTGCGGGCCAGCAGGCTGGTCCACATGGACAGCAGCACGATGTTCAGCAGCCAACGCCCCCAGCCACGAGGCACCAAGGTGATCGCCCAGGCCAGCGGAAAGCCCAGCAATACGCTGATCACCGTCACCAGACCCGCCACCGAGAAGGTGTTGAACAGCACCCGCGCGTAGGCTGAGTTGGCGAACAGCTGCTCGTAGTTGCCCAGCCCAGGCACCGGCTCCAGCACCCCACGCAGCAGCAGGCCGATCAGTGGCGCGAAGAAAAACAGGCCGAGGAACAACAGGGCCGGCAGCAGGTTGCGACTGCCACGCCAGCGCTGGCTCAGTGGCGGGCGGCGCACGGCCGCTCGCGGGGCGCCGGTGCCGGGGTCGGCACCTTGGGCATTGTGCAGGGCGTTGATGGCGACTTTCATTTGACCAGCCACTCATTCCAGCGCGCAGCGATTGCCTGGCCGTTCTTGGCCCAGTAGGCGAAGTCGAGGGTGACCTGGTCCTGGGCATAGGCGGTTGGCAGGTTGGGCGCGAGTTTCTTGTCGAGTTCGGCCACGCTGTCGAGGTTCACCGGGGCGTAGGCGGTAAGGTTGGCGAAGTCGGCCTGGCCCTTGGCGCTGCTGGCATTGGCCAGGAACTTCATGGCCGCGTCCTTGTTCTTGGCACCCTTGGGAATGACCAGGAAGTCGGCCATGACCAGGTTCTGCTTCCAGCTCACGCCCACCGGGGCACCATCCTGCTGCAGGGCGTAGACGCGCCCGTTCCAGAACTGCCCGAGCGCGGCTTCACCGGAGGCCAGCAATTGCTGGGACTGGGCACCGCCGCCCCACCAGACGATGTCTTTCTTGATGGTGTCGAGTTTCTTGAAGGCGCGGTCCAGGTCCAGCGGGTAGAGCTTGTCGGCAGGTACGCCGTCGGCGAGCAGGGCCAGCTCCAGCACGCCGGGGCTCGGCCACTTGTACAGCGCACGCTTGCCGGGGTAGGTCTTGGTGTCGAACAGCGCGCTCCAGTCGACCGGCTTGTTGGCCCCAAGCTTGCCCTCGTTGTAGCCGAGCACGAAGGAGAAGAAGAACGAGCCGACGCCATGGTCGGAGACGAAGCGCGGGTCGATGCGATCACGCTGGATGGTGGAGAAGTCGAGGGGTTCGAGCAGGCCTTCGCTGGCGGCACGCAGGGCGAAGTCGGCTTCGACGTCGACCACATCCCATTGCACGTTGCCGCTTTCGACCATGGCCTTGAGCTTGCCGTAGTCGGTCGGGCCGTCCTGTACGACCTTGATGTTGCTGCCCTTGCTGAAAGGGTCGGCCCATGCCTGTTTCTGGGCGTCCTGGGTGGTGCCGCCCCAACTGACGAAGTTGAGGCTGTCGGCGGCCTGGGTGGCCTGGCAGGCCAGTGCCAGCAGGCTTGCGGACAGCACAGCGGTGACTCGTTTGCTCAACAGCATGGTTACGCCCTCGTTGCTTTTGTTATTCGAGGCGGGCTTTTGTCGCGCCCGCCAACTGTGTTCGGGAGCAGCTATCTCAGGTAATTCGTGGCCGTTGTGTGATTGTAGGTGCGGCCGGCAGATTCAAGGTCTACGGGATATCATATTATGGTATTCCAAACTTTTGGCAAGCGTTCGGTGTTACCAATCATCCTGTCGGTGACGCAAGATTCAGTGAGCTTCGAATGGAATGCTCTGCACCACTTCCAGCTCATACCCCGCCAGCCCTGCGTACTTGAGCGGTGGGCCCAGGTGGCGCAGTTTGCCCACGCCCAGGTCCTGCAGGATCTGCGCGCCGGTACCCACCTCCGAGTACACCTTCGACTGCCCGCGCTGGTAGGGGCGCTGTGGCTGGGTGAGTTGCGGCACGCGTTCGAGCAGGGCCTGGGAGGATTCATGGTTGGCGAGGATCACTACCACGCCGGCACCCTCTGCTGCGACCCGCTCCAGCGCCGCCCACAGCGTCCAGTTGGCAGGGCCTGCATATTCAGCGCCGACCAGGTCGCGCAGCGGATCGATGACATGCACGCGTACCAGCGTCGGCTGCTCGCGGCGAATGTCGCCCATCACCATGGCCATGTGCACGCCACCTTCGATACGGTCCTCGAAGGTCACCAGGCGAAACGTGCCGTGGACCGTTGGCAGCTCGCGCTCGCCGATGCGCTTGACCGTTTGTTCGGTGCTCAGGCGATAGTGGATGAGGTCGGCGATGGTGCCGATCTTGATGCCGTGGCGCTCGGCGAACAGCTCCAGGTCCGGGCGGCGGGCCATGGTGCCGTCGTCGTTGAGCACTTCGACGATCACCGAGGCCGGTGCGAAGCCTGCAAGGCGCGCCAGGTCGCAACCGGCTTCGGTGTGTCCGGCACGGGTCAGCACGCCACCTTCACGGGCGCGCAGGGGGAAGATGTGGCCAGGCTGGACCAGGTGCTCGGGGCGGGCGTCCGCGGCCATGGCGGCGGCCACGGTCCGCGCGCGGTCGGCGGCAGAGATACCTGTGGTGACACCGCTGGCGGCCTCGATCGATACCGTGAACGCCGTGCTGAATACGCTGCCGTTGGTCGGTACCATCTGCTCAAGGCCCAGGCGTTGGCAGTGTTCGTCGGTCAGCGTCAGGCAGATCAGGCCGCGTGCTTCGCGGGCCATGAAATTGATTGCTTGCGCGTCACAGCGCTCGGCGGCGATCAGCAGGTCGCCTTCATTCTCCCGGTCTTCGTCGTCCACCAGCAGCACCATCTTGCCCTGGCGGTAGTCTTCGAGAAGGTCTTCGATGCTGTTGAAAGCCATGCTGCACGCTCACTGTGGTCAGGTGATTTTTATGGTATACCATAATACACAAATAACCCTGTACAGGAGAGCGACGGATGAAGGCTTACTGGATCGCCCATGTGGACGTTACCGACCCGGAGCAGTACCAGCAGTACACCCAGCGTGCGCCGGCGGCGTTCGTGGCATTTGGCGGGCGCTTTCTGGCCCGGGGTGGCAAGAGCGAGGCGATGGAGGGGAGGGTGACACCGCAGCGCAGCGTGGTGATCGAATTCGACTCGTACGAGCAGGCGCTGGCCTGCTACCGGTCTGATCTGTATCAGGAGGCGTGCCGACATCGGCAGGGAGTGGCCAAAGCCGAGGTGATCATCGTCGAAGGTTTCGAGCCGTAGAGTCGCCCGATTCAGCCTAGAAAGGGCAGCACAAAAACCAGCTAGCCCTGCACAAATGCAGGGCTAGCGCTATGCATCAATGTCCGGCAGCGAGCTTGGCACCCACCTGGCGACGACGGTAGGCGCTGTCACGGCTGGCCAGCCACCAGTACAGCGGCGTGGTCACCGCCAACCCGACCAGCCACGACAGGTCGGCACCATTGATGTGTTCCGATACCGGCCCTACGTACAGCGGCGTGTTCATGAACGGAATCTGCACCACGATCCCGACGGCGTAGGCGATCAGCGCCTGCGGGTTGTAACGACCGTAGATTCCGCCGTCGACCTTGAAGATCGACTGGATGTCGTACTCGCCCTTGTGGATGGCATAGAAGTCGATCAGGTTGATCGCGGTCCACGGCACCAGCACGACCAGCAGCACCAAGACCATGTCGACGAAGTGCCCAATGAAGTCGGACGAGGCGAAGACGGCCACCACACTGCACGCGGCCAGCACGATCAGCGAGAGCACGGCGCGGGTCTTGGCGGTCGGGATCCAGCGATAGGCGAAGGTCTGCACCAGGGTGATGATCGACAGCACCGCACCATACAGGTTGAGCGCGTTGTGACTGATCACGCTGAGCAGGAACAGCACCAGCATCAGCGGGCCGATGGCGCCGGTGGCCAGCTTCACGGCGTCCATGGTGTCCATCCCGGCGGGGATCGCCAGCACGGCGACTGCGCCGAAGATGAACGACAGGCTCGAACCCAGGGCTGAGCCCAGGTAGGTGGTCCAGAAGGTCGACGACACTTTCACGTCGGCTGGCAGGTAGCGCGAGTAGTCCGACACGTATGGGGCAAAGGCGATCTGCCACAGCGCCGCCAGCGACACGGTGGCCAGCCAGCCGGAGATGTTGAAGCTGCCGCGGGTCAGGAAGTCATCGCTCTGCACATGGGTGAAGATGTAGCCGAAGCCGACCACGATGCCGATGCCCAGCACCCAGGTGCCGATGCGGTTGAGCACGTGGATGAAGCGGTAGCCGATGATACCGATGATCCCCGAGCCCAGGGCGCCGATGACGATGCCTACCGGCACCGGCACGCTTTCGACCACGCCGTGCAGCGATTTGCCAGCCAGCACGATATTGGAGGCGAAGAAGCCGATGTACATCACCCCCGCGATCACCACCACCAGCAGCGCGCCGAGGGTGCCGAACTGGGCGCGGCTCTGGATCATCTGCGGGATGCCCATCTGCGGGCCCTGGGCCGAGTGCAGGGCCATCAGCACACCGCCGACCAGATGGCCGACCAGGATGGCGACGATGCCCCAGATCAGGTTGAGGTGGAACAGCTGCACGCCCAGGGCGCCGGTGACGATGGGCAGCGGCGCGATGTTGCCGCCGAACCACAGGGTGAACAAGTCCTTTACCTTTCCATGGCGGTCTTCGGGGGGCACGTATCCGATCGTGTGTTTTTCTATGAGAGGTGCCGATGTGGCTGCGCTGGTCATGACGGACTCCAAGGCAAGGATGGGCACTTCACAGGTGCCCGGATGCGCGTCGGCAAAAGGCGACGCTTTCTTGTTGGAAGCGATCATGGGGCGTGGGCGCAGATGGATAAATTAGTAAATATGTGCTCATGAACGTTAAAAAAACTAAGTTCGCGAATGGGGCACGGTAGACCGTCGCAAAGGCTGTGCCACCAGGCTGCAGCGCGCATGGGACGGGGTAGGTGGGAGGCGGTTGCGGCGCCTTTGCACTAAAAGAGTGCCTTGCGCGCGCAGGTGGGGCGGGTCAGGAAAAATCGGCGAGGACGTTCGGGGCGCTGGAACGCGCCCCGGAGGGGAGGAGAGTCAAGCCTGGGCGACCACCGTTCGCTGGCTGAGCGGCCGGAGCAGGGCGCTCAAGGCAAGCAACAACACAGCACCGCCACTCATGACTGCCCAGGCCCAGTGCAACGAGCTGAACTCATCGCGCACCAGCCCGGCCACTACCGGCATCGAGGCTGCAATCAGGTAGCCACCCCCTTGCACGAAGGCCAGCAGCGACCCGGCTTCGGCCGGTGAGCGTGCATGATCGAGGGTGACGATCAGCGACAGCGGGAACAAGGCACCGATGCCCAAACCCAGGCACAGGATGGCCAGGGCGGTCAGTTGCAGCGGCGCCGTCATCAGGCAGGCCAGCCCGCCGATCAGCAGCAGGATCACCAGCGCCAAGGGTTGGCGGCGATCCGGGAAACGGTGAATCAGCGCCGACACCAGCAAACCGGCGATGACCTCGGTAATGGTCAGCGCACCGAGCAGGTAGCCGGCACTTTTCGCTGTCCAGCCCAGCTCGATGTAGAACGGGGGTAGCCAGGCGAGCACCAAGGTGTATGCCCCGGTTCCAATCCCGAAGAACACCAGCAGCAACCAGGCCCGGCCGCTGCGCCAGGGCAGGCCGGCTGCCGTGGGATAGGCATGGACGTTGCCTGCGGCGAGCAGCCAGGCGATCAGCGCGATCATGGCCGGAATGGCGGCATAGCCTAGAGTGAGGTTCCAGCCCAGCTTGCCCGCGCTGGGAGCAGCAATGGCGGCGGCGATGGCTGCACCGCCCATGATCCCCGTAGTGAACAGCCCCATGAGCATCCCTGCGCTTTGCGGGTGGTTGCGCTTGATGAATGCAGGCATCAGCGACTGGATCACGGCGATGCCGACGCCCCCTACGGCAGCGCTGGCGATCAGTGCGGTGGACGACTCGACATAGGTACGTACCGCGCAGGCCGCAGCAATCAGGGTCATGCCGATGGCCACGCCCTTGACCTCGCCGAGCAGGCGCAGCAGCCAAGGACCGGCGAGGGCGAACAGGCCCATCATCATCACCGGCAGTGTGGTCAGCAAACCGCCCTGGAAGTTGCTCAGGCCCAGGTCGCGCTGTAGCAGATCGAGCAGCGGGCCGACCGAGGCCATGATCGGCCGCAGGTTGATGCCGACCAGAATCGCCAGCAGCACTACGCTGGCCTTGGAGGGTGTATCACCCATGTCGCTGTTGCTCCTGCAGGAAACCACTGAGTGCCCGGTTGAAGGCCGGGGCATGGGAAACGTTGAAGACATGGCCGTCGCCTGGAAGAGTGATGAGCTGGGCGTGAGCAATACGGCTGGCAATGGCCTCGGCCTCGCCAGGTGGACTGATGCGGTCGCCGTCGGTGCCAAGTACCAGGGTGGGCGCCTGGATGTGTGACAGTCGATCGTTCAGGTCGTAGGTTTTCATACCCTCGCACCAGTGGATCTGGCAGCGCGCCCGCTGCATGGCGGCCTGGGCATGCCAGGCCTGGTAAAGGCTCTGCCCCTGGCTGGAGGCGGCGAAGGAACTGCCGACCAGTTGTGGCCATGTTGTCTTGAAGCGCTTCAGGCAACCGTCCGGCTGGCGAAGGTTTTCGGCCCACTCATCGAGCTGTTGATGGCGCGCGGTGCTGCTCATGCTGGCGAAGGACGCGGCCACCACCAGTTTGTCCACGGCATCGGGGTAGGCGCAGGCCAGTTCCAGGGCAATCATGCCGCCCAGCGAAAGCCCGATGAGCTGAGTGCTGGCCAGTCCGAGGTGATCCAGCAGTGCAATCAGCTCCTGGGCTTGCAGATGAGGCGTGATGTGTTCCGGCGCATTGCTGGACGCGCCATGGCCGAGCAGGTCCGGTACGATGACGCGATGGCCCAGGCGCAGCAGGGCCCCGACCTGGTCTGTCCAGGCGCGGCCACTGTTGCCCAGCCCGTGCAGGAGCAGGGTGGGGGTGCCGGCCCCGGCGTCAAAGTAGTAATAGCGATTTCGGTTGTGTTCGAAGAACGCCATGTTCCCTCCCGATTCATACCTCGTGCATATCAAGATAACTTAACGTTAAGATACTTGGAAGGTGCCGGGGTGCGGCAGGGATGTGGCCCTTGGGGAGTTCAGGGTGAACGGACGGTTATGCCAATGAAAGATCATGTCGATTTCGTCGTCGCGCAATGGGCGCAGGCGATGCCCTCCGTGGATGCTTCGTCCATGGAGGTCTTCGGGCGCATGGCGCGCCTGCAGAAACACCTCGAGCGCCGACGTTGCGCGGTGCTCGAGCAGTACGGTTTCAAGGAGGGGGAGTTCGATGTCATGGCGACCTTGCGCCGCTCCGGTGCTCCGTACCAGTTGACCCCGACCGAGTTGTACAACTCGTTGTTGATCACCTCCGGTGCGATGACCAATCGTCTGAGCCGCCTCAAGGAGGCGGGTATGGTCGAGCAGATCCACGACCCTGCCGACAAGCGCAGCTACAAGGTGGCGCTGACCGCAGCAGGGCTTGCGGCTATCGAGAAAGCAGTTTTCAGCCACACCGATCTGCAGAACCAGTTCCTCGCTCCGCTGCGGATCGAGGAACGCGAAGCTCTCGCGCAGATGCTCAAGTTGATGCTGGCCAAGCTTCCCGAAGACGTCGATCCCATTCCATGAACATGATGACCCAGGAGGGGCCTGCATGCTTCACAGCAATTATCTGAAGCAGCTGGACCTGCAAGACATCGTGGTGTTTCTCAACTTGCTGGAATATCGCAGTGCCAAGCGCACCGCCGAACTGATGAACGTCAGCCAGCCCACGGTGAGCTACTGCCTCAAACGCCTGCGCGGTTGTTTCGACGACACCCTGTTCGCCTCCTCGCAGGGTTTGTTGCAGCCAACCGCCAAGGCGGAAAAGATCGCACCCTACCTGCGCGTGGTGATCGAGTCGGTCAACCGCTGCGCCGAGGATGCCCCCTCCGGCGATGGCGTCGCTGCCCCGAGGATCTGGCGCCTGTGCGCGCCGGAATACTTCGAGCTGGCCTTTCTGCCCCAGGCACTGGCGACCTTGTCGAGCAATCACCCCAATACCTCCCTGCACCTCGATCGGCTAAGCCACGACTTGCCGGTGGACCGGTTGATTTCCGGCGATATCGACCTGGCCATCGGCTTCGGCCCGAGCTACCACCAACTGCACCCCGAGCTGCAATGGCAGCCGGTGCTCAGCGATGGTTTCGTCTGCCTGACCAGCCAGCGTGGGCTTGCGCTGGACGGGGCGATGAGCCTGGATGAGTTCTGTGCTTCGGCGCATGTCTTTCCTACGCCGTGGATCTCGGAGAAGAACATGGTCGATAGCTGGCTGGAGAAAATAGGCCGCACGCGCAATGTGCTGGTGCGGGCGAACGGCTACCAGGCCTGCGTCAACATCCTGGCCGCCGTTCCCTCGACCTTGGCCTTGCCGGCGCGCTTGCTGCCACACCTGCGTATCCCCGAGGGGGTGAGGGTGTGTCAGCCACCGATGGGGTTTCCGGTGTTCACGGTGGATATGATCTGGTCGCGTGATCGAGGGCTGGGTACGGATGTCTCCAGTTTGCGCAGGTTGATCCAGGATGTGGCGGGGGACCTGCTCCGCGCAGGGTGACACAGGTTATTGACACGGATTGCAGGCGCTCAGGATGAGTGAACATTCAGTGGTTACAGGGCCTTTTGCGGCCTCTTCGCGTAAGGCCATGCCTATCGACAGCGCTTGCTCGGGTGCGATGTTTCGTGCCCCGACAAACGCTCCCCCCTGTGCGTTCCGTCGCACGGCCGCACTTTTAATTTTTCATCACGGCTTTAGGTTTCTTAAAACCAGCACCCACGACATTTCCCCTAACGTGTTTTCGTCAGGCGGCGGACGGCCTGCCTGTCTGTAATCCATTTCCCAAGGAAGATGTCAGATGTTGGCCCACACTCAAGCTAAAGCTTTACCTTTCTATCGTCATCCCACGCCGTGCTACGGCTTCGAATGTGTCTATGCCGTCGAACCGGGACTGCGCGTCTTCGACTCGATGGACACTGCGGCACTCTATGAAGACCTGGCTCATAGCGGCGCGGTGATCTACCGCGACTTCAGCGACTCGCTCGAAGACTTCAACGATTTCGTCAGCGCGCATTCCTCCCGGGTCACCTTCGATCCCGCGCGCAAGGCCGCCACGGCCAATACCGCCGAGATCGAAGCAGGCGTTCACGAGATGGGGCTGCACCGGGAGAACGGCAATTTGCCGTTCAACCCGGACCTGCAGTGGTTCTACTGCCTGGAAGCGGCGTCGGTCGGCTCCGAGACCACGTTGTGCGATGGCGAGCGAGTGCTGTTCGACCTCTCCCCGAAAACCCGTAAGAGCTTCGAATCCCGTGCCATCCGTTATGCGCGGCGCATTCCCTGGCACAACGTGCGGCGCTTCCTGAGCATCGAGCTGCAATTGCCGATCGACAGCGTCACCGACGAGCACTTGCAGCAGGTCAACGACCAGGTGGCCGGCCAGACCTACCGCCGCATCGATCAGAACCTGATTGCCTCCGAGTTGGTGATCAGCGCGGTGGAGACCAGCTGCTTCAGCGGTCGCAAGGCCTTCTGCAATTCGATGCTCGGCCCTAGCGTCAACTACGAGCCGCCACGCATCACCTGGGCCGACGGCGAGGAGATCGCCCTTGAAATCTGGGACGAGATCAAGGAAGTCACCGCCCGTAATACCTACAGCCACTTCTGGAAGAAGGGCGACATTGTGGTCATCGACAACACCCGCGTGATGCACGGTCGCCGTCGCCTCGACGATATCAGCCGGCGCATCTTCGGTGCCCAGAGCTACCGCATCGGGGGTAACGGCCAATGATCAGCCAGAAAATGCAGCACTACCTGACCACCAGCACTGACCGCGTGGTGATCCGCGAAATGCACGGGCGCGACTACACCCTGCATGGCCTGCGCGATGACGTCGAGCGCCTGGCCCAGGCACTGCAGGCTCGGGTCGGCAACTGCGAGCGCAAGGTGTTCGGTATCGCGATGCGCTCATGCTACGAGTGGGTGTACACCCTGCTGGCGATCCAGAAGGTCGGTGGTGTGTTGCTGCCGGTGCCCATCGAGTTTTCCGACGATCAGATCGGCAGCCTGCTCGGCAAGGCCGCCGCCGTGTTCGTCAGCGATGAGCCGACCGCCCGGCGCCTGCACCGCATCCTGCCGGACAAGCCGAGCTTCATCCCCCGGCAATTGATGACCCAGTCCACTGACACGCCCTGGGCCCAGGACGACGAACTGATCCCCGCCGGTATCGTCTCGGTGATCCACACCTCGGGCACCACCTCCAAGCCCAAGGGCGTGATGATTCGCGACGCGGCCGTGGGGCTGCTGGTCGACAACGTGATGAAGTGCTTGCCGCAGCAGCCGCTGCACTACTTCTCGATCGTGCCGATGAGCCTGCTGATCGAGCAGGTGCTGGGTGTGTTCATTCCGATCCTGTCCGGTGGCACCCTGACCCTGATGCCCGAGGGCGTCACCGAGTACGGCGCGGCCAGTGGCAATGCCCGTCATTACCTGGAGTTGATCGCACCCAATCACCCCAACTTCCTCTACCTGCCGCCCAAGCTGCTGGAAGAGGCCAACCTGCTGCTTGAGCAGGGTGCGAGTGTCGAGGACCTGTTCGGCCCCGCCAATCCGCACATCATCACCGGCGGCGCGAAGATCCCGGCAACGGTGCTCCAGGCCCTGGATGCCAGCGGTGTGCAAGTGTTCGAGGCCTATGGGCTGAGCGAGAACTCCTCGATCATCTCGCTGAACTCGCCTGCAGAGCGGCGCATTGGCTCGGCCGGCAAGCTGCTCGACGGCATCGAGCCCAAGCTGGTCGACGGCGAGTTGCTGGTGAAGACGCCGACCCTCTGCGCGGGTTACTACAACGCCGACGACACGGCCTGCGACCTGTCCGACGGCTACCTGCACACCGGCGATATCGCCGAGTTCCGTGACGGTTTCCTGTACATCACCGGGCGCAAGAAGCACGTGATCATCCTCTCGACGGCGCGCAACATTTCGCCTGAGTGGGTGGAGAACGTCTACAAGGAGAGCCCGCTGGTCGACGACATGATCGTCATGGGCGAAGGACGCGACGAGCCGTGCGCCATCATCCTCAGCACTGCGAGCCCGGCCAGCGTGCAGGACGAGATGGCGCGCCTTGAGCACCGCCTTGCGGACTTCGCACGGGTGCGACGCATCCAGGTCGTCGGCGACATCGCAGGGTTTCGTGACCAGTTCTACACGGTCACCGGACGACCGCGGCGCGCCGAGATCGAAGCGCGGTTCATCGATCAACTGTACGCCTAGGACGGGACGTCGCCCATGTACATCGTGCGCAATTTCTACAAGGGTCGCCCCGGCTACCGCTGCCTGCAGGAGGCGGTACGGGGTCATTACCTCAAGCACTACGAGGCAACGCCCGTGCCTCAGCCTGACCTGTTCGTCTGCCTGACCGGCTCCACCGGCGGGGCGCCGGGCTACGCCTGTGCCGGCATCAGCTACGGCGACTCCGGCAAACTGTTCAGTGAGTACTACCTGGACCAAACGCTGGATGAACGCTACGCCATCGACCGTGCGCGTATCGCGGAGATCGGCGCTTTCGCCTCGTTCCAGAGCGGCAGCGGTGCTGGCAAGTATCTGCTCGACAACGTCATCCGTACCCTGGCCCTGCGCAACTTCGGCCTGGTGGTGCTGACCGCGACGCCGCAGGTCCGGCAACTGCTGGCAGCGATTGTCGACAACCTCGACGACCTGGGCCAGGCCGATTCACGCCGGGTCAAGGACCCCAGTGTCAACTGGGGGACCTACTACGACCAGGCACCGCGCGTACTGGTTTCGCGCCTGTCCTCGCCCAGTGCCTGGCTCAAGGCGCCGACACCTTCCATCCCGCCACCGCAGTTCGCCCACCAGGCGTCTGTCTGACCCATGTGCGTGCCGGGCGCTTCGCTGCCCGGCACGCCGGAGATCCTATGCACGCCAACACGCGTTATGAAAACTTCATCGTCTTCCTGGCCCCTCTGGTCAACAGCCTGGGGGGCATCGCCATCGACCTGTATGCGCCGAGCCTGCCGTCCATCGGGCGCGAACTCGGGGTGGGGCCTGCGCTGATGCAGAACACCATCACCATCACGCTGCTGTTCTATGCCCTGGGGCAGTTGTTCTTCGGCGTGATGGCCGACGCGCGCGGGCGGCGACCTGCCGTACTGCTGGGCCTGGGTGTGTTCGTGGTCGGCAGCCTGCTGGCCACCGCCGCGACGTCCATCGAGATGCTCCTGCTGGCGCGTGCGCTGCAGGGCTTTGCCATTGGCGCCTGCCAGGTCGTTGCCCGTGCTGTGCTGGTCGACGTCGTCAAAGGCCCGCGCTTCTATGTCGCGATTATCTACCTCAGCCTGGCGTTCGGCCTGGGGCCCGTCATCGCGCCCTATATCGGTGGGCTGATCGAGGTGCATTTCGGCTGGCGCTACAACTTCGTGCTGTATGCCGCCTATGCCGTCATGGTCCTGGCTTTCGTCGTTGCCGGGCTCAAGGAGTCGCTGCCCGCCAGTGCCCGCCGCGGCGCCTTGCAGACAGTGGTCGGCTATCGGTTCATTCTGGCCGACAGACGCTTCCGTGCTTCGGTGGTGGTACTCGGCGCGAGCTTTTCCGCATTCTTGCTGTGGAACGTGTTCGGGCCGCATATCGTCCAGGATGTGCTCGGCCATGACGCGCATTACTTCGGCACCACGGCGCTGGGGGTGGGGTGCTGCTATCTGGTCGGCACGCTGACCAACCGTGCGCTGGTGCGCATCGTCTCACCCGATACCCTGATGTGGAGTGGGTTGGCGCTGTTTCTGCTCGGGGTGCTGTGCATCGCGGCGGCTGCCGACACCTTGAGCCTGGTGAACATTCTTGCTGGCATCATGCTGATCGCCTTCGGCCAGGGCTTTATCTTCTCCAATGCCATGGCCCGCTCGATGGCACTGTTTCCCGACCGCGCCGGGGTGGCTGCGAGCTTGCAGGGCTGCTTGATGCTGGTGTTCGGTTCGATTGCCTCGGCGACGGTCAGCGGCTTCGGGTTGGAGTCGAACCTGCCGATCGCCGGGGTGTTCGCGGTACTGATGCTGATATCTTTTTCCGGGATGCTGGGGGCACGGGTGGCGCGCCAGGCGTCCTTGGCCTAGGGGCTTGCACGAGTCGTATAGCGCGCCCGATCAATCCAGTGGCCGGGCCAGCAGACGGTCCAGCTACTGGGCATAGGCAGCAAGCGCTGCCGGCCTCGCGCAACCGTCACCCCAGTGCTTCGTGCTCTTGCTTGTACAGTTGCAGGCCACGGGCCTGATAGTTGGCCAGAGCGGCGGGGTGGTCGAGGCTGCAGGTGTGCACCCAGACCCGCTGCGTGCCGGGCCACTCCCAGGCGCTGCGGATGGCCTGGCTGAGCAGCGGGCCGCCGAAGCCCTTGTCAAGAAACTGCGGAGCGAGGCCGAAGTAGCGGATCTCGGCGTTCTCGCCGTCGGGGCGGTGCAGTTCGTAGTAGCCGGCGATGGCGCCACGGTAGTAGGCCACCCAGGTGCGGTGGCAGTCCTGGCCGACAACCGCCAGCCACTGCTCGTCGCTCCAGCTGTTCAGGTCGTTCCAGCCCCAGGCCTTGCCCACCAGTTGGTAGAGGAAACGGTTGAGCTGCGGTTGGACGACTTCGCACTCGACGATCGTCAGGCCATCGGGAACAGGCTTGCTGCGCAGGGCGTGCGCAGAGGTCATTTCTAGGTAGTAGGTGGTCAGCGTGGTGGTCACCGGCGGGGCTCCAGGTCGGGGGCAAGCCCGCTAGCGTACCTGCCAGGGCGTGAGGATCAAAGCCTGTCGGCCTTTACTCAAGCCGATGCAGGCGGGATATCGGCGGGTGTATCGATATCGCGCAGGATGCCAGGGTCGTCGAGATCCAGCACAAGACAGGCGTGAGGGTTGGCTTCGATGACCGGTCGCCCACCCTGGTCACCTTGCAGGCGGGTGAGGGCCGCCCAGAAATGGCGCCCGAAGATGACCGGATGGCCACGTCGGCCTTGGTAGCACGGCAGGAGGATACGGTCGGCAGCGAGGTGACCGAGCAGGTGTTCGAAGGTGCGTGGTGCGATCCACGGCATATCGCCAAGCAGCACGGCCACGGCCGGGGCATCGATGCTGGCCAGGGCCGTGATGCCGGCCGCGAGGCTCGCTCCCATGCCATCAGCTGCCTGTGCGGCGCGTACGATGTGGACTTGCGCATCGATGCCCAGAGTTTGCGGATCATCGTCGCAGCGCACCACCACATACACCGGGTCGAAACAGGCTTGTACCTGTTTCAGGGTGCTGGCCAGTAGGCCCTGTCCGTCCGCGAGCACGGCCTTGCGCTTGTCGCTGCCAAAGCGCGTGCCGCGTCCGGCGGCGAGCACCAAGGCGGCGCAGCGAGCTCTGGCTTGGGGTTCGGTCATGGTGGGTTGTCCGAGTGTGGCGGCATGGAAAGCTCGTAAGCATACCGCAGGGTCAGGTGGCAGGCAGTGTCTGTTCACGCGCCTGCTTGGCCTTGGTGACGTTCACTGCACCAGGCAGTTCGACGCCGTTCTTGGCGGCGAGGATCTCGGCCATCACACTCACGGCAATTTCGGCTGGGGTCTTGCTGCCGATGTAGATGCCGATGGGGCCGTGCAGACGCGCAAGGCTGGCATCGGACTCACCGAAGTGTTCGATCAGCCGCGCGCGACGCTGCTGGCTGTTGCGCCGCGAGCCGATGGCACCGATATAGAAAGCCGGGCCATGCAGCGCTTCGAGCAGGGCCAGGTCGTCGAGCTTGGGGTCGTGGCTGACCGCGACGATGCAGGTGCGCAGGTCCGGGGCGAAGTCGCGCACTACATCGTCGGGCATGCCGACCAGGCACTCGACACCGGCCACGTTCCAGCCGTCGATGTACTCGGGCCGAGGGTCGCAGACCGAAACACGAAAACCATTGAACAGGGCCATGGTCGCCAGGTATTCGGCCAGGGCACCCGCGCCGATCAGCAGCAGTCGATAACCTGGACCCAGGGTGCTCGCCATGTGCTCGCCATCAACGCTGAACTGCTCCGGGGCCGCACTGGGGAGGAGGGTGGCCACGCCGCTGTGCAGGTCGAGCTGACGGCGCACCAGTTGGCCGCTGTCGAGCTGCTCAAGCAGTTGGGCCAGCGACTGCCACGATGGCGAAAACTCCAGAATCAGCTCAAGCGTGCCGCCACAGGGCAGCCCGAAGCGATGGGCCTCGTCGGCGGTAACGCCGTAGCGCACCCGCTGCGGGGTGCTGTCAGGCAGGCCGGGGCCACCGTAGGCGGTGGTGTAGCGGTGGATCAGGTCGTCTTCGATGCAGCCGCCGGAGACGCTGCCGACCACACGCCCGTCGCTGCGCAAGGCCATCATCGAGCCGACCGGGCGTGGCGATGAGCCCCAGGTACGGGCGACGGTGGCCAGTAGCACGCGGTGGCCGGCTTGCAGCCAGTCCCGAGCGGTACGCAGGACCAGCAGGTCGATACTTTCCATGGGCGCTCCTTCAACGCATATGCAGCACGATCGGGCTGCTGCTGGCAGGGTCGGTATGTTCACGCAGCTTGGCCACCGCCTGTGCATCGACCGCACCACCGGTATTACCCCAGGTCGTACGGACGAAGCTCAGCACTTCGGCGATCTCCTGGTCCGACATCTGCTCACGCAGCGCGGGCATCCGGTAGGCATCCGGCACCCCGGCGGCGACGATACGCTGCGAGCCGTTGAGGGTGATATTGATTGCCGAGGCGTTTTCCTTGGCCAGCATCGAGGTCGCGCCGGCCAGTGGCGGAATCCACTCGGCCTGGCCCTGACCGTCCAGGCCATGGCACGACGCACAGCGGGTCACGTAGCTGTGTGCGCCCGGGGCATCGAGGCGGGTAGCCGCCGATACGGCCTGATACTGCCAGGGGGCGCCGTCGCGCTGGGGGTCGCCCGGCAGCGACTTCAGGTAGCGGGCAATCGCGCCCAGGTCTTCGTCGCTCATGAACTGCGTGGAGTTGTTGAACGCCTCGGTCATCGAACCGTACACCACCGCATGCTTGTTACGACCGGTCTTGAGGAACTGCACGATCTCGGGTTCGCTCCAGCGCCCAAGCCCGGTGTTGTGGTCCTGACGCAGGCTCGGCGCGTACCAGCCGTCGAGCAGGGCTCCGGCGAGAAACGCCTTGCCGGAGTCGTCCAGCGCCTTCTCGTTGAAGGCAACGCCACGTGGCGTATGGCAACTGCCGCAGTGGCCCGGGCCCTGGACGATATAGGCGCCGCGGTTCCACAGGGGGTCTTCGGTGGGCTTTTCAGCGTAGGGCTTGTCGGCGGCGAACAGGCCGTTCCACAAGGCGATCGGCCAGCGCAGGTTCAGCGGCCAGGGAATATCGCTGGGGATATTGGCCTGGTCTGACGGCTGCACGCCCTTCATGAAGAAGGCATAGAGCGCCCTCATGTCGTCATCGCTGAGCTTGGCGTAAGACGGGTAGGGCATGGCCGGGTACAGCCGGCGCCCGCCCGGCGCGACGCCGTGGCGCACGGCGCGGTCGAAGTCGGCGAGGCTGTAGCTGCCGATACCGTTGTTGCGGTCCGGGGTGATGTTGGTGGCATGGATCGCGCCCAAGGGCGTTGCCATTTCCAGGCCGCCGGCGAACGGCGCCTTGCCCGGCAGGCTGTGGCACGCCACGCAGTCGCTCAGGCGCGCGACGTATTCGCCGCGGGCGATCAGCGCCTGGTCGGGGCTTGGGGTTTCCTGCTCGAAGGGCGAGGTGACCTCGCGGGTGACATACCAGGCCAGCAGGCCTGCCGCGACAAGGCACGGCAGCGCGAGCCAGCGGGTGGTGGTTACCAGTCGGCTGTTTTTCATGAGGGCTTCCGTGTCAGGCAAAGGTATGGCGGCTGAGGGGCAGGCTGCGCGCGCGTTGGCCGGTCAGCCGCGCCACGGCGTTGGCCACCGCTGGTGCCACCGCCGGCAGCGGCGGCTCGCCGATGCCACCCATCTTCGCCCCGCTCTCGACGATGCGCACATGCACCCGGGCCATGCGCGATGGCGGCAGGATCGGGTACAGGTCGTAGTTGCGCGCACGCGGCATGCCGTTGACCCACACCGCTTCCTCCACCAGCGTCTGCGACAGGCCTAACGCCACGGCGCCGTTGACCTGATGCTCGACGATCGCCGGGTTGACGATGCTGCCCGGGTCGATCGCCTGCCAGATGTCGTGCACCTTGACCTGGCCGTTCTCGATCGACACTTCGGCAATCACCGCGGCCTCCGAACCGAACGGCGAAGCCATGGCCACGCCGCGGGCACGCTTGGTGCCATCCTCGGCGGTAAATGGCCCGCGTTTCCAGCCACCTGACAATTCGCCGACTGCCTGCAGCAGGGTGGTCAGGCGTTGATTATCGCGCAACAGGTGCAGGCGCAGCTCGAACGGGTCGTGCCCGCCTTTGTCGGCCAGTTCATCAAGGAACGACTCATAGAAGAAGTCGTTCAGCGAATTACCGACCGAACGCCAGTAGCCCAGCATGGCCGGGCCCTTGACATAGATTTGCGCGATGCGTTTGTTGGCAATGGCATAGGACTTGCCCGCCAAACCTTCCACGGCAGTGGGGTCGATCTTCTCGCCCTGTTTGCCGGCGATTGCCTCGGTCGGGCCCTCTGTGGCGCTGACCGCTTCGATGGCAACGGGCAGGCCCTTCTCGTCGAGCCCGGCGCGGAACTTGACCACTGCCACGGGCCGCAGCACGTCACGTACGAACTCTTCCTCGCGGGTCCAGATCAGCTTGACCGGGCGCCCGACCGCCTTGGCCAGGGCAATGGCCTGTGGGTAGGGGTTGGCCGAGTCGTACAGGAAGTGGCGCCCGAAGAAGCCGCCCAGGAGCGGCGAATGCAGGATGATCTGCTCCTTGGCAAGGCCGGTGCGCTTGGCGATGTCGTCGCGGAACATGTCCGGGGCCTGGTTGGGCAGCCAGACTTCGAGCGATCCATCGGGATTGAAGCGCGCGAGCGCCGACGGTGGTTCGAGCTGGCCGTGGTTGAGGTACTGGTTGTGGTAGGTGGCTTCCACCTGGGTCTTGGCCCCCTTGAGCGCAGCCGCCACATCGCCTTCGTTCTCGTCATCGCGTGCCGGGCCGGTTTGCGCGGCGAGGTGATCGCGATAGGCATCGCTGGAGAAGTCGGCTGGCATCGTGCGCACCTTCGAATCGGCGCCCGGCTCCTGCCAGTCGACCTGTACCGCCTCCACGGCACGCTTGGCATGCCACCAGCGTTCGGCGACCACCGCCACGGCACCCGGCAGTACGTGCACCGAATGCACGCCCTTCATCGCCTTGACCTGCGCTTCGTTGCGCAGGCCGCCCACGGTCATGCCCAGCCGTGGCGCGTGCTGCACCGCTGCGTGGAGCATGTCGTCGACCTTGAGGTCGATACTGTACAGGGCCTTGCCGGTGGACTTGTCATAGGCATCGACACGGCGTACCGGCTTGCCGATCCAACGGAACTGGCTGGGATCGCGCAGCTTGATGCTGGCCGGATCCGGGACTGGCAGGTCCATGGCGCGCTCGGCCAGGTCGCCATAAGCGACCGAGCGGCCGGAGGCAGCATGCACCACCTTGCCCGGCTCGGTGCTCAGCTCACTGACCGGCACCTTCAGGGTGTCGGCACCGGCCTGCAGCAGCATCGCCCTGGCCAGCGCGCCAAGGCGGCGCATGGTCGGGTAGCTCATGCGCACCGACATGCTGCCGCCGGTGATGCGCAGGCCATTTTCCATCACCACGTAGGCTTCGCCGGGCGGTGCAGCATCGATCAGGAAGCTGGCCGGGTCCATATCCAGTTCTTCGCCGACGATCTGCGCCATGGCGGTGAATGTGCCCTGGCCACCTTCCATGAAGGGGCAGAGCAGGCGCACGGTGCCGTCAGGGCGGATTTCCAGGAATGCCGGCACCTGCGTGCCGCGTTCTGCGGCCACCGCGGTGGCGGCCTGCACCCGGGCCGAGCCGAGCGGCAAGCCAAAGCCGATCACCAGCGCACCGATGGCGCTACCCGCGAGAAAGCGGCGGCGCGAAAGATTGACCGGCTGATCCAGTTTCAGGTCGCGCAGTTCGGACGGGATGTCGATGGGCGAGTTCATCAGACGCTCTCCTTGGCGGCAGGCTGGGCGGCGAGCTCATGCACCGCGGCGTGGATCGCGTTGTAGGTGCCGCAGCGGCACAGGTTGACCATTGCGGCACTGATCTGCTCGTCGCTCGGCGCCGGCGTGTGCTTGAGCAGCGCGGTCGCGGCCATCACCTGGCCAGACTGGCAGTAGCCGCACTGGGCGACCTGATGCTCGACCCAGGCTGAGACCACTCGCTTGCCCACCGGGTCGGCCTCGATCGCTTCGATGGTGGTCACTTCACGGCCAACCACACCGGCCACCGGCGTGACACAGGCACGCACCACGTTGCCGTCCACCAGCACCGAGCAGGCGCCACATTGGGCCAGGCCGCAGCCATATTTCGTGCCGGTCATGCCCAGGTCATCGCGGATCACCCACAGCAGTGGGGTATCGGCGTCGGCGTCGACCTGATAGGTCTTCTGGTTGATGCGTAGTTCCATGGCGTTCACCCGCTGATCATCGGTTGGTGTTTCGTCGTTATAGGCAGGGCGGTGCGTCGAGGCAGTGCCCTGAGAGGAACGCCGCGCGCGCGCAGGGGCGGGTTTCCGATCTGAAAACTCTAGACCCTGGCGGGCAGGTTTCCTATCCATCGGGCAGCATGTTCAGAGAATCAGGCAAGAAATCAGGTGGATTGCGCTAGTGGCAGGATCGGGCGGGGACGTCGCAGCGGGAGCTGTCGCGCCCACGCTGTAGGGAAAATGCCGGCATCGATATCGGATGTCGGCATCCAGGCCAGTTGAACCAGGGGTTGTTGATGAACCGCCCGCGTTGGTTATCGGCGCGCGACGGCGTGCTGGACGCACTGTTCGTAGTAGGTCTGCTTGATGGCCTTTGGCGGCAGGCGTGAGCTGCTGTTGTAGGTTTGCTCGGTGATGCCGAACGCTGTCATGCGCATCCAGGGTTTGGCGAAGCGCCGCACTTGCAGCTTCTTGCGCGCTGCATAAAGCGTCACCCCGGAGAGCTTGGCGTGCTGCGCCTCCGAGGCGATCTGCGCGCCCCAGCCGCACACGCTGCGATCGTTCTGGCTCAGCGGCCTGGCCTGGGCGCCGAATGCGGTGGCCGCCAACACACAGCTGGCCAGGGTTGCTAGAAATACCCGCATGTTGCTGTCCTAAGCGTCTGAAGGAAAAGGGAGTTTGCCTTCGCTTTTCGCGCCTGGGGGCCAGCAATTTGCCGTCAGGCGACGGGCAGCTTCGCCTGGCCCGAGACAGGCTGACGCAAGGAGTACCACGCCAGCCCGGCTATCCAGAGCACCGCCACGCCGTAGTTGATTCGTTGATAGAGGCCGAAGAGCTGGCCTGTTTCGGCTGCCCTTGCCATCAACGCCACCGTGCCGATGGAGACCACCGCACAGAGCAGGGAGCCGCTGGCCAGCAGCCGTGAATCAGCGATGCGCAATGCCAGCCAGACCCACAGCAGGGCGGCCAGGGTCAGCGACAGAAACATCAGCAGGCCGCTGAGGTTATGCATGTGCTGGGAGAACGACGGCTCGGTGGGGGTGCAACCCGGATCGCAGCCGAATGCCCCAGTCCCAAGGCTCGCAACGCCGTGCAACAACACCAGCAGCGCACTCGCCAGGGCGACGTTCGAACGACGCCAACGGCGGGCCAGCCCCCAGGCGAACAAGGCAAACAGCAGTGCCAAAGGGAAGTTGTTGACCCAGGGCGAAAATGCCGCGGTCGGTGCGCCTGTCGCCCCGAGTTGGCTCATGGCCTGCTGCAGGTGCTGGTAACCGGGGTAAGCCTGGGCGGTAAACCAAACCCCCAGTAGCAACCAGGGTGGGATGAACAGGCCGGTGGTGAGCAGGGCTCGGTCGAGTGTCGTCATAGAATGCCTTCCTTGGGCCGTGCCGCGTCATCTGGCGGCACGTAAACCCGCACACTACAGGCCTCGACGGGCGATTCGCCAGTCGTTTCGCATCAGAGGCCGGTCACCAGCATCACCACCAGCACGCAGGCCAGCAGTGCCAGATAGGCCCGCGCATGCAGGGTATCGCTCAGGCGGCCCAGCAGCGGCGCAGCCAGGTGCATGCCGAGCCAGGCGCCTGCAGCCATTGCCAGTGCCGCACGCAGGTCGATATAGCCCAGCAGCCCGGCACCCAGGTTCGCTTCTGGCGCCGGCACCAGGGCATACACCAGGGTGGCGGCCAGCGCCATGGGCAATGACAGCGGGTTGGCCATGGCGGTGGCGGTGCCCATGCTGGCGCCGCGCCTGCGCATCAGCGGCACGGTCATCACGCTGCCGCCGACCCCCAGCAGCGCTGCCAGTGCGCCGATCGGCAGGCCGACCAAGGCAGCCGCAGCCTTGCCCAGCGGCACCGGACCTTGGTTGCCAACGCGCATGAAACCTGGACGCAGCCACGCATCGAGCAGGCTCAGCAGCAAGTAGCCGATAAACAGCCAACGCAGCCAGGTGCTGTCCAGGTACAGGGCGGCCCAGGCGCCAGCCATTGCCCCGAGGGCGATGGCCGGAGCCAGTGGGCGCACCAGGTCCCAGCGCAACGTGCCGGCGCGCTGGTGCCGCCAGGTGGCCAGGGCGCTGCTGAAGATCATCAGCATGGCCGAGGTGGCCACGGCGATCTGCATGGCGTGCAGCGCCACCGGGGAGCCCGCCGCATGGCTGGTGAGCAGCAACGCATAGAGCAAGGGCACGGCGAAGAAACCGCCGCCGAAGCCGAACAGCAGCGTGGTGACGCCAGCACACAGGCCGAAGACACCGAGCAAGGGGTACAGCATGATCGCCAGCCTTTGTCAGGGGAGTGGAGATGCAGGGTAGGAAGACGAGGGCTGGCCAGCATTCGAGCATTGGCCAATAATCCGTGCGTTTCAGCCACGGAGATCCCCATGCGCAATGTGCCGCTGTGCCAGGTCGATGCCACGCCACGTCCGGTGTTGGCGATCGCTACCGATTATCCGCCTGACACGCTATTGCCACGCCACGTGCACCGGCGTGCGCAGTTCCTTTATGGCATGAGCGGTTTGATGGAAGTACTGACTGACGATGGCGCCTGGGTCGTTCCACCCTACAGCGGTGTGTGGATTCCGTCGGGCAAGCCCCATCAGGTGCTGATGCGAGGGGTGAGCACGCGCAGCTTGTACATCGAGGCCGTTGCGGCGCCGAGACTGGGACAGGCCTGCGAGGCGCTGCTGGTCACGCCGCTGCTGCATCAGTTGCTGCTGGCCAGTGCCGAACTGCCCGCGTTGTATGACCCTCAAGGGCGCGACGGCCAACTGGTTGGCCTGATCCTGCATGAGCTGCGCAGCGCCGAGCGCCTGCCGCTGTTCGCGCCGATGCCAGGGGAGCCGCGCCTGGCGCTCTTGTGCCAGGCGTTTCTCGCGGCGCCTTCGATCAGCACGACGGCCGAGGCCTGGGCGATGCACCTGAATTGGAGCCCGCGGACGTTCAGCCGGCGCTTTCGCGAACAGACCGGGCTGTCGTTCGGACAATGGCGCCAGCAAGCCTGCCTGATGGCAGCCGTCACGCGATTGGCAGCGGGTGAGGCGGTCACCCGGGTTGCCCTCGACCTTGGGTATGACAGCCCCAGTGCGTTTTCCAGCATGTACCGCAGGGTCATGGGCGAGGCGCCCTCGGCGGTTCGGCACAAGGCATTGGCGGCGAGATGAAAACCCTGGCGGATGTATGTGATCGTACAACTGCATGAGCTATGATGACGGCTGTCTTTTCACGATGAAACGTACAGGGCATGACAGAGCAGCAACTACAGGCACGGACCCGACGCAAACCGCGCAGTCTGGCGCAGGAACTGGTCACAGTGCTGACCGAACGTATTCGCAGCGGCCAACTCAAACGTGGCGACAAACTGCCGACCGAATCGCAGATCATGGTCGAGGAGGGCGTCAGCCGCACGGTGGTGCGCGAGGCGATCTCGCGGCTGCAGGCCGCCGGCCAGGTGGAGACCCGCCACGGCATCGGCACCTTCGTGCTCGACGCGCCGAGCACCGGTGGTTTCCGTATCGACCCGGCGACCATCGTCACCCTGCGCGAGGTGCTGGCCGTCCTGGAGTTGCGCATCGCCCTGGAGATCGAGTCGGCCGGGCTCGCCGCCCAGCGCCGTAGCGACGAACAACTGACCGGCATGCGTGCTGCGCTCGACGAAATCAACGAAGGCGCCGCGCATGCCTCCGATGCGGTCTCGGCGGATTTCCAGTTCCACCTGCGCATCGCCCAGGCCAGCGGCAATCATTATTTCGCTGACATCATCAATCACCTGGGTACCAGCATCATTCCCCGCACCCGGCTCAATTCGGCGCGCCTGGCCCACGATGACCAGGCCCATTACATGAGCCGCCTGAGCCATGAGCACGAGGCCATCTATGAAGCCATTGCCCGACGCGACAGCGAAGGAGCGAAAATGGCCATGCGCCTGCACCTGAGCAACAGCCGCGAGCGGCTGCGCCAAGCGCATGAGGCGGCAGAAGCACAGGGCGTCTGACAGGCTTCAACACGTCAACATGCTCTCATCGGTGCGCTTGTGGGCGGGGAAGGGCTCACGACTGTTTCTTGAAGAGAAATAATCAATTGCCACAAGCAGTGATTCTAAGTGTCGGGCGAATGAGTAAGGATTGATACACCCTCACTCAACCGTTCAGGTGCCACCATGAACCAGCCTCCGTCGGACCTCAAGCCCTCTCCCTGGCACGACGGCGAGCTTGCGCTGCAACGCAGCGTCGGTGCGGTCGAGCGTATGGTGGGGACTGGCAAGGTGCAGATGTCGCGTGACTTCATGCCCGACCAGCACCGCGAGTTCTATGCCCAACTGCCTTTAGTGGTGCTCGGCAGCGTCGACCCGCACGGCGATGCGTGGGCAACGCTGCGCACCGGCCAGCCCGGTTTCATGCAATCCCCCGATCCGCGTCGGCTGCTCCTGGACCTTCCCCGTGAGCCAGCCGATCCTGCGGATGCCGGGCTGGAGGACGGTGACGGCGTCGGCATGCTCGGCATCGAGTTGCACACCCGCCGACGCAATCGCCTGAACGGCTTCGTGCGCCGGGCAGACGACAGCGGTTTTACCATCGAGCCGACCCAGTCCTATGGCAACTGCCCGCGCTATATCAATCTGCGCCGCTATGTCTTCGATGACAGCGCGCCCGGCGAGCCCAGCGAGTCGACCGAGCTGAACGCAGCGGACCGCGCCATGGTGGCCGCCGCCGACTCCTTCTACGTTGCCTCGTACGTGGTGCGCGATGGCGTGCGCCAGGTGGACGTCTCGCACCGTGGCGGCAAGCCTGGCTTCGTCCACATCGACGTCGAAGGCACGCTGAGCGTGCCTGATTTCAATGGCAACCTGTTCTTCAATACCCTGGGCAACATGCTGCTCAACCCCCGTGCCGGGCTGGTGTTCGTCGACATGCGCAGCGGCGATCTGCTGCAGATGACCGGGCGCACCGAAGTGATCGTCGACGATCCACAGACACTCGCCTTCATCGGCGCCGAGCGCATGTGGCGGTTCTACCCCGAGCGGATCGTGCGCCGACCGGGAGGATTGGCGCTGCGCTGGGTCGACATGGATGACGGCGTCTCGCCCAATGTGTTGATGACCGGCAGTTGGGAAGACATGCAGGCGCGCCTGAAGGCCGCGGCGTTGCAGCAAAGTTGGCGTCCGTACCGGGTAACGCAGATCGTCGACGAGAGCGAGCACATCCGTTCGTTCCACCTGGCACCCGACGATGGTTTGGGCTTGCCGGTGCGCCAGGCGGGGCAGCACCTGCCGATCCGGGTACGGTTGCCTGGAGAGCAGGCGCCGTTGGTGCGCACCTACACCCTGTCTGGCGCGCCGGCCGATAATGCACTGCGCATCAGCGTCAAGCGCGAGGGTGTGGTCTCTCGGCACCTGCATGAGCAGGTCAGGATCGGCGACCTGATCGAGGCGCGTGCGCCGGCCGGAGCCTTCACCCTCGATGCTACGGTGCGCCGTCCGGTAGTCTTGCTGGCCGCGGGCGTAGGGGTGACCCCCGTCTTGGCCATGGCCAGGCACCTGGTCAATGAGGGGCGGCGTACACGCTACGCCCGACCGGCCTGGGTGTTTCAATCGGCGTCGAACCGGGCGCAACTGGCCTTTGCCAGTGAATTTGCAGCGCTGGTGACTGCCTCCGAAGGCAAGCTCAGGCATGTGCGCCTGCTCAGCGACGCCAGCGGTGCGGTAGCAGGCGTGGATTATGAGCGCGAAGGGCGTCTGGGCGTCGACCTGTTGCGCGAGCTGCTGCCGTTCGACGACTACGACTTCTACCTGTGCGGGCCGCAGGGGTTCATGCAGCAGATGTACGACGGCCTGCGCGCACTGGATATCAACGATGCACGGATCCACGCCGAGGCCTTCGGCCCATCGAGCCTGCGCCGCACGCGCAGAGAACAGCAGGCTGCGCCGGCCTTGCCGGCGGTGGCCACTGAGTCGGTTGCGGTGATGTTCATGGACTCGGCGAAAGAGGCGCGCTGGAACCCGGGGGATGGCTCGCTGCTGGAACTGGCCGAGCAGCGTGGTCTCGAGCCGCCTTTTGGCTGCCGTGGCGGGTCGTGCGGAAGTTGTCGGACCCGTGTGCTCAAGGGGGCGGTCACCTATGCCGAGGCACCGGAGTTCGCCGTGGCGCAGGACGAGGCGTTGATCTGCTGCGCCAGGCCGGCTGACGGATCCGGGCCCTTGCATCTGGCGTTGTGATAACAAACTGTCTCTTCGGTTGTAGGAGCAACTGTCTTGTTCAAAATCTAAAGACCAGCCTAATCCCTGTGAGGGCAACTGTCTTGTTCAAAATCCAGAAGCCAGCCCAATCCCTGTGGGAGCGGGCTTGCCCGCGAACACGGGCGTAGCCCGTGCCAGGCAGCGCGCTATCTTTTTCGCGGGCAAGCCCGCTCCTACAAGCGCGCGTCAGAGCGCGCGGTCGCTCCACTGACCATTGACCAGGCGTCGCAGCCCCAGTGGGTTGCCGTCCTGCAGGGCCTTCGGCAGCAAGGCCTGCGGATAGTTCTGGTAGCACACCGGACGCAGGAAGCGATCGATGGCCAGGGTGCCGACCGAAGTACCGCGGGCATCGGAGGTGGCCGGGTAGGGGCCGCCGTGCACCATGGCATCGCTCACTTCCACACCGGTCGGGTAGCCGTTGACCAGAATCCGTCCGACTTTTTCTTCCAGCAGCGGCACCAGCCAGGCATAGGCCTCGAAGTCTTCGGGTTCGCCGATCAGGGTGGCCGTGAGCTGGCCGCGCAGGCCCAGCAGCGCGGCGCGCAATTGAGCATCGTCACTGACTTCGACGGCCACGGTGGTGGGGCCGAACACTTCTTCCTGCAGCAGCGGGTCGGCGTCCACCAGCAGGCGCGCGTCGGCCTTGAACAGCTGGGCGCGGGCCTGGCTGCCTACCTGCGCCTGGCCGGCCAGGTGCTCGATGCCGACGTGCGCTTGCAGGTGTTCCAGCCCGCTCACATAACTGCGCAGGCCCCCGGCATTGAGCAGGGTCTGCCCAGCCTGCTGCGCCAGGTGCTGGCCGAGGTCGGCGAGCAACTGGCTGAACGGCGCCGACTGCAGGCCGATCACCAGCCCTGGGTTGGTACAGAACTGACCGGCGCCCAGGCACACGGAGCCTGCCAGTTCACGGGCGATGGTCTCGCCGCGTTTGGCCAATGCGCCAGGCAGCACGATCACCGGGTTGATGCTCGACATCTCGGCGAATACCGGGATCGGCTGTGGACGTTCGGCGGCCATGCGGCACAAGGCGTCGCCGCCCTTGAGCGAGCCGGTGAAGCCGACCGCCTGGATGGCCGGATGCTTGACCAGCCACTCGCCCACGCCGCCGCCGAAGACCATGTTGAACACGCCCTTGGGCATGCCGGTGCGTTCGGCCGCACGGACGATGGCGCAACCCACCAGGTCGGCGGTGGCCATGTGGCCGCTGTGCGCCTTGAACACCACCGGGCAGCCGGCGGCCAGGGCAGCTGCGGTGTCGCCGCCTGCGGTGGAAAAGGCCAGCGGGAAGTTGCTGGCACCGAACACCGCCACCGGGCCTACGCCGATGCGCATCTGGCGCAGGTCGACCCGTGGCAGGGGTTGACGGTCCGGCAGCGCGAGGTCGATACGGGCACCGAGGAAATCACCCCGGCGCAGCACTTGGGCGAACAGGCGCATTTGCCCGCTGGTACGGCCGCGCTCGCCCTGAATGCGGGCAGCGGGCAAGGCGGTTTCGCGGCAAACGATAGCGACGAAGCTGTCGTCCAGCTCATCCAGCTCGGCGGCAATGGCGTCGAGGAACTCGGCGCGACGGGCTGGCGGCAACTGGCGGAACTCGGCGAAGGCAGCGGCAGCGGCTTTGGCGGCTTGATCGACTTCGTCTTCGGTGGCTTGCATGAAGCTGTAGGGCAGGGCCTCGCCCGTGGTGGCGTCCAGGCTCTGCAGGCGCTGTTGGCCGGCGGCACTGCGCTGGCCGGCAATGAAGTTGTGGCCGAGGATCTCAGGCATGGGGTGCTCCTGTAGTCGCTGAAGGAATAATGTTGTCTGGGCGGGTTCGCTTGCCCCCCAGTGGGAGCGGGTTCACCCGCGAAGCAGACGACTCGGTGTATGGCACCGGCGGCGCCGGTGTTCGCGGGTAACCCCGCTCCCACAGAGAGAACGCTGTCAGGTAATCGGTGCCGGGTTGAACAGGGTGATGTCGTTGTGCAGCTTGTGCCGCTCGGCCCAGGTCTGCTTGCGGCCGCTGGCAACGTCCAGGTAATAGTGGAACAGCTCCCAGCCCAGCTCCTCGATGCTTGCTCGACCGCTGGCGATGCGCCCGGCATCGATGTCGATCAGGTCCGGCCAGCGCTGGGCCAGTTCGCTGCGGGTGCAGACCTTGACCACGGGGGCCATGGCCAGCCCGTAAGGTGTGCCGCGACCCGTGGTGAACACGTGCAGGTTCATGCCCGCTGCCAGTTGCAGGGTGCCGCAGACGAAGTCGCTGGCCGGCGTCGCGCAGAAGATCAGGCCTTTGCGTGCGACGCGCTCGCCTGGGCCGACCACGCCCTGGATCGCAGCGCTGCCGGACTTGACGATCGAGCCCAGGGACTTTTCGACGATGTTCGAGAGCCCGCCTTTCTTGTTGCCCGGCGTGGTGTTGGCGCTGCGGTCGGCTGCACCCTGTTGCAGGTAGCGGTCGTACCAGTCCATTTCGCGTACCAGCGCTTCGGCCACTTCCGGGGTTTCGGCGCGGGAGGTGAGCATGTAGATGGCATCGCGGACCTCGGTGACCTCCGAGAACATCACCGTGGCACCGGCGCGCACCAGCAGGTCGGCGGCATAGCCCAGCGCCGGGTTGGCGGTGATGCCGGAGAAAGCGTCGCTGCCGCCGCACTGCATGCCCAGAATCAGCTCACTGGCCGGCACCGTTTCGCGACGGCGCTGGTCGAGCTTCTTCAGGCGGGTTTCAGCCAGCTGCATGATCTGTTCGATCATCTCGACGAAACCCAGCGAAGCGTCCTGCAGGCGATACAGCCAGGGCTCGCTGAGGTCCACGGACGGGTCGTCTTCGTGCATCACCTGGCCGGCCTGCAGCTTTTCGCAACCCAGGCTGATGACCAGGGCTTCGCCGCCCAGGTTGGGGTTGCGTGCCAGGTTGCGCACGGTGCGGATGGGGATATAGGCGTCACGCGCATTGATCGCCACGCCACAGCCGTAGCTGTGGGTGAGGGCGACCACGTCGTCGACGTTGGGATACTTGGGCAGCAGCTCGTCGCGGATGCGTTTGACCGCGTGGTCGAGCACGCCGGTCACGCATTGCACGGTGGTGGTGATGCCGAGGATGTTGCGGGTACCGACGGTGCCGTCGGCGTTGCGATAGCCTTCGAAGGTAAAGCCTTCAAGAGGTGGCAGGGCCGCGGGCACTGCGTCGCAGCGCGGCAGGCTGTCGAGTTCGGGGGCGGCGGGCATCGATAACTGGGTTTCCTGAACCCAACTGCCCTGACGCAGGTCTTGCAGGGCATAACCGATGATCTGTCCATAGCGGCGTACAGGCTCGCCCTGGTGGATATCCACGGTGGCGACCTTGTGGCTTTGCGGCACGCCCTCGACCAGGGTCAGGCCATCGGCGAAGCGCGCACCTTCGCCCAGGCCACCGTCATTGACCACCACCACGACATTGTCGTCATCGTGCAGGCGGACGTAGCGGGGCGACTCGGAATGTTCGATCAACTGCATGGTCAGGCCCTTCTTGTCATTTCTTTCAGGCTTTTATCCGGTTACCGACGCCCGTTGCGGGGCGTCGGTGTGCTTCAGGTCACTGGCGCGAGCCGGCCAGTTCGGCGTTCGGCGCCGCTTGCGGACCGGCTTCTTCCTTGAGCTCGATGCGCTTGATCGGGCCGACGATCACCAGGTAGCTGAATACCGCTACCAGCGCATTGGCGCCCACGTACACCAGCGCCCATTTGAACGAGCCGGTGGCGCTGATGATGTAGCCGATGACGATCGGCGTGGTGATCGACGCGATGTTGCCGAAGGTGTTGAACAGGCCACCCGAGAGCCCCGCGATCTGTTTGGGCGAGGTGTCGGCGACCACGGCCCAGCCCAGGGCGCCGATGCCTTTGCCGAAGAAGGCCAGGGTCATGAAGCCGACCACCATCCACTCGGCGTCGACGTAGTTGCAGAAGACCATGGTGGTCGACAGCAACAGGCCGCAGACGATTGGCAGCTTGCGCGAGAAGGTCAGCGAGTTGCCGCGGCGCAGCAGCCAGTCCGACAGCACTCCGCCCAGCACTCCACCGATGAAGCCGCAGATGGCCGGCAAGGAGGCGATGAAGCCGGCCTTGAGGATGGTCATGCCGCGCTCCTGCACCAGGTACACCGGGAACCAGGTCAGGAAGAAGTAGGTGATGGCGTTGATGCAGTACTGGCCCAAGTACACGCCCAGCAGCATGCGACTGGTCAGCAGTTGCTTGATGTAGCCCCATTTCGGGCCGTCGTTGCTGCGTTTCTGGTCCATGTCCACCAGGCCGCCGTTTTGCTCGATGTGCTCGAGTTCGGCCTGGCTGATGCGTGGGTGCTGGCGAGGGTTGTAGATGGTCTTCATCCAGACCATCGAGAACAGGATGCCAAGGGCGCCCATGACCACGAACACATGCTCCCAGCCGAAGGTGAACACGATCCAGCCCATCAGCGGTGCGAACAGCGCGGTGGCGAAGTACTGCGCCGAGTTGAAGATCGCCGAAGCCGTGCCGCGTTCGGCGGTGGGGAACCAGGCCGCAACGATCCGGGCATTGCCCGGGAACGACGGGGCTTCGGCGAAACCGACCAGAAAGCGCAGGGTGAACAGGGTGACGACCGCCCAGGCCACCGGCAGGCCGCCGACGAAACCTTGCAGCAAGGTGAACAGCGACCAGGTGAAAATGCTGAATGCGTAGACGTTCTTCGAACCGAAGCGGTCTAGCAACCAGCCGCCGGGAATCTGCCCGGCCACGTAGGCCCAGCCGAAGGCGGAGAAGATGTAACCGAGGGTGACCGCGTCGATGCCCAGATCCTTCTGCAGGCTTGAACCGGCGATGGCGATGGTGGCGCGGTCGGCGTAGTTGATCGTGGTCACCAGGAACAGCATGAACAGGATCAGGTAGCGTACATGCGTCTTTTTCGTCGCTTGCATGCTGGTGTTCTCCCACTATTTATTGTTGTGCGGGGCATTCGGATTGTGGGCCGGAGCGCGGGTGGCACTCCGGCAGCGGCATTGGCAGGCCGCGGGGCTGCGCTTATTGCGGGCCCATCTTGTCCATCAGGGCGGCGAGCATTTCATACTCTTCGCCGGTGAGGTCGGTCAGCGGGGTGCGTACCGGGCCTGCATCGTAGCCAGCAAGCTTGGCGCCGGCCTTGACGATGCTCACGGCGTAACCGGCCTTGCGGTTGCGGATGTCCAGGTATGGCAGGAAGAAGTCATCGATCAACTTGCCGACCGTGGCGTGGTCGTCGCGGGCGATGGCGTTGTAGAAGTCCATTGCGGTCTTGGGGACGAAGTTGAACACGGCCGAGGAGTAGACCGGCACGCCCAGCGCCTTGTAAGCCGCAGCATACACCTCGGCGGTCGGCAGGCCACCCAGGTAGCTGAAGCGATCGCCCAGGCGGCGACGAATCGACACCATCAGCTCGATATCACCCAGGCCATCCTTGTAGCCGATCAGGTTCGGGCAGCGCTCAGCCAGTTTTTCGAGCTGCGCAGCGTTCAGGCGGCAGACGTTGCGGTTGTAGACCACCACACCGATCTTCACCGAATTGCACACGGCCTCAACGTGGGCGGCTACGCCGTCCTGGCTGGCTTCGGTGAGGTAGTGCGGCAGCAGCAGCAGACCTTTGGCACCCAGGCGCTCGGCTTCCTGGGCGTACTCGATGGCCTGGCGGGTAGCACCGCCCACGCCAGCCAGGATGGGTACGGAGGTGGCGCAGGTATCGACGGCGGTCTTGATCACCTGGCTGTATTCGCTGGCAGCGAGGGAGAAGAATTCACCGGTGCCACCGGCGGCGAACAGTGCGCTGGCACCATAGGGGGCCAGCCATTCCAGGCGCTTGATGTAGCCGGCGGGGTTGAAGTCGCCCTGGGCGTTGAAGTCGGTGACAGGGAACGACAGCAGGCCGTGGGAGAGGATGGATTTCAGTTCTTGTGGATTCATTGTTGTAGGCATCCTGTGGGCGCTTGGGTAAGAAGGTGTACCAAGGTGAGAGGTAAGTTATCGTACAACTTGTGCGATGACTAGCCCTGCCCGAGAAATTTTTGCAGCGATGCCTATCCGCTGGGCGCTGTCGCGGTGCGCGGCAGCTGCCGGCAGATCACCTGGAACCGCGCTTTTGTGGGAGCGGGCTCGTCCCGCGATAGCGCCGCAACAGCCAACCGAAACGGCTGATCGTGCGCTGCGGCCGATCAGTCATCGTATGTCTTCGGGGAAAAAAGATCGCGGAGACAGGCACAAGCCCGCCGCCCGCTTCCACGGGAGGTGTTCTGGGACCAGCAGAGGGTGACCGGGGAAGCGGGGGCGACCTTGCGCCGCCCCGCGATCAAAGCTAACGAAGAGGGGTCAGGCCGCCTGGTGGCGCTTGCTGGCCTGGGATTTGCGGACCTGGGCGCGGCAGGCGTCGCCGAAGGCTTGGAACATCTTGATCGAATCCGGGTTCTTCGCCGCTTGCCACTCGGGGTGCCACTGCACCGCGAACAGGAAGGGCGAAATGCTCGGTGCATGAATGGCCTCGACCAGGCCATCTTCGGCGTGGGCGATCGGCTCGATGCCTTCACCCAGGTTGCGCAGGCCCTGACCGTGCAGCGAGTTCACGCGGATCTCGTCGGTGCCCAGGGTTTCGCGCAGCCAACTGCCGGGTTTGATCTTCACCCCGTGGGAGGCGGCGTACTGCACATCGACCGGGTCTTCAGGGTTTTCGCGATGGTCGTTGAAGCCTGGTTCGGCGTAGACCTTCTGGTAGATGTCACCACCCAGGGCCACGTTGATTTCCTGCATGCCGCGACAGATGCCGAAGATCGGCAGGCCGCGGGCGATGGCCAGTTGCACCAGGGGGATGTCGAACAGGTCGCGGTTCTTGTCCTGGGCCTTGCCGGGGGTTTCGTTCTCCTGGCCATAGAGAGCCGGATCGATATTGCTGCCGGCGCCGGTCAGGTAGATGCCGTCGGCCATGTCCAGGTACGCCTCGAGGGCGTCGGTGCCGCAGCAGGTCGGGACCAGGACCGGGATGCAGTCGGCGAAATCGACCAGGGGAGTGATGTATTTATGGGTCATGACCTGATAGTCGTGACCTTTGCGCTCTTGGCTGCCCATGGTCATCAGGACGATGGGCTTGCGCAGGGAGGGTTGCTTGTTGCCAATGTTGCTGTTGGACATATGTCACCTTGGGACAGGTTTTACCTGTCGTTGTTGTGCAGGTCCGCGGCCTTGGGCCCTTGATGCGTGACCTGTGGTCCCGAGCACTGCCGGCGCGGCCTGAAGGCTGCGGAACCGGTCGGGACATGCTTCATAGCTTGCCAGAGCCGTTTAATATGTCAAACGACTGACGCGTCGGTTTCATGGGGTAATCGGCCTGTTTTCGGGGGCTTTACCTGCTGCAAGCCTGAGCCGACAAGGCTTTGGCAGGGGAGTAGGTCAATAATATTTAACGATGCAGTCGGGTCTTTGCAGCGCTGCAATAAACCTGGCGTTTGCGGCGCTGGCCGGATTTGACAGCACACCCTCGCCGAGGGAAGAGTGGCAGGCAGTGCCCTGGGCCATCGCCATTCCAAATCCAATAAAGGGAGCTTCAGATGTCCGCACCGTCCACAGGTCCTGTCGTACGTGTTCCTCTTGCGCAGTTGCAGGAGCGGTTGCAGCAGATCTTCCAGCGTCATGGATGCAGCGAGGCAGTGGCCGCAGTGCTGGCCGCCAACTGCGCCAGCGCCCAGCGCGATGGTGCCCACAGTCATGGCGTGTTCCGCATGCCGGGTTATGTCTCGACCCTGGCCAGCGGCTGGGTCGATGGCGCTGCGGTGCCCGAGGTCACGGATGTCGCCCCGGCCTTCGTGCGGGTCGATGCCAGGGGCGGTTTCGCCCAGCCAGCCCTGGCGGCGGCACGCACGCTGTTGGTGGAGAAGGCGCGCCAGGCGGGTATCGCCGTGCTGGCTATCCATAACTCCCACCATTTCGCGGCGCTCTGGCCAGATGTGGAACCCTTTGCCGAAGGGGGCCTGGTTGCATTGAGCGTGGTCAACAGCATGACCTGCGTGGTGCCCCACGGCGCGCGCAAACCGTTGTTCGGCACCAATCCCATCGCCTTCGCGGCGCCGTGCCAGGGGCTTGCCCCGATCGTCTTCGACATGGCCACCAGTGCCATGGCCCATGGCGATGTACAGATCGCTGCGCGCCAGGGTGAGCAATTGCCGCCAGGTGTCGGCGTCGATGCCGAAGGTGAGCCGACCACCGATCCCAAGGCGATTCTCGAAGGCGGCGCCTTGCTGCCGTTCGGTGGGCACAAGGGCTCGGCGCTGTCGATGATGGTCGAACTACTCGCGGCGGCGCTGACGGGCGGGCATTTTTCCTGGGAGTTCGACTGGTCGCAGCATCCAGGCGCCAAGACCCCCTGGACCGGGCAGTTGATCATCGTCATCGACCCGAGCAAGGCCGAAGGCGGGCGTTTTGCCGAGCGCAGTCGTGCATTGGTGGAGCAGATGCACGCGGCGGGGTTGTCGCGCTTGCCGGGGGAACGGCGGTTCAGGGAGCGGGCGGTTTCGCAGCGCGAAGGCGTTGCGGTCAGCGAGCAGGAGTGGCAGGGGCTCGAGCGCTTGTTGGCGTCGGATCGACCGCTGTAGCGTACCCACCCTTGCGAGCATCAAGCTGGCGCGCTCCCACAGGGGGCACGCCAGCATTCAGACGCTTTGCTCTGCGCGTAGCCGCGCTAGAACTTCACATCCATCGCCACCTCGAAGGTGCGCGGCGCGCCCATGTAGTACTGCTGCCCATAAGCCTGCTTGGCATATACCTCATCGGTGAGGTTGCGTACGCGACCGGTGAGGGTGGTGTGTTGGTCCAGGCGATAGCGGGCGAAGGCGCCGAACAGGGTGTAGGCGGGGGCCTTCAGGCTGTTGGCGTTGTCGGCGTAGACCGAGTCGACGTAGCGAGCATCCACGCCGGCCGACCAGTCTTGAGTGAAGGCATAGCTCAACCACAGGTTGGCGACGTTGGCCGGCACGTTGACCGGCGCATTGCCTTTGCGAGATACCGACACGCCGCCCACCGCTTCGTTGAATTCATCGTATCGGGCATCGACATAGGCGTAGTTGGCCTCGGCCAACAGCTTGGGCGTGACCTGCAGGCGCCCGGACAGCTCGATACCGCGCGAGGTCTGCTGGCCCGCCTGCACCGTCAGGTTGGGGTCGTTGGAGTCACGCACCGCGAAATCCTTGCGCACGATCTGGTAGACCGCCACGGTGGCGGCGCCGCGTCCGTCAAGGAAGTCGAACTTGCTGCCGGCTTCCCACTGCTCGCCCTTGGACAGATCGAACAAGCCGACGTTGGAATAGGTCGCCGATGCCAGCGAACCGGCTGGCAGGTCGGCGGAGTTGCTGTACTGCAGATAGACACTGGCTGTCGGCGTCAGCTCGTAGGTCAGGCCGATGCGTCCGGACAGCGGCTCCCAGCGGCGCTCGAAGTAGGCTGGCGAGCTGGGGCTGACCGGGCCATAGTTGGTGACCTGCATGTCCAGGTAGTCGTAGCGCAGGGCCGTCAGCAGGGCCAGCCGGTCGGTCAGTTGCAGGCGGTTCTCGGCGAACAGCGCGCGATTGAGCACCTCGTTGCGTCGCTGTTTGGTCAGGCCGCGATTGACGCCCGGAATGTCGTAGAAGCTGCCGGGGTCGAAGTGATCCGGATCGACCACGTCGCTGTAGCCGCCCGAGGTCGGGTACAGGGTCTGGTGCATGCTCGACCAGTCCAGCCCCAGCGACCACTGGCTGCTCAGCCCGAACAGGCTGTTGTCGTGGCGCAGCTCGACGCGATCGCCGATCACGCTCTGCTGGTGGCGCTGCAGGTAGGGGCTGGAGCGCACCACGTTGCCGGCGCTGTTGTAGCGGTAGCTTTCAAGATTGCGGTAATCACGCTGGGCATTGTAGTGGTAGAGGGTGTTCTGCACGCTGGTGCTGTCACTCACCTGGTAATCGAGGATCGAGCGCAGCCAGCGCACTCGCTGCTCGTAGCGTCCGTCGGCGACATTGTAGTTCTCGAAGCGGCGGCTCTTGTCGATCTTCATGGTGCTGCGCCCCGGCAGGATGGGCGAACCCCAGTAGGGGCTGTCCTCTTTGTCTTCCTGGTACTCCAGGGCCAGGGTGTGGGTGAGGTTGGGCGAGAGGTCGCTGAGCAACGAGAAGGCCAGGCTGTCGGTGTTGCGCTGGTTGCGGTCAATGTAGCCATTGCCCTGGCTGTGGCTGAAGTCCAGGCGTGCGAAGTGACGGGCATCGGCGGGGTTCTCGGCCAGGGCCTGGTTGATGCCGAAGGCGACTTCCGAGTCGTCGTAGCTGCCATAGCGGATACGCCCGTCGAGGGTCTGTGCTTCGCGGCTGGCGAGCTTGGTGATGTAGTTGATCGAGCCACCCACGGCACCGGCGCCATGCAGAAACGACGACGGTCCGCCGATCAGCTCGACCCTATCCAGCACCCAGGCATCCACCGGACGGGTGGCGCTGCTGTAGCCCAGGTTGATGCCGTTGTAGAGCTGGGTCACCTGGTTCTGGGTGAAGCCACGGTAGGCGACGAAACCACCGTAGCCGGGGTTGGCCGAGGCGTTGACGCCGGTCATGGCGTTGATCACGTCTTGGCTGTCCTTGGCGTCACGCTGCTCGATCACCCGGCGGTCCGAGACGCTGACCGAAGCGGGTGTCTGCCGTGCGGTGAGGCCCAGGCGCGAGCCGGTACGGATTGGTTCGTCCAGTTGCACGCCGGAGGGCGCCTGCTGTTCGGCGTCGATGGTGGTGGCGTCGAGCTGCACGGGGGCGACGTCGGCCCAGGCACAGGTGCAGGTGGTGCCCATCAGGAGCACCAGAGAAGTGTTGCGGATCATGTTGTAGTGATTCCACGCAAAGGTCATGGCTGACCCGCGGGCACGGGCGTGCCCGCCTGGGGTCAGGCGAGGGGCGCTGCTGCGGGGAAATCGGAAGGGGATGCGCGGGGCGGGATGGCGGGGCGCAGGTAGCGCGGCGGCGGCTGCGCCCAACTGCGCACGATGATCGGCGAGGGGACCCCGCTGTGTGCTGCTGGGAATGACCACAGGCTACCGGTCAGCGGCACGGCCAGCGCAAAGGAGGAGCACACCGGGCAATCGAGCTGGGCCATGTGCTGGTCGCTGCTGCTGTCGCCCAGGTCGATGGCCGGGCCTTTGCCGGTACTGTCGAGGGCGCAGAAACCACCGTCCAGGCCCGACAGACGCAGGCCGCTCATCTGGCCGTGGTGCAGGCCACAGAGCAACAGGCTGAACAGAACGCTGGCATAGAGCGTCCAGGCGGTCAGCGAACGTGTCCGACGGGTGGTTTTCATGGCCGCGAATCTACCATTCGGATGGCGGGGAGGGTGGCGGTGTTGGTGTGGTCGATTGTCGCAGCGCCGTGGCGAATATCGCGGTGCCGTTTTCGCGGGTAAGCCTGCTTGAAGCACTCTGCAGCCACTGACGCAGCCCCTGGGGCCCATAAGCACCGAAACCGGGCTCAAGGCCGCTCCGTGGTTGTGCGCGGCGCCCTATCCCGGAGCGGCGACCGAAAAATTTCATCTTCGTTCATCTGCGGAGTTGGCCCGCAACCTGCTATATCAGTTCAGCAATTCAGACAAGCGGTCATTGCGTACCCCATCGTAGGTAAACGCGACAGATCAGCCAATATTTAGCCACACCACGGATTTCAGGGGCTGCAGGATGTCGTCCGCGCAACAATTCGAACAATCTGAAGGCGATAGCGGCTGGAGTGCTCACCTGCAATTGCGCTTCGTCAAGCGCGGGGACGTGACTCGCCTTGGTGCGCGCAAACATTACGGCCCTCTTTTGGTGCAGCGCCCGTTCTATCCTGAAGGCGCGCCGTGTCATGTCTACATCCTTCACCCGCCCGGCGGCATCGTCGCAGGTGACCGGCTCGAACTCGATATCCATCTGGAGCCTGGCAGCCACGCGCTGCTGACCATGCCTGGCGCGAGCAAGTTCTACCGCAGCATCGGTCCGACCGCGCAGCTGGCGCAACGCTTCCACCTGGCGGCTGACAGCACGCTGGAATGGCTGCCTCACGACAGCATCTTCTTCGACGGCGCCCGCGCCCGGCTCGACAGCCGTTTCACCCTTGCACCCGGCGCTCGCCTGCTGGCCTGGGAAACCTTGTGCCTGGGCCGTCCGGTGATGAACGAGCACTTCGATCATGGCGCCCTCGACAGCCGGCTGCAGGTCGAGCTGCCCCACGAGCCGGGGCTCCACGAGCGCCTGCGCGTAGAGGGCGGGCATCTGGAAAAACTCGGCGGTTATCCGCTGGTCGCGACCTTCTGCGCCGCACCTGCCGATACGCACCTGCTCGAGCAGGTACGCCAGGTGCTCGACGACGTGGACACTCCGGCTGGCGTGACCCTGCTCGGGCCGTTGCTGGTGATTCGCCTGCTCGATAACGACAACCAACATGTGCAACGTACCCTGCAGCGCCTCTGGCATCTGTTGCGCCCGGCCGTCCTGGGCCTGGCGCCGAGCCCGCCGCGCATCTGGGCCACCTGAGAGAGCCTCCCATGGAGCTGACCCCGAGAGAGAAAGACAAACTGCTGCTGTTCACGGCCGCGCTGGTCGCCGAGCGCCGCCTGGCCCGTGGATTGAAGCTCAACTACCCGGAAGCTGTGGCACTGATCAGCGCCGCAGTGATGGAGGGTGCGCGTGACGGTCGCACGGTTGCCGAGCTGATGAGCCTGGGCCGCGAGGTGCTCAGCCGTGACCAGGTCATGGAGGGCGTGCCGGAGCTGATCCCCGACGTCCAGGTGGAAGCGACCTTCCCCGATGGCACCAAGCTTGTGACGGTCCACGAGCCTATCGTCTGACGCTGCCCAGGAGGCATTCATGATTCCCGGAGAAATCCAGGTCGCCGCAGGCGACATCGAGCTCAATGTCGGCCGTGAAACGGTCAGCGTCAGCGTTGCCAATCATGGCGACCGCCCGGTGCAGGTCGGCTCGCACTACCACTTCTACGAAGTCAACGATGCGCTGGTGTTCGAGCGCGAACCAGCCCGGGGTTTTCGCCTGGACATCCCCGCCGGCACCGCCGTGCGTTTCGAGCCTGGCCAGTCACGTACCGTGCAGTTGGTGGCCTACGCTGGCAAGCGTGAGGTGTATGGCTTCCAGGGCAAGGTGATGGGCGCGCTGGAGGGCAAGGCATGAGCCGTATTTCCCGTCGGGCCTACGCCGACATGTTCGGGCCCACCGTCGGCGACCGCGTGCGCCTGGCCGATACGGCGCTGTGGGTCGAAGTCGAGAAGGACTTCACGATCTACGGCGAGGAGGTCAAGTTCGGTGGTGGCAAGGTCATTCGCGATGGCATGGGGCAGGGCCAGATGCTGGCTGCCGAAGCCGTGGACCTGGTGCTGACCAATGCGCTGATCATCGATCATTGGGGGATCGTCAAGGCCGACATCGGCGTGCGCGGAGGGCGTATCGTCGCCATCGGCAAGGCGGGCAACCCGGACATTCAACCCGGCGTCACCATCCCGGTCGGCGCAGCGACGGAAGTGATCGCCGCCGAGGGCAAGATCGTCACCGCAGGCGGCATCGACACACACATCCACTTCATCTCCCCGCAGCAGGTGGATGAAGCCTTGACCAGCGGCGTCACCACCTTCATCGGTGGCGGCACCGGCCCTGCGACCGGCAGCAACGCCACCACCTGTACGCCGGGGCCCTGGTACCTGGCGCGCATGCTCCAGGCTGCCGACAGCTTGCCGATCAACATCGGTTTTCTCGGCAAGGGCAACGTCTCCAAGCCTGAACCGCTGCGCGAGCAGATCGCCGCCGGTGCCATGGGCATGAAACTGCACGAAGACTGGGGTTCGACGCCGGCGGCCATCGATTGCTGCATGAGCGTGGCCGAAGAGATGGACATCCAGGTCGCGATCCACAGCGATACGCTCAACGAATCCGGCTGCATCGAGGACACCCTGGCAGCGATTGGCGATCGCACCATCCACACCTTCCATACCGAAGGGGCGGGCGGTGGTCATGCGCCGGACATCATTCGCGCGGCGGGGCAGGCCAACGTGCTGCCGTCCTCGACCAACCCGACGTTGCCCTACACCATCAACACCGTGGATGAGCACCTGGACATGCTCATGGTCTGCCACCACCTGGACCCGAGCATTGCCGAAGACGTGGCCTTTGCCGAGTCGCGTATCCGCCGTGAGACCATCGCCGCCGAGGACATCCTCCACGACATGGGCGCGTTCTCCATGACGTCGTCCGACTCCCAGGCCATGGGCCGGGTCGGCGAAGTGGTGCTGCGGACCTGGCAGGTGGCCCACCAGATGAAGGTGCGTCGTGGGCCCCTGGCGCCGGACGGCAGCTACAGCGACAACTTCCGGGTCAAGCGCTACATCGCCAAATACACCATCAATCCGGCGCTGAGCCATGGCATCGCGCACGAGGTCGGTTCGGTGGAGGTAGGCAAGCTGGCCGACCTGGTGGTCTGGTCGCCAGCGTTCTTCGGTGTCAAGCCGTCGGCGGTGATCAAGGCCGGCCTGATCGTCACGGCGCCCATGGGCGATATCAACGGCTCGATCCCGACCCCGCAGCCGGTGCACTACCGCCCGATGTACGCAAGCTTCGGTGCAGCTCGCCACGCCACGCGCATGACTTTCCTGCCCCAGGCCGCCATGGACCGTGGGTTGGCCGAGGAGCTCGGGCTGCGCAGCCTGATCGGGGTCACCCGCGGCTGTCGCCGGGTGCGCAAGGCCGACATGGTGCATAACGGCCTGCAGCCGTTGATCGAGGTCGATGCCCAGACTTACCAGGTGCGCGCCGATGGCGAGTTGCTGGTGTGCGAACCGGCCAGCGAACTGCCGCTGGCCCAGCGTTATTTCCTGTTTTGAAGGAGCAAGCATGATTGTCCTGACCCGCCGTGTCGCCGAGGCTGCCTCGGTCACCGGTACTGTCACCCTGGATGTGGACAGCCGAATCAAGAGCCGCCTGCGCGTGACCCTCGACGATGGCCGCGAAGCCGGCCTGATGCTCGAGCGCGGCCATCTGCTGCGCGGTGGCGAACTGCTCGCCGATGCCGACGGCCAGCATCTGGTGCAGGTGCTGGCGGCACCGGAGCGTGTGTCCACGGTGCGCTGCGCCGATCCGTTGTCGCTGGCGCGTGCGGCCTATCACCTGGGCAATCGCCATGTGCCGTTGCAGATCGAGGCCGGCTTTTTGCGCTACCAGCATGATCATGTGCTGGACGAAATGGTGCGCGGCCTGGGCCTTGAGGTACTGATCGAGCAGGCGCCGTTCGAGCCGGAGGCGGGCGCCTACCAGAGCGCCCCTCACGGCCACGCCCACGATCATCCCTTCGTTCGCCTGTAATCCTTCCGAATTGCTTTGGAGCACACAATGAAAAAAGCCCTTGCCCTGGCGTTACTGATGATTGCCTTGCCAGCCTTCGCCCACCCCGGCCACGACAACAACCCGCTGCAGGATGGCCTGCTGCACCCGCTGACAGGTCTGGACCACCTGCTCATGCTGCTCGGTACCGGCGTATTGGCCGCGCTGACCCGACGCAACCTGAGCTTGCCGCTGGCCACGCTCTCGGCGATGTTCGGCGGCGCGGTGCTCGGGCATCTGTTCGGTGACCTGGTCGGTGTCGAAACCATGATCTCCATCTCGCTGGTGGTGGCCGCCTGCGCCATGCTGCTGCCCAACCGCCAGGTGCTGCTGGCCCTGGCCATGCCCGTGTTCGCCCTGTTCCATGGTTGGGCCCACGGCGTGGAAGCGACGCCCAGCGCGTTCTGGATGTTCAGTGCAGGCTTCGTCACCGTCAGTGCGCTGCTGCTGGTGGTCGGGTTCGGCGTTGGCTGCCTGCTGCGCCGCCACAGCAAGCTGCAGAAGCTGTTCGGTGGTGGCTTGCTGGCCGGCGCCGCGTTCGTGCTGGCCGGCTGATGAGCAGCGACCTGGCGCTGTTGCGTCTGCTGCAACTGGCGAGCCCGGGCCTGCCGGTGGGTGGTTTCACCTACTCGCAAGGCCTGGAGTGGGCCGTCGAGGCCGGTTGGGTGCGTGACACGGCCGGCTTTTGTGCCTGGCAGCGTGAGCAGTTGCACGACACCCTGGGGTGTCTCGATTGGCCGTTGCTGGCGCGCCTCTACCGCGCATGCCAGGACGATGATGCCGAGGCCTTCGCACGCTGGACCCAATTTCTGCTGGCCAACCGCGAGACGGCCGAGCTGCGGCTTGAAGAGCGCCAGCGGGGCAGCGCCCTGGCGCGGCTGCTCGATGGCTGGCAACTGGCCCAGGCGCCGGCCTGGCGTGAGAGCATCGAGCTATCCCAGCTCGGTGGCATGGCCTGGCTGGGCGCGCACTGGTCGATCCCGCTGCGCGACTTGGCCCTCGGCCATGGCTTCGCCTGGCTTGAAGGCGCGGTCATGGCCGGGGTCAAGCTGGTGCCTTTCGGCCAGCAGGCGGCCCAGACATTGCTGCGCGACTTGGGCGCCGAGTTGCCCGCCGTGCTCGACCAGGCCCTGACCCTTGGCGATGACGAACTGGGCGGCGGCCTGCCGCTGCTGGCCATCGCCTCGTCACGACACGAAACCCAATACACCCGTTTGTTCCGTTCCTGAGGACTGCCAACATGCAAAGCTATCAGCAACCCCTGCGCGTCGGTGTCGGCGGCCCGGTCGGCTCCGGCAAGACCGCGCTGCTCGAGGCCCTGTGCAAGGCCATGCGTGATCATTACCACATCGCCGTGGTGACCAACGATATCTACACCAAGGAGGACCAGCGCATCCTCACCGAGGCCGGGGCCTTGGAGCCTGAGCGTATCGTTGGCGTCGAGACCGGCGGCTGCCCGCACACCGCGATTCGCGAAGACGCCTCGATGAACCTGGCGGCGGTGGAAGCGCTGGCGCGCAAGTTCGGTAACCTGGAGGTGATCTTCGTCGAGAGTGGTGGCGATAACCTGAGCGCGACTTTCAGCCCGGAACTGGCCGACCTGACCATCTACGTGATCGACGTGGCCGAAGGCGAGAAGATCCCGCGCAAGGGCGGGCCGGGCATCACCAAGTCGGACTTCCTGGTGATCAACAAGACCGACCTTGCACCTTATGTCGGTGCTTCACTGGAAGTGATGGAGCGCGACACCAACCGCATGCGCCCCGAGCGACCCTGGACGTTCAGCAACCTGAAGAAGGGTGACGGGTTGCAGGCGGTGATCGATTTCATCGTCGATCGCGGGATGCTGGGGGTGAGGGGGTAAGCCTTCTCTGAGCTTGACTCAGTCCCTGTGGCGGCGGCGGTTCGCCGCCCCCACAGGTCCTTTGTCAGGCCGCGATCTTCGACGGATCGGTCTGCAGCAACCAGCGGCTGCGCTGCGACTGCAGCAGCCCCTCGAGCAGCGACACACCGCGATCGCGCTGGGCGATGCGGTCCTGCTCGAATGCATCCCTGAGCAGGTTCAGCACGTTGCGCGACTGGGTCACTGCCTTGGGCGTAGTCACGTCGCTTTTCAGGTGGCCATCGACATAGGTGAGGATCCGCTCTTTCTGGCTCGCCTGCTGGGTGGCGCTGGCTTCCACCAGTTGGCCTTTGTCATAGGTCAGGCGGGTGGTGGTGCTGGCCTGGTCATCGATCAGGTGGTAGCTGTAGTTTTGCGACTCGCGGTCGCTGCCCAGCATCAGGTTGGTCAGCGGATTGAGGCCGCGGTGGAACGAGGCGGTGAGTTTGCTCTGCTGGTTCTGCTCCACCGACCGGTCCTGCAGGCCACGGTTCTTGACCGTGGTGCTCTGCGAGGTGCTGAAGGTGAAACTGTCGGTTTCGTCCAGGCGCATCGGGTTGCTTCTGCGCGTGGTTTCGCTGATCGAGGCGCTGAAGTCGGCCAGGCCGCTGAGCAGGGCACGGTCCTTGTCGTTCAGGGCCGTCGGGCTTTGCACCGCAGGTTGGCGATTGTCGTCGATGCTGTTGAGCTGGGTGAACGCGTTCTTGAACAGGTTCATCAGGTTCTCGTCGCCACGGCCACGGCGCTGGGCGGCGTCGAACTGGGTCAGGTAGTTGTCGATCGCCGCCTTGCGCTGCGCCGACTTGCCCAGCAGCTCGGCGTCCTGGGTGTCCAGGCTCAGTTGCACCTGGCCGGTCGGGCCCTGCAGGCTGAGGCTGCGCGCCTTGTCATCGAGGCTCAGGGAGAAGGTCTGCTCGCCGCTCAGGGATTCGAACTTGCTGCTCATCTGCAAGGCGCTGAACAGCTTCGGATCGAGCTTGACCAGTGCGCCGAGCTTGAGCTGGGGTGGCACCTCGTTGAGGCCATCGATGGTGGACTGGAAGGAGTCGGCGAGGTTGCCCAGGCCCTTGAGTTCTTCGCTGCTGAGCGAGCCGCCTTCGACTTCCGCGCTCACCGCCAGGCCCTTTTCGCTACTGGCCAGCGACAAGCGAATGGTCGCGCCGGACGCGGTGGTCAGGCTGAAGGTGACGCCGCTGTCGGGATTCTCGCGCAGGCGCTGCTGCTGCAGCTTGAGCACGCCAGGGTCGATTGGAGAGTCGTCGCTGAAGGCGAACACCGACTGCGAGATGTTCTTGCCGCCGTTCTGTGCGAGCTGTTCGATCAAGGCCGCACCAATGCCTTTGAAGCGGCCCGCGCTGCTGGACGACTGGAAGGCGGTCTGCAGCGTGGTGGCGAGCTTGTCCTGGCTGTCCTTTTCCCAGACATAGCGGACCTGGCCTGGCAGCAGCCCCTGGCGCGAGTAGGTCTCGGAATCGCTGATGGTGTTGCTCTGGCCGAGAATCACGCTGGTGCTCGGGACTGCCGAGACACTGGCGATGCCGGTCGGGTTGCTGGCGCTGGCCGGGGCCGGTTGCGGGGCAGTCAGGACCGGGGCCAGGCGCTGTGCAGCTGTTATCGGATTCATTAGCGTCCTGCCGAATAGAGATACGGGTACACCAGTGATATCGGCAGGCCAGCACTCAACATTAGAAAAAACGCGCAAACGAAACGGCCCGCCAGAAGGCGGGCCGTTCGTTACAGCAGGCGGCGATCAGCGGCGGCGGAACAGCGGCAGTGGCTCGTCGGTGGCACCCTGGTAGGTGACCGAGAAGTCCTTCAGGCTCTGCAACGCGTCTTCCGGGTCCTTGTCGGCACGGATGGCGAAGGCATCGAAGCCGCAGCGGGCCATGTAGAACAGTTGGTCGCGCAGTACATCGCCAATGGCGCGCAGCTCGCCCTTGTACTGGTAGCGATCACGCAGCAGGCGCGCATTGGAGTAGTTGCGCCCGTCGGTGAAGGCCGGGAAGTTCAGGGCGATGACCTGGAAGTGCTGGACGTCCTCGCCAATTTCCTCGGCTTCTTCGTCACTGTCCAGCCACACGCCCAGGCCGCCGTCGCGGGCCTTGAGGGCATGGGCATGGTCGCGCCACAGCTGCAGTGGAACGATGTAGTCGTCGCAGTTGGTCAGCTCGTCGAACGAGGTTTCCTTGGGCAGCAGGTGCCAGGTTTCGTCGATGAGCTGGTTGTTCTTAATGATTCGCTGCATAGACGCGTTCCTTGAATGGGTCGATGCCGATACGCTGGTAGGTGTCGATGAAGCGCTCGTCTTCGTTGCGCTGCTCGACGTACACGTTGATCAGCTTCTCGATCACGTCAGCCATGTCGTCCTGAGCGAAGGAGGGGCCGAGAATCTTGCCCAGGCTCGCATCGCGCGCGGCGTTGCCGCCCAGCGACACCTGGTAGAACTCCTCGCCTTTCTTGTCCACGCCGAGGATGCCGATGTGGCCCACGTGGTGGTGGCCGCAGGCGTTCATGCAGCCGGAGATGTTGAGGTCGAGCTCGCCGATGTCGAACAGGTAGTCCAGGTCGTCGAAGCGGCGCTGGATGGACTCGGCGATCGGGATCGACTTGGCGTTGGCCAGGGAGCAGAAGTCGCCGCCTGGGCAGCAGATGATGTCGGTCAGCAGACCGATGTTCGGTGTGGCAAAACCACCTTCACGCAGTTCCAGCCACAGCGCGTGCAGCTGGCGCTGCTCGACGTCGGCGAGAATGATGTTCTGCTCGTGCGAGGTACGCAGGAAGCCGAAACTGTAGCGCTCGGCGAGGTCGGCCACGGCATCGAGCTGCTTGTCGGTCAGGTCGCCTGGAGCGACGCCGGTAGGTTTGAGCGACAGGGTCACGGCCACATAGCCAGGCTTCTTGTGCGCACGGGTGTTGCGCGAACGCCAGCGGGCGAACCCTGGGTGCTCCTGGTCCAGGGCGCTGTAGTCGACATTGTCGAGGGCCTGGTACTCGGGGTCGATGAAGTGACGCGAGACGCGCTGGACTTCTGCTTCGGTCAGGGTGCTGTTGCCGCCACGCAGGTGGGCCATTTCGGCCTCGACTTTCTCGGCGAACACTTCTGGCGTCAGGGCCTTGACCAGGATCTTGATCCGCGCCTTGTACTTGTTGTCACGACGGCCGTAACGGTTGTACACGCGCAGGATGGCGTCGAGGTAGCTGATCAGGTCCTGCCAGGGCAGGAACTCATTGATGAACGAGCCGACCACCGGCGTGCGGCCCAGGCCGCCACCGACCAGCACGCGGAAGCCCAGCTCGCCGGCTTCGTTGCGCACAGGCTCAAGGCCGATGTCGTGCACTTCGATGGCCGCGCGGTCTTCCTTCGAACCGTTGATCGCAATCTTGAACTTGCGCGGCAGGTAGGCGAATTCCGGGTGGAAGGTGGTCCACTGACGGACGATCTCACACCAGGGGCGTGGATCGATCAGCTCGTCTGCGGCAACACCGGCAAACTGGTCGGTGGTGGTGTTGCGCAGGCAGTTGCCGCTGGTCTGGATCGCGTGCATCTGCACGGTGGCCAGTTCAGCCAGGATGTCCGGGATGTCTTCCAGCGCAGGCCAGTTGAACTGCACGTTCTGGCGGGTGGAGATGTGCGCGTAGCCCTTGTCGTAGTCGCGGGCGATCTTGGCCAGCATGCGGACCTGGCGCGCGTTCAACTGGCCGTAGGGCACGGCGACGCGCAGCATCGGGGCGAAACGTTGGATGTAGAGGCCGTTCTGCAGGCGCAGAGGGCGGAATTCTTCTTCGCTCAGCTCACCGGCCAGGTAGCGGCGGGTCTGATCACGGAACTGCTTGACGCGGTCCTCGATGATCCGCTGATCGTACTCGTCGTATACGTACATAAAAGTCCTGTCTCAGGCTGCATGCAGCTAATCGCGCGCACGGCCGCGCACTCCGGGTCGGAGCGGGGGAACGATAACAGGTTGTATTTATGCGCTAAAGTGATGTTTTTGCATATGAAAAGAACCATTTGGACTAAGTGAGACTGGCTGCTATTTATCCGTGATGGCCATGCGCCGTTATACTGTATCCTTTGCTTTTGCAGGGATGTCTCGCATGGTCATCAGGACGCTGTGCCGCAGCCTGTGCCTGGGTCTGCCACTGGTGGCAAGCGCCCAAGCCGCTTCGGTGGTTTTTCTCAATCCCGGGTTGTCCGATGAGACGTTCTGGGTTGGCTATTCGCGGTTCATGCAAGCGGCGGCCGACGACCTGGGCATGGATCTGCGCGTGGAGTACGGCGAGCGCCAGGCCGAGCGGCAACTGGAGCAGGCGCGGGCGATCCTGCAGGGCGAGCACAAGCCCGACTACCTGGTGCTGGTCAACGAGCAGTATGTGGCGCCAGAGATCATGCGCCTGTCGCAGGGCAGCGGGGTCAAGCTGTTGTTGGTCAACAACGGCCTGACCGAGGGACAGGCCGAAGAGATTCAGGCACAGCCGGGCAAGTACGCGCCGCTGCTCGGCTCATTGGTCGGCAATGACGAACAGGCGGGTTACCAGATGCTGCACGACCTGGTCGCCAGCCTGCCCCGAACAGGCGAACCGATCGAGCTGCTGGCGTTTTCCGGCATCAGCACCACGCCTGCTTCGCAACTGCGCGAGCAAGGCATGCGGCGGGCGTTGGTCGAGTTTCCGCACGTACGCTTGCGCCAGCTGGTGTATGGCGGCTGGAGCCGCCAACGGGCCTTCGAGCAGGCCAAGTTGCTGCTGCAGCGCTATCCGCGGGTGCGCCTGGTGTGGTCGGCGAACGACCAGATGGCGTTCGGTGCAATGCAGGCGTTCGAGGCGGTTGGCCTGGTGCCGGGGCGCGATGTGTTGTTCAGCGCGGTCAACAGTTCGCCCGAGGCCTTGCAGGCTCGCGTGGATGGGCGGCTGAGCGTGCTCATGGGCGGGCATTTCAGCCTGGGCGGCTGGGCCATGGTGATGCTGCATGACGACGCCCGGGGCCTGGCGATGGACCGCGACGGGCAACACCTGTACCGCCTGCCAGTGCTGCAGGCCATCGATGCGGTGAAGGCGCAGCGCTGGCTGGAACTGAGCGCCCGTAAAGGCTATGGCATCGACTTTCGCCGCTACAGCGCAGAGGGGCGCGGCACCGACTATCGCTACCCGTTCCTGACGTCACCCGTCGATTATTGAAAGACCCTGCTTGAGCAAAGGGCATTGCTAGACTTAACTGCTGGTGTGACGTGCATTCCCATAACCACTACAAGAGGCAATGCAATGGGAAACCCGACCAAGCTCCGCAAGCCTGACAGCAGTGTCGACGCCTGGGCGATCCTGTGCCTGATCGTGCTGGTTGTCGTGACCGCTGTGTACTGGGTCAGCCATCAGTAACGCAAACTTCAGACCGTGAACTGCAACCTGAGCCGCCCGCGGGAGGGAATTCCGCGGGCGGGTGCGTTCTGGCTTGCGCACGCAAAATGACTGTTTCACCGCCCCGTCAGATGCATCGCCAACTGCACCAGCCCCACCAGCACCAGGATGAACACGAGGGTGAACATCACCCCCATCACGATGAAGTGGCTGGCCTTGCCGTGGGTGAAGTCGCGCGCGCGGTTCTTGCCGCTCTGCACGCCGAAGGCGGCAGCCAGGATGCTGTGCAGCATCTGCCAGAAGGTGGGTGGCTTGCCTTGGCTGGAATCGTCCATGGTGGCTCCCGGAAATCAGAGGCAATCAGCGAAAGTGTAGGCAACAACGGCGCTCAGCGCCCGACCCGCTTGCCACGTTGCAAGCCAACCTCCAGTGCCTGCCCGTCACGTTGCTTGCCTTGGCGCGCCAAACCTTCGAGCTGGGGAATGAGCATGCCCTCGGGCAGGTGGCGCCAGAAACGCCCCGGCATGTGCAGGCGCAGGGCGTCGGGGTTCAGCCGCGCCGGGTTGAAGGTGGAGCGGTAGTAGGTACGCCACAGCTCGGCGCCGGGATCTTCGGCATGGCGCGCCCAGTCCACCCATTCACGCGGACACTGCCGACGGTAGTCGAGCTTGCTGCCGTCGAAGCGTATGCCATCGGTGGGCGTTGCGATCAGCCAGCGCTGGCGCCCGAGGCGGTCGGCAAAATGGCCACTGGCGCTTTCAAGGATGTCATGGGCAGGTTCGTGGTAGGCCACCAGGTCCAGTTGCAGGCGCTCGGCGACCGCTTCCGGCAATGGCACGAAGCGCACGAAGGCGTGCAGGTGATGCGCCTCGCGGGAGACCTGCTTGATACGCCGCTGCAACTCGCTGCCAAGGCGGTCGCCGGCGAGCATTGCCGTGCGATCTCCATGGGCGACACGCCAGAGGACTTCGTACAGCAGGTTCCAGCGTTGTTCGCCGCGATAGCGAGCGGCCTGCTCAAGCTGTGCCAGCAAGGCCGCGGGCACCCGCGCACGGAAGGGGCCGGGTCCTTGTGGCAAAGGCGTGGGGATGGCGAGCAGGTCGTCCATCGGCCCCTGGCCCCAGGTCACCTCGGCCGGGTCGATGCCATGGCCGAGAAGGACTCGCGCCTGGTCGCGCCAGGTGCCGAACAGGTCGTCGCAATCCAGCGCGATCATGCCCATAACCCCATCTGCACCGGTGCCTGCGGTTCGCGCAGGCGTTGGCGCAGCAAGCCGCTGCGCAGTTCGGCCTGGGCCGGGCGGTAATCGCTGGTGACGATGAACGGCCGGGCCTTTTCCAGCACGCAGCGCAGTTGGATCAGATCGTCGTAGCGGATCCGCCGCTCGCGTCGCAGCGCCACCAGCCGCTGTACGCTGCGCAGGCCGATACCGGGAATACGGGCGAGCAGGGCGGGCTCGGCGCGGTTCAGGTCCAGCGGAAAGACCTCGCGGTTGGCCAGGGCCCAGGCCAGCTTGGGGTCGATGTCCAGCGCCAGGTTACCGGCCTGGCCGAGCAGCTCGCCGGCCTTGTAGCCGTAGCCGCGCATCAGGAAGTCGGCCTGGTACAGGCGGTGCTCGCGCAGCAGCGGCGGTGCGGCGAGCGGCACACTGTTCGGGCTGTCCGGGATCGGGCTGAAGGCGGAGTAGTACACGCGCTTGAGGCCATAGCCCTGGTACAGCGATTCGGCGTTGCGCAGCAGGGTGCGGTCGTCGGTGGTATCGGCACCGACGATTACCTGGGTACTCTGCCCGGCCGGTGTGAAACGCGGCGCCCGCGGTTCGCCGGCCACGGCCTGCTGGCCCTGGTGAATCACGCCCATGGCCTGACGGATGGTGTGTGCCTGTTTTTCCGGCGCCAGGCGCTTGAGGCTGGCCTCGGTGGGTAGCTCGACGTTGACGCTCAGCCGGTCGGCCAGGCGCCCGGCTTCTTCGATCAGCAGCGGGTCGGCGTCGGGAATTGTCTTGAGGTGGATGTAGCCGCGGAAACCATGCTCTTCGCGCAGCAGCCTGGCAACGCGGTTCAACTGCTCCATGGTGTAGTCGGCCGAGCGGATGATGCCCGAGCTCAGGAACAGCCCGCTGATGCAGTTGCGCCGGTAGAAGTCGAGGGTCAGGCGCACCACTTCCTCGGGGCTGAAGCGTGCGCGAGGCACGTTGCTGGAGCGGCGATTGACGCAGTACTGGCAGTCGTACAGGCAAAAGTTGGTGAGCAGCACCTTGAGCAGCGACACGCAGCGCCCGTCAGGGGTATAGCTGTGGCAGATGCCCATGCCATCGGTGGCGCCAAGCCCGTCACGCCCCCGCGAGCTGCGCTTGGGCGCGCCGCTGCTGGCGCAGGATGCATCGTATTTGGCGGCGTCGGCGAGAATGCCGAGCTTGGCGATGAGTTGCATGGGGATGTCTCGAGATACTGGTTTTTCATACAGTATTTGCAGAGCGGTCGAGTTGCAAGAGGCTTCTTGAAGTTGCCTGACGGCTTGACCTCGGTTCCACCACCACAGCCTGAATGCGCGAGCGGCTAACCTGAGTGAATCACTCAGCTAAGCTTGCCTGGGATTTCGTACGCCACAGGCACGAACACTCGGACCAGGGGCAAGGCACATTCACGGACAGGATCGGGGCCAGCGGTGCCTCGACGGAGGGAGCACATGAACAGAGGAATCGCATTCAAACCGGCCCTTGCGGGCCTGGCCTTGGCCTTTGGCCTCACGGCCGTCCAGGCCGCCGAGAGCAAGCGGGTCGATGTGCTGCTGGTGGGCGGCGGGATCATGAGCTCCACGCTGGCCGTGTGGCTCAACGAGCTCGAGCCCGGTTGGTCGATGGAGATGATCGAGCGGCTGGACAAGGTCGCCGAGGAAAGCTCAAACGGTTGGAACAACGCCGGTACCGGGCATTCGGCGCTGGCCGAGCTGAACTACACCCCTGAAAAGGACGGCAAGATCGACATTAGCAAGGCGGTGGAGATCAACGAGTCGTTTCAGGTCACCCGGCAGTTTCTCGCCTGGCAGGTCAAGCAGGGGGTACTGAAGAACCCACGTTCGTTCATCAACGCCACACCGCACATGAGCTTTGTCTGGGGCGATGACAATATCCGTTTCCTGCGCAAGCGCTACGAGGCGCTGCAGGCCAGCCCGCTGTTCAAGCCCATGCAGTATTCGGAAGACAACGCACAGATCGCCAAGTGGGTGCCGTTGATGATGGAGGGGCGCGACCCGAACCAGAAGCTTGCGGTGACCTGGACGCCGATCGGCACAGACGTCAATTTCGGCGAGATCACCCGTCAGTATGTGACGTACCTGCAGACCCGCCCCAACTTCGACCTCAAGCTCTCCAGCGAAGTGCAGGACATCACCCGCAACGACGACGGCTCGTGGCATGTGGAGTACAAGAACCTCAAGGATGGCAGCACGTCGGCCACCGATGCCAAGTTCCTGTTCATCGGCGCCGGTGGCGCGGCGCTGCCTCTGTTGCAGAAGTCAGGCATCTCCGAGGCGAAGGAGTACGCAGGTTTCCCGGTGGGGGGATCGTTCCTGGTGACCGAGAACGCTGCCATTGCCGAGCGCCACATGGCCAAGGCTTATGGCATCGCCTCGACGGGGGCGCCGCCGATGTCGGTGCCGCATCTGGATACGCGGGTGCTCGATGGCAAGCGGGTGATTCTGTTCGGGCCCTTTGCAACCTTCTCGACCAAGTTTCTCAAGGAAGGCTCGCTACTCGACCTGTTCGGCAGCATGACGCTACACAACAGTTGGCCGATGGTACGTGTCGGGGTCCGCGAGTTCGACCTGGTGCAGTACCTGATCGGCCAGGTCATGCAGTCGGACGACGACCGCTTCGCTGCGCTGCAGACCTACTTCCCCCATGCCAAGAAAGAAGACTGGCGCCTGTGGCAGGCTGGGCAGCGCGTACAGATCATCAAGAACGACCCTGAGCAGGGCGGGGTGCTCAAGCTTGGCACCGAGGTCGTGACCTCTGCCGACGGCACCATTGCCGGCCTGCTGGGTGCCTCGCCGGGCGCCTCGACCGCGCCACCGATCATGCTCGACCTGCTGCGCAAGGTGTTCAAGGACAAGGTCGCTTCACCACCCTGGCAGGAGAAGCTGCACCAGATCATCCCAAGCTACGGGCTCAAGTTGAACGAGCATCCTGACAAGGTGCAGGAGGAGTGGGACTACACCAATGAAGTGCTGCAGCTGCAGCCTCTGACTTCGCCAGCGGGCTGAGCCCGGCGGTTGGCGGCCCTGGTGCGGGGCCGCCAGATGCGGAGCTATCGTCTCGAAAGCGTGCCGCCATGCCGCAGCTCGCTTTCGCGTTCGCTTGCTAAGATGCGTCCACTCTCAAGCACTGGACATCCTCAATGAGCGACCGCACCCCGATCATTCCCCCTTCGCAGCAGAAACTTGCCGAACGTGCCGGTTATCTGCCGGCCTTGAAGGTCGGTAATACGTTGTATCTGGCCGGTCAGGTGGGGCGTACGGCGGATCTGCAGGTCATTGCCGACCCGCGGCAGCAGTTTTACGCGGCGTGGGAAAACCTGAGGGACGTGCTGGCGGCTGCCGGTTGTGATTTTGCGGATGTGGTGGAACTGACCACTTATCATGTCGGCTTGCGCGAGCACATGGCGGTGTTTCGTGAGGTCAAGGACGAGCTGTTCCCGCGGGGTACATGCCCCTGGACCTGTATTGGTGTCAGCGAACTGGCCCATGACGGGCTGCTGGTGGAGATCAAGTGCGTGGCGGTTGGGCGCCAGGGGTGAAATGCAGAAGGGGCGCCAACGGGCGCCCCTTCTTTTTGCTGCTTAGGCTTCAGCGTCCCATGGACGATCGCCTTTTTCATCCTTGACGCGGGTCGGCAGGCCCATCACGTCCAGCGCCTTGAGGAACGGCTCGGCGGGCAGTTCCTCGACGTTGACCATGCGCCCGGCATCCCACTCGCCGCGGGCGACCAGCAGGGCTGCGGCCACTGGCGGCACGCCAGCGGTGTAGGAGATGCCCTGGCTGTCGGTCTCGGCGTAGGCTTCTTCGTGGTCGGCGACGTTGTAGATGAACACTTCGCGTGCCTGGCCGTCCTTGGTGCCTTTGACCAGATCGCCGATGCAGGTCTTGCCGGTGTAGCCCGGAGCCAGGGATGCTGGATCGGGCAGTACGGCCTTGACCACTTTCAGCGGCACGACTTCAAGGCCTTCGGCGGTCTTGACCGGTTGCTCGGAGAGCAGGCCGAGGCTCTTCAGCACGGTGAACACGTTGATGTAGTGTTCGCCGAAGCTCATCCAGAAACGCACATTGGGTACGTTCAGGTTCTTCGAGATCGAATGTACTTCATCGTGACCGGTCAGGTAGAGGTTCTGCGAACCCACCACCGGGAGGTCGTCGGTGCGCTTGACCTCGAACATGGTGTTGCTGGTCCACTGGCTGTTCTGCCAGCTCCATACTTGCCCGGTGAACTCGCGGAAGTTGATTTCCGGGTCGAAGTTGGTGGCGAAGTACTTGCCGTGGGAACCGGCATTGACGTCGAGAATGTCGATCGAATCAATGCGGTCGAAATACTGCTGCTGCGCGAGTTTCGCGTAGCTGTTCACCACACCCGGGTCGAAGCCGACACCGAGAATGGCGGTAATGTTCTTCTGCTGGCACTCCTCGAGATGCTTCCACTCGTAGTTGCCATACCAGGGCGGGGTTTCGCAGATCTTGCCCGGTTCTTCGTGAATCGCGGTATCGAGATAGGCGACACCGGTATCGATGCAGGCACGCAGCACCGACATGTTGAGGAAGGCGGAACCGACGTTGATCACGATCTGCGATTCGGTCTCGCGGATCAGTGCCTTGGTCGCCTCGACATCGAGGGCGTTGAGCGAGAAGGCCTGGATGTCTGCGGGTACCTTGAGGCTACCCTTGGCCTTGACGCTGTCGATGATGGCCTGGCATTTGGAGATGTTCCGTGACGCAATCGCAATACGACCGAGTTCGTCGTTATGCTGTGCGCACTTGTGGGCCACCACCTTGGCGACACCTCCTGCACCAATGATAAGAACGTTCTTCTTCAATTTATCCCTTGCTCCTTACTGAAAGCCGGTCTTACGACAGGCTGGAAACGTAGTCTTCGAAACCGAACTCGCGCTTGACCTCGACGCTGCCGTCGAGCTGTTTGACGACGATGGCCGGCATCTTCAGACCGTTGAACCAGTTCTTCTTGACCATGGTGTAACCCGCCGCGTCGATGAACGACAGGCGATCGCCGATGGCCAAAGGACGATCGAATTGGTACTCGCCGAAGATGTCGCCGGCCAGGCACGACTTGCCGCAGACCATGTAGGTGTGCTCGCCGTCGTTGGGGGCCATCTTGGCGTTGAGGCGGTAGATCAGCAGGTCGAGCATGTGCGCTTCGATGGAGCTGTCGACCACGGCCAGGTGCTTGCCGTTGTAGAGCGTGTCGAGCACGGTGACTTCCAGCGAGGCGCTGTTGGTGATCGCCGCTTCACCGGGCTCCAGGTAGACCTGCACGCCGTACTTCTCGGAGAAGCCTTTCAGGCGGGCGCAGAAAGCGTCGAGTGCGTAGCCTTCGCCGGTGAAGTGGATGCCGCCGCCGAGGCTGACCCACTGGACCTGGTGCAGCAAATGGCCGAAGCGCTCTTCGATGTGCGAGAGCATCTTGTCGAACAGGCTGAAGTCACCGTTTTCGCAGTTGTTGTGGAACATGAAGCCGGAAATCGTGCCGATCACCTTTTCGATCTTTTCCGGATCCCATTCGCCCAGGCGGCTGAACGGACGCGCCGGGTCGGCCAGCAGGTAGTCGGAGCTGCTCACCTGAGGGTTGACGCGCAGGCCGCGGGTCTTGCCTTCGGACTGCTCGGCGAAGCGCTGGAGCTGGCCGATGGAGTTGAAGATGATCTTGTCGCAGTTCTCCAGCATTTCCTCGACCTCATCGTCGGCCCAGGCCACGCTGTAGGCGTGGGTCTCGCCGGCGAACTTCTGGCGGCCGAGCTTGAGCTCGTAGAGCGAGGAGGAGGTGGTGCCGTCCATGTACTGCTCCATCAGGTCGAATACCGACCAGGTGGCGAAGCACTTGAGGGCGAGCAAGGCCTTGGCGCCGGAGTGTTCGCGCACGTAGGCGATCTTCTCCAGGTTGCCCAGCAGCTTGGTTTTGTCGATGAGGTAGTACGGCGTCTTGATCATTTCAAAGGCCCCCGGCCAGGCCGGCCAAAAAAAGGACACGCATTGTGCCTTCACTTGCCGCATATCGAAAGGGCGCGATGCGCATTTCGTCCGAGCTCGCAGGCTGCGGGCCGCGTGAGGGGAGTAGAGCAGGGGAATGTGACTGTCTTAATCGTTGTGGAGGCAGATGGCCCTATCGCGGGACAAGTCGGGGCGCCGAACCGCCGCTCCCACAAGTGACACCGCAGTATGCAGCAGTTGCGGCGCTCTTGTAGGAGCGGGCTTGTCCCGCGATAGGGCCATCTGCCTCGCTACATCACTGCGGCAACCGCGCCACCACCTTGATCTCGAAATCGAAGCCGTACAACCAGGTTACCCCGACAGCCGTCACCGTTGGGTAAGGTGCTGGCCCCCAGAATTCAGCGCGCACCAAGTCCCAGATGCTCTGGAACTTGTTTTGTGGGTCGACGATGAACAGGGTCACGTCCTGCACGTCAGCGAAGCTGCAACCGGCGGCGGCGAGAATCGCCTCGAGGTTGGCGAAGGCCCGGCGCACCTGGTTTTCCAGGCCCGGCTCGGGTGAGCCGTCCTCGCGGCTGCCAACTTGCCCGGAGACGAACAGCAAGCCGTTGCTGCGCACGGCCGGGGAGTAGTGATTGATGTCGTACAGGGCCTGACGGCCAGCAGGGAATACTACGTCGCGTTGGTTCATGGTGTTTTCTCCATCAAGGGGGTGATGGGGCGACTGTACGAGCCCGGACCTGTTCGATAAACGTGCCAGTCTGGTTATCATTGTTTGTTTATTCCAAACAATCGAGGCGCTGATGGACCGGTTCGACGCAATGCGTGCCTTTGCCCGGGTGGTAGAGGCGGGCAGCTTCACCAAGGCTGCAGAGACGCTGCACATGAGCCGCACCAGTGTGACCCAGCTGGTGCAGCAGTTGGAAACCCGCCTGCGCGTGCGCCTGCTCAACCGCACCACGCGCAAGGTGAGTGTGACCCGCGATGGCGAGCAGTTCTACCAGCGGGTGTTGCGCCTGTTGGCGGAGCTCGAGGATGCGGAGAGCAGCCTCAGCGGCGCTGCCGGCCTGCCGCGTGGCAAGTTGCGGGTCGATGTACCGAGCCCGCTGGCAAGCCTGGTGCTGGTGCCGGCGCTGCCGGACTTCCATGCCCGCTACCCGGACATCCAGATCGACATGGGCGTCAGCGATCGTATCGTCGACATCATTGGCGAGCATGTCGATTGCGTGGTGCGCGGAGGCGAACTGCTGGACCAGTCGCTGATGGCGCGCAAGGTTGCCGACCTGCAGTTGGGGGTGTATGCGGCGCCGGCTTACCTCGAACGCCTTGGCACCCCTGCCCATCCTTCGGACCTGGAGGGTTCTGACCACCGTACGGTAGGTTTTCTCTGGGCACGTACCGGCAAACCGCTGCCCTATGCCCTCGTTCGCGGCACCGAGCGGCTGCAGGTTCGCGGTACCCAAGTGCTGGCGGTGGACGATGGCAACGCCTACCTGGCGGCCGGGGTGGCTGGGCTTGGGGTGCTGTGGCTGCCGGACTACATGGCCCGCGCGCCACTGGCCAGCGGTGCGCTGGTGCGGGTGCTCGAAGATTGGCAGTTGGAGCCGATGCCGTTGTACGTCGCTTATCCGCCGAATCGGCATGTGGGCGCGCGGTTGCGGGTGTTCATCGACTGGGTGGTGGAGGTGATGGGGCGCTGATCAGGGCCTTTCCCGACCGGATAGAGCGCGCGTTGGCGGTCAGGCAACACCGCCGGTCGTGCTGGGGCTCAAGCACACCTTGCAGCCGGTTCATGGCTCATCACGCTGTCTACGAACCCCAGCGCCCCGAGGCCGGAGCCCGCCTGCCGGACATGGAGCGCGACAGGGTCTACCGAACCCTTGAGCGCACCGACCGGAATGTCACCAAGTCGGCACGCTTGCTGGGGCCGTCACGCGGCATGCTCCGCTACAAGATCGAAAAGCTGGGGTTGAGCAGGCCTGACAAGCGGCAGTGGTGACCGTCAGGGCTTGCCACTGCCGCCCTGGCTACCATTACCCTCCGAGCCGCTGCCGTCCATGCCGGGCAGGTCGCGGTTGTCGTTCTGCCGGGCCGGCGGGCTTTCCGGGTCGTTGCCCTGGATCCGCGGGTCGGTATCGCGCGGCATGGGTTTCTCAACCGGGTTGAGGGTGCTGTCTACACCAGGTTGTGGCGCGGGGTTATGTGGATCGTCCGGGTAGGTGGTGCCGGTGCCAACCGCCATGGCCAGTGGTGAGCAGAGCAGGGCGGCGAGCAGGCAGGTACGGGTCAGGGATCGCTTCATGGGGCAAACTCCTTTGCGCAGGACAGGGGCATCTTTCTTTTGGGCCCCGTCCTGCTCAGCAAGGTGCCATCATCCCGACCGACGGTCATACCACCATCGACAACAGCATGATGAAGATGATGCCGACCACGGACAGGATGGTTTCCATCATGCTCCAGGTCTTGAAGGTCTCGGCCACGGTCATGTTGAAGTACTGCTTGACCAGCCAGAACCCGGCGTCGTTGACGTGGGACAGAATCAGCGAGCCAGCGCCGGTGGCCAGTACCAGCAGCTCACGGTTCACCCCCGGCACCAGTTCGATCACCGGCGCGACGATACCGGCGCCGGTGATGGTCGCCACGGTTGCCGAACCTGTTGCGATGCGGATCACCGCCGCCACCAGCCAGGCCAGCATGATGGGTGAAATTTCAGCCTGCACGGCCATCTGTCCGATCACGTTGCCAACGCCGGTGTCCACCAGCATCTGCTTGAAGCCGCCGCCTGCACCGACGATCAGCACGATCGCCGCGGTAGGCGCCAGGCTCTGGTCGAGCATCTTCATGATCTGCTGACGGCTGAAGCCGCGGGCCGAACCGAAGGTGTAGAACGCCAGGAGCAAGGCGGCGAGCAGCGCGGTGATGGGGTGGCCGATCAGGTCCATCCACTGACGCACGATATGGTCAGTCGGGAGTACCACGTCGGCAAAGGTCTTGAGCAACATGAGCGCCACTGGCAGCAGCACGGTGACCAGCGTGATGGTGAAGCTGGGCAGGTTTTTCTGGTCGGAGTCGCGGGCGATCTGGTCCATCAGCTCCTGGGACGGGTTGCCCGGAATGTAGCGGGAGATGAAGTTACCGAACAGCGGCCCGGCGATGACTGCAGTAGGCAGCGCCACCAGCAGGCCGTAGAAGATGGTCTTGCCGATATCGGCGTGGAAAATGCCGATCGCCAGCAATGGCCCAGGGTGCGGCGGCACCAGGCCATGCACCACCGAGAGCCCTGCCAGCAGCGGGATGCCGATCTTCACCAGCGACACCCCGGAGCGGCGGGCGACGATGAATACCAGCGGGATCAGCAGCACGAAGCCGATCTCGAAGAACAGTGGGATGCCCACCAGGAATGCGGCGAACATCATCGCCCAATGCACTTTCTGCTTGCCGAAGGCTCGGATCAGCGTCTGTGCGATCTGGTCGGCGCCGCCGGAGTCGGCCATCAGCTTGCCGAGCATGGTCCCCAGCGCCAGGACGATGCCGACAAAGCCGAGCACGCCGCCGAAGCCGTCCTGGAACGATTTCATGACCTTGGCCACCGGCATGCCGGAGGTCAGGCCGAGGAAGCCTGCGGCCAGGGTCAGTGCGACGAAGGGGTGGACCTTGAAATGGGTGATCAGCAGGATGAGCCCGACGATGGTAACGAGCGCGTCGAGCAGCAGGTAGGTATCAGTAGCCAGTCCGAACATGGTGTCTATGCCTCGGTCTTGTCGTTGTTGTAATGGCGAAACTTGAGTGAACTTTTGACGCCCGCAGGCGTCGGGACAGCGCTGTCTTTGGTGAGCCGGAAAACCGCCGGATCAGGCAGTTCGCGCCAGGTGCCGGTCACCGCAGGGCTTTAGCCAGTCGTGCACGGATTCGGCAAGTGCTTCGATCGGACGCGTGGCGTCCAGCGCCAGCGTGAGCGGTTCGCCACGCGGCGATTCGAGGGTCGCAAACTGGCTGGTGATGAGGCTTGCCGGCATGAAGTGGCCGGGGCGGGCGAGCACGCGTTTCTCGGCCTCTTCAGGGCTCAATTCGAGAAAGACGAAGCCCAGGCCTGGCACGGCCTGGCGCAGGGTGTCGCGGTAGCGGCGCTTGAGCGCCGAGCAGGTGAGGATCGGGCGTTCACCGGCCTGGAGAATGGCCTGCAGCTCTTCGCCCAGGCGTACCAGCCAACCGGCACGGTCGTTGTCGTCCAGGGGAATGCCGGCGCTCATCTTCTGGATGTTTTCGGCAGGGTGGAAGGCGTCGCCCTCGATCAGGCGTCCGCCGCTACGTGCAGCAACGGCCTGGCCGACGCAGCTTTTGCCACAGCCTGCCACGCCCATGACCACGATGGCGCAAGGGGAAAGGTTCATCGGTACCTCCTGCGGGGTAAGACAGCGCTGTCTCACGCTCGACGAGCAGTGGTGCAAGCGCCACCCTCCCGGGTGTTATTGATCTTGTGATACGCAGTATGGATGCTGCGGCAATTATTACGTTGCCTGCGTCCTGAGACAGCGCTACCTTAGTGACCGTTCCCACTTCTTGCAAGTAGTATAATTACAACATTCATGACCCGCACCGGCTCCCGCACCACAGGTCGTCCCACTCTGGCCGAAGTCGCCAGGCTTTCAGGGGTTTCTCCCATTACCGCTTCGCGCGCGCTGCGCGGCGTCAGCACGGTTGCACCGGAGTTGGTGGAAAAGGTCATTGCCGCCGCAGCGAGCCTGGGGTACGTGGCCAACCCGGCCGCCCGTGCCCTGGCATCGGCACGCAGCCAGTCGGTGGTGGTATTGATTCCATCGCTGTCCAACCAACTGTTCATCGACACGCTGGAGGCGATTCACGAGGTGATGCGTCCACGCGGGTTGGAAGTGCTGATCGGCAACTATCACTACGACAGCGCCGAGGAAGAGAACCTGATCCGCAACTACCTGGCCTACCAGCCCTGCGGCATCCTGCTGACCGGTTTCGAGCGCAGCGATGCTTCGCGGCAGATGCTCGCAGCCAGCGGCGTTCCCTGTGTTCACATGATGGAGCTTGGCGGGGAGCCGGGCGCGCTGTCGGTGGGGTTTTCGCAGCAGCAGGCGGGTCGCGCCGCCGCTCGCCACCTCATTAAGCGTGGCCGCAGGCGCCTGGGCTTCATCGCGGCGCAGCTCGATCCGCGGGTGATGCAGCGCGCCGAGGGGTTTCGCCAGGCCTTGCTGGAGGCCGGCTTGCAGGCACCGGAGCTGGAGATGCTGGACCCACAACCCTCATCGATCGGCCTTGGTGGCGAGCTGTTCAGCCGTTTGCTGGCCAAGGCACCGGATGTCGACGGCCTGTTCTTCTGCAACGATGACTTGGCCCAGGGCGCGGTGCTCCAGGCGTTGCGCCAAGGTGTCGAGGTTCCGCGGCAGGTGGCGATGGTCGGCTTCAACGACCTGCCGGCTTCGGCGCACATGGTGCCGCGCCTGACCTCGATCCGTACGCCAAGGGCCGCTGTGGGGCGCACTGCCGCGCAGGCGCTGTTGAGTCTGCTCGACGGCAAGCGGGACGTGGAGCAGCAGCAGGACATGGGCTTCGAGTTGGTGGTGCGGGAAAGCACCTGACCGGACGTGGATACGGTCGAATCTTCCTTCGAAACCGCCTAATCACAAGGTGATATCAGATCGCTTGCATGGCGGCGGGGCCCATCTATGCTCAGGAAACCCCTGCGCACACAAGGAGGCCCGGCGCATGTTCGAGTACCATCGCAAGTCCGACCTGATCGAGATTCAGCGTAGCCGCCAGGCACTGGCAGGCATGGAAGCCAAGTTGGCCGCGATCAGTCGCTCCATGGCGATGATCGAGTTCGCCCCGGATGGCACCATCCTCGACGCCAACGACCACTTCTGCGCAACGATGGGCTACAGCGCCGATGAGATCCGCGGCAAGCACCACCGTCTGTTCTGCGACCCAACCTATGCCAAGAGCGCCGAGTACCAGCAGTTATGGCACGAGCTGGGGCAGGGCAAGGCGATCAGCGGTACGTTCGAACGTATCGACAAGGCCGGGCGCGAGGTGTGGCTGGAGGCGAGCTACATGCCAGTGCTCGATGATCAACAGCAGGTTACCAGCGTGATCAAGGTCGCGGCCGACATCACCCGCAGGGTCAACGAAGAGCATGAGAGCGAGAGCCTGCTCAAGGCCATCGGTCGCTCGATGGCGGTGATCGAGTTCACCCCCGAGGGGCGGGTGATCACGGCCAACCAGAACTTCCTCGATACCATGGGCTATCGCCTGGAGGAGGTCACGGGGCGTCATCACGGGTTGTTCTGCCTGCCCCATGAGCGCGAATCGCCCCAGTACCGGGAGTTCTGGGCATCGCTCAACCGGGGCGAGTATCACTCCCACCGCTTCGAACGGGTCAACAAGCAAGGCCAGACGGTGTACCTGGAGGCCTCCTATAATCCGATCTTCGATGGCAAGGGCCGCCTGTACAAGGTGGTCAAGTTCGCCAGCGACATCACCAATCAGGTCAGCACCCAGCAGAGCGCGGCCGATGCGGCTCACGCAAGCTCCGTGCAGACCGACGCCTGCGCGCGCAAGGGAACCCAGGTGGTGCAGCAGACGGTGCAGGTGATCGAGCAGATTTCCGAGGAGCTCAACGACGCGGCGCGCAGCATCGATGCGGTGAGCAAGCAGTCGGAGCTGATCGGAAAGATCGTCCTGACCATTCGCGGGATTGCCGACCAGACCAACCTGTTGGCACTCAATGCCGCCATCGAGGCCGCCCGGGCCGGTGAGCACGGGCGCGGTTTCGCGGTTGTGGCTGACGAGGTGCGCAGCCTGGCGGCGCGGACCAGCAAAGCCACGCTGGAGATCGTCGAGGTGGTGCGACAGAATCACGACCTGTCACTGACGGCGGTAGCCAGCATGCAGTCGAGCCTGTCGCGCACGGGGTTGGGCGTGGAGCTGGCCAACGAGGCCGGTACCGTGATCATGGAGATCCAGCAAGGCTCACGTCACGTGGTCGATGCAATCAGCCAGATCAGTTCGACCTTGCAATTGCATTGAGCCCCTCGCGCAACTGACGCTCCAGGCCCTGGAGGTTTGCCTCCAGGCGCGCGAGCAATGCATCGCTGGGCGCTCCATCGGCCAGTGCCTGTTCCAGCGTTTCGCAATCGCGGACCACACCCCTGACCTTGAGCATGCGCGCACCGCCTTTGATCCGGTGCACCAGCGTTTTCACCTGCGCCGATGTGTGGCCCGGGGCCAGTTCGCGCAGGGCCTGCAGGTCTTGCGCGGTGCTCTGGGCGAGTTGTTCGAGCAGGCGCCGAGTCAGCTCTACGTCGTCCTGGGTGAGATGGCGCAACTGAGCAATGTCGAAACCACTGTCAGGCGGTGCATCTTCCGGGGGCGTTGCCTCGGTAGTCGGCGCCTGGGGCAAGTGGGCCTTGAGGGTACGCAGGTCGATCGGTTTGAACAGGCACTCGTCCATGCCATCGGCCAGGCACTGTGCCTTGGCTTCGGCCTGGGCGTTGGCCGTGACGCCGAGGATTCGGCAGGGCTGGGCACCGCGTTCGCGTTCCAATGTACGGATGCGTCGTGTCAGTTCGTGGCCATCCATCACGGGCATGCTGCAGTCGGTGATCACCAGGTCGAACGCTTCAGCCTGCCAGAGCGCCAGGGCCGTCTGGCCATTTTCAGCCAGGCGCACCTTGTGCCCGAGAGTGCATAGTTGCTTTTCGAGGAGCATGAGGTTGGCCGGGTAGTCATCCACGACCAGGACATGCAAAGGACCGGCCTGGGCAGTGTCGCCGAGTAGCTCGGGCAGGGGCTGCGCAACCAGGGGCTCGGCGTTCGGCAGCGACAGGCTTATATCGATTCGGGTGCCGACGCCCTGCAGGCTCTGCAGTTGCAGGACGCCGCCCATGAGTTGGCACAGTGTACGGCTGATGATCAGACCCAGCCCGGCACCATGGCGTGCGCGCTGGCCGTCGAGTTGGGCGAAGGCCTGGAACAGCCTGGCCTGATCGGCTTCGCTGATGCCGATGCCGCTGTCTTGCACCTGCAGTTCCACCTGCAGGACATCTTTGGTCTGTGCCTGCACGATCAGACCGACTTCGACCTGGCCTTGCTCGGTGAACTTGATCGCATTGCTGAGCAGGTTGGACACCACCTGGCGTAGCCTTACCGGATCGACAGAGGCCCAGATCGGCGACTCTGGGAGCCTGGTTTGAAGCGTCAGTCCCTTGACCTTGGCATTGGCTTCGAAGGCGCGTACGGTCGAGCGGACGAGCTCGACCAGGTCGGTGGCTACGGGCTGCAAGACCATGTGCCCGGACTCGATGCGCGAGATGTCGAGGATATCGCCGATCAGCTCGAGCAGGCCGAGTGCGGCATCGTGTGCAGTCTGCAAGCCCTGCGGGTCGCTGTGGCCTTGACGGTTGTCTTCGAGTGCCAGTTCCAGCAGCCCGATCACCGCGTTCATGGGGGTGCGGATCTCATGACTCATGATTGCCAGGAAGCTGCTTTTGGCCTGGCTGGCACGCTCGGCATCCTCCTTGGCCTGGCGCAACTGTTCGAGCAGGCTGCGGCTGAGCGTGAGCTGGGCCTGAAGCGCCCGTTGTGCCTCGCTGCGCTGGTGGATCAACTTGCGCAGATAGCCGTTCCAGAACACCACGCCGGCCAGCAAAAATGCCGAAAGCACCAGCACCTGCAACGCCAGCGAGCGGTAGTTGCCCCACAGGCTATCGCTGACGATGGTGCTGGTACGCCAACGGTTGATCAACTGGTCCAGTTCTTCCGGCGGGATACTCAGCAACGCCTTGTCCATGATCGACTGAAGTTGCGGCAGATCGGGCGCCACGGCAAAAGCTATTGCTGTCTGGCTGTCGTCCTGCAAGCCGGCGATGCGCAACCTGTCCTTGAACACATGAGTCAGGTAGTAGGACGCGCTGATGTTGCTGATCAGCGCAACGTCGGTATTGCCCTTGGCCACCGACTCCATCATCGCCAACGTGTTGCTGGCCTCGACCACATGAGCCTGCGGATAACGCTGGCGCAGCGCGACCTCCTGGGAACCGTCACGCACCAGCGCGATGCGTTGTGCGTTCTGTGGGCCGGCTTGCGTGCTGGTGCGACGCACGACCTGCACGTTGGGGCTGACCAGGTAGGGGCGGGTGAAACGCACGCGCGATGCGCGCGACGGGCTGTAGTCCAGGGCTCCGACCAGCTGTGCATCACCCCGTGCCACCTCATCGACCATGGCCGCCACGGAGTTGCGTTCAACGATGTCGAAACGCAGGCCGGTGCGCAAAGTGATCTGTTTGAGAACGTCCAGTGTAATGCCGTTGGGTTGCTGCTGGGTGTCGTTGAATGTGATTGGTGCAAAGCTTGGGTTGATCAGTACCCGTATCCTGGGGGCTCTGGCCAGCCAGCGTTGTTCTTCATCGGTGAGCGTGGAAAGGCGACGCTGCAGGAGCAGGCTGGTGTTGCCACTGGACCAGCGGCGCAGGATGTTCAGGCGCTCGCTGTCGGTAATCCTCTGTAACGCCTGGTCGACCAGGCCGAGTAGCCTGGTGTTGTGCTGGTCCAATGCGAAGGCGAAAGCGCCTGCGGGTGCCTGGACGAAATGGTCGATGCGCACCAGGCCTTGATAGGCTCGTCCAATAGCGAAGTCCGAGCTGATGGCATCGCCGATGTAGGCATCGGCATCACCCTGCGCCACTGCGCTGAGGCCTGCGTAGGTCGAGCTGTAGAGGATCAGCTGCGCCTGGGGATACAGGGCTTGGACAGCCGCCTTGGGCAGGTAGTGATCGACCATGGCCAGGCGCAGGCCGGCCAGATCCTCACTGTGCAACTGGGGGCGGTCCTGACGTGTGACGATCACCGGAAGGTCGTCGGCATAGGTTTGGCTCAGGGACAACTTGGCATCGGCTGCTTCGAAGCCATTGGAGCTGCCAAGCAGGTCGATCTGCCCCTGGTGCAGGGCTTCGATGGCCGCCGTGCGACTGGCAAAACGGCGTACTTCGATCGGCATGCCCAGTTGCTCGCCGATCAGGCCAGCATAGTCCGCACTCAACCCCTCGTAGTCGTTTGGGCTGACATTGATTTCAAAGGGGGGGTAGTCAGGACGCGAACTGCCCAGGACCAGCACCTTGCGCTCGCGCAGCCACTGGCGGTCGCTGTCGCTCAGCGGCAGCGCGACACTGGCACTGATCGAGCGAGCCAGCAAGTGTCGCGGTTCGCTTTCACCAATGGCGGCGCCCGATATCAGCAGGGCCGCCGCTGCCAGTAGCAGGCCGCCAAGGGTGTGCCTCATCGTCGCGAGGCTCAGTTCACTTGGTTGCGTTTGGCCAGGTCGACCATTTCGACCAGCGACTCGGTCTTGAGTTTTTCTCCGATTCGACCGCGGTAGGTGCTGATGGTCTTGGCGCTGAGGTTCATGGCCGTCCCTATGTACTTGTTGTTCTCTCCCCGCGCGAGCCTGCGCAGGACTTCCATTTCCCGATTCGACAGGCTGTTGAGCCTCACCGTTTCCGATTCCAGGGTGCTGCTGTTCACCGACATCTGCGGAAAGGTCGAATAGCCTTTGACCAGGGCCTTGAGCGCGAACAACAGGGCATCGAGGTCTTCGTCCTTGTTGACGAAGGCCGAGATTCCTGCATCCAGGCAGCGACGGACGTAGAGATCAGAGGACTGCCCGGTGAGTACCATGATTTTTGGTGCAGGATCGAGCAATTGCAAACGCTTGATCACTTCCATGCCATCCAGGCCCGGTAACCCAATATCGAGAATCACCACCTTCGGTGCAAGCTGGCGTGCCATCTGCACGGCCTCGATGCCATTGCCCGATTCACCGACAACCTCAAAGCGTTCCCGCTCGAGCAGGATACGCACGGCGAGGCGGACGGTAGGGTGATCATCGACCATCAGTACGGTGGTCATTGGAAAACTCCTGTACGAAATAATGTTCGTTCCTGACGTTATCCAGGAATACGTCTGTAGGGCCAATCTGGCTGCGGGCACGATACGTCCATCAGAACGCTTTGATAATGGCGAGTATAGGCGTGTGGAAAAAGCCGCCATTTGCTGGTGAAAAGTCTTACAAAAGAAACTAGGGGCGAGGGGCGATGAGACCCTCGCGGGCGGGTGTGGGGTAAGGGCGCTCAGGTCGGGCGCGCACAGGCGGGATGCGGTTTATTCACGCGATGCGTCGACGCGGGATTTTTGAGCAGCGCAGCACCGACCCGTGTCGGGCGTTGCTGCAATTGCCCCGCGCAATTCGGACATTGTCCCTGTAGATGCTGTTCAGCGCAGCGGCGGCAGAAGGTGCACTCGAACGAGCAGATCAGCGCGTCCAGGGTGTCGGGGGGCAAATCGGTATCGCAACATTCGCAATTGGGGCGTAGCTCGAGCATGGCGCAACTCCGGTGCGGACAGAGATGCGCCAGTGTCGGTCGCTGGACGCTGGCTGGCAATCCTCAGTCGCCGGGGCGATACAGATGGGCGTGGCCGGCGCGGTACAAGGCCGAGTCGGCAAACGGTGCGTCGCCTAGAACATGGCCGACGAGAATCAGTGCCGTGCGCCGGAAGCCTTTGTTGGCAACACCCTCGACGATATCGGCGAGACGGCCCCTGACCCAGTCCTGGTCCGGCCAAGTGGCGCGGTGGATCACTGCCACCGGGCAATCCGCCCCATAGTGCGGCAGCAGCTCCTCGACGATGCGCGGCAGATGGCGTACCCCCAAGTGAATGGCCAAGGTACTGCGGTGGCGCGCCAGGTCCGCCAGTTGCTCACCTACCGGCATCGGCGAGCGATCGCCGTAGCGGGTCAGGATGACGGTCTGCGAGATGTCCGGCAGCGTCAGTTCGCAGCCGAGCAGGGCGGCGCTGGCGGCTGTGGCGGTAACGCCAGGAATGATCTGGTAGTCGATGCCCAGTTCGCGCAGGTGGCGGATCTGTTCGCCGATGGCGCCATACAGGCTCGGGTCCCCGCTGTGTACACGGGCCACATCCATACCCTTGTCATGGGCTTCTCGGATTGCGCCGATGATCTGCTCCAGGTGCAGTTCGGCGCTGTTGATCAGGGTACTGGCGGTATGACCTTCGAGTACCGCGGGCGGTACCAGTGAGCCGGCGTAGATGATCACCGGGCATTGACGGATCAGGCGTTGGCCCTTGACCGTGATCAGCTCCGGATCGCCGGGGCCGGCACCGATGAAATAGACCGTCATGGCAAGTCCTTGAAGGTGAAATGAAGTGCGATTATCCGTTGCTGGCCAGCGCCAGGGTAGCGTCACCGAGCACCTGCCTGGTGATTGTCAGGATCGGCGAGCGCTGACCCTCGCTCGCCGCCAGTGCCAGCGCCGCGCTTTCTGCCACTCCCCAACAGCCGGTGGTGTTGAAGGCCATTTCGGAGCGGTGGCTGAGCAACGGCAGGAAGGGCTGCAGTTGCCGGGCGCTGTACACCGTCAGGGGCAGGCCGAGCTGCTCGGCCAGTTGCCGCAGGCCGGGCTCCTGAGCCTTGAGATCGATGCTGGCGATACCTCGCAACGCGGGCAGCGTCAGGCCGTTGCTGGCCAGGGCAAGGTGCAGCAGGGTTTCCAGAACCGCCGCCGGGCAACCCCGGCGGCAGCCGAAACCGACATAGAGCGCGGCCATCAGGCCTGCGCGGAGCGGCGGTACAGCCAGGCGCTCAGCAGACCCAGTGCGACCCAGAAGGCTGCGTTGGTCAGCCAGGAGGCAACCTTGAACTGTGCTTCCAGCGCTTCGGGCGCCAGGCTTTCATGCACCAGTGGCTGAGGGGCGCCGATCAGGTGCGGTACCACCAGCAGCGCAGCGCCAAGCACTTTGAGCAGCCAGTGGCGCGCGAAGACCAGCAACGCCAGGCCCACAGCAGTGGCGGCGGCGGTGCCGATCCACCAGGTCTGGCGTTGACCCAGATCGGCCGCGGCGGTGCCAGGCAGTTCGGGTGGCAGGCCCAGGGTCGGTGCCAGGCAGAACACGGCGAAGCCGCCCAGGCCCCACAAGGCGCCAGTACTGACTCGACCGGGTTCGCGCAGGCTGTAGAGTGCGGCGAGGATCAGCGCGAAACCGACTGCCACCACCAGGTTACCGCCGGTGGTCGACAGCACGCGCTGCCAGCCGTCTTCCGGTGACCAGGCTTCTGCACCGTGCTCATGGCCAGCGGCACTTTCACCGGCGTGCTCGTGCTGCTCGGTGGGGGCCGAGTTTTCATAGGTTTCGGCTTGAAGGATCAACGGAGCGACCCAGAAACTCTGCAATAGCGTCAGCAAAAGTGCGGCGAGCAGGCCACTGAAGCCTGCAGTGCGAGCGATACGCTTGATCATCATCGGACACTCAGTGGCAAGGGAAGGCGGCGCTGTGACGGGTATCGTGGGCAGCGTTGTGCACAGCCTCCAGGTGCGAGAACCCGGCGAAGTACACCAGGCACAAGCCCAGCAGGCTGGCGCCGACCGCAACGACGAGACGCTGGCTGAGGCTGACGGGGGTGGCGATGCTGTGTTTGGCGCTGGTGACGGACATGACGCATTCCTCTGCTTTTTTTCATGGGCGACAGGAAGCGCGGCAACCCCAGGCGAGAACCGCCCAGGGACATGCAACAGCGCCCGCCCACCGCGGGGTGTGATCACAAGACGTCGGGCCGGTCTCCGGGCTGACGAGCAGGAGCCTGGCTCCTGGGGAGAGCGTCACCTTCCCATGCCGCACTGCAGGCACAGTGGATCAGACGCTCGCTCGCTTACCGTTGCGGGGGCAGCACCGGACTTGCCAGACCCATGAAGGGCCTGTGACGCACCGGTTTCCCGTTTCACCCCTGCAAAGGGGCACCCTACGTAATGTATTAGGAGATCACGGCCACGCTTTGGTCGTCAATTCTTGTTACGAATTGAGCAAATGGGCGGGCTGAAAATCCTCAGTCAGCCTTGAACGTCGCACTTTTTTACATTCAGGGGCTCTATGCATGGCCAGGCTGCGCCGATTCACGGCCCGGCCGCTAACCCTGGACCCCGGTGCAAATGCCTGTTCCTGCCTTTCGCCGCCATGCCCGCCTGTCATTGGTGGGTGTCTTGATCGCCCTGTGCGGGTGCACCGGGCAGCAGGGGCATGACGTATTCACCCAGTTGGGTAATGGGCATCCTGGCGAGCTGTTCCAGACCAGTGTCGACCGCATGGCGACCTTGTCCATGCGCGACAACCTGCAGAGCCTGTATCTGCTGATGAACAAGCTCTACCTGCGCAACCCCAGTCAGTGGAAGCAGTCCGGATACCTGGATGCCGCCACCGCTGAGCGCCAGATCCGCCAGGCCATCGAGCAGCGCCAGTCGTTGCCGCAACTGGGCGAGCGCCGTGACCTGGCGGCGCTGAGCTATGCCTTGAGCCCGGAGTTTCGCGGTGATCGGGTCGGTGCGTTCATCTATGCGATCGGCAGCATGTTGATTACCGCCCACGGTGGGCGCACCGAGTTCTACATGACCGACGCCATCGACCCACTGTTCGTCAATAACGCCGCGCGCAACATCGAAAAGGCCACCTGGATGCTCGGTCAGCGCCAGGATGCCAATGGTGTGTTGCTGCTGTTTTCCAACGAGATCTCGGAAGAGGGCAGCAACCTGAGTTTTGCCGTCGAGTTCGGCAAGATCGTCGCACGTCTCGACCTGCTGGCGCAGATGCTCGATGAGCGCTACCGACGGATCGGCCTCAACTATGCGCAGAGCCTGCTGCTGATGAATTTCCTGCCCGTACAGTGATCATCGCCGCGGGCCTCAGAGCAAGGCTTCGATGGCGCGGCGATAGCGCTGGCCTGCCAGGCTCATGCTGTTGTTGTGGCTTGCCCCCGGCACCAGCAGCAAGGTCTTGGGCTGCTGCGCGGCCTCGAACAGCGCCTGGCTGAAGCGTGGCGGCACATAGCGGTCGTCCAGGCCGTGCACCAGCAGCAGAGGTAAATCGATATCGGCGATCTTGCCCAGCGAGTCGAACTTCTGCGACAGCAGCCAGCGTACCGGCAGTGCGGTATCGGCCACCGATGCTGCCACGTCGCCAAGGGAGGTGAAGGTGGATTCGAGAATCAGGCCGCGCGCAGGTACGGGCTGGCCTTGCTGGCGTGCCTGGCGTGCGAGCTCCGACGCAAGCTCGACAGCGACCGCACCGCCCAGCGAATGGCCGAAGATCAGGCGCTTGCTTGGCACCGGCTGCAACTGGGCGAAGCGCTCCCAGGCAATTCGGGCGTCCTCGTATACCGTGGCCTCGGACGGCAGGTCGCCTTGGCTCTGGCCAAACCCGCGGTAGTCCACGGCCAGCACCGAATAGCCCATGGCGTGCAGCTGCTCGATGCGGAACAACTGACCGGTGAGGTTCCAACGTACGCCGTGCAGGTAGAGTATCGCTGGCGCATCGGCGCGTTTGGCCGGCCACCACCAGGCGTGCAGGCTCTGGCCGTCGGTGAAGCTGCGCGGGCGCAGGTCCAGCTCCTGTACGCCGGCCGGCAGGCCCCTGAACCAACTGGCCTGGCCCGGCTCGATACGAAACACCAGTTCGCGCTCCTTGTGCTGCAAGACCGCGCAACCCGCGGGCAGGCCCACCACCAGCAAGGCCATGGCCAGCCAGGTGAGCCAGCGGCGTTTGAAGTGAGTGAGCAGGGTGTCGGTCATGGGTGTCATCAGGCGTGCTGGAAATCGTCGTTTTTAACAGAAGCCATGGCCTCGCTGCAGGCAATTTTTCCCGAGCGGTGCTGACACATGTTTGCAAGCTGTTTCCCCAGCGCCCTCGAGGGGATCTGCACGCTTGCCGCAGCGGGCGCCGAGGGGTAGGTTTCCCTGACCCTGTCGATGGAAGACTTACCTTGGACTCGATTACCCAAGCCCTACTTGGCGCCGCCCTGCAAGGTACCGTGCTCGGCCGCATCCAGGGCCGCCGTTCGCTGTTGTACGGTGCCGCGCTGGCCACCTTGCCCGATCTCGATGTGGTGATCCGGTATGCGGACCCTGTTTCGCAGATGACCTATCACCGCGGTTTTTCCCATTCGATCTTCGTCCTTACCGGCCTGGCGCTGCTGCTGGCGTGGCTGGTGGCCTGGGTAGGGCAGAGGCGCCGGCCCGACAGAGGCTACCGTTGGCCCCGACTGTTCGTGGCGTTCTGGCTGGTGCTGGTCACCCATCCCCTGTTGGACGCCTTCACGGTCTATGGCACGCAATTGTTCTGGCCGCTGCCGTTCACTCCCGAAAGCTGGGCGGCAGTGTTCATCATCGACCCGATCTACACCGTGCCGCTGCTGGTCGCTGTGATCTACGCCGCGTGGCGGGGGCTGAGTGGCCGGGCGATACCCCTGATGGCAGCGGCTCTGCTGTTCAGTACGGCGTATCTGGGGTTCGGGCTGGCCGGGCGCATGGCGGTCGAGCAGCGTTTCCATGAGGCCCTGGGCCGCCAGGGCGTTGTTGTCGATCATGTGCGGGCAGTGCCCATGGCCTTCAACAGCCTGGTCTGGCGGGTGCTGGCCAAGACGGCGGATGGTCATTACTACGAGGGCGTGAGCAGCGTTTTCGACCGCGAACCACCCGAGATGCAGCGCCTGTCGCTGAACCTGGACGCCGCCAAGGTGCTCGAGGGCGTCGCGCTGCACGAGCGGCTGCGCTGGTTCACCGATGATTGGCTGCGTTATGACGTGGTCGGCGATGTGCTGGTGGTGACCGACCTGCGCATGGGCATTCCCGGTAACTACACCTTCCGTTTCCGCATGGCGCATCGCGACAGCCAAGGCCAGTGGGTGGTCGATACCCCAGCCAACTGGAGTGACGGTGCCGCGATGTTCAACGGCCATGACCTGGGGCTGATCTGGCGTCGGATCCTCCAACAGCAACCTCCGCTGCCCCTGGCGGCTTGGACCACACGCTACCTGAATCCCCCGCCGCAATCCGGGGTGGCGCCCTGAACGGCCGCTCGGCCGGGCTCGACCTGGTCAAGTGGACGGCGATCCTGAGCATGGTCGCCGATCATTTGCGCTACCTGTGGCCCAGTGCCGACGGGTTGTTCGTGGTCGGGCGCCTGGCGTTTCCACTGTTCTGCCTGGTGATCGCCTGTCATGTCTCACGCGCCCAGCCAGGCGCGCTGTACACGGCAGCCAACGCGCGCTACCTGAGCTGGATGCTGGCCTTCTCGGTACTTGCCGAGGGCCCGTACCGTTGGTTGGACAATGGCTCGCACACGCTCAATGTCATGCCCACCCTGACCCTTGGCCTGCTGGTCGCCTGGGGGGTGAGGCATCCGCAGCCTGCTGCGCGCATCGTCGGGATCGGTAGTGCCGGGCTGGCGCTGGTTTTCAGTGATCGACTGATGTATGGCCTGCCGGGGGTATTGCTGCCGGCGGCCTGCCTGATGCTGTGGTCGCGAGGTCGGCCCGGCTGGCTGGTGCCCTGTCTGCTGGCAATGGGCGCAAACCTGACCAACAGTTGGTTATGGGCGCATCCCTGGCAGCCCTTTTCCCTGCTGGTGCTGGCCACCGCGGCAATGGCGCTGCCATTGGGTTTGCGCATGCTGGCGTACCAGGGCGCCTCAATCGTGCCTGTGGGACGCTGGGCCTACGGGTTCTATCCCTTGCACCTGATGGCGATCAAGGCCTTGCAATACCTCGATCTGCCCCCATCCTAGGCAGCCTCGGATATCCAGGAACAGCTTCATGGAACCCAACCGCTTCGGCGACATCGCCGCCTTCGTCAGTGCCGTGAAGGTCGGCAGCTTCACCGCAGCCGCCGCGAGCCTGGGCCTGACCCGCTCGGCGGTGGGCAAGAGCATCGCGCGCCTCGAATCGCGCATGGCCGTGCGCCTGCTCAACCGTACCACGCGCAAACTGAGCCTGACCGATGAAGGCCAGGTCGCGTTCGAGCGTTGGCGGCAGATCCTCGAAGACCTGGACGAAGTCGAGACCACGATGGCCCAGCGCCGTGGACGACCGACCGGCACTCTGCGCCTGACTGCGCCGCTGTCGTTCGGCCAGCGTCATGTGCTGCCGATCCTGGATGTCTACCTCAAGCAATGGCCGGAACTGCGCGCCGATATCCGCTTCACCGACCGTTTCGTCGATCTGGTGGAGGAGGGGGTGGACGTTGCGGTACGCATCGGTGCGCCCAAGGAGGACTCGCAACTGCTGACACGCACCGTGGCGTGGCAGCAGTTCGTCACCTGCGCTGCACCCGAGTACTTGCAGCGTCATGGGGTGCCCCAGGTACCGGCAGACCTGTATGGGCACGACAAGATCGCTTTTCTGGCGGGCGAGAAGGCCAGCCCCTGGCGCTTCCACACCGATGAAGGGCTGCACCTGTGCGAAGAGCCCGGGCGCTTGAACATCGACAGCTCCGAGGCCATGCTCGATGGCGCCCGCGCCGGGTTCGGGCTGATTCACCTGCCCACCTACATCACCGGCGACGACTTGCGCGCTGGAACGCTGGTCGAGGTACTTGCGGATTACCGGCCGCCAGCGGACCCGATTCGTATCGTCTACCCCAGCAAGCGCCATTTGTCGCCACGGGTGCGAGGTTTCATCGACCTGCTGGTCGCCCGCTGGGAGCATGGAGTGCCCTGGGAACGCTGATTGGGGAATGCAGGGACCGTGTGTAGGGCCCGTTTTGCGGTTTATCGCCCAGGCGTGGCCCTGGACACTGTGCAGTCATATCCGTCACGACTTATGGAGACGCCATGACTGCGTTGTCTGTCCTGGACCTGGTCATGATTGGCGAGGGCAAGACCCTGGCCGATGCGATCGAGGAATCCCGTCAACTGGCACGCCATGTCGAGCAGCACGGCTACGCTCGATACTGGATCGCCGAACACCATGACATGCCCGGCATCGGCTCTGCCGCCACAGCGCTGGTAATCAACGAGATCGCCAATGCCACGCGGCATATTCGCGTGGGTGCCGGTGGCATCATGCTGCCCAATCATGCTCCGCTGGTGGTCGCCGAGCAGTTCGGCACGCTCGATGCCCTGCACCCGGGGCGTATCGACCTGGGGTTGGGGCGTGCCCCCGGCAGCTCCGGCCCGACCGTCCGTGCTTTGCGCGGCGTCGCGCCCGAGCGTGACTTTGCCCAGGACATCGCCGAGTTGCGCGACTACCTGGCCGACAACGGCCAGCGATCGGTGCGCGGGGTGCCGGGCAAGCACGAGGTGCCGGTGTGGATATTGGGTTCCAGCCTGTTCGGCGCCGACCTTGCGGCACGGCTCGGCTTGCCCTACGCCTTTGCCTCCCATTTCGCCCCGCGCTACCTGCTGCAGGCCATCGCCCATTACCGCGCGAACTTCCAACCCTCGGCGCAACTGGCCAAGCCCTACGTCATGGTGGGCATGAATCTGTTCGCAGCAGCCAGCGATGCCGAAGCCGATTATCTCGCCAGCTCGCACCGCAAATGGATGCTCGATCTGCATGTCGGACGTCACGGCCTGCTGCCCCTGCCGCAGGAAGGTTATGTCGAGGGCTTGCCGGGCCATGAACGGGCGGTGCTGGAACAGGTGATGGCCTGTACCGTGGCCGGTGCGCCGCAGCGGGTGAGGGATGGGTTGCGCACACTGATCGAACAGACTGGCGCCGATGAGTTGATGATCGATTGCCGGATCCATGACCCCTTGGCGCGCTTGCGCTCCCACGCATATGCGGCCCAGGCCCTTGCCGACCTGGCCTGACTCGACCTGGGCGGCAGGCGCCAAGGCGCGGCCGCGGGCCACGGCCTGCCTTCAGTGCGCGTCTGTCCAGCCTCCCCCTAACGCGGCATAGAGGTTCACCTCTGCCAGCAATTGCGCCAGCCGGTCGTTGATCAAGCCCTGCTGGGCACTGAACAGCGAGCGCTGGGCGTCGAGAAAGGTCAGGCTGCTGTCCACGCCAATGCGGTAGCGGTTGCGGGCCAGGTCGTAGTAGCGCTGAGTGGAGGCCACCAGGTCGCGTTGGGCCACCAGTTGCCGCTGATAAGTGGCGCGCGCCGCGAGGCCGTCAGACACCTCCTGGAACGCACCCTGAATCGATTTCTCGTAGCGGGCCACCTCGATTTCCTTTTGCAGGCGCGCATAGTCCAGGCTGGCCCGCAGGCTGCCGGCGGTGAACAGCGGCAGATTGATCTGCGGCTGGAACAACCAGGTACCGCTGCCGCCGTCGAACAGCCCGGACAATTCGCGACTGCTGGAGCCTGCGTTGGCGGTCAGGCTGATGCTGGGAAAGAACGCTGCCCGTGCGGCACCGATGTCGGCATTGGCCGCACGCAGCTGGTATTCGGCTTCCAGGATGTCCGGGCGACGTTGCAGCAGTGCCGAGGGCAGGCCGGGCGGCAAGCCGACGATCTGCTGCGAGGCCAGCGGCAGATTGGGCGTACGCTCATCGAGGGGCGCGCCGACCAGCAGGGTCAGCTGGTTGATATCCTGGGCAACCTGTCGCTGGTAGCGGGCTACTGCGGCACGAGCGGTGTCGACGCTGGTCTGCGCCTGGATCTGCTGCAATGCCGACGCAGTGCCGGCGCGACGCTGACCCTGGGTCAGGCGCAGGCTTTCCTGGTCGGCGATCAGGGTCTGGCGTGACAGTTCGAGCAGCTCCAGGTCGGCTCGCCAGGTCATGTAGCTGCTCGCCACGCTGGCCACCAACCCCAATTGCACACTGCGCCGGGCCTGTTCGCTGGCGAGATAGGTCAGCAAGGCCTTGTCACTCAGGCTGCGCAGGCGGCCGAACAGGTCAAGCTCATAGGCGCTCACCCCGAGCGTGGCGGCGTAGGTCTGGGTGATGGCTCCGTCGCCGGTCCCGGTCATGCGCCGCGGCAGGTACTGGCGCTGGCCCTTGGCGTCGGCGGAGACCTTGGGCAGCAACTCCGAGCGCTGGATACGAAACTGCGCACGATAGGCTTCGACGTTGAGCGCTGCTACGCGCAGATCGCGGTTGTTGAGCAGTGCGTTGTCGATCAGTTGGCGCAGCAACGGATCCTGGAACACCTGGTGCCAGTCGTCGTGCTGGCGGCTGGGAGCCATGGCATCCTGGCTGGCTTCTCCCGGGAATCGAGGTGCGACAGGCAGGGCGGGGCGTTGATAGTCGGGGGCCAGGGTGCAGCCGGTCAGCAACACCGCCAACACGGCAGCAGGGTATCTGGGCATCGCGGGTTCTCTGGAGTCAGGCACCGGCCATCCATCTGGCCAGGCCGTGGCGCCCACTGACGCCAAGCTTGGCGGTGGCGCGTTTTAGGTAGGTTTCCACCGAACTGTTCTTCACGTTCAGGCGTTGGGCCATTTCCGGTACGGTGCCACCGGTGAGCAGCCCCAGGCAGACTTCCTGCTCACGGCTCGACAGTTGCACGGCTTCCTGGGCCAGGCGCTCGTCGAAGCCGTGGCGCAAGGTGTCGGGCGTCGCCGAACCTTCACCCTGCACGTGCACCTGGTGCTGCGCATGGTGTTCAAGCAGAGGCAGCAAGGTGTCGGAGAGGCGTTTGAGCAGCGACAGTTCGCCGAGGGAAAAGGCCATCTGGCTGGGCAGGCGATGGAAGCAGATGACCCAACGGCGGTCGCCATTGCACGACACCAGGTTGCACTGGTGAGCACTGGATTGCGGGTTGCCGGTGACGTGAGGCGCCTTTACCTGAATGAGCAAGGGATCGTTCATCTGCAGGATGTTCTGCAGCAGCGGGTGGTTGGGCTGATCAGGTGGAGGAAACTCCTGGGCAAGCCCCGCGCCGCCCAGCACCTTGACCCGACTGACGCCGGTCTGTCGGGCATCCAGGGTCCACTCGCTCAGGTCGAGCCGGTGCACTGGCACCAGGCTGTCGACCAACTGGAGCATGCGCTCGGCAAAATGATCCTCGCCGGTGCTGGCGATCAGCTCTCCCAGTTGCAGGTAGAGGCGCGCGTCGTGGTGATGTTCGAGGCTGCGGGTCAGCTTCATGTCCTGTTCATCCTTGAATCGGGTACTGCGCAGGCGGGGTGGCGAATGGTCTTACGCCCTGGCCGGTCGAGGGTGGCGCTATTCAAGCCTGGGCCTGACGCCTGCGTCTGTAGTGGAAACCGGGGACAGAAAATGGCATCAAATCGGACAAAGTGGGGGGATGATTCGGACAGACTAAATGCAGATGTTTCGGCAGTAGTCGGCAAATTGACGTCATAAAGCTGCTGTTGCCATCACGTTTGCCACGGTTGGCCCTGCGGGTAGGCTATCGAAGGGGTTGATATGTAGCTGATTTCCTACAGGAAAATCAGCGACCGAGGATGCGCGGGCGACTGTCCGGGTTTCCGGGGCCATACAGGGTAGGGAAGCGATGCTTGAATCCGCGGACGATCAACGGAGAAGGACCCTCCCAGCCCATGCCTGCCGCCGATACCTACCCCCTGACCAGCGCTCAACGGGACATCTGGCTCGACCAGTTGAGCAACGGCGATTCTCCGCTCTATACCATCGGCGGCTATGTCGAACTCACGGGCGACCTGCGGCCGGACACCCTGCGCCAAGCGTTGCAGCAACTGGTAGCGGCCAACCCGGTGTTGCGCACCGAGCTGTTGCCAGGTGCCGGGTCCGACGGCCTCCCTGTGCAGCGCTTCGCCGAGCATGCCACCCTGGCGTTGCCCCTGCTGGACCTGTCGGCTGAAGCTGACCCGGCAGCGGCGGCCACGGCATTGATTCAGGCGCAAATGGGCCAGGGTTATCGCTTCGACGGCACGGCACTGCTGCGTTTTGCCCTGATTCGCCTGGGGCCGGAGCACCACTGGCTGGCAACCCAGGCCCATCACCTGATTCTCGACGGCTGGGGCTTCGGCCAGATGCTCAAGGCACTGGGCGAGCATTACACCGCGCTGCTCGAAGGCGGCGAGGCGCCACGGGCCCAGGCCGGTTATGCCGACTTCATCGACGAAGACCGCCAGTACCAGGGCTCGATTCGCCAGGCCCGTGATTGCGCATACTGGCTCAAGCGCTTCGCCAACGTGCCGGAACCGCTGCTGGCAGCGCGTCACCATTACCGTCGAGCCTCCGATGAAGCACCGTCGCGCACCTGGGTTCAGGCGTTCCCCGATGCGTTGCACGAGCGCATGAAGCGCCTGGCCGAAGCTCACCGGGCCTCGGCGTTCCATGTACTGCTGGCTGCACTGCATGTGCTGTTCTCTCGCAGCGCACAACGCGAGGGTTGGGTGGTGGGCCTGCCGCTGCTCAATCGTGGCGGCGCACGTTTCAAGGCTACGCTGGGTACCTTCGTGCAGGTCAGCGCGGTGCCCTTGGCGTTCTCTCCGGCACTGGGTTTCGCCGAACTGGTGGTCGCGATACGCGACACCCTGCGCCGCGATTTTCGCCATCAGCGGCTGGCCGTGAGCGAGCTGAACCGAGCACTGGGCCTGTTGCGCGAAGAGCGCGGGCAACTGTTCGAGGTGTCGGTCTCCTACGAGCAGGACGATCACGACTACCGTTACGGCGCGGCCAGCGCCCACACGGTGAAGGTCTCCAACAGCCACGAATCCACGCCCTTGGCCATCCACCTGCGCAGCAACCGCCATAACGACAAGGCCTGGTTGCACCTGGTGCATCACCGCGCCTGGCTGGCGAGCGACGAGGCCGAGGCGTTGGCACAGCGGCTGCTGCACGTGCTGGATCAAGGCTTGGCGACACCCGCGTTGGCGGTTGCCGATTTCGATCTGCCGACACCTGCCGAGCATCGGCAGATGCAGGTATGGAACGCGACGGGGCGTGCAGTTGGCGAGCCGCTCGTGCATCGCCGAATCGAGGCACACGCGGCGCTGATGCCCGAGGCCATTGCCGCCGTGCACGAAGAGCGCAGCCTGAGTTACGGCGAGCTGAATCAGCGCGCGAATGCACTGGCCCTGCGTCTGATCGAGCGAGGTGTGAGGCCCGAGCAGCGCGTTGCGGTGGTTGCCCGCCGTGGCCTGGATACCCTCGTGGGCCTGCTGGCGGTGCTCAAGGCGGGTGCGGCCTACGTACCGATCGACCCAGCACATCCGCGTGAGCGCATCGCATACCTGCTCGAAGACAGCGCACCAGTGGCACTGCTGACACAGCAGGATCTGCTGGCGCGTCTGCCACGCCATGCACTGCCGTTGATCGAGCTCGACGCCTGCCCGGCAGCCGCGGCCACCTTGGACAATCCTCGCGTGGCGGGGCTTGTGGCCGAGAGCCTGGTCTATGTGATCTACACCTCAGGCTCCACCGGCCAACCCAAGGGGGTGATGGTCGAACACCGCATGCTGGCCAACCTGGTCGACTGGCATTGCGAGGCTTTTGACCTGGGCATCGGCGGACACACGTCGAGCCTCGCTGGTTTTGGTTTCGATGCCATGGCTTGGGAGGTCTGGCCAGCCTTGTGCGCGGGTGCGACGCTGCACCTGGCGCCTACCAGCGAAGGTGGCGAGGATATCGACAAGCTGCTGCGCTGGTGGCGGGCCCAGCCACTGCAGGTCAGTTTCCTGCCAACCCCGGTGGCCGAACATGCTTTCACCCAGCATGATCATCCGACCCTGCGCACCCTGCTGGTGGGGGGCGACCGGCTGCGCAGCCTGTCGCGTGAGCGGGCCTATGCGGTCATCAACAACTACGGCCCTACCGAAGCCACGGTGGTCGCCAGCTCCGGGCGGGTGATGGCGGGTGGCGCGCTGCATATCGGCACGCCTGTGGCCAATACACGGTTGTATGTGCTCGATGCGCAGCTCAAGCCATTGCCGGTCGGCGTACCGGGTGAGCTCTACGTAGCAGGCCTGGGGGTCGCTCGCGGCTACCTGAATCGCCCGCAGATGACTGCCGAGCGTTTCCTGGACGACCCGTTCAGTGACGAAGCCGGCGCACGGATGTACCGCACCGGCGACCGGGTGCGCTGGCTTGCCGACGGCACCCTTGAATACCTGGGGCGCAACGACGATCAGGTGAAGATCCGCGGTGTGCGTGTCGAACTCGGCGAAATCGAGGCTGCGCTGGCCAGCCACGGACAGGTGCGTGAAGCAGTGGTACTGCTGCGCGATGGCCAACTGCAGACCTGGTTCATCGGAGATGCGGTCACCCCCGGCGACCTGCATGAGCACCTGCGCGGCCTTCTGCCTGCGGCCCTGCTGCCGGTCGGCTACCAGCGCGTCGACCACTGGCCGCTGACCGCCAATGGCAAGCTCGACCGCCGCGCCTTGCCGGCGCTGGATGAAACCGCGTCGGTACGCCGCGCCCATGAAGCACCCCGCGGCGACGTGGAGGTTCGCCTGGCGGCACTCTGGAGCGAGTTGCTGGGAGTACAGCGCATTGGTCGTCACGATCACTTCTTCGAGTTGGGCGGCCATTCGTTGCTGGCAGTGCAACTGGTCGAGCGCATGCGCCAGCAAGGCCTGCAGGCTGACGTGCAGGTGCTGTTCGGCCAGCCGACCCTCGCGAGTCTGGCCGCGGCCAGCCAGCGTTCCCTCGCTCAGGTGGAAGACAACCGTGTGCCTGCTGATTGCAGCCACATCACGCCGGAGCTGCTCAGCCTGGTGTCGCTGACCCAGGGCGAGATCGACGCGATCGTCGCGGGGATACCGGGTGGTGCGGGCAATGTGCAGGAAATCTACCCTTTGGCGCCTTTGCAGCAGGGGCTCCTTTATCACCACCTGCGCGACAGCCATGATCCTTATCAGCAACAGGCGCTGTTCGCCTTTACCGACCAGACGGCATTCGAGGCATTCACCCACGCGTTGCAACAGGTCGTCGAGCGTCACGACATCCTGCGCACCAGCCTGGCCTGGGAAGGGCTCGAACAACCGCAGCAGGTGGTCTGGCGTCAGGCGCAATTGCCCGTGGAGGTATTGCGGGCCGGGCCGGACGATACGGCGCAGGCGTTGGCTGCGCATTACTCTGCGGCGCAACGCCCGCTGGACCTGCGTCGTGCGCCGATGATGGCGCTGGCGGGTGCCGAAGACCGTGAGCACGGTCGTTGGTTGGGGCTGTTGCGTTTCCACCATCTGGTCAACGATGCCGTGTCGGTGCAGGTGTTGCTCGGTGAGCTGCGGGCCCTGATGAGCGATGAGGGTCATACGCTGCCGGCGCCTGTGCCTTATCGCAACTATGTCGCGCTCAGCGGCGCGGAGGCGCGGCAGCAAGGGCACGAGGCGTTCCTGCGGGCATTGCTGGCAGGTGTCGAGGCACCGCCGACGTTGCCGGGCATGGTCGAGGATCAGGTGCAGGTGGGCGCGCTGGAGAGCCTTGCGCATGAGGTTCCGCTCGTGTTGACCGAGGCCTTGCGCCGCCTGGCCCGGCAGCAGGATGTGGGCCTGGCCAGCTTGTTCCACCTCGCTTGGGCGCAGGTGCTGGGGGCATTGGGCGGCCGTGACGACGTGGTGTTCGGCAGCGTGTTGCTGGGGCGGATGATGGCGGGTGAGGGTGCCGATCGGGCGTTGGGCATGTTCATTAACAGCTTGCCCCTGCGGGTGAGCCTGGCTGGGCGTAGCGTGGCACAGGCGCTGGCCGACACCCATGCCGGCCTTGCCGCGCTGTTGGGCCACGAAGATGCCCCCTTGCTGCTGGCCCAGCGTTGCAGCGGGCTGCCAGCGGGTGTGCCGCTGTTCAACAGCCTTATCAATTTCCGCCATGGGCTGGTGGCAGGGCAATCGACATTACCAGGTGCCCGCTTGCTGGAAGCCAGCGAAGTACACAGCCATGCGCTGGTGCTGTCGGTGGATGATCAGGACGAGGCCTTGCACCTGAACGTTCGCGCGCCGCGAGCGTTGGGTGCAGCGCGTGTGCTGGCCTACCTCGAGCGTACCCTCGAGGGGCTGGTCGAGGCGCTGGAGCAGCGCGGTTCGGCACCGATCGAACAGTTGTGCAGTGTGCCTGAGAACGAGCTGCAACGGCTGCTGCACGAACTCAATGCCACCGAGGAGCCCCACGAGTTGATGCACCAGACCCTGCCGGCGCTGTTCCAGGCCCAGGTGCTGCGCACGCCGGATGCGGTGGCGCTGCAGACCGACGAGGCGGCGCTGAGCTACCGCGAACTCGACGAGCAGGCCAACCGTCTGGCCCATCACCTGGTGGCCCTTGGCGTACAGCCTGACACACGTGTCGGCGTCTGCATCGAGCGCGGCCTGTCGCTGCTGGTCGGGCTGCTGGGCGTGCTCAAGGCCGGCGGTGCCTACGTGCCGTTGGATCCTGGTTACCCGGATGAACGCCTGCGCTACATGGTCGAGGACAGTACACCGCTGGCAGTGTTGGTCCATGGGGCGACACGTGGCCTGTTCGATCCGTTGGCGGTGCCGCTGGTGGATCTCGACCAGGGCGGCTGGCAAGCGCAGCCTGCCGAGGCCCCTGAGGTGCCGGCGTTGACGCCTTCGAACCTTGCCTACGTGATGTATACCTCCGGCTCGACCGGCATGCCCAAGGGCGTGATGATCGAGCACCGCGGGCTGGGCAACCTCATGCATTGGGGCTCGAGCATCTGCCCGCCGCGTCCGGGTGATGCGCTGTTGCAGCGTGCGCCGTTCAGCTTCGACGGTTCGGTCTGGGAGTTGTTCTGGCCGTTGTGTGCAGGCTTGCGCCTGGTGCTGGCCCGCCCAGACGGCCATCGCGATCCGGCTTATCTGGTGCAACTGGTCCAGACTCACCAGGTGACCACGATCAAGTTCGTCCCAGCGTTGTTGCACCAGTTTCTCGAGCAGCCGGGCGTCGAACGCTGTACGAGCCTGATCGACATCTTCTGTGGCGGGGGTGAGTTGACCCTGGCGCTGGCTGCCAGCGTGCGCCGGCGCCTGCCGCAGGTGCGCTTGCACAATGTCTATGGGCCGACCGAGGCTACGGTCGACAGCACGGCCTGGACGCTCGAACCCGATCAGCCGCTGCCGCACACGCCACCGCCGATCGGCCGGGCGATCGCCAATACCCGGCTCTACGTGCTCGATGCCCATGACCGGCCGGTGCCGATGGGCGTGGCAGGAGAGTTGCACATCGGCGGCGTCGGCGTGGCACGCGGCTACCTTGGGTTGCCGGTGCTGCAGGCCGAGCGCTTCATCGACAGCCCGTTCGTCGAGGGCGATCGGCTGTATCGCACCGGGGACCTGGTGCGCTACCGCGAGGATGGCGAGCTGGAGTTCCTCGGGCGCAACGACTTCCAGGTCAAGCTGCGCGGTCTGCGCGTCGAGCTCGGTGAAATCGAGGCACTGCTGGGTGGGCATCCTGCGCTGGGCCAGAGCGTGGTCCTGGTGCGCGACGAGCGCCTGGTCGCCTATTTCACCTGCCGAGAGGGGCAACCCGCTCCGGCGCTGGATACGTTGCGTAGCCATCTGTTGGCGCGACTGCCGGAGTACATGGTGCCCTCGGCCTTCGTCGCCCTGGCCGAGATGCCGCTGAGCCCCAACGGCAAGATCGACCGCAAGGCACTGCCCGAGCCCGGTGCGGAGTCGGTGATCAGCCGCGCCTACGCGGCGCCACGCAACGCGCTGGAGCAGACCCTGGCGCAGATCTGGAGCGAAGTGCTGAAAGTCGAGCAGGTTGGGCGCGACGACAACTTCTTCGAACTGGGCGGGCATTCACTGCTGGCTGTGAATCTGGTGGCGCGCATGCGCCAGGCGGGGTTGCAAGCCGACGCACGCACCTTGTTCCGCCAGCCGACGCTGGCAGGCCTGGCGGCCAGTACCGGGTGGGAAAAGCCGCAGGTCGAGATCGCAGCCACTACCATCCCGGGGCTGAAGGCACGACGCAGGATCTGAGGCGGGCAGGGGCTGCGTCGCAGCCCCGGACTCACTGTGCCGGCGAATGATCACGCCACTGTGCTTGACCGCATGGCGCCAGGGCGCAAGGCTACCGGGGTCCGCATGGAGAAAAACGATGGACCTGTCGAGCCTGTTGCTGTTCATCCCCGCCTGCTTCGCCCTGAACATGGCGCCGGGGCCCAACAACCTGTTGTCTTTGCACAACGCCAGCCGCCACGGCTTGCGCACTGCCTGCCTGGCAGGAAGCGGGCGTATCCTCGCCTTCAGCGGCATGATCGCCTTGGCGGCGATGGGGCTGGCGGTGGTGCTGCATACCAGCGAATACCTGTTCTTGAGCATCAAGCTCGTGGGCGCGGCCTACCTGTTCTATATCGCCTGGCAGCTGTGGCGGGCGCCCGTGGCAGAGGCGCCCCATGCCGGCGGGCAGTCGCGAGGTACCTGGCGCCTTGCACGGCAGGAGTTCTGGGTGGCGGCGGGCAACCCGAAGGCGATTCTCATATTCACAGCCTTCCTGCCGCAGTTCGTGTCGATCGGCAGTCCCACTCCCGTGGGCGAGCAGTTCCTTTGGCTGGGGTTGTGGTTCCTGTTGCTGGAATGGGCGGCGATCGCGATCTATGCGGCGCTGGGTGCCTACCTGCAGCGCTGGTTCAACCAGCCGCGACCAAGGCGGCTGTTCAATCGGATCAGCGCCTCGTTGCTGGGGTGTGCAGGGCTTGGCTTGCTGGCTGCACGGCGATAACCCCTCAGCTGGCCTTTTCGCAGGTATCGGCAGGCAACGGGGCTTGCTCGCGTAGCGCCGACGCCACGACGAACGCCAGGGCCACCAATGTCAGGACCGGCAGCATCGCCAGGCGCAAGCCATGATGCTCGCCGATGAAACCCAGCAAGGGCGGGCCGACCAGAAACGCCAGGTACCCCGCCGTTGCCGCCAGCCTTACCCGCTGATCGCTGTGTGCACCGCTTTCCCCGGCTGCCGAGATCGCCAGGGGGAAACCCAGCGATGCGCCAATGCCCCAGAGCATCACGGCGGCTGCGGCGATCCACGGCACCTCGCAGAACACCACCAGCGCCAGGCTGCCTGCACCCAGCAGTGCGCTGGCACGCAAGGTGAGCGCCCGGCCAAAGCGGCGCACCACCGGCGCTCCAGCGAATCGACCCAGGGTCATCCCCATGGTGAACACCAGGTAGATCAGCGTGCCGGTGGTTTCTGCGAATCCGTGGCCGTCGATCATCAGCAGCGGCAGCCAGTCATTGGCCGCACCCTCGGCAAGCGCCATCGCCAGCACCACGAAGCCGATCAGCAACAGGCGCCGGTCGCTGAGCAGGGCGCCCCAGGCAAACTCTGCTGCCTGCGTTGTCGGTTGGCTCGTTGCTCGTTCACTGGCCCGAGGAGCGTGGGGGGCGAGGGCCAGGGTCACGCCGGCCGAAAGCAGTGCCGCGACGACCAGGTGCAGGTCCAGGGGGACCTGCAGCGCAGTCATGCCCATGCCGGCCAGCGCGCCCACCAGGGTACCGAGGCTGAAGAATCCGTGCAGGGTGGTCATGATCGGCGCATCGATTTCCCGCTCCACGGCGGCACCTTCGATGTTCACTGCGATGTCCGCCCAGCCCATGCCGATGCCGTAGATGAACAGCCCGGCAAAGGCGCACCAGGCACTGGCCAACTCGCTGCTGCCGGCGAGCACCAGCATGCCGGCGGACAGGCCGAGCAGGCCGATGCGCATCATTCGGTGCGCACCGAAGCGGGTGATGAGGCGTCCGGCGCTGAGAATCCCGCACATCGCTCCGGCTGAAAATCCAAACAGGATCATCCCCATCTGTTCGGTGGAGGCCGACAGGCCGTCGCGCAGGGCTGGGGTGCGGGTGACCCAACTGGCGAGGGTCAGGCCAGGAAGCAGAAATAGCAGATACAAGGCGTAGCGGGCCAGGCGGTGAGTGGCGGGCATGGTACAGACTCGCTGGAATAATTTCGTACGGATGTACGAATAAATCGTACGGATGTCCGAAAAGGGCGTCAATCCCGTATTGAGTCGTGTGCTGGCTGAATGTTCAAACCGTTCCACAGGCAACCGGCGCCCGGCCGGTTGCCTTCAGGAGAACAGGTCGGCGCCGGTGGATGTAGAGATCGCGTCCAGCTTGGCTTGCAACTCGGCCACCCGGCGTTGGTGACGGGCGATGGCCGTGAGGTGTTCATCGATCTGCTGACGAATGGTTACCGGATCTTCGACTTTCCTCGACAGCCGTTCGATCCGCCTGGACAAGCCGACCTTCTTGTCGGCCTCCAGGCGAGCCGGCTCGTCCATCTGGGCGATGAGCGCCTGCAGATCGTCCAGACAATGGACGTTGCAGAACAATCCCGCGGCCTGACGGTAAACCACCGACTTCCGGGCTCTGTCCAGCAGTTCGAAGACGTTGCTCAAGGTGCCGGGGCTTTTGCCGTCCCAGATCATCAGGCCGAAATCGGCTGCTTCGGCCATTTCGAGGTCCTTGGCGGTGTAGAACGCGCGGCCCTTGGCATTGGCGGGTGGGCAGACAGCCACGAGTGGCCACGCACCAAGGTTGTGGCGAGGCGTGTCACCGGTGCAGTACACCGTAACGGCGGCGTACTGGCGATTGGCGAAATACTGCTGCACGCATTGGTCCACGCCTGCGGCATCACCGACCAGAACTTCATGGCCGCTGGCAACGATATTGTCGAGCCGCGCCTCGACCTGGGAGTCGAGACGCTTGAGCGTGATCGAGCCGGAGATGAAAACCTTCGGCATCAATGCCTCCGTGTAAGGGTGACGACTGCAATTGAGCGGATGCTAGCGTATCCGCGCAGGGCGGTACAGGCGGCTTCCAGCGAGGCGCCAGTGTCGAACAGATCGTCGAGCAGCAGGATATTGCACGGGTGGAGTTTGTCGTGGGTGACAAAGCAACCTTGCAGCGCGGCGCAGCGCTCTTCATAGGTCGCCAGGTCTTTCATTGCGACGGTGCTGCTGTGCTTGATCAGTGTCTGGTCGCAGTACTCGAGCTCCAGCAACTGGGCTACCCGTTCTGCCACCGCGTGCACGGGCTGGCGAGTACGCTGGCGGCTGGCGGGCATGGGCAGCACGACATCCACCGGGACATTCTGTATCGCCTGGACGACAGATTCTGCGAGGAAGTCCACCAGGTCGTAGTCGTCGCGGTACTTGAGCTGGAATACAGCCTCGCCGATGGCGGTGCGGGTGGTGTCGAACTGCATGTAGCCTTGGGCGTTTTCGCCGACCGGCACGCTGTAGAGGACATGTTTGTCGAGGCTGATACCGTAATCCCAGGCGTCGTTGCCCGGCAGTTCGCGAATGTCCATGTGGGGCTTCCTTGTCGTTGATATGCCAGAGATGTTCGAACGGCTATCAATCAGCCGCGGTGGCAATGTTGCGACGGGGAAGTCCCAATTTCGACTTCTCGCTTTCCGTTTCTTGCGTAGGAAAATTCCGAGCTGTCCGTGTGTCGCCCTCGTCAGTTACCTGTGACGGGCCCGGCTAGACTGCTCAGGATCATCCACCGATCCGGGAGCCTGCCATGCCCAGCAAGAACACCATCTGCCTGTGGTTCGACAGCGATGCCGAGGCGGCGGCGCAGTTCTACGCCGACACTTTCCCCGACAGCCGTGTGGTGGCCGTGCACAAGGCGCCGGGCGACTACCCCTCGGGCAAAGAGGGTGATGTGCTTACGGTGGAGTTCATCGTGATGGGCATCCCGTGCCTGGGCCTCAATGGTGGGGGCGCGTTCAAGCATTCCGAGGCGTTTTCGTTCCAGGTGGCCACTGACGACCAGGCCGAGACCGATCGCTACTGGCACGCGATCATCGATAACGGTGGCCAGGCCAGCGTGTGCGGCTGGTGCAAGGATAAATGGGGGCTGTCGTGGCAGATCAGCCCGCGGGTGCTGACCGACGCGGTCGGCGGTAGCGACCGCGCGGCAGCCAAGCGGGCGTTCGAGGCGATGATGAAGATGGACAAGATCGACATCGCCACGATCGAGCGCGCGATCAAGGGCTGACAGGCCTGGCCCGCCAGCCCGCGAGGGTCAGAAGCTGTACTTGGCCGTCAGCATCAGGTTGCGTGGATCGCCGAAGGTGTCGCCGCCGTAGTCCACCGACTTCGAAATGGACGAGTAGTACTTCCTGTCGAAGATGTTGTTGGCGTTGAGCTGCAGGTCCAGATGCTGGTTGACCTGGTAGCCGGCCAACAGGTCGGTGACTGCGTAGCTACCTTGTACCAATCGATAGTTGCCGCCATTGACCGGGATGTCGTTGTACATGCGGCTCTGCCAGGTGATGCCGCCGCCCACTCGCAGTTTTTCCAGTGGGCCCTGGAAGCGGTAGGTGGTGAACAGCTTGAACTGGTGTTCGGGCGTGTCGGACTTGAGCGGCTTGTTGACGCTCGCCGGGTTCTTCTCGTCCTTGATGGTGTGCACGCGGGCGTAGGTGTAGCCGGTGCCGATCTGCCAATGGTCGGTCAGTGCACCCTGCACTTCGAAATCGATACCTTGGCTGCGTACTTCGCCCGAGGCTTCATAGCAGGTCATCTGCGGGCAGTTGGCCGCGCCGATCTGGACCTGACGGTTTTCCTGGTCGATACGGAACACCGCAAGGCTGGCGTTCAGGGCACCGTCGAAATATTCGCCCTTGATGCCGACTTCATAGTTCTTGCCGACGATCGGGATGATCGGCTTGCCGGAGACGTCCTTCCCGCTCTGCGGAGTGAAGATGTCGGTGTAGCTCACATACACCGAATGATGCTCGTCCAGGTCATAGATCAGGCCGCCGTAGCGAGTGACGTTGCGGGTCACCTTGTAGTCGCCGTCGTTGTTGTCGCGCTGGTCGTAGTCGTACCAGTCCAGGCGTCCGCCGAGAATCAGCTTGAGTGGGTCTGCCAGGCTCAGGCGGGTGGTGGCGTAGACGCCTTCCTGGTTGATCAGGTAGCGACTGTTGCCAGTGTGCAGGAAGTTCGGCTTGCCGCTATCGAGCGGATAGTCGGTGTCATAGGGGCTGTATTCGCGCTCGTTCATGTCGTAGATGCGCTTGCTGGCACCCAGCACCAATTCATGGCTGCGGCCCAGCAGCTCGAAGGGGCCGCTGGCAAAGGCGTCGAGACCCAGTTGGTTCTCGTCGTGCGCGGACTGGTAGACCGTCCTGCTCAGGGTCTTGGCGGTGTTCCAGCGCGACAGGTAAGAGCCGCGGAACAGCGCGTTCTGCTCGCTGTAGTTGGCGTTGACCTGCAGCTTCCAGTCATTGGCCAGGTGGTGGCGCACTTCGGCGAAGAGGGTGTTGATCTCCTGGTCCTTGTCTTCCCAGTCGGTGCCGGGGTTGTACGAACGCGACACATCCAGGTGATGGCCGCTGAGGTCGGTCGGGATGGCCCCCCAGAAGAAATTGGTCTTGTCCTTCTGGTGCGAAAAGCCCAGGGTCAAGGTGGTGTCGTCGCTCAGGTCGGCTTCGCTGATGGCATAGAACAGCCCATGGTTTTCTTCCTGACCATCACGGAATCCGTTGGCGTCGCGGTAGGAGGTCACTATCCGGCCGCGCAGGGTGCCGCTGTCGTTGAGCGGGCTGGAGGCGTCGAGCTCGCCGCGGTAGTTGTCCCAGCTGCCGGCCGCGCTGGTAACGGTGACTTTCTGTTCGGCCAGTGGGCGCTTGCGCACCAGGTTGATGGCCGCTGATGGTGTACCGGCGCCTGTGACCAGACCGGTGGAGCCGCGAACCACTTCGACGCGGTCGAACATCGCCAGGTTGGGTTGGGCGCCAACCACCCAACCGGTATAGGCGCTAGGGATGCCGTCGTACATCAGGTTGTCGACGTCGAAGCCTCGGGCGGTGTAGCTCTGGCGGCCGGGGCCGCTGGACTGGTTGAGGAACAGCCCCGGGGTGTAGCGGGCCACGTCGTTGATGCTGGTCATGTTCTGGTCGTCCATGCGTTGACGGGTGATCACGGTGACCGCCTGCGGGGTCTCGCGCATGGTCAACGGCAGCTTGGTCGCGGTGTTCATGGCGCCGGTGGTGTAGGACGTGCTGCCTTCGGTGGTGCTGCCCAGCCGGTTGTCGCTGATCTCGGTGGCGCCCAGTTCCAGCGTCGCGGGTGGTTGCTGGTCGTCAGCCATGGCATGGGGCAGGGTGCTGAGACAGACGGCCAGGGCCAGCAGGTTGAGCGCGAAACGACGAGGCGGAGCAGCAGGGGTCATGCCTGGATATCCTTGTTGCTAGTGCTTATGAGAATGATTGGCAATAAGTTTGTCAGGATTTGTCGCGCCTCGAAAGCGTGGTATGCCAAAAAATCGACAAATTTTTCACATCTGCCCGCGTGTTGCAGAATCGCCAGACGTCCCGGGGCTTGCGCAAAGCGGGTAGAATTCGCGCTTGATCAAGTGTGTGAGGTCCATGTGGAGCTGCAGCAGGGTTTTGTCCTGACCCGCCATTGGCATGACACCCCCGACGGCACGTGTGTGGAGTTCTGGCTGGCCACCGACCAGGGCCCCCGGCGTGTACGCCTGGGCGCGCAGGTTTCGGTGGCGTTCGTGCCAGCGCAGCAGGCCGCACATGCACAACTGTTGCTCGGCGATGAGCCGGGCGCAGAGCTGCGCCCCCTTGAACTGCGCGACTTTCAGCAGCGGCCGGTGATGGGCCTTTACTGCCGCCAACACCGCCAACTGATGGCCTTGGACAAACGCTTGCGCACGGCCGGCATCGAGGTGCTGGAAGCCGACATCCGACCGCCGGAGCGCTATCTGATGGAGCGCTTCATTACCGCGCCGGTCTTGTTCGGTGGTCGTGTCGATGCCCAGGGAACGGTCGTGGATGCCCAGCTCAAGCCTCATCCGGATTACCGCCCGAGCCTGCGCCTGGTGTCCCTGGATATCGAGACCAGCGAACGGGGCGAGCTGTACAGCATCGCGCTGGAGGGATGCGGCCAGCGCCAGGTCTACATGCTCGGACCTCCCAACGGCCCAATGCAGGTGGAGGATTTCGACCTGCACTACTGTGCCGACCGTGGCCAGTTGCTCGAATGCCTCAACCGCTGGTTGGAGCGTCACGACCCGGATGCGATCATCGGCTGGAACCTGGTGCAGTTCGACCTGCGTATCCTCCACGATCACGCTCGGCAGTTGCAGGTGCCTCTGTGCCTGGGCCGCGATGGTGCGCCGATGACCCTGCGCGAGCATGGCAGCCGCACGCATTTCTTCGCCGATGCGCCGGGGCGGCTATTGATCGACGGCATCGAAGCCCTGCGCTCGGCGACCTGGAGCTTCCCCTCGTTCAGCCTGGAAAACGTCGCCCAGACCCTGCTGGGCGAAGGCAAGGCCATCGACACTCCCTACCAGCGCATGGATGAGATCAACCGGATGTTCGCCGAGGACAAGCCGGCCCTGGCGCGCTACAACCTCAAGGATTGCGAGCTGGTCACCCGCATCTTCGAGCACACCCGGCTGCTCGACTTCCTTCTTGAACGTGCCACGGTGACTGGCCTGCCGGTGGACCGCAGCGGCGGCTCGGTGGCGGCGTTCTGTCACCTGTACATCCCGGCCATGCACCGGCTGGGCTTCGTCGCGCCGAGCCTGGGCAGCCGCGAGGGCGAGGCCAGCCCAGGCGGGTTCGTCATGGATTCGCGGCCAGGCTTGTACGAATCGGTGCTGGTGCTGGACTACAAGAGCCTGTACCCGTCGATCATCCGTACCTTCCTGATCGACCCGGTGGGCCTGGTGGAAGGCCTGCGCGAGCCCGATCAGACAAGCTCGGTCGAGGGCTTTCGTGGCGCCCGCTTCTCGCGTACCCGCCACGCCTTGCCAGCCATCGTCGAGCGGGTCTGGCAGAATCGCGAAGCGGCGAAGAAAGCGGGTAACGCCCCGTTGTCCCAGGCCCTGAAGATCATCATGAATGCCTTCTACGGCGTGCTTGGCTCCAGCGGTTGTCGGTTCTTCGATCCGCGCCTGGCATCGTCGATCACCCTGCGCGGGCATCAGATCATGCGCCAGACCCGGGCGCTGATCGAAGCACGTGGTTATGACGTGATCTATGGCGACACCGATTCCACCTTCGTCTGGCTCAAGGGGGCGCACGACGAGGAGCAGGCGGCGCGTATCGGGCGTGCACTGGTGGCTGAGGTCAACCAGTGGTGGCGCGAGCATTTGGATCAAGAGCTGGGGCTGCACAGTGCGCTGGAGCTGCAGTTCGAAACCCACTACCGGCGCTTCCTGATGCCGACCATCCGCGGCACCGAGGAGGGCAGCAAGAAGCGCTATGCCGGGTTGGTACAGCGCGCGGACGGCCAGGACGAGGTGGTGTACAAAGGGCTGGAGTCGGTACGCACCGACTGGTCGCCGCTGGCCCGGCAGTTCCAGCAGGAGCTGTATGGCCGGATCTTTCGGGGCCAACCCTACCGCGACTATGTGCGCGATTATGTACGACGCACGCTGTTGGGCGAACAGGATGAACTGCTGGTGTATCGCAAGCGGCTGCGTCGTCCCTTGCAGGACTACCAGCGCAACGTGCCTCCCCATGTGCGCGCCGCGCGCCTTGCCGATGAATACAACCTGCGCCTGGGCCGTCCACTGCAGTACCAGCGCGGGGGCTGGATCAGCTACCTCATCACCACGGCAGGCCCGGAGCCGCTGGAGAACCTGCAGTCGCCAGTCGATCACGAGCACTACCTGAGCCGGCAGTTGCAGCCGGTGGCGGATGCGATCTTGCCGTTCGTTGGGGATGATTTCGCCAGCCTGACCGATCGTCAGCTCCTGCTCTTCTGAAAGAACCGCCGCTCGTTCGGTGCGTCGCTGTCGGGGTGGCATCTATCTAATGCCCGAGCTAGGACGCTGCTACCTAGCCTGCGCTTCTTTTTTCAAGGAGCGCGATGCCATGACGATCCCCCCCGAACAGCGAGAAGAAGGCGTCCCTACCGCCCACGATTTTCCGGCCTTGCATCAGGACGCCGTGATTGGGCAGCGTTTGCCGGACTGGCTACGTCAGGCCTCCCCGGAACAGGTCAAGCAGCTGCACGAGGCGATGCAGCTCAGCGTGTACTTCCAGACGCGGGCTCGAGCCATCATGGGGCAGTTGGAACCCCTGGACAGCTTTGCCCAGACTCGTCTGGCCGAGGCCCTCAAGCCCCATGTCGACGAGCCTTTCGATGTCCGCACACTGCAGTTTCGACGTGGGCACCGCGAGCCGGTGCACACCTCGATACCCATCGGCTACCCGGTGACGGTGCCGGTGTACACGCAAATCCCCCTGCTCGAGGCGGCGCTGGGCAACTTCCGCGAGGAGGAAACCGAGGACGGCGGGCAGTTACCCGGTAACCGGCTTGCCGATCCTGGCAATAGCTCTGCACGTCTGCCCAGCGCGCTTCATTTCGCTGCGCTGTGCCGGTCACTGGACCTGGGCGGTCAGTACCAGCGCCATTTGCACACGGTGCTGGAGCAGAACAGCGACTCGGAGGCTGGCGCCGACTCGGTGTTCGGCCGTGCCCGTCGCTACGGCATGCTGGCCGATGCCTGTGTCGCTCGGCTGAAGGGCGTCCTGAGCGAGAACGAATACGTGCTGGTGAAGAATCTCTGCGCGCAGAAAGCCCCGTTGACCTTCGAAGGACGACCGGTGCAGTGCAAGCGCCTGAGCCTGTTGGCGTGCACCCTGGAGCAGATCGTGGTGCTGGATGTGCGCGATGAGACCCTCAGCCCCCTGTACAGCTCCAGCCACCGGGTGCTGGTCCATATTCCGGGCGATCCCGCGACCCCATGGAGCGCGTTTCCCAACCTGCGCTACTTTGCCAATGACCTGGGCAAGCGCTTGCGGCTGCCCGGGTATCAGCGTTTCTTCAGCCGCTTCGTGTTGCGCCGCGATGCGCAGTCGTTCTTTTCTGCTGTGGCTTCGGGCTACCAGGGTGTGTCGGACCTGGCGAACATTGCGTTGGAAGAGCACATGCATCCTTGGGAGATCAGCGACCAGGCCACCGCCAGTACCTTGGAGGGCTCGCTGTTCATTGCGCTGGGTCGTGCGCGCATCGCGCAGGTCAAGGCCGATGCGGCGATGATCGCCGTGCCCTCGGCTGCTGTGGATGAACAGGTCCGGCGTGAGCACGATCAGCGCTTGTCCGCAGAGGGCTGGGCTTTGCTCAACATAGCGGGGCTTTTCGTGCCGGCCCTGGGCGCGGTGTTGCTCGCGGTGAGCGCATGGCAACTGCTGGGTGAGGTCTACCACGGTGTCGAGGCCTGGCACGAGGGGGACAGCAGCGAGGCACTCGATCACCTGCTCAACGTCGCCGGCGATGTCGCCATGATTGCGGCTACGGCGGCAGGTGCGCAGCTGGCGCGAGCGGCCTGGAGCCGTTCGGCACTCGTCGATAGCCTATTGCCGGTGCGGCTGGAGGACGGCAGCACGCGGCTGTGGAAAGAAGACCTCACACCCTTTCGCAGTGCGCCGCCTGCGGGGGCCGTGCGTGACGACCTGGGTGTATACCGGGCAGGTGAAGGCTGCTGGGTTGAAATGGATGGCCAGTACTATCGCGTTGCGCAGGGCAGCGATCAGCGCTGGCGCCTGCAGGGTGACGACAACCATGCGCCGGTGCTCAGACACAACGGCGCGGGTAGCTGGCGGCTGTGGTGGGAGCAACCGCTGGAGTGGGATGACCCTCGGCGCTCTTTCCGGCGCTTGGGTCATGACTTTGCCGAACTGGACGACGACCAGATCGATGAGATTCTGCTCGCCCACGACATACAGGCCCAGCATCTGCGAGCGGTACATGTCGAGGGGGGCGTGGCCCATGGCGAATGGCAGGACAGTGTCGTTCGGTATCGGCTGGACCTGCGCATCCGTCGAGTGGTCAGGCAATTGCGCGGCGGGGTCATGCCCACCGAAGAGGCCGTGCTTGATCAGGCGCGGTTACTGCCTGGCGCCGCTGGTGCTTCGGACCAGGTATTGGCGGAGTTGATCTGGTCCGAACGAAGGCGTCTGTTCGAGCAGCTGTATGCGTTGGAGCAGCCACCGGGGGACGCAGGCGTCCAGCGTCTGTGTCGGCAGTTCGCTTCATTGCACGGTCGAGCGGCTGCGCAACTGATGCGCGAAGCCAGTGTTGTGGATCGCCAGCGCTTGCTGGATGACGGCCGGGTTGCGGTGGACCTTGCTTCAAAGGCGGGCGCTGCGGTGTGGCGTATCAGAGTGGCCCGAGTGTTCGAAGGGTTGTACCTGGACGCTAGCCAGAATGCCGACCTTGCCCGTGTTGCGCTGCAGGTGCTCGACGCCCTGCCGGGTGCTTCGCGCAACGTGGCCTGGCGCTTGTGCGAGCGCTCTGCGAACGGCCCGGTGCTGCTGTCGATAGACCGCACACAGGCCGTTCGCACACTGACACTGGTTCACACCGATGGGTACTTCCTATTGCTCGACGGGGCAACCGAGGCGGTGCTCGGGGAAGGGGAGTTGTTCGAGGTCCTGAGCAGTGCGATGGATGGTCCTCAGCGGGAGGCGCTGGGATTGGGCGAGCCCCTGGCCCACAACCTGCGTGTAACCCTGGCGCGCGCGACCGCGGCCCGTCGGGCGGACGTCCAGACGATGCTCGGCAGGCGGGACTCTGCAGGCTGGTTCCGCGCGCCGCAACGTCTGGCGGATGGCCGGGTCGGTTACCCGTTGAGTGGTCGCGGGGGCGGGCGGGGGCGAGGCCGGCCGTTGTTCGCCAGAGTGCGTAACCTCTACCCGAACCTGAGCGACAACGATGTACGAGCCTGGCTGGTGACGCTTGGCAACAGCGGCGGGAACTTTCACACCGAGCTGAGTCGGCTTGAGGATGAGTTGGCAGTGCTGGAGACGGACCTGCAATTGTGGACCAATCAGCCCATGAGCCTGAGCGCCCGTGGCGAAAGAGTCTACATGCGTGACGCCTTGCTTGCGGCCTGGCGGCGCACGCTGCCCAGGGTGTACGACCAGAACGGGCGCGTGATCGGCCAACGCCTGAACCTGTGGACCGTGTCGCTGCAGTCGCTCCCGGAGCTTTCGCAACAGGTTCGCTTCGATCAGGTGGTGTCATTGTCGTTGCGCGGCATTGGCCTGACCGAGATTTCCAGCACATTCATGCGGGCGTTCAGTCGCCTGGAAGTCCTCGAGTTACCCAACAACAGGCTTACCCGCCTGCCGCCCCGGTTACGTCACCTGTCGCGACTGCGTGAGCTGGACCTGACCGGCAATCAGATCATGCTGGACGATGGCCAGGCGACCACGCTGCTGCAGCTGACGCACCTGAGGCTGCTGGATTTGTCGTACAACCCATTGGGGCGTAGTTTTTCCGTGGCGGGCATGCCGCATCTGAACTCCCTGCAGTTGGCGCATACCGGAATCAGCGAGTTGCCCGAGGGCTTGCTGAGTCGAGGCTCTTTGGTGGTCGCTGACCTGCGTCACAACGCAATTGTCGAACTTCCCGATCACTTCTTCAGTGCCCCCAGGTGGTACGCCCGCGCGGTGCTGTTGAGCGAGAACCCGCTGAGCGCCACGTCGACCCAGCGACTGCGCAGCTTCATGATTCGTCATCAACTCATAATTGAAGAGGAGCTGGAAGCCGAAAATGTCAGTGATCAAGCGGAGGAGGGTGCTGCTGCGCTCGACAGTGCCCGCAATACCTGGCAACGGGTGATCGAATCAGGCGCCACCGCACAGTTCGACGAGTACTGGAATGGGCTGGCCGAGGCGCCGGGCAGCGCCGACTTCATGGACTTGTTGCGCCGCCTGCTGGAGACACTGGATTTTCGCAACCATGGCGCGGATCTCGGGCGGCGAGTGACCAGCATGATGCTTGCGATGCGCGAGCATGCCGAGTTGCGCGAGGAACTGTTCACCCAGGCGATGTTGCCCAGGACCTGCCAGGACAGTGTCATCGGTAACTTCAGCCGACTGGAAGTGCGCATGCTGGTCTGGAAGGCGCTGGTCGACGCCAAGGCGGGTGCCCAAGATGCGGCATTGGTTCGCCTGGGCCGGCAGCTGTGGCGCCTGGATGAAATCGAACGGATTGCCGTCGATGACATTGCCGCTCGTGTGGTCGCGGGGCGTGATCCCGATGAAGTCGAGGTGGAACTGGCCTACCGTGTCATGCTGCGCGATGACTTCGATCTGCCTGCACAACCGGCAGACATCGCCTATCAGCAGACTGCCGGCTTGACTCCCGAGCGTCTGGCAGCCGCCCGCCAGCGGCTGCGCGAGGGGGAAACCGAGCAGGCCATGGTCGAGTCGTTGTTCATGCGTGAATTCTGGACCGAGCATCTCAAGAACAGCCATCAAGCGGAGTTCGACGCCATCAAGAAGCCGTTCTTCGAGCGTATCGAGGTGGTTCAGGAGATGGCTGGCGATGATTCATCAGGCGCTCGATCCTATGACGACACCTTGCAAGCCCTGCGTGACGAGGTGCAGCGGCTGCAGGCGCAGTCCGGCCAACTGAGCCTTCAAGCCGACGGCCTGAGCGGGGACGCCCTGGAGGACCATCAGCAGCGGCAGGCCGATATCGACCGGCAACTGCGCGAGCAGCGTGCCAGCCTTGAGATGCGCTTGGTCGATAGCGAATTCGCCGAGCGCATGCGCGCGCTTGGCACAGGCATGGATTCACAGACCTTTCGCCAGACGATGGACCTGCTGTCGACCGAGCACGATGCGGCGGTGCAGGCACGGATCATAGAACTGACCCGAGCCGCACTGGCGCAGAACCCATCCCAGCTGGAACCGGGTGCTTCCGAGCCGCAGCCTGGACCAAGCCGTGGCAGCGGCATGGGCTGAGCGGCGAAGGGGGCCGGCGTTCATTGTTGGGCTATGCTCTGCAGTGGGTGCCGGCCATTTCCGTACCTCCTGAGCGAAGGCCTGGACACCGGAAGTTACCTTTGCACAGCGCATGGTCCACCGCAGGTGGTTTAGGCTCCGTTTCGGATCTTTCTCTATGATCTGTAGTCATTGATATATCGAGAGAACAAGGAGATACACATGCTCGTCCGGTCACTGACCCTCGCCACCCTGCTTGCCGTCGCCGCCCCGCTGTTGGCGGCAGACAGCGATGCGCCCCTGGCCAAGGAGCTGGGCAAGGCACGGCCACTGGTCGTGATCGCCCCCAGCAGCGCCGACCCGACCTTGCGCGGGCTGGAAGAGGCCATGAAAGATCCAGCTACCCAGGCCGGGTTCAAGGAGCGCAACCTGGTGCTGTTCAGCGTTGCCCAGATGATGGGCAAACGCGAAGACAAGAACCTTGAGCAGCAGACCACCATGGCGCTGATCCGCGAGCTCAAGCTTGGCGCGAGCAAAGGCACCAAGGTGATCCTGATCGGCAAGGATGGCGAGCGGCACATGCTCAAGGATGATGAAAGCGGTGAGAAGATCGACCCGCAGGCGATTTTCAAGGCGGTTGACGAACTGCCCGCCGCTGAGAAAGCCATCGCGACACCCGAGCCGGTAGCCGCCGCCCCGGCCGCAGAGCCCAAAGCGAAAGAGACTGGCAAGGCCACCAGACCGGCCAAGCCGGCAGCACCGCCCAAGCCACTGGACGACTGAACCCCCCGCGCCGGTCTTTGCAGACCGGCGTTTTTGTATCGCACTGTATCACCGGGCCCCGGTGACCGATTGCCATACAAATTCCGCCATTGCCCGATACACCAAGGACACACCATTGCGGCGAAATGAGCTGACCTTTCGACCGATGTGGAGCCTTGCCATGACCGCTATCTGCAATCTTCTCCCGCCGTTCTGCCGTTTCATTCGACAAATCTGACCTCTCGCCGGTTAGCGCGCGGGGCAAGCCATCTTCCATCGTTCAACGGAAGGCGGCTTGCCCCGCAGTCGTTTCCGGCCCCTGCGGAGACTTCTCTCATGCATTCCCAACCCTTGCTCACCGGCCTTGGTTTGCGACGCGGCCTGCTTGCCGAACTGCTGAAACTGGAGCCAGGCACCGTGGACTTTCTCGAGTGCGCCCCGGAAAACTGGATCAATGTCGGCGGCGCCTTTGGCCATGGCCTGGCGCAGCTCGCCGAACGTTTCGCAATCGCTTGCCATGGCCTGTCACTGTCGCTGGGCGGCCCCGAGGCGCTGGACCTGAAGCTGCTCGATAGCACCCGCCGTTTCATGGACCGATACCGGGTGAAGCTGTACAGCGAACACCTGAGTTATTGCAGCGATGATGGCCATCTCTACGACCTGATGCCTATTCCTTTCACCGACGAAGCTGTCCGCCATGTCTCTGCGCGTATCCGCCAGGCCCAGGATTGTCTGGGCCGGCGTATCGCGGTGGAAAACATCAGCTACTACGCCGCGCCCTACCAGGCGATGAGCGAGTTGTCGTTCATCCGCGCCGTGCTCGAGGAAGCCGACTGTGACCTGCTGCTGGACGTCAACAACGTCTTCGTCAATGCCTGCAACCATCGATACGACGCATTGGCCTTTCTCGAAGGGCTGCCGCGCGAACGGGTGGTTGGCATGCATGTGGCGGGGCACTACGACGAGGCGCCGGACTTGAAGGTCGATACCCACGGCGCTGCGGTGAAGGAAGACGTATGGACGCTGTTCTCGATCGCTTGCCAGCGTTTCGGCAATCAGCCGACAGTGCTGGAGCGCGATTTCAACTACCCGCCCATCGCCGAGCTGCTGGCCGAGACTGCACGCATCCGGGCGCTGCAGCAGGCTGCCGGAGGGTTGCGCCATGACTGAGCTGCGCGAGCAACAATTCACCCTGGCCCTTCACCTGCGCGACCCGCAGCGCCATCCGGCGCCACCCGGTATCGAGGCGCGGCGGTTGAGGGTTTACCGCGAGCTATTCTACGGTGCCATCGAGGGCTTGCTGGCCGGCAGTTTCCCGGTGATGCGCAGGACCTTGGGCGATCAGGTCTGGCATGCCCGGGTGCGCGACTTCTACGCCAACTATCGCAGCCAGACCCCGTTGTTCACCGAGATTGCCGAGTGCTTCATCGACTATCTGCAAGGTGTCGAGCTGGATGCACCCTGGCAACTGGAACTGGCGCATTACGAGTGGATCGAGGCGTACCTGAGCCTCACTGATGCGCAGGACCCGGCACACGATCCAGACGGCGATCTGCTCGACGGGGAGCCACTGCTGTCCTGTGTAGCCCAGGTGCTGGCTTACCAATGGCCGGTGGAGCAAATCGGCCCAGGCTACCAGCCTGAACAGGCGCCAGAGATGCCGTCCCTGCTGCTGGTACACCGCGATGCAGGATTCAAGGTGCACTTTTCCCGCCTGGCGCCACTGGCTTGGCAGCTGTTGAACGCCTCGGGCAGCGGGCGTGAGCGCTTGCTGGCGCTGGGGGGCGAGGCGTCGCTCGAGGGCGGGAGAGCAATGCTCGAAGGGTTGCGCGCCCAGGGTGTGATCATTGGAACCCGGGCGCCCTGACGGGGCGCCTCAACAGGTGCCCGTATCAATCGTGCGGGCCCATCCACGGGTGTTTCCACTTCGCGAAAAACACAAAGCCCACACCTGGTAACAGGCGTGGGCTTTGTGTTCTGCAGACCCTTGGTCAGCCGTGCTGCCAGCGGCGAGTCAGCCAATAATCCAGGCTCAGACGACCCGATCCCTTGAGTATCAGGGGCAGCAACGCCACCAGGTAGATCAGCGGAAGCTTGAAGTTGCCGAAGCCGCGGTCGGTAATGGTATAGCCCTGGGCCAGCTCAGTCAGTGATGACCAATGTGCCGGCCAGTGCACGGAGGCGATCGCGACGACCGTCACCACGGCCAACACGACCGAGGCCAGGCGTGTACCGAAGCCCAGCAGCAGGAGCAACGGACAGATCAGCTCGGCCCACATCGACACCTGCCAGTTGAACTCAGCGGGCAGCATGTTGAACGGGAAGGGGAAGTTGGCCTGCAAGTCGACGAACCAGTTGTTGCCGTTGAACTTTTCAAGGCCCGACTCGAAGAACTCCCAGGCCAGGAACAGCCGCAGGGGCAGGTCCGCGCTCCAGTTGCCGGTGTTATCGATGCGTGCAAGGGTGCGATTGATCAGTGTTGTCATGGTGCAGGTCTCGCTTCAGCAGGAAAGGGCGGGTTTGGCGCGGCGCAGGTGTTGAGCGCGCTTTGCGGTGAGCTTGAGGACGATGGCGGCGAACATCAGGGCGAATGCCAGCGGGTACCAGCCGCCCATCGGGATGCGCTTGTAGAACGACAGGCAGAACACCCCGGCCAGCACCCAGGTGCCGGTGCTGTGCAGGCCTCGCCACAGGCGACCGCCTAGGAGGCGCATGGCGCCTTTGAACGATGTAAGGGTCAGCAGCAGGATGAACAGGTAGCCGACACTGCCAGGAATGTTGGCCACTGCGGTGCGGCCGGCCCAGAACAGTTCCGGGAAGCGTTGCGCATAGAGGTAGATCAGCACGCCATGAACCGTGTGGGAGAAGGCGAAGGCCAACCCGAGGAAGCGTCGCTCACGCAGCACCTGGCGGCTGAAGGCACCAGGCAACAGGGTCACCAGCGAGGAGGCCAGAAACGTCAGCAGGAACAGCGCGAAGGAGCTTCGCGCGGTGGCGCGTATGGCGGTGCGCAGGGCATCGGCAGAGCCGACGGGGTGCATCCACAGTGCCAGTCCGGTCATCAGCAGGGTCAGGCCGGCAAGGGCAGCGAACAGCTTCCAGCCGGAGGGTAACGCGAGGTTTTTCATGAGCAGCTCCCAGGTCGTCGACGGCGAATGCCGTCGCGTTGTTGTGGCTGGGAGTGTGTTGGGAAGGGGTATCTGCAGTGTGTCGGCGAGGCGCGGATTGTGTATCGGCGTGTACCGTTAGGCGGGTGTGCTACAGAACCGTACAAGACCCAAGGGTAGGAGGGGAGACCCCTCCTACAGACAGGGTTATTTCTACAGGTGCGAGGGTGGCAGTTCTATCTGGGCGCACAGCCCACCACTTTCACGATTGCTCAGGCTCAGTCGCCCACCCAGGGCCTGGGTCAGTTGATGGGCAATTGCCAGCCCAAGCCCGGTCCCACCGGTACTGCGATTGCGTGAACCTTCGACCCGATAGAAGGGTTTGAGCACCTCGCCCAACTCCTGCTCGGGAATCCCCGGACCTTCGTCGAGCACCCGGATCAGGGTGTCGCCGGTACTCCGGTGGCTGACTTCCAGGCGCGCAGAGCCGGCGAACTTCAAGGCGTTGTCCAGCAGGTTGACCAGGACTCTGCGCAGGGCATGCGGGCGGGTGTGCAGCACCGTGTCGGTGTCGCCGCAGCGTACGACCTGCGCACCGCTGTCCTGGTAATCGAATACCAGGCTGTCGAGAAACGCGTCGAGATTGACCTTGCATGGCTGTTCGGTGCTGCTGTCCATGCTGCGGGCGTAGGCTACCCCCTCGCGCACCAGATGCTCCATGGCGCTCAGGTCGCTCCACAGTTTGTCCTTCTCCAGTCCGTCGTCCATCACTTCCACGCGCAGCTTCATACGCGTGATCGGTGTCTGCAGGTCATGGGAGATGGCGGCCAACAATTGCATGCGCTCCTTGAGATAAGCGGCGATGCGTGCCTGCAGGGCGTTGAAGGCGACGGCGGCGTACTTCACCTCGCGCGGGCCGCTCTCATCCAGCTGTGGCCCGGGCTTGTCGGGGTCGAGGTGGTCGACGGCCTGGGCCAGGCGCGTCAGCGGGCCGATCGCCAGGCGTACCGCAAGCCAGGTGCACAGCAGCAGGATCGCCAGCTGGAACAACAGCACCACCGGTAGCCAGGTGGCCAGTGGCACCGGCGCCGGGGTGACGTCGATGGTCAGTGGTGCGCCGTCGGCGAACTTGAGGTGCGCCTGGAAGTGCGGGTTCGGCCCGGGGATATCCTGGAAGGTCAGGTGATAGTCCTTGCCGATCGCCTTGACGATCGACTCTGCTGCCATGGGCGGGTCGGCGCTGGGCATGCTCTGGCCGACAAGGCCTTGGTCGAGGCGGTAGCGGTAGTTGTGACGCTCCAGGCGCGCAAGCCACCCAGCACGTTCGGCGGCGGGCAGGCGATCGAGGATGGCCACCGAGGTGGCGACGTCCATTTCCAGGTTGCTCAGCATCATCGAGCGGCTGCTGACATAGCGCTCGTAGAACTGAAGGCCGAACGAGGAGCCGTAGGCCAGCACCAGCCCCGTCAGGAAGATCAGCGCCAGGCGCGAAGCGAGGGTGCCCGGCCACTTCATGTCGGCGACTCGATCAGCGAGACCGGCAGCGAGAACACATAGCCCTCGCTGCGCACGGTCTTGATGCAGGTCGGTTCGCGCGCGTCGTCGCCCAGGCGCTGGCGCAACCGGCTGACCAGCAAGTCGATGGACCGGTCGAAGATGTCGGCTTCGCGGCCCTGGGTGAGGTTGAGCAGTTGCTCGCGGCTGAGCACCCGCTGCGGATGGTCGAGGAATACCCGTAAAAGGCGGTACTCGGCGCCGCTCAAGGCCACGAGGGTGCCTTCGTCGTCGAGCAGGTGACGGGCGGTGGTGTCCAGGCGCCATTGGCCGAAAGCGATCAGCCGGCTGCTTTCGCTGATGGTGAGGTTGGGCGGCAGCATGCGCGTGCGGCGCAGCACTGCATTGATCCGCGCCAGCAGCTCGCGGGCGGAGAACGGTTTGGTCAGATAGTCGTCGGCGCCCATTTCCAGGCCGATGATGCGGTCGGTTTCGTCGTTGCGTGCAGTGAGCATCAAGACTGGCGTGTTGCGGTGCTTGCCAGCGCGCAATTCGCGGCACAGCAACAGGCCGTCGTCGCCGGGCATCATGATGTCGAGCACGACCAGGTCGACGGAGTTGCCCTCGAGAAAGCTGCGCATCTGCCGACCGTCAGCGACGATGCTCGTGCGCAGACCGTTCTTCTTAAGGTAGTTGCCGACCAGCTCGCGAATTTCGCGGTCGTCGTCGACGATCAGGATGTGATCGACGTGTTCCATCATGGTGGTCCTGTAATGAGTGCGATGGGCACAGTGTAACGAGGCTCGGCTCGCTTGCCTGCGGGTGTTTGTATTGCAGTGTATCTGTCGGCGACACAGATACAGAACGAAGCAGCACGCGCGTTTCTCGACACATGGCCGATACCTGGCGGGCTTCAAATGGCTCTCGACCGGGGAGTGAACTGCTCCCCACCTAAAGCCCCGCAGGAGATACACCATGAACTTCAAGACCCTTGCCAGTGCCAGCCTGTTCGCCGTACTCGGCTTCGGCGCCATCGCCGCCCAGGCCAGCACCCAACCGATGCCCGACAGCCAGGCCATGCAGTACCGCTACGGCGATCACCTGGACGTCAAGCGCGTACTGTCGGTGAAGAACGATCGCAGCAACGCCTGTGGCGTGGTCAATACCCGCATGGATTACCTGGACTCGCACGGTCAGGCACAGAGCGTCGAGTACCGTACCTACGCCACCGGCGGTTGCCATGACAACTGATCGTAGCCAGGCCGAGCCAGGCCGCCCCTGGCGACGTCGCTGGCTCAAGGTGGGCGGTGTGATCCTGGCGCTCGCAGGCCTGGGCCTGGCCGGGCACCTGCTGGCGCGCGACGACCTGGGGCCGATGCCTTCGCTGGCAGGTGCCCAGGCGTGGATCAACTCGCCGCCGCTGGATGCGCCTGCGCTCAAGGGCAAGGTCGTGCTGGTGGACTTCTGGACCTGGGACTGCATCAACTGCAAGCGCAGCATGCCGTACGTCAACCAGTGGGCCAAGCGCTATGCCGACCAGGGGTTGGTGGTGGTGGGCGTGCATACGCCGGAGTACGACTACGAGCATGATGTGGGCAATCTCAGGCAGAAGGTACGCTCGCTCGACATCGGTTATCCGGTGGCGGTCGACAACGATTACCGGATCTGGAATGCCTGGGGCAACCAGTTCTGGCCGGCGCATTACTTCGTCGATCGCAAGGGGCAAGTGCGCCATGTGCATTTCGGTGAAGGGGACTACGCTGGCCAGGAACAGGTGATCCGCGAGCTGCTGGCCGAGCCGTCGACGTAGGCGCCGGCTAGCGCCGCTGCAGCGGGCCACTCAGCGCAAACTGGCAAAGTGTTCCTGCATCCGTATCGGGTCGGCCTTGCGACCGCTGAACAGCTCGAATGCCTTGACCGCCTGGAACACGGCCATGGTGCCGCCGTCGAGTGTCTGGCAGCCCAGCGCCCGGGCGTGGCGCAACAGCTCGGTTTCGAGTGGGAAGTAGATGATCTCGGCCACCCACAAGCGCCTGTGCAGCAGTTCGACCGGCAACGGCGTACCCGGCAGCTTGGCCATGCCCACCGGCGTGGTATTGACCAGCCCGTCGGCTGTCGCCAGGGCGTGGGCCAGGTTTTCGCCCAACTGCGCGCGGCCGGCCCCGAAGCGTGCGCTGAGGTTGTCCACCAGCGCTTGCCCGCGTGCGTGGTCTACCTCGAACAGCACCAGGCTCTCGACTTCCTCGGCCAGCAACGCATGAGCCACCGCGGCCCCTGCGCCGCCAGCGCCCATTTGCACTACCTGGCGCCGAGCAACGCCGGGCAGGCCTCGGCGCAGGCCTTCGGCGAAACCCAGGCAGTCGGTGTTGTGGCCGATGCGCCTGCCGTCCTTGAACACCACGGTGTTGACGGCGCCGATGCCGCGCGCCTCGTCCGAGAGCTCATCGAGCAGCGGCAGGATCGCCTGCTTGAACGGGAAGGTGATGTTCAACCCGGTAAAACCGGTGTGCTGCGCCGCGTCGAGCAAGCGGGGCAGGGCGCTGTCGTCCACACCCAGCTGGTCGGCATCGATCAGCCGGTACAGGTAGCGCAAGGCCTGGGCGTCGCCTTCGTGCTCGTGCAGCGCGGGTGTGCGCGAGGCCTGGATGCCGCGCCCGATCAGGCCAGCGAGGATGCTGTGCGGCGTCATGCTGCGACCTCCTGCAGCAGTTGCTGGAAGTGGGCAAGCGCTGCGCGATAGCCCTGGCTGCCCAAGCCGCAGATCACCCCCACGGCCACCGCCGATACGAACGAGAGGTGCCGGAACGGCTCGCGCTTGTAGACGTTGGACAGGTGCACCTCGATCACCGGCAGTTCACAGGCGAGCAGCGCGTCACGGATGGCAACCGAGGTGTGGGTCCAGGCGCCGGGATTGATCAGGATGCCGGCGCAGCGGCCACGGGCGCCATGTATCCAGTCGATCAGTTCACCTTCGTGGTTGGTCTGGCGAAACTCGGTTTCCAGGCCCAGCTCACGGGCGCTGGCAGCGCACAGATTGGCAAGGTCGGCGAGGGTTTCCCGGCCGTAGTGACCAGGTTCGCGGGTGCCGAGCAGGTTGAGGTTGGGGCCGTTGAGTACGAGGATTGGGCATGGCATGGCGGAGCATCGCTTTTATTGTTGGATGCAGCAAGTTTTGTACTATCCGGTTAGTTTTGTAAATCAGCTGGCGCCGCTCGGTATGAAAATCGGGGGCGATAATCGCCCGCCGTTCCGGCTGGATTACAGAATCGTAATCTTCACGCCACCGCCACGATAACCGCCGCGTCCTAGAGTCCCTCGCCAGCAATCGCCAGCCGTCGAGGACCCCAGACCGTGCCGTTCAAACCCTCCCGCTTCCTCGCCCTGATTTGCCTGCTGTCGGCCAGTGCTGTCGCCCAGGCAGGACAGGGCCTGACCCTGAACCAGGCGCTCGATGCGGCGTTTGCCGATAATCCGGACCTGGCTGCCGTGCGCCAGGCGCTCGGCATTGCCGAAGGCGAACGGCGCCAGGCGGGTCTGATACCCAACCCGGAGCTTTCCTGGGAGCGTGAAGACACTCGCCGCGATACCAGCACCACCACGGTCATGCTCAGCCAGGCGCTCGAGTTGGGTGGCAAGCGTGGCGCGCGTGTCGAGGTGGCCAAGGCCGGGCAGGATATCGCCCGATTGGAGCTCGAGCGCCAGGGCAATGGCCTGCGTGCCGATGTGACCCAGGCTTTCCATGCTGCACTGCGGGCGCAGACTGCGGTGGAGCTGGCCGAGCAGTCCAAGGCCTTGACCGAACGGGGCCTGCGGGTGGTAAAGGCGCGGGTTGCGGCGGGCCAGTCATCGCCGGTCGAGGCCACTCGCGCCGACGTGCAGTTGGCCCAGGCTCTGGCGCAACTGCGCCGTGCCGAAGCGGATCGCACGGTGGCCTGGCAGGCGCTGTCGCGCTTGATTGGCAGCGCCGATGTGGCGTTCACGCAGCTTGATGGCAACGGCTTGTTGCCTGGCCCGGCGCCACAGGCCGAGGTCTTGCTGGGCAAGGTCGAGCAGACCGTCGAGTGGCGCCTTGCGGCCGCGCAGATCGAGCGTGGAGAAGCCGCGCTGGGTTCGGAAAAGGCCCAGCGGATCCCCAACCTCACGGTCAGCCTGGGCAGCCAGTACAGCCGCGAGGACCGTGAACGGGTCAACGTGGTCGGGCTGTCCATGCCGCTGCCGCTGTTCGACCGAAACCAGGGCAACGTGCTGGCGGCCTCGCGTCGCGCCGACCAGGCCCGCGACCTGCGCAACGCAGTGGAACTGCGCCTGCGCAGCGATACCCGCAGCGCACTGAGCCAGTGGGCCATGGCCATGGCCGAGGTCAACGCCTACGACCGCACCATCCTGCCCTCGGCACGCCAGGCGGTAGATACCGCTACGCGTGGCTTCGAGCGCGGCAAGTTCGCTTTCCTCGACGTTCTGGACGCCCAGCGCACGCTGATCGAGGCCCGCGGGCAGTACCTCGACGCCCTGGCGTCGGCAAGCGATGCCCGGGCACAGATCGAGCGGATCTATGGCCAGCTGGATACCGGGCGCTGAGGCGCGGATCGAGCGTTCTACCTTCTTCATTTGCAGCAGGAGCCCCCATGAACACCACACGCAAGTTCGCCATCCTTGCCACCCTGGTCGCCGTGATCGGCGTCGGTGGGCTGGCCTGGACCGGCAATCTCGCCCCCGCAAAGACCAGCGAATCAGGCCATGACGAGCATGGCGATGACGGCCACGACCACGGCAGCGCGCCTGCTGCGTCCGGCGAGGAAGGTCACGATGAAGAGGGCGAGCTGCATCTTTCTGCAGCGCAGATCGAGGCGGCCGGGGTCCAGTTGGTGACCGCCGGCCCGCGTGCCCTGGGTACGGCGATCAGTTTTCCTGGCGAGATTCGTTTCGATGAGGACCGTACCGCCCACGTGGTGCCGCGTGTTCCGGGTGTGGTCGAGTCGGTGCAGGCCGACCTCGGCCAGCCGGTCAAGCGTGGCCAGGTGCTGGCGGTGATCGCCAGCCAACAGATCTCCGAGCTGCGCAGCGAGCAGCAGGCGGCGCAGCGGCGGGTCGAGCTGGCGCGGCTGACCTTCGAGCGTGAAAAGCAGTTGTGGCAGGAGCGCATCAGCGCCGAGCAGGATTACCTGCAGGCTCGCCAGGTTTTGCAGGAAGCTGAGATCGCCTTGGCCAATGCCGGGCAGAAGGTTGCGGCCGTGGCCCCGGCGGGGGTGGGTAATCGCTACGAGCTGCGTGCACCGTTCGATGCGGTGGTGGTGGAAAAACACCTGACCGTCGGCGAAGTGGTGAGTGAGGCCAGCAATGCCTTCACCCTGTCCGATTTGAACCGAGTCTGGGCCACGTTCGCCGTGACCCCGCGCGATCTGGACAAGGTCACCAGCGGCCGCGCCGTGACCGTGAGTTCGCCGGACCTCGATGCGCAAGTCGAGGGCACCATCAACTATGTCGGCAACCTGCTCGGCGAGCAGAACCGCGCTGCCACTGCCCGCGCCACGCTGGCCAACCCCAATGGGGCCTGGCGCCCCGGGTTGTTCGTCAATATCGCGGTGACCGTCGAGCAAGCAGAGGCGGCCGTGGTGGTCCCCCAGATTGCACTGCAGACCCTCGAAGAGCGCAGCGTGGTGTTCGCTCGCACCCCTGATGGCTTCCAGGCGCTGCCAGTCAAGACCGGCCGCCGCGATGGCGGCTTCGTCGAAATCACCGAAGGCCTGGCCCGCGGCACCCAGGTGGCGGCGGCAGGCAGCTTTGTCCTCAAGTCCGAGCTGGGCAAGGGCTCGGCCGAGCACAGTCACTGATCCGGGAAACCCTCATGTTCGAACGCCTGATTCAATTTGCCATCGAGCAACGCCTGGTGGTGATGCTCGCCGTGGTGCTGATGGCTGCGGTGGGCATCCACAGCTACCAGAAGCTGCCGATCGACGCGGTGCCCGATATCACCAACGTGCAGGTGCAGATCAATACCGCTGCACCAGGCTATTCGCCGCTGGAAACCGAGCAGCGCATCACCTACGCCATCGAAACGGCCATGGCCGGCCTGCCCGGGCTCAAGCAGACCCGTTCGCTGTCGCGTTCGGGTTTGTCGCAAGTGACCGTGATCTTCGATGACGCCACCGATATCTTCTTCGCCCGGCAGCTGGTCAACGAGCGCCTGCAAGTCGCCCGCGAACAATTGCCCGAGGGCATCGAAGCGGGCATGGGGCCCATCTCGACGGGCCTGGGGGAGATCTTCCTGTGGACGGTCGAGGCCCGGGACGGTGCACTCAAGGAGGACGGTACGCCCTACACCGCCACCGACCTGCGGGTGATCCAGGACTGGATCATCAAACCTCAACTGCGCAATGTGCCGGGGGTGGCCGAAGTCAACAGCATCGGTGGCCACGCCAAGCAGTACCTGATTGCACCGGATCCCAAGCGCCTGGCGGCCTACAAGCTCACGCTCGATGACCTGATCGCGGCGTTGCAGGGCAACAATGCCAACGTCGGCGCGGGTGCCATCGAGCGCAACGGCGAGCAGTTGCTGGTGCGTGCGCCGGGGCAGGTGGCGTCGATCGAGGACATTGCCAACATCGTCATCTCCAGTGCCGATGGTGCGCCGATTCGTGTCAGCCATGTGGCCCAGGTCGGCCTGGGCGAAGAACTGCGTTCGGGAGCGGCGACCGAAAATGGTCGCGAGGTGGTGTTGGGCACGGTGTTCATGCTGATTGGCGAGAACAGTCGCACGGTGTCCCAGGCCGTCGCGGCGAAGCTTGCCGAGATCAACCGCAGCCTGCCCGAGGGCGTGGTGGCGGTCACGGTGTACGACCGCACCAACCTGGTGGAAAAAGCCATCGCCACGGTGAAGAAGAACCTGGTCGAAGGCGCCATCCTGGTGGTCGCCGTGCTGTTCCTGTTCCTGGGCAACATCCGTGCAGCGTTGATCACGGCCATGGTCATTCCGCTGTCGATGCTGTTCACCTTCACCGGTATGTTCGCCAACAAGGTCAGCGCCAATCTGATGAGCCTGGGGGCGCTGGACTTCGGCATCATCGTCGACGGTGCGGTGGTGATCGTCGAGAACGCCATCCGTCGACTGGCCCATGCCCAGCACAAGCACGGGCGCATGCTGACCCGTGCCGAGCGGTTCCATGAAGTGTTTGCGGCTGCCCGCGAGGCACGCCGGCCCCTGATCTACGGGCAGTTGATCATCATGGTGGTGTACCTGCCGATCTTTGCCCTGACCGGTGTCGAAGGCAAGATGTTCCACCCCATGGCGTTCACCGTGGTCATGGCCTTGCTGGGGGCGATGATTCTTTCGGTGACCTTCGTGCCGGCAGCGATTGCGCTGTTCGTCACAGGCAAGGTCAAGGAGGAAGAGGGTGTGCTGATGCGCACGGCTCGCCAGCGTTACGCCCCGGTGCTCGCCTGGGTACTGCGTCGACGCGAGCTGGCCTTCGCCGCTGCCGCAAGCGTGGTCCTGCTGTCGGGTGTATTGGCCAGTCGCATGGGCAGTGAGTTCATTCCCAGCCTCAGCGAGGGCGACTTCGCTCTGCAATCGCTGCGCGTGCCGGGCACCAGCCTGAGCCAATCGGTGGACATGCAGCAACGCCTGGAACGGGCGATCATCGCCCAGGTACCCGAGGTCGAGCGGGTGTTCGCCCGCACCGGGACCGCCGAGATCGCCTCGGACCCGATGCCGCCGAACATCTCCGATGCCTACGTGATGCTCAAACCGCGTGAGCAGTGGCGTGATCCAGGCAAACCGCGCGACGCGTTGATTGCCGAGGTGCAGCAGGCTGCCGCCAGTGTGCCGGGCAGCAACCATGAACTGTCGCAACCCATCCAGCTGCGCTTCAACGAGCTGATTTCCGGGGTGCGCAGCGATGTGGCGGTGAAGGTCTTCGGCGACGACATGGACGTGCTCAACGCCACGGCGGCGAAAATTGCCACCACCTTGCAGCAGGTGCCGGGGGCATCGGAGGTGAAGGTCGAGCAGACCACCGGGCTGCCGGTACTGACCATCGATATCGACCGCGACAAGGCGGCACGCCACGGTCTGAACGTTGCCCAGGTGCAGGATGCGGTGGCCATCGCTGTCGGCGGGCGCAAGGCGGGGACGCTGTACGAAGGGGACCGGCGCTTCGACATGGTGGTGCGCCTGTCCGAGGCGCTGCGCACAGACGTCGACGGCCTGGCGAACCTGCTGATACCGGTGCCGGCCAGTGCTGGCGCCACTCAGATCGGCTTTATCCCGTTGTCGCAGGTGGCAAGCCTCAACCTGCAATTGGGGCCGAACCAGGTCAGCCGCGAGGATGGCAAGCGCGTGGTGGTGGTCAGTGCCAACGTGCGTGGCCGTGACCTGGGTTCGTTCGTCGAGCAGGCCGAGCAGACCCTGATCGACCAGGTGCAGGTCCCGCCTGGATACTGGACACGCTGGGGTGGGCAGTTCGAGCAGTTGCAGTCGGCTGCCGAGCGGCTGCGGGTGGTGGTGCCGGTTTCACTGCTGCTGGTGATGGCGTTGCTGCTGATGATGTTCAACAACCTGCGTGACGGCTTGCTGGTGTTCACAGGCATTCCGTTTGCCCTGACCGGAGGGGTGCTGGCCCTGTGGCTGCGGGATATTCCATTGTCGATTTCGGCAGGGGTCGGGTTCATCGCGCTGTCGGGGGTGGCGGTGCTCAACGGCCTGGTGATGATCGCCTTCATTCGCAGCCTGCGAGAAGAGGGGCGATCGCTGCGGGTGGCGGTCGAGGAGGGCGCGTTGACCCGTCTGCGGCCGGTACTGATGACCGCGCTGGTGGCGTCGCTGGGGTTCATCCCGATGGCGCTGGCCACCGGCACGGGCGCCGAGGTGCAGCGGCCGCTGGCGACAGTGGTGATCGGTGGGGTCTTGTCGTCGACGGCCTTGACCTTGCTGGTGTTGCCCGCGCTCTATCGCTGGGCGTACCGGCGGGAGGAAGATTGAGAGGGCTACCAGCCGGCTCCGGTGATGTCAGACCGAGGCTGGCTGGCTCCCCAGCGATTCCTCATGCAGGGAGATGCGTGAAGTCTCCGGTAGCGCCAGCCCGCCAACCAGCGCCACCAGGGCGATAACCACCAGGTAGAAGGCCGGCGCAAGGCTGCTGCCGGTCTGGCCGATAAGCCAGGTCGCCACCAGCGGCGCGGTGCCGCCGAAAAGTGTATAGGCGACGTTGTAGGTGATGGCCGAGGCGGTGTAGCGGGTGCGGGTCGGGAAGCTCTCCGACAGCAAGGCCGCGGTGACCACCCCGCTGGACAAAGCGCCTACCGCCAGCAGGATCACCCCCAGCAACGCGCCCGCCATCGAGCCGGAGCTTGCCAGCCAGTAAGCCGGGAACACGCAGACCATCACCCAGAGGCATGTGAAGCCAATGGTCCGGCGGCGTCCGATCCAGTCGGAAAAGGCACCTGCCAGCGGGCAGCCAGCCGCTGCGAACAGCAGCGCCACGGTGGTGACCAGTAGCGACTGGGCGCGGCTGAGGTTGCCGACCAGTTGCAGGTAGGTGGCGAAGTAGGTGGTGAACATGTAGAACGACAACGCCGTCAGTGAGATGAACGCGCCCAGGTTGCGGATCGCCCGGCCATGGTGGCGCAGCGTTTCCTTGAGTGGCGAATGTTCGTGCTCGCGGCCCTCGGCGATGGCTTCGCGGAAGGCCGGTGTTTCCTCCATGCGCCAGCGCAGGTAGAGCCCGACCAGACCCAGCGGCGCGGCGATCAGGAAGGGCACGCGCCAGCCCCAGGTGTTCATGGCGTCCGGCGTCAGGCTGGCTTCAAGGGCATAGGCGATGACCGCCGCGCAGGCGAATGCCGAGAAGGTCGAGACCGGCACGAAGCTACCGTAGAACGCACGTTTTTCCCGAGGCGCATGCTCCATCAGGTAAGCGCAGGCCCCGGCGTATTCGCCACCGGCGGAAAAACCTTGCAGGCAGCGCGCCAGGGTCAGCAGTACGGGCGCGGCGATGCCGATGCTGGCGTAGGTCGGCAGCAGCCCGATGAGCGTGGTGGAGCCCGCCATGAGCAGGATGGTCAACGACAGGATGCGCTTGCGTCCCAGGCGATCGCCCAGTGCGCCGAACACGATGCCGCCCAGCGGACGCAGGGCGAAGGCCACGGCGAAGACGGCGAAGGTCTTGAGCAGGGCGACGCTGGCGTCCTGGCTGGCGAAGAACTGGCTGGCGATCAGCGTGGCGAGAAAACCGTATACCGCGAAATCGAACCACTCGACGAAGTTGCCGATGGCCGAGGCGGCAATCACCCGACGCAGGGTGGCGGGGGATACCTCATGGGATACAGACATGCGAATGCTCTCCGGTTGTCATAGGCAGCCTGGCGGGGTTGGACACGGTCGAGCCGTGTCGTCTTGTTGTCAGGGCCAGTAGAGCGGAGGGCGGGGGGCGGTGCATCCTTGAGGGCGACACCGGGATATCTGTTTCAACCGGTAATCTGTCGCGAACCAGCGCACGGCAGTACTCGCTCAGACGGCGAATACCACCCCGGTACGCGAGGCAGCATTGCGGATATGCTCCTGCATCGCTCGCTGCGCCCCGGCTTGCGACCTGCGCTCGAGGGCCTTGAGGATCTTGCGATGTTCCTGCCAGGTCTCCATGGCCCGCTCAGGGCGAATGAACGGCAGCTTCTGGCTCTCCAGGAAAATTTCCTGGCTGGTGGTGATCACCTGCAGCATCGCCTGGTTGCCGCAGGCCTGCAGCAGCAACTGATGGAACTCGAAATCAAGCCGCGCCGCCTGCTCGAAGCGTCCGTTGCGCAGCTCCTGGCGCATGGCCTCGACGTTGGCCTGGAGCCTGTCGATGTGATCGGCGGTCAGTGCCAGCGCAGCCTGCCCGGCGGCGAAACCCTCCAGCGCATAGCGCAGTTGGAAGGTATCAGCCGCCGATACCTGTTCGGCATAGGGCCATGAGAACCCGCTGGGTGTCGGGCTCTGCACGAAGACGCCTTTGCCCGGCTGTACGCTCACCAGCCCCAGGGCACTGAGCGACGACAGCGCCTCGCGCAGTGAGGCGCGGCTGACGCCAAGCCGTTCGGCCAGATCGCGTTGCGAGGGCAGGGCATCACCCGGCTGGTAACCGCCTTCATCGATAAGCTTGCGGATGGCCTGCAGGGCCAGTTCCGGGACGGCGCGGGGGAGGGTGTCGAGCATGCTGTTCAGACCAGTCAGAGGGCAATGACGCTGACGTTTTACGGTGAACCGACCGTGCTGGCAAGCGTTGCGCCAACCTGGCGCAGCCCCCCAAGGCCCTGCACGAAAGCAGGGCGCATTGCGGGGGAGAGGACGACCATGCGCTGCAACTGTTCAGACCAGTAAGACCTTGCAGTCACGGGCCTGGCAGCGTTTCGCAACGGTGTGGGGCGCAGACTGGCATGCCCCCTGCAATGGCCAGGTCAGTCCCATCACCCGAGTTCCTGCGAGGCCTACCCATGACGTTCCGCTCCCTGCTCCTGGCAACCCTGTTCTGTGGCACCTCCTTGGCCCTGCCGTTGGCTCAGGCCGACGCGCTGGCCGATATCAGTGCCCGTGGCGTGCTCAAGGTGGCCGTGCCCCAGGACTTCCCGCCGTTCGGTTCGGTCGGCCCGGACATGAAGCCCCGTGGCCTGGATATCGATACCGCGCAACTGCTGGCCGACAAGCTCGGTGTGAAGCTGGCCCTGACCCCGGTCAACAGCACCAACCGTATCCCGTTCCTCACCACCGGCAAGGTCGACCTGGTGATCTCGAGCCTGGGCAAGAACCCTGAGCGTGAGGCAGTGATCGACTTCTCGCAGCCCTACGCGCCGTTCTACCTGGCCGTGTTCGGCCCAGCCGAGGCGAAGATCGATGACATTGGCGCGGTCGCCGGCAAGACCATCAGCATCACCCGCGGCTCGATCGAAGACATGGCCCTGACCGCCGTGGCGCCCAAGGATGCGGTGATCAAGCGCTTCGAAGACAACAACTCGACCATCGCCGCCTACCTTTCCGGGCAGGTCCAGTTGATTGCCAGCGGCAGCGTGGTGATGTCGGCCATCGCCGAGAAGAACCCGGCCAAGGTGCCGGTGGTGAAGGTCAAGCTGAAGGACTCGCCAGTCTATGTGGGTGTGGCCAAGAACGAGGCGGCGCTGCTGGAGAAGGTCAACAGCAGCCTGGCCGCGGCGAAGGCCGACGGTAGCCTGAACCGCAATGCCGAGAAATGGCTCAAGCAACCTCTCCCAGCCGATCTTTGAGCGGCTGCGGACACCTCTAGCCATGGCTTATCAATTCGACTTCGCCCCCGTGCTCGCCCAGGGTGACCTGCTGCTCAAGGGGGCCCTGTTCACCCTGCAGCTGACCGCCATCGGCACTGTGCTCGGCCTTGCCATCGGCGTGATCGGCGCCGGTGTGCGGGCCTGGCGCCTGCGCCCGTTCGACCTGCTGTTCGGCCTGTACGTGGAACTGATCCGCAACACGCCGTTCATCGTGCAGCTGTTCTTCATCTTCTTCGGCCTGCCCGCATTGGGCGTGCGGCTGAGTGAATGGGAGGCGGCAGTGCTGGCGATGGTGATCAACCTGGGGGCCTATTCCACCGAGATCATTCGCGCCGGTATCCAGGCGATTCCCCGGGGGCAACTGGAAGCCGCAGCGGCCCTGGCCATGAGCCGGTTCGAGGCGTTCCGCCACGTGGTCCTGCGGCCTGCGCTGGCCAAGGTCTGGCCGGCGCTGACCAGCCAGATCGTGATCGTCATGCTCGGCTCCGCAGTCTGCTCGCAGATTGCCACCGAGGAACTGTCGTTCGCCGCCAACTTCATCCAGTCGCGCAACTTCCGTGCGTTCGAGACCTACCTGCTGACCACCGTCCTGTACCTGCTGATGGCCATCCTCGTGCGCCAGTTGCTGAGCTGGATCGGGCAGCGCCTGCTGATGGGGAAACGCTGAATGGACTTCACCTTCTGGGACATCCTGCGCAACTTGCTGACGGGCCTTCAATGGACACTGGCCTTGTCGCTGGTGGCATTCGCCTGTGGCGGCCTGGCCGGGTTGCTGGTACTGATCGGGCGCATTTCCGAGCGGGCACTGCCAAGGCGCCTGGCCCGTGGCTACATCGAGCTGTTTCAGGGCACACCGCTATTGATGCAGTTGTTCATGGTGTTCTTTGGCATTGCGCTGTTTGGCATCGACGTCTCGGCATGGATGGCGGCGGCGATCTCCCTGACCTTGTTCACCAGTGCGTTTCTCGCCGAGATCTGGCGGGGTTGCGTGGAGTCGATTCCACGTGGCCAGTGGGAGGCCTCCGGCAGCCTGGCACTCAGCCGTATGGAGCAGTTGCGCCACGTCATCCTGCCCCAGGCACTGCGCATCGCCATCGCGCCGACCGTGGGCTTTTCGGTGCAGGTGGTCAAGGGCACGGCGGTGACCTCGATCATCGGATTCACCGAGTTGACCAAGACTGGCGGCATGATCGCCAACGCCACCTTCGAACCCTTCATGGTCTATGGCCTGGTCGCACTGGGCTATTTCATCCTCTGTTATCCGCTCTCGCTGAGCGCCCGTTATCTGGAAAGGAGGCTGCATGCCCCTGCTTAGAGTGTCCGCGCTGCACAAGTACTACGGCGACAATCACGTGCTCAAGGGCGTCGACCTGAGCATCGAAGAGGGCGAAGTGGTCGCCATCATCGGCCGCAGTGGCTCGGGCAAGAGCACCTTCCTGCGCACGCTGAACGGCCTTGAGTCGATCAGCGACGGGGTGATCGAGGTGGACGGTGAATACCTCGACGCCAGCCGTGCCGATTTGCGCGCCTTGCGGCAGAAGGTCGGGATGGTTTTCCAGCAGTTCAATCTGTTCCCGCACCTGACCGTGGGCGAGAACGTGATGCTGGCGCCGCAGGTGGTGAAGAACACCGGCAAGGCGCAGGCGCGTGAGTTGGCCGAGCGCATGCTGGCCAGGGTTGGGCTGGCGGAGAAATTCGACGCCTACCCGGATCGCCTCTCGGGCGGGCAGCAGCAGCGGGTGGCGATAGCCCGCGCCCTGGCGATGTCGCCCAAGGTCTTGCTGTGCGACGAGATTACCTCGGCGCTGGATCCGGAGCTGGTCAATGAGGTGTTGGGCGTGGTGCGGCAACTGGCCAGCGAAGGCATGACCTTGATCATGGTCACCCACGAAATGCGCTTCGCCCGTGAGGTGGGCGACAAGCTAGTGTTCATGCATCAGGGCAAGGTGCATGAGGTGGGCGATCCCGGCGAGCTGTTCGCCGCTCCGCGTACCGCGGAGCTGGCGAACTTCATTGGCATGACGGTACCGACCTGAATGCCTCGGGACCAGACACAGCCTAATCACGGCCGACTTTCCAGGGCGCGTACTGGAGCAGCCCGTTACCGGCGAAATTGCCATGCGCGTCTGGCGCGAACCCTGGCATCTGCCCCAGGTCGAGGTTCAGGCACTGCCGGTTGAGCCGTGCCTGGAGGGCTCCGTCCATGCGAAACGCGTCCTTGCGCACCGGGTGCGGAGCAAGCTCAACCAGGCAGCCTGTTACCCGGCCTGCCGCATCTGCCTGGTAGCGGATCAGGGCCAGACCTACGCTGTCGACTGGTTCATCGCGCATCAGCGTCCGCCACAGAAACTGATTATCGGCATGCTGCTGGCGTCGTTGCTGCTCAAGTTCCGACACATAGGGCGGCCTGAGCAGGACCAACGGCGCGACCAGTTGCGCCTCTCCCTTGTCACCCTGCATCCCGGCGGGCACTTTGGGATAGACAGTTTTCCAGCACTGGCTCTGGACGGTACTGGCCAAGAGTTTGCGGTCGGTGGCGGTCATGTCTTGAGGGAACTGCATGGCCAGGCTCGTCTTGGCGCGATGGGTGCTGCAGGCGATCGGGCGGCCGTCGCGATCCAGGGTGACTTTCAGGTTGAGCACTCCAGCCATCTGGCCGCCGGTGGCAGCCAGCATGTCGTGGTGCAGCATGCCCATGGTCTGCTCGATGAAGGCCTGGCGAGCTTTGGGGTCGACAGGTGGCGCAGCGTCGGCCTTGGGCCCGCTCTGGCAGCCACCGAGCAGCAGGATAGTGGCAAGGCCGAGCAATGCAAGGGACAAGCGTGGATCTGGCACGAACACATCCTTGATAGCAGGACGGAACCGTCATGGTCCGTTTTGGAGGGGCAGCATATCGAACGGACGAGCTGAGGCAAAATTCAGGGCTGGCGAAGATTTTTCAGGGTGTTGCGGGCCCTTCCGAGCCCGCAGCCACGAGAATCATGGCACAACCATCAAGCTTTTGGGCTTTCAACGATCCTGCAAGTCGTGCAGCAGATCCTTCAGCACGCCACGACCCTGCTCATCCAGCCCGAACACTGGCCGCCGCGGCTCGCCCACTGGCAGGATCAGCTCAACCATGAAGTGGGGGAGCCGAACGCACTGTTCGCCGCTCCGCGCACGGCAGAGCTGGCGAACTTCATCGGGATGACGGCGTCGGTATGAAGCAAGTCCGGGACAGGCGAGGAACGATCAGTTCTGATCTTGTGCCCGGTATGTCGCGAACGCACCACCGCTTGGGGCTGCCAGATTGAGGCGGATCACGGGCTTCCACAGGCCGTTGGCAGTGGTCAGCAAGTCCTGTTGCATGCCCTTGGCCTGCTCAATGGCTGGTTTGGCGGTATTGTCATCCTTGTACTGATAGAAGAACGCCTCAAGCGGCAGCAGGTCAGGAATGTTTTGCGGCCAGGTCCCCACGATCAGCTCGTTATGGTGAAGTTGCTGTTGGGCATTGAGCATGGACTTGCGCGATACCGACGCGAGATTGAATTCAGTTAGGTTGATGGCAAGGCTGCATTGATGTTTGTTGCGCTCGTTGAAGTAGGCACCGTTGTCGGCTACCGAATGGAAGTGACGCTGAAGTTGTTCCAGGTTTGTAATATTCTGCGGTGCGCATTTGTCGCTGATCGCGCCATATTGACTATGAATGCCACAGCCATTCGCACCTCGATTCCAACTTGCGGCATCGGTGGGGTACATGCACAGCGGTGTGATCGGATACATGCGCGGTTGCTTGACGGCGTCGAGCTCGTTGAAGATCAGCCCTTGGTTCAGCGTGTTCCATGCAAGCGTCGTGATACCCAGATCCGTTCTCAGGTACGAGAACGACACTGCGCCGCTGTCTACGGATTTCTGGCTTGGATTCCATGCTCGGAAGTTGGGGGAGAATGTCGTGGTGCGCAGGATCACGCCGGCGCAGTAGAGTGGCGCCTTGAATTCGCAATCGTTTAGTGTGTTGGCATAACGCAGGTTCAGGCCATTGGCAGTTGCTATGCCTTGCTGATCGCGGCTGAGCGGTTTGAAAACTTGCTTGTCAGTGGCGCCAAGGTCCAGCCCTACGATGGGGACCAGGCGGAAGGTTTCCTTGTAGAAGGCATCGCGCAAGTTGAGGGAATTTTCGAAGGCTCCGCTTTTGGCGGTGTTGTAGAAAAACGCCTCGATCGGCAGCTGTTTTGAGTAATTTTCGTCCCATGTGGGAATCAGCAGTTCGTTGCCATAGGCCTTGGCAATGTCACTGTGAGACGCCCGCACCTTCAGGCTGGTGATCAGTTGTTCCGGTACCTGGACACTTAGAGAGCACTGTTTGCTGCGATCCAACCCGCCGCCTTTGAAATCGGCAGCCCAACCGTCTGGGTCGGTCGCGGGTGTGGCCTTGATCATGCAGGAACTTCCGTCCTTGTGTTGCCAGATCTCGGTTTTGGTCGGGCCGCACCCATGCAGCCATCGACCCGCGGCGGCCCCTTGGGTGCCAGCCATGAACGGGTAGATGCAACGCGGCGTCTGCAGTGCATAGCCAGCAGCACGCGCGGTGCTGTTATCCATGAATATGAAACCGCTGGACAAGTCGTTGCTGTTGCTGGTGCCGTCGGCACGCAACCAGGAAAAAGTCACCGAACCGAGTGCTTTGGCCGCAGGGCTGTGAGTCCAGAAGCTGAAGTTGGGGTTGAAGGTGGAGCGGCGCAGGATGATACCGCTGCAGTGCAAGGCCGAAGCACCGTCATCGCAGTGCTCCACTACATTGTTGTAGCGCAGGTTGAGCCGGTCGATCAGCGATGGTTGCTCGGCGATCTGCAGCGTGGACTGGTCCAGGATCGTGGCGGGCGCCGCCTGGCTGGGTCCTTGCTCGCCCTGCTGTTCATTAGGGGGGGCGGCGGCGAAGGAGGGCAGTTGGCCAAATACGCCAAAAATGGCACAGCAATATACAAAGACTCGAGCCTTGCCTGGCATGTCGCGCCCCTTCATCTTGTTGGATGTTGGGCGGAATTTAAGCTCGGCTTTCTCGCCCCTACAACTGGCAAATTTGTCAGTTGTAGGGGGGAGTCACACCTATCAATCGTATGGCGTGCAGTGATCTCCAGGCCTTCAATGGCTGCGCAGGTCGTGCAGCAGGCGCTCCAAGGTGTCGCGAGTTTGCTCATCGAGCCCGAACACCGGTCGACGTGGTTCACCCACCGGCAGCCCGGTCATGGCCAATCCGGCCTTGATGGTCGCTGGCAAGCCGCCTTTGAGAATGAAGTCCAGCAATGGCAATTGGTGGTAGAACAACGCCTGTGCTTGCTTGAGGTCGGCGTCGAGTACCGCCTGGTACAGCTGCAGGTTCAGTTGTGGAATGAGATTGGCCGCTGCAGTGCACCAGCCTTTTGCTCCGGCCACGAAAGCCTCCAGCGCCAGCGGATTGCAGCCGTTGTAGAACGGCACCTGGCCTTCTCCGAGCAACTGCAGCCTGTGCATGCGCTGGATGTCGCCAGTACTCTCTTTGACCATGGTGACGTTGTCCACCTCGCGGACAATGCGCAGGATCAGTTCCACCGGCATATCAGTGCCGCTGGTGGCGGGGTTGTTGTAGAGCATGATCGGCAGGTCGACCGCAGCGCCGATGCTGCGGTAGTGCGTGAGGATCTCGGCTGCACTGAGCTTCCAGTAGGCTGACGGCAGCACCATCACCGCATCGGCACCGTGCTGCCGGGCGAAGCGGGCGCGGCGGATCGCGCCAGCGGTGGTCAGGTCGGAGACGCTGACGATGCTGGGCACGCGCTTGGCAATGCGTTCGAGGCTGTATTGAGCGACTTGATGCCATTCACTGTCGCTCAGGTAGGCGCCCTCACCGGTGCTGCCCAACGGGGCGATTGCGTGTACGCCGCTGTCGATGAGGCGATCGATGGACTGGCCCAGGGCAGGCAGGTCGAGCTGTTCGCCGTCCTGGCTGAATGGGGTGATGGTGTAGCCGATGATGCCGTGGAATTCTGTGGTCATGATGGGTGGCTCCGCAAGCAAGGCATTCAGGGGTCAGTCAAGGCAGTTGGCGTGTTTGCGCAGGCTCTGCCGGGCGAAGTAGTTGAACGAGGCGCCGTGGCGCTTGGGGCGGTCGATCCAGTCGTGGGCTTCACGACCAAGCTGCGGGTCGATGGATTTGATGCTGCCGGCGGACATCGCCAGCAACTGAAGGCGCGCGGCGCGTTCGATCAATTGGGCATAGACGCAAGCCTGCTCGATACTGGTGCCGGTGGACAGCTGGCCGTGGTGCGAAAGCAGGATGGCGCGCTTGTCACCCAGGGCCTGGCTGATGATCTCGCCTTCTTCGTTGCCCACCGGTACGCCAGGCCAGGCGCCGAGGAACGCGCAATCGTCGTACAGCGGGCACAGGTCCATGTGTGAGACCTGCAGCGGCACCTCCAGCATCGACAGGGCGGCAACGTGGGTGGGGTGGGTGTGGATGATGCAGTTCACATCTGGCCGGGCGCGGTACACCCAGCTGTGAAAGCGGTTGGCGGGGTTGGGCATGCCTTGGCCTTCGAGCACCTCCAGGTCTTCGTTGACCAGCAGCAGGTTGCTGGCACTGATCTCGTCGAAGCCCAGGCCCAGTTGCTGGGTGTAGAACGTGCCGGGTTGCGGGCCACGGGCGCTGATCTGCCCGGCCAGGCCTGAATCATGGCCATGGTCGAAGAGAATTCGACAGGCCAGGGCCAGCTTTTCGCGTACAGTCCACGTATTATCGGCGAGTGAGCCTTGCATCTGTGCCAGCGCTTTGTGCACCAGTTGCTCTTTGCCGAGTGTCAGGGTGTTGGCCATGGGGATATCCTCTGTGGCGTGCTGATGATGCCAGTGCTTGCCCGCCCCGCTGCTTTGATCGGGAGAGGGGCGGTCAATCACATGACACAAAACAATCTACATGACACAAAGTGTCATTAGCAAGGCCGTTCACACGGGAAAACCGCGCCGCATGTCTATCCGCTTGAAACTGCTGAGAAAGAAACTGGGCATTACCCTGGAGGTGCTGGCTGAGAAATCCGGCATGACCAAGAGCTACCTGTCGAAGGTCGAGCGTGGGTTGAACACCCCTTCGATCGCGGCGGCGTTGAAGCTGGCCAGGGCATTGAACGTCAATGTCGAAGAATTGTTTGCCGAAGATCACAACCTCCAGGCGCGCTACAGCCTGGTGCGCAGCGGTGAGCGCCAGGCCCTGGTGGGTGATGGTGCTGGCCCGGGTTATACGGTGCTGACGTCACAGATCGGGCAGCGCAGCCTGTTACCCTTTCTTGTTCAGCCACCCCGCGATTTCAGTGATCCCACGTTCAAGGAGCACCAGGGCGAGGAATTTCTGTTCGTCCATGCGGGCCAGGTCGAGGTCGATTTCATGTCTGAGCGGGTGTTGCTGGAGCAGGGCGATGCCCTGCATTTCAACGCGCAGACACCGCATCGGCTGCGCTCGGTCGGTGAATGCCAGGCGCAGTTGCTGGTCGTGGTACAAGGCGGTGAGGCGTGAGGCGCGGACGATGATCGAGGTGTCGCGGTTCTGGCGCGATCCAGCGCTGCCCTTCGTCGAGGCGCGGCGGGTGGGAGATGGGCGCCAGGTCTGCTATGGCCCGCATTCGCATGAAGGTTTTTCCGTGGGTGTGGTGACGGGCGGGCGCAGCAGCTATCTGTCCGGCGGTACCTGGCGCGAGCTTGCGGCCGGCGCTACGGTGCTGATGAACCCCGGTGTGGTACATGCGTGCAATCCGATCGAGGGTGAGGTCTGGTCGTACCTGATGTTGTACGTCGACCTGCCCTGGCTTGAGGCGCAGGGCTTCGTCCTGCCCCAGGCAACCTACAGCGAGTCGCCAGCGCTCTATGCGCGTCTGTTGCAGCTCTTCGCCGGGCTGTTCGATGGCGATACCGACGTCAGTGAAACGATGCTGAAGGCGTTCTTCAAGGCACTGCCGGGATACCTAGAGGCAGCGCCCGGCGTGCATTCGCAGGCACATCCGCGTCTGGAGACGGCAGCGGCCTTCATTCGTGCCCATCGCCTCGACCCTTTGAGCCTTGACGATATCTGCGCCGCCGCGGGGTTGTCGCGGGCGTATCTGATTCGCGCGTTCCGTCGACGCTTTGGCTTGACGCCCCATGGGTATCTGGTCGACCAGCGGGTACAGCACGCCCGGGCGCAATTGCGTCGCGGACGCGGGATCGCCGAGGTGGCGCTGGAGGCGGGCTTTGCCGATCAGGCGCATCTGCAGCGGGCTTTCAAGCAGCATCTGGCCGCCACGCCAGGGCATTACCGCAGCGGCGGTTGAGCGCGTTAGCCCAGTACCAGGTACACCGCGCTGGCGACCAGCAGTACCGCCAACCCGCGATTGAACAGACGCATGCGACGTGGGTTACCCAGGTACTGACTGATCACGCTGCCAGCCCACGCCCAGCTGGCCACTGAGACGAAGCAGATGGGTGCATACAGCCAGGTGAACAGCCACAGCAGTTGCTGGTCGCCGCCGGTATAGGCGCCGATTCCGGCCACTGAAGCCAGCCAGGCCTTGGGGTTGAGCCACTGCATCACAGCACCGTGCCAGAACGAGGGCGCCTGCGTCTGATGGCTGGCGTTCAGCTGGCCGTTGTCGCTGGACAGCTTCCAGGCCATGTACAACAGGAACAGCACCCCACCCCAATGCAGCAGGCGGCTTAACACTGGCCAGCGCAGCAGCACTTCATGCAGCCCCAGGCCGATCAGTACCAGCAGCAGGCAGAACCCCAGGCTGGCGCCGGCAGCATGGCCCAGGCTGGCACGCAGCCCATGACGTGCACCACTGCCGAGGGCGACTATATTCACAGGGCCAGGAGAAATCGAGGCCGCCAAGGCGAAGGCGGCCATGGACAGTGACAGGCTCATGAAAGGCTTCCTTGATGTCGAATGAGGTCACGCATCCTGGCTCACCTTTGAGGCCCTGGTATTGAACGAAAGTGCTCAAACGGAGCTGTTACAGCTTTTGTAATAGTTTCACACTGTCAGGAAAACCTGCTTCGATTGTAGGATCACCTTCCCAAATTTCTATCAAGGTATTTATGAGCACCTTCGCGGAGCCCCCCAGTCTTCGGCCGTCCTGGCCATCCTTTCCGCGTCTTCGTGACGTTTCTCCCGAGAGTACCCGCTAATGGAATGGCTAGCTGACCCCACGGCCTGGCTAGGCCTGTTGACGCTTATCGTCCTCGAGCTGGTGCTGGGTATCGACAACCTGGTCTTCATCGCCATCCTCGCCGACAAGTTGCCGCCGCATCAGCGCGACCGTGCCCGGGTGATCGGTTTGACCTTGGCATTGCTGATGCGCCTGGGCCTGTTGGCCTCCATCTCGTGGATGGTGACCCTGACCGCGCCGTTGTTCGAGGTCTGGGGCAAGAGCTTCTCTGGCCGTGACCTGATCATGCTGTTCGGTGGTGTGTTCCTGTTGTTCAAGGCCACCATGGAGTTGCACGAGCGCCTGGAAGGGCATGTGGCCCAGAGCACCGGCGCTGTGCGTCACGCTGCCTTCTGGCCCATCGTCGCGCAGATCGTCGTACTCGATGCGGTGTTCTCGCTGGATGCGGTTATCACTGCCGTTGGCATGGTCGAGCAGCTCTCGGTGATGATGATCGCAGTGATCTTCTCCATCGGTATCATGATCGTTGCCAGCAAGCCGCTGACCCGTTTCGTCAACGCCCACCCGACGGTGATCATGCTGTGCCTGGGCTTCCTGATGATGATCGGTTTCAGCCTGACTGCCGAAGGCCTGGGCTTCCATATCCCTAAAGGCTATCTGTATGCGGCTATCGGTTTCTCGATCCTGATCGAGCTGTTCAACCAGGTGGCACGGGCCCGCCGCAAACGCAGCCTGCAGCAGCACAAGCCGCTGCGCGAGCGCACCGCGCATGCTGTACTGCGCTTGCTGGGTGGGCGACGCATCGAGGCCGATGAAGTGGGCGAGGAGATCGCCGACCTGGTCGAAGGGGGGGAAGAGCATGTGCTGTTCGACCGCCGCGAGCGGGTGATGATCAGCGGTGTGCTGAACCTGGCCGAGCGACCGATACGCACCGTGATGACCGTGCGTGCCGAGGTGGATGCCATTGATCTGGCGCTGTCGGATGAAGCCATTACGCAGGTCTTGGTCAACTCGCCATACTCGCGACTGCCGTTGATTCGTGACGGTCGTATCGACGAGCCACTGGGCTTTGTGCACAAGAAGGAGTTGCTCAAGGAATTGCTTTCGGGCAACCAGCCAGACCTTGAAAGCATGGTGCGTACACCGCTGAACCTGCTGGAGAGTTTCAGTATTCTCAACGCGCTGGAGCAGATGCGTGGCCAGTCCACCCACATTGCCTTCGTGGTCAACGAATTTGGTGACTTCACCGGCGTACTGACCATGACCGACATCCTCGAGTCCATTGCTGGCGAATTACCAGACGCCAGTGAGGTGGAAGGACCGGGGATCGTCGAGGAGTCGGGCGGTTTCGTGGTCAGTGGTGCCCTGAACCTGAGCCAGGTTCAGGCGCGTACCGGCTTCGTCGCCCGCGCCACCGAGGATTACCAGACCCTGGCGGGCTTGGTGATGAGCCTGCTGGATCGCCTGCCGGTGGTAGGCGATCAACTGGCCTGGAACGGCTGGACCATGACGGTGGTGGCGGTGGAGGAGAGGCGGGTGCGCCAGGTGCGTCTTACACCGACCGACGACGCTGACGCAGCAGGTGCTTGATGCCTTCGAGCACCAGCACCAGCACCGCAGCCCAGATCGGCAGGTAGGTCAGCCACTGGTCAGGCGCGATGCTCTCGCCCAGTAGCAGGGCTACGCCGACCAGCAGCACCGGTTCGACGTAGCTGAGCAGGCCGAACAGACCGAACGGCAGCAGGCGACTGGCGGGCACGTAGACGATCAGCGCCGAAGCGCTGATCGCTCCCAGCAGCGGGATCAGGGCGTACAGACCTGGATGTGCAGCCAGGTCGGCACTCGACAGCGGGCCTTGGATCACGAAGTACAAGGCCCATGGCAGCAACAGGCACATGTCGCACCACAAGCCGCCCAGGTGGTCGGTGCGGCAGCGTCGGCGCAGCACGAAATAGATCGGATAGCCGATCACAACCACCAGCGTCTCCCAGGCGAAACTGCCATGCTGGTACAGCTCGTGACCAACGCCAAGCGCGGCGCAGCCTACCGCCAGCTTCTGCAAGCGTGACAGGCGCTCGCCATAGGCCACTCTGCCGGTCAGGACCATGGCTAGCGGCAGCAGGAAATACCCCATCGACACCTCAAGGCTACGCCCGTGCAGCGGCGCCCAGAGGAACAGCCATAGCTGGACACCCAGCAGCCATGACGTGCCGACCATGCCCAGTAACAGGCGAGGGGTCTGGCGAACGCGCGCCAGCAGCTCGCCGACATGCTTCCAGTCCTTGCTGAGCAGCATGAACAGGGTGAGGCACGGGAGGGTCAGCAGGGTGCGCCAGCCGAAGATCTCCTCGCCGTCGAGCGGTGCGAGCATGGAGGTATAGAAGTACATCACGGCGAACAGACAGGATGCCATGACAGACGAGATGATGCCTTTTGACACGAAAGCCTCGGTTGCAGAAAGTAAACGGACGAATCAGCCGGGCATGATCTCAGGGGGGACGCCCTGGGGCAACCGCAAGCTGGCAGGCTGTGCAGCGAGCGCCTGAAGGAATTCTTCCAGCGGCATTGGCCGGGCGTAAAGGTAGCCTTGCTGGAAATCCACCTGTTGTCGCGCAAGGTAATCACGCTGAACGTCGGTTTCCACGCCCTCGGCGACAATGCCCAGCCCCAGCTTGGTCGACAGGTCGATGATGGTGTCGAGGATGTGCTGTGACAGTGCATCGCTGCCGATCATGGCGACGAAACTCTGGTCGATCTTCAGGTAATCGATCTTGAACTGCCGCAGGTAGTTGAGGCTGGACTGGCCGGTGCCGAAGTCGTCCAGGGCAATCATCACGCCCATCTGGTGAAGCTTTTCGAACAGCTCCAGGGTGATCGGCGTCGCTTCGATCAGTTTGCGTTCGGTCAACTCCAGGGTCAGGATCACTCGGCCAGGTGGAAAGTGCTGGAGAAAGGTGCGGCAATCGTCAAGCAGTCCCAGGTCGCGGCAGTGGTCGGCGGTGATGTTGATGCCGATGTGGAAGCCGTCCTCCATCAGCGCCGAATAGGGCGCCAGGCCTTGGGCGGTAAGCAGCATCAGGGCACGGGTCATGGGCACGATCTGCCCACTGTGCTCGGCGTAGGGGATGAACAGGTCGGGGCGCACCAATCCCTCGTGCGGGTGTTGCCAGCGCATCAGTATCTCGGCGCCGGCCCAGCGGTAGTCACCCTTGCGCACCACCGGCTGAAAGTATGGGATGAACTCGTTCGCCTCCAGCGCCCGGTTCAACTCGGCCCTTGACGACGAGGCACGTCGCAGTTGCCAACGACAGGCCAGACCGATCAACGCGCCAATGACCAATAGAAGGCCCAGCAGCGCCGGGTACTGGCTGCGCAGCACTTCCATCGGTTTGTCCGGACCATAGCCACCGTGGACGCTGAACGGGTAGCGTGCCGAGTATTGAGAGGCGTGTGCGCTGGCGGCTGTCGGAGGGGTGCCGGTATGCACGAGGCCGTCGGCACCCAACCAGTGCCTGCCGATCTGAACCCCTAGCGTTTCGTCATCGGCAATCAAGCGCAGGGCCGTGAGCAGGTGGTCGCCATCGACCGTGGCGATGGCTCCGCGGCCCTCCTGACCGGTGCGATACACCAATAGGGGATGGCCGGGCGTGATCGAATTGCCATCCATCAGCCACAGCTGACCTTCGGTGTAGTCGAGGGGGTTGACCGGTTCGTCGTAATCGCCCAACAGCGAGGAGCAATACAGGGTGTCGTGGTCAAACAGGTTGGTAGAGCGTACGAACGCATTGCGCGTCACTTGCTCGCGCAAAGCCAGTGTGACTTCGCTACACGGGCGTCCGGCCAGAGGCAACAGCGCTTGCGCCGCCTTGGAGACACCATCCAGGATACGCTCCACATGGTTGACGACCTGCTGGACGGTGGCCTGGCTGTTGTCTCGCAGATCGCGTTCGATCTGCCAGTGCATGATCGCCAGGCCGCACAGTATTGGCAGTGTGCCGACCGCCCAGGGCAGCAGGCGGCGCCAGCTCCAGCGAGCTTGGCGTTTAACCGTTAGAGGCATGCGGGTCTAGACTTGTATGACTGGTGGTTGCACAAGGATAGCTCGGACCTTCGGCGGAGTACCGAACTAATGCGCGACAAAGGAAATTACGCACTGTAGAATCAGTTTACGAATACAAGAATAAGGTCTTTCCCTTCTGGAAAGCCGACCCAGCCGAGACCAGGTTCATATGGCATATCACGGGTTCAAGCTTCTCTATGGCGATTTCCTCTCCCGCAGCGTGAGGGGTATTCCCTGCTCGCCACCTCATCTGTCCGACATCCCAAGCGTTTGACACCGTTTTTTTTGCTGTAGATGAGGACACGAACATGGCTGATATCTTCGACAACCCGATGGGCCTGATGGGCTTTGAGTTCATCGAGTTCGCTTCACCCACTCCTGGCGTGCTGGAACCGGTATTCCAGGCATTGGGCTTCACAAAGGTGGCCACTCACCGCTCCAAGGATGTCCACCTCTATCGCCAGGGTGGCATCAACCTGATCCTGAACAACGAGCCCAAGAGCATCGCTTCCTACTTTGCTGCCGAGCATGGTCCGTCCGTTTGCGGTATGGCATTCCGCGTGCGCAATGCGCATGAAGCCTATGCCCGCGCGCTGGAGTTGGGGGCTCAGCCGGTCGAAATCGAAACGGGCCCGATGGAGCTGCGGCTGCCAGCGATCAAGGGCATCGGCGGTGCGCCGCTGTACCTGATCGATCGTTTCGAGGAAGGCAGCTCGATCTATGACATCGACTTCAACTTTATCGAAGGCGTTGACCGCAATCCGGCAGGCGCGGGGCTGAAAATCATCGATCACCTCACGCACAACGTCTACCGTGGGCGAATGAGCTATTGGGCAGGCTTTTACGAGAAGTTGTTCAATTTCCGCGAGATCCGCTATTTCGACATCAAGGGCGAGTACACCGGGCTGACCTCGCGCGCCATGACTGCGCCGGACGGCATGATCCGTATTCCGCTGAACGAGGAATCGTCCAAGGGCTCGGGCCAGATCGAAGAGTTCCTGATGCAGTTCAATGGAGAAGGTATTCAGCACGTGGCCTTCCTGACCGACGACCTGCTCAAGACCTGGGATGCTCTCAAGGCCATCGGCACGCGTTTCATGACCCCGCCGCCACAGACCTACTACGAGATGCTCGAAGAGCGCCTGCCGGGGCATGGCGAGCCCGTCGATCAGCTACAGGCTCGGGGTATTCTGCTCGATGGTGCGTCCGCGCCTGGCGACAAACGCCTGTTGCTGCAGATCTTCTCGGAAACCCTGCTGGGGCCGGTATTCTTCGAGTTCATCCAGCGCAAGGGCGATGATGGCTTTGGCGAAGGTAATTTCAAGGCGCTGTTCGAGTCCATTGAGCGCGATCAGGTTCGGCGCGGCGTGCTTAACGTCGACTAGCCTTGTGAACAGGGTGTTACCGGTCAGTGACCGGCAACACCCCTTTGACAGGGTATCGTTTACGCAAGAGGCTCCAAAGTACGAGCACCGAGGTGAACAGGCCGATAAGTACGAGGGAGGGCATGATATTTGTCCTGATATAGTGTGACTCGCGAGCCGTAAAACCATCAGGATAACCCGCTCTGACGAGGTAACCGTACTTTTCCGATACGCCGCTCTGCGAGAACTCCGACAGCGAGGGGCGTACTTCGTTACGGCTGTCACCTTTGGCCGAGATGTAAAGGTCGCCAAACTCAAGTTCCAACACGACCCCGTCCTTGAAGCCGCGCAGTTCGTTGCGTAGCTCGAGCCCGTAGGTGCTGGCGATAACTGAATGGTTATCGGCGACCAAGCGGTACTCCACGAGAATACCGTTGGGGATGGTCGGTGAATTCATGTTGAGTTTCAGGTATTCGCCCTTTGCGAAGTGAGGCGTGTACAAAGGCATTGTGCCCAGGCTACTGCAAAATCCGATGTCGTTGCGGGCCAACACCAACGAGTGAATCCGCGGGTTACGCCTGGCCTGGTTCTCCAGTTCTTGTTGAACTTCACTGCATGGCTGGGTACTCAGCGGCTGCGCCTGCAGTGCCGCGCTATGTAGGCTATCGAGTACACGATCGATAGCGAACACGGCTTCTTCGATGGAGACCTTCGATTTTTTCTCAAGCTGTCTGTGCATTTGGTAGTCCATGACCACCAATCCCGAGATCACGGGGGTTGTGCCGATCAATACGGAGAGCATGAGATTGGTCACGCGGTGGTTCAGATACCTGGAAATGCTCATTGACTTCTCCCTATCGTTTCGATGAATGAAGAAGCTTGCTCTTGTGTATCCAGTGACGCTGTAAGTCATGTCGTGAATGGGGGGAGACAAACCACCCCTTGCCTGTGCGATTGATTACGGTTGATGGAGTCGCTAGATTATTTGCTCCTTGACCCGTGCCTTGAAAAAGCCTGCTGGCCGATAAAGGTGCAGGCTGATCAGTGCAATCGTGTTCGGGCTGTTCTCTATAGCAATGTGCTAGCCTTCAGGTATTTCATGATCTTCAGGAGTTGCCATGGATTCGGAAACCCTGCCAGCCAACGTGCTCATGCCACTTGGTGCCTTTGCCGGGAGCATTGTTCTTGGCTGCCGATGAACAGGCGCGAAAGGGCGCCACACAAGTCATACATCTGGTTTCGCCGTCACCCTCGGTCGAGGTGCGCGCTGAACATATTCTCCACTTCGATTGGGGCAGCACTCCGCTGGGCCCATTGTCGCAGTGGCCTCCCTCGCTACGTATCGCGGTGGATATCATGCTTTTGTCGCCCTTTCCCTGCGCACTGGCCTGGGGCAAGGAACTGACTCTGATTCCCAGCCAGAGCTACCTGGCGTTGCTGGCTGACGACCAGCGCCAGGTAGGGGAACGTTTTGATCAGCTGTGGCATGTTGAATGGGAGCGAATGGGCCCACGGGTCTTCCAGGCGCTGGAGGGGAGGGCCAGTTTTGTCGACGAGTCGCCCATCCAGGTGCGTTATCGTGAGAGCGGTGAACATGCCTGGTTCGCGTTCGGTTACGCCCCCGTGCGCGATGAGGAAGGTACGGTTGCCGGGTTTTTGCACACCGCGATCGATACCACTGCCAGCTTGGAGCAAATCCGCCAGTGGCGTGAACTGGCGCAGAGCTTCGAGCAACAGGTCGGGTGTCATCTACCCAACAGTGATCCTCTCTGGCGCCTGTCACGGGATGCGATGATCATCGTCAGCCGCGATCTCGAACTGCTGGCCGCGAACGACGCATGGCATCGGGTGCTGGGATGGGAACAGCAGTCACTGAACGCGATTGCGCTCGTCGATCTTGTGCATCCCGCTGATCGTGCGGAGGTCCGCCTGGCGATCAATGATCTGCTGCTGGGCAAGGTGATCGAACAGGTGGAGTCGCGGGTCAGGCACAAGGATGGGTACTACCGTTGGATGAGTTGGAGTGCGCGGCCCGAGGGCGACGTGCTGATTGCAGTAGGGCGGGATATTACCGAGGAGCGCACCACGATCTTGCGCGAGGCCCAAAGCCTGCTGCGTGATAGGCAGCGAATGGAAACCGTTGGCCAATTGGCGGGCGGCATGGCGCATGAGATGAACAATCTATTGGCGGGCATTGGCGGTAGCCTCGAGTTGCTCCAGCGTCGCTTGGGCCAGGGACGCTTGGAGCGCATCGATGAGTACGTCCATGTGGCGCGCGAGTCGGTACAGCGTGCGATGGCGCTGACCCATCGGTTGCTGGCATTTTCCAGCAGCCAACCATTGCAACCGCGACTACTCGATGTGAACGGCCTGTTGCAAGATCTTGAGCCATTGATCCATCAGGCTCTCGGGCCAGAATTCGCATTGAACTGGCAACTGGACGTAGCGCCCTGGCCAGTGCAGGTCGATCCTGGGCAGTTGGAGGTTGCGATTCTCAACCTGTGCAGCAATGCCCAGGATGCGGTGGTTGAAAGGGGTTGCTTGACTATTCGGACGGCCAACGAACGATTTGAGAATGGGGTGGAACACGATGAGAGCATCCCTGCCGGGGATTATGTCGCCATTCACGTCCAGGATGATGGGCAGGGCATGCCCGCAGACGCGGTGAGCCGTGCTTTCGAGCCGTTCTTCACCACCAAGCCCAAAGGTCGTGGCGCCGGGCTTGGGCTGCCGATGATCTACGGATTTGCTCGCCAGTCTGGGGGTTATGTGTGGATCGAATCGACGCCAGGGAAGGGTACTCAGGTCACACTCCTGTTCCCGCGCCACCCAGGCGAGTTGCCTGTAGTCAATGAAGAGGGAGAGGTGCCTGCGTTGAAGCAGGGCAGGACTGAGCGAATACTGTTGGTCGACGACGAGGGGAATTTACGGTCATTGATGAAGGAGGTGCTGGTAGAGCATGGTTTTGACGTCATCGAAGCCAGTGATTCCGGTATGGCGCTGGAGCACTATCGTGAGAGTGGTGTATTCGATCTGGTTATCACCGATATCGGTTTGCCAGGTGGTATGAGCGGACGCCAGGTGGGCAAGACGATTCGCCAGGCCAAACCCCTTCAGAAAATCCTGTTCATTACCGGATACACCGCGCAGCCTCTCGAACGCAGCCTTCTCGACCAGCCAGGCACCGCACTCATGCTCAAGCCGTTCTCGCTGGAAAGCCTCGCGGTCCAGGTTCAGCGGATGCTCGAGCCCTGACGGCGATCATGCTTCGCCGAGCATCTGTGCCACGCGCTGGCTCAGCTGGTTCAGCTCGAAGGGTTTGCAGATCAATTGCATGCCAGGGGCGAGGAAGCCTTCGCGGGACATGGCCGTTTCCGCGTAACCGGTAATGAACAGGACAGGCAGGTTCGGTCGTAGTGTGCGAGCAATCTCGGCCAGCTGTCGACCATTCATGCCTGGCAATCCGACATCGCTGATAAGCAGTGCGATGGGCTGTGGGGAACGCAGAAGGTGCAGCGCCTGCGTAGCGTTGCAGGCGCTTTGGCAGGGGAAGCCGTCATCACACAGAGCCTGGCAGAGCAGCTCGCGCACTTCGCGATCGTCCTCGACGATCAACACCTCGCGGCAGTTCCCTGCCGTCGGCGTACTTGCAGCCTCCAAGGCCTGCGGCGGGATGCCCAGGCAGCGCGGCAGGTAGAGATCCACCCGCGTGCCCCGGCCAATCTGGCTGTCCACCGTAACATGGCCGTGGGACTGTTTGCTGAACCCATAGACCATCGACAAGCCCAGGCCTATGCCCTGGCCCACGGGCTTGGTACTGAAAAAGGGTTCGAAGGCATGTTCCAGGGTGCCTTGCGACATGCCCTGGCCAGTGTCGCTGATGGTCAGTTGCAGGTAGTCGCCGCTGCTCAAGCCAGCATCTTGGAACTGTGCAGCGTCGATGTGCTGGTTGCTGGCTTCGATAGACAGCCGCCCCCCGCTGGGCATGGCTTCCCGGGCGTTGAGCAGCAGGTTGTTCAACGATTCGCGTAACTGCTTGTCGTCTGCCTCGACTGGCCAGAGTTCATCCGACACGCGCAAGGACAGTTTCACCGAACTGCCCAATATAGCCTGCAACCGTGCAGGCTGGAGCAGGGCATGCAGGTCCACCGCCTGGCTCTGCAGCGATTGACGGGAAGAAAAGGCCAGCAGCCTGTGAGTCAGCGTCGCCCCGCGGGCTACGGCGTCTTGCCCCATGCGCAGGACTTTGTCGAGCCCTTCGGTGCGTCCTTGCTGCAGACGCCTGTCGATCAATTCGAAGCTACCGCCGATGCTGGTCAGCAGATTGTTGAAGTCATGGGCAACGCCGCCGGCCAACTGGCCAATAGCTTCCATCTTGCGAGTCTGGTGTCGGACCTGGTCGCCAGTCTGTAGGCTTTCCAGGCGCTGGTGCAGCGCGCTCAACGCGTTGCGCGCCATGTACTGTCGACGCCGAGCGCGCAGAGCTTGGTTCGTAGCGCCCAAAAGTTGCTGTTCGTCGAACGGGTAACTCAGGTACGACAGATTACCCAACCCTTGCAACATCGACACATTAACGGTCGTCGCATGGGTGTTGAGCAGCAATACCGGCAGGTCGGACCATTCGGGTTGACCCTCGATGAACAGGTGCAGGGGTGACTGCGGGTTGTCGGACAAAGCCTGCGAGTCGACGATTACCACGGCAACACCCTCTGCCAGCCATAGGCCAAAGCGCTGCTTGTCGCTTGTACACAGGCATGCGATACCGCTGCCAGACAACAGGTTGGCGACGGTCGCTGCAACCTGCTCGGGTGCGAGGATCAGGGTGCGTTCGTCCAACGACAACGAACCGGACAAGACGAATCTCCCAGGGCAGTGGCCTGGCCGGAAATGGCCGTGCGTTCAGCGTGCTACTACCCACTGGACCACCAGCGTTCCGCCGAGGTTCAAACCGGTTCTACAAACCTTGTTGCAAATAGGGATCGTCTGGGTTCTGTCGCTCAAGTTCGGCGAGCAAGACTTGTACATTCTGTAACTGCCCGGTTTCCTTCCAGTAGCGAATCAGCAGTACCCGAGCTCGACGATTGGCGGGCTGGCGGTCGAGCAGGGTTTCCAGCTGTTTTTGTGCTGCTTCGACCTGTTCAAGGTCATGCAGGGTGACGGCCAACGTGTAGCGGTAGTCGGCATTGTCCGGCTCGAGTTCCACGGCTCGGGAAAAAGCCAGCAAGGCGTATTCCTGTTGCTCATGGCGGGTGAGCCACAGGCCCAGTTCATATTGCAGAAACGCAGAGTCCGGGCGCAGCGCCAGGGCTTTGCCCAGCACCTCGCGGGAGGCGTCGTGCTGGCCTTGGCGCTCCAGCAGGCGTACCCGCGTTGCAAGCGCTTGCAGATCCTGCGGTGCCAGAGCAAGGCTGCGCTGAAGCGCCGCTTCGGCCTGTGGGTAATCCTGTTCGTGAAGGTACAGCCGCGCCAGGTGGACTTGTGCCTCGGCATCGTCGGGTCGCTGTTCGAGTGCTTGTTGGTATTGCTCCAAGGCCGCCTGCAGCGGTCGGAAATACAGGCCGATGGCATCGGGGTCCAGGCCCAGCAATGCATCCACCACGGCAAACCGTACGTTCTGGTCGTCATCCTCGAGCAAAGGGCCGAGGACCAGACTGCGTTGGGCTGGTGGCAGCAGGCGCCGGATGCTGGTGATCGCCGCGCGGCGTACAAGGGGATCACCGTGGTCGAGGTCCTGCTGGGCCAGTTTCAGCGCCTGGGGGGAGGGGTAGTGAGGGAGTTCGGCGTAGAGCGCAGCGCGCCGGATCGGCGGCAGGTCCTTGCGTTGCAACTGTTGGTAGAGCACCCGGGCTGCCCCCGGAAGACCTTCGTGCGCCTGGCGCAGTGCCTTGGCATAGCTCTGCGGCGGCAGGCTGGAGGGCACCGGTTTCGGCGCGCGCCACAAATAACCGATCACCCCTGGGATCGCCAGGATGAGCAGCAGTGCGATCAGGTAGCGGCTACGTTTGGGCATTAGTGGTACCGGGGTCAGGAAGGGCTGAGCTTGGGGCAGCCGGCGGCTAAATGCAACGGGGCCGGGCAAGCCTTCGGATTGGAAGGTGCAGGGAAGGATTGTCCTGCATATGAGACAAATAAAGCTATTTTGTCCGCCTAATGCATCATTGTGTTCATCGGTAGAATATTTGCCAGCCAAGAGAGGAGATATCTCGTGAAAAAGATTCTGGGTATTCACCGTAGTCCTCACGCCCATTGGGTTGGGGATGGTTTCCCCGTGCGCAGTCTGTTCACTTACGATCAACTGGCACGCCATATCAGCCCGTTCCTGATGCTGGACTACGCTGGCCCTCACACGTTCCCGCCGACCAACGCCCGTCGCGGAGTAGGCCAGCACCCGCATCGCGGCTTCGAGACCGTGACCATTGTCTACCAGGGAGAACTCGAACACCGAGACTCCACCGGCGCCGGCGGCTTGATCGGCCCTGGCGACGTGCAGTGGATGACCGCAGCCAATGGCATCATCCATGAAGAATTCCATTCGCCGGCCTTTGCCCGCAGCGGTGGCGTGCTTGAGATGGTGCAGCTGTGGGTCAACTTGCCTGCCCGCGACAAACTGACTCCGGCGGGTTACCAGACGCTACTGGATGCTGAGATTCCCCGAGTGGCGCTAGGCGAGGGTATCGGCAGCCTGCGGGTGATCGCAGGCGATTACCGTGGACATCGGGGACCTGCCCGGACGTTCACGTCCATGGATGTGTGGGACGTGCGTTTGCAGGCTGGGGCAACGCTGCATTTGCCGATTGCGCTGGGGCGTAATGCCGCGCTGGTTGCACTGCGCGGGTCGATACGGGTTAACGACCAGCAGGACGTCAGCCCGGCCAGCCTGGTGTTGCTGGAGCGCAATGGCGAACATGCCAGCGTGACTGCACTGGAAGACGCCACCTTGTTGTTGCTCAGTGGCGAACCGATCGATGAGCCGATCGTTGGTTATGGCCCGTTCGTGATGAACTCCCAGGCTCAAATCGCCGAAGCATTCGACGATTACCACGCAGGGCGTTTTGGGCAGATGGTGAAATCCTGAACGCACGTCATGCGGGGTATCTGGCGCTGCCACAAGCCAATTTCAGCCAGAGGCGCGCCAGCTCACCTCGCTGATGCCATAGCGCTCGGCCATGGGTCTACTGACTTTCTTGATCTTTTCTCGGCCATAGCGGCCGATTTTGCCGACGCCGGCATCGCAACTTGCCCAATGCCAGGCCTCGGCATTATCCATACGTTCGGCGCGAATGATGAACGACTTGTGCTCGCCGTGCAGCGCATAGTCGATCACGAACAGTTTTGCATCAATCATCGCTACCCGATTCCTCAGCGCAACGCGCAACACGACGGTCCATGGCTTGATGCTGTGAAATCGAGCCAGACGGTAAAGTTTGCAAAATCTTCGTTGCACACGACGAACGGTACTTTTGCTGCCGTTTGTCGCATCGCCCAGGCAACCAATCGAACGAGCCATCGCGCCATGGTTCCACTCACTAGAGTGGATAAGGCTTTTGCGCGTTGGACATTGCCTGGATGAATGGGCTGCTGGCGGGGACATGAGCACTATCAATTGGCGCTACACCTGCACAACGTGTAGTCCCATCAAAGGCAATCCGTTGAAGAGAGGGTCATGACATGTCGTTGATCGGCGTTTCGATGCTGGAGATGCGTCAGTTGATCGAGCAGGCCTGTCTGCCCGATCGGTGCGAAGTGAGTAGCCCCGATGGCGTCAGCCTGACCATTCGCCTGGGACGGGGTGAGAGCCTGGAGGATGGCTACACTCTGACAGGCATACCGCTCGATAGCCTTAACAGTTGTCGTGACCTGGTCGGTTTGGTCGGGCAGTTGCGTGGCGCGCAACGAGTGGGGCATGCACCTGACCTCAAGGTGACTACCCAGCAGGCTCTTATATAGCCTGATCCCGGGCGGCCGATCGCTTCACTGCAGCTCAAGCAGCAGATTCAAACCGCCGTCGCCGCATTTGCCGCAGTCGCGCACTACCCCCCGATAACGGCGTCCCTGCCAGACGAAGGCAACGCTATGAGCACGTTCAACCTTGTCCGGAAGTGGCGGGTGAATGTGCAAACGCAGCGCAGGGTGCCCTTGCAAATTAAGCGCGGCCAGTTGGGCATGGCATTCGACACTCTGCGCCACTGGGCCGAACAGTGTGTCGCGAACATAGTCGAGCTGCAGGCAGGAGCTGGGCGCGCGGCCGGGCATCTTCATGGCTGTTGCCAGAACGGCCGGTGATGCCGGTGATCGTGCGTACTCAAGGGCAATGACATGGCTAAGTCTCCGAAGGACGTAGGCATGTTGAGGGCGCCAGCCGGACTATGTTCCATTGGAATTTTCTACCAACGTCGAGGTTCATCATCCGACTGCTGGCGCCAGGCTGACAGACGCCGCTCCAGCCTGGCGAGCAGGGCATCGAAGAGCAGGGCGCAGCAGGTGAGAACGATGATGCCCGCCAGCACGGTGTTGACGTTGAAGGTGGCCTCGGCTTGCAGGATGAGGTAGCCAATTCCGCGTGTCGATCCCAGGTATTCACCGACCACGACCCCGACGAATGCCAGGCCGATGACGGTGTTTAGGCTGGAAAACACCCAACCCAGGGCGGCAGGCAGATAGACGATACGAATGAGTTGCCAGCGGTTGGCGCCAAGCAATCTTACGTTGGCCAACAGCGCAGGACTTACCTCGCGCACGCCCTGGTAGACATTGAAGAAGACTGCAAAGAATACCAATGTGATGCCCAGCGCGACCTTCGAGGCGATGCCCAGCCCCAACCACATCACCAACAAGGGTGCCAGCACCACCCTGGGGACCGCATTGGCAGCCTTGATGAACGGCGACAATACCCGCGCCAGCGTGGGCGTGAGCCCTAACCAGAGACCGAGTGCCAGGCCTGAGGTGAGCCCGAGCAAAAAGGCCAGGAGCGTTTCGGTCAGTGTGACCAGCAGGTGAGGGTAGAGCGTGCCGGGAAAGTTCAGCGTAGTCAGCAGATGATCTTGCCAAAACAGCTCCAGCGAACCGTTGCCCGTGCTCAGCCAGCGCCAGAGTTGCTGCAAGACTGCGTGTGGGTGACCGACAAAGAACGCCAGCTCTTCGTCGGCAGCCAGCCATGACCAGAAGGAGAACAGTGCGAGCAGGAGGGCGGCGCGTAGTAGCCAGAGGGTGGTCCACGACATGTCAGTCTCGGGCGATTGTAGTGGCGGGAGGCAGGTGCCCCAGCGTGTGCCATAGACGCTGGTACAGAGCTGCGGAGTCGGGATTCTTGCGTAGTGACATCGTGTCGCGTGGGCGCGGCAGGGATATTCGAATGTCTTCGATGCACCGGGATGCAGGTCCGGCGTTGAAAACCAGTACGCGGTCGGCGAGGGTGATGGCTTCGTCGAGATCGTGGGTGACGAACAAGACCGACTTGCGTTGTTCGTCCCACAATTCGAGCAGCAATTGCTGCATCGCTTGACGCGTTTGGGCATCCAGCGCGTCGAAGGGCTCATCCATGAGCAGCAGCGAAGTGTCGTGGATCAGCGCCTGGGCAAGGGCGACACGTTTGCGCATGCCGCCAGACAACTGGTGAGGGTAGCGATCGGGAACGTCGGTCAGCCCGACTCGCCTCAACCAACACGCGGCGTGTTGGTTGGCGTGTTGCTTGTTCACACCACGCAGTTGCAGGGGAAGGCTCACATTGTCGAGCGCTGTGCGCCACGGCAACAGCGCATCGTGTTGAAACATGTAGGAAGCGTGGTGGTTCAACCCGACCAAGGGCTTGCCATGGCAGCGGATCTGCCCGCTGTAGGCCGGTTTGAGGCCTGCGGCGAGGTCGAGCAGGGTCGACTTGCCGCAACCGGTAGGGCCCAATACGCAGACGAATTCACCTTCACGTACAGTCAGGTCGACCCGTGCCAATGCCAGCAAGTGATCGTGACGCGCTTCCACGTCGAGCATTTCCAGAGCGAGTGTGGAGGTCATGGTTGCGTGGCTTGGTCAACGAACTGATTGGTCCATGTCGCCTGGAGGTTGATCTGGCGTTGGGCCATGACCGGGTCGAAACTCTGCAACGCCTGCAAAGCGTTGCGTGCCCCCTCTGCAGGGAAGCGACCGTTCACGCTGAGGGATGGTTGGATGTTGCGAAACGCCTGGCGATAAAGCTCTGTATCACCCATCAGGTAGGGTGTCGGCACTAGGTCGGCGACTTCCGCATCCGTGGCGTCGTGCAGCCAGGTCAGCGCCTTGAGCATGGCATTGGTCAGGGCCTGAACGGTCTGTGGGTTGTTCTGGATATAGGTGCTTTTGGCATAGAGGGTGTTAGCCGGCATGGGGCCGCCGAACAGCGCCGCGGTGCCGGCGGGGGTGCGCGCATCTGCGATCAGGCGTATCGCCTGTTGTTGCTCCAGCAGGCTGATCAAGGGTTCGGCGTTGACCAGCGCATCGATCTTGCCGCTCAGCATCGCCTGTACTGCTGTCGCACCAGTGCCGACGGTGGCAAAGGCAACGTCCTCGGTGCTGAGCCCTCCTTGTGCCAGCACGCGGTTGGCGAGCATCTGGGTCGAGGAGCCGGGCGCGCTGATGCCGATGGTCTTGCCTCGCAAGTCTGCGATCGAGCTGTAGTTCGCCAGGGTTCTGGTGGAGATGCCCATGGCGAGCTGCGGGCTCTCGCTTGCCAGCACGAAGGCCTGAAGTGCCTGGCCGCGAGCCTGCAGACGCAAGGTGTGCTCGTAGGCGCCACTGACTACCTGCACGGCATCGGCCACCAGCGCCTGTGCCGCTTTGCCGCCACCAGTGAAGTCGATGACCTTCACATCGAGACCTTCATCGCGGAAATAGCCCTGTTCCAGTGCGACGGTCAGCGGCAGGTTGTAGATGACGGCCTGGCCACCGACGCCGAGGTGGACAGGGGTCAGATCAGGGGGTTGCTCTTTGGCCGTGGCAGGGGCTGCAACCAGCAGCATGAAGCAACTGAGAACAAATGCGCGCATGGCACCTCCTTGTTGGCAAGGTGCACAGGGTAGGACATCAAGGATGGGTGAGGGGCGCAGACGCTCCGAAGTGCGTGTAGGAACGCTCCTAAACCGCTTTGGCCAGGAGCGTCAGGGTTGGCGCTCGGCCACCGCTCTGAGTGTTTTCAGCGTGACCATTGGCGCATCGACCACAAAACGATTGGCCAGCCAGCCCGGTACATCACCGGCAGGATCGGCCTGCAGCCGATAGGTGACCTCGGTATCACGTTCGGCCAGCGGGTGCATGATCCACTCACCTTGCAATTGGCGCACGCGAATGAAGCCGGGGGCCTCCGGCACCTTGTCCGGGTCAGCGCCGAGCCTGCGGATCAGTGAGCCGTCGTCGAGCCGCTCGGTACGTACGCGCAGGACCATGTCCCGGGGTTGCGCCGGCCAGGGCAGCTCGGTGGTGAGGTAGACCCAGGTGCTGTCGCCATCCACTTCCAGCAGGCGCATCTGTGCGCAGGCGTACAACCACTTGCAGGCGACACGCAGGTTTTCCTGAAGATCGCTCAGGGTGCGGACACTGGCCTTGATCCGGACAACGCCGCGAAATTGCTGGTAGGGCGATCCCTGGACGTCGCCAAGATAAATGTCGATGCCGCTTTCCTGGTGCGTGAGGTGCCAGTTGTCGGCAGACAACGCAAGCGTCGGCAGGACAAGTGCGCAGAGCATGGCGAGGCGAATTCGGGAAAGGAGCTGCGGCATGTTCAGGCTCCACGCAGAGGGTCACCCTAGTATGCGCGGGAACAGGCAGAACGATCATGAAGATGATGTTGCGCCGATCAGGGCCGTGGCCGACCCGATCGGTTGATGCAGGTGGGCGCCTCAGCGCTGCGGATTGAGCGTCAGGTGCACGTGACGGTTCACGTCCTTGTACAGCAGGTAGCTGAACGGCCCTGGACCACCCGAGTAGCAGGCTTGTGGGCAGAACGCACGCAGCCACATGAAGTCACCGGCTTCCACTTCCACCCAGTCCTGGTTGAGGCGATATACCGCCTTGCCTTCGAGCACGTACAAGCCGTGTTCCATGACGTGGGTTTCAGCAAACGGAATCACGCCGCCTGGCTGGAAGGTCACGATGTTGACGTGCATGTCGTGACGCATGTCGGCCATGTCGACGAAGCGAGTGGTGACCCAGCGCCCTTCGGTGCCCGGCATCTCGATGACCGTGGCGTTATCGCGGTGCGTGACGAACGATTCGGGAACCGCCAGGCCTTCGACTTTCTGGTAGTGCTTGCGTAGCCAGTGGAAGGTGACGTTAGCCTTGCTGTTATTGCGCAGGCTCCACTCGGCCCCTGGTGCGAGGAAGGCGTAGCCACCGGGCACCAAGGTGTGGTGCTTGCCTTCGACGGTGATGTCGATCTCGCCTTCGACGACGAACACTACGGCTTCGGCATTCGGGTCCAGCTCAGGGCGTTCGCTGCCGCCTTCAGGGGCGACTTCGACGATGTACTGCGAGAAGGTTTCGGCAAAACCAGTCAGTGGGCGGGCGATGACCCACATGCGCATCTTGTCCCAGAACGGCAAGTGGCTGGTGACGATGTCACGCATCACGCCCTTGGGAATGACGGCATAGGCCTCGGTGAACATGGCACGGTCAGTCAGCAGCTCGGTTTGAGCCGGGTGCCCACCGTGGGGGGCGAAGTAGGAGTGATTCGACATGGACAGTCTCGACTTGTTGTTCTCTCCCCGTGCCGTGAACCGCACCGTCCGGTGCGGCGCAGGGGATGCACGGACAGCATAGGGGCGAGGCCCTGGCATCCACAAATTAAATGTTGGAATACCCGGTATTTGCCGGCTGAATGCTCAGCGGTCGTACGGTCAGCGATTGCTGGTCAGCCGCTGCTGGGCCGCCGCGCAACCGTTGATCTCCACCGCCTTCTGCAGAAAAACCTGACGCCGTTGCGGGTCGAGCTCGCCGAGCAGGCGGTAGACCTCCGCCTGGTAGTCGCGCTGACGCCCCCATTGCAGTTCCAGGCCTTGCGGGCGACTGCGGTTGCAAGCCAGTCGAGTGGCCGGTTGCGGATAGTAGGCGGCGTAAAGGGTCGCCATGCTCGGAATGGCTTCCAGCGCCTCGCGGTAGGCGGGAGTATGGTTGTAGGACGGGCACCAGTTAGCAATTGCTGTCGCTGGCGGGGCGAAGCCCTGGCGCAGGCTGGCTTCGAGCAAAGGGCAGGCAGCGTCGGCAATTTTCCCGGCAGGCAGGTAAGTCATGTAATACAGCGCCAGGCGGTACTGCGCTACGGGATGGCCCAAGGCAACCGACTTTTCCAGTAGCGCTACCGCCGTTGGCAATGTGCGGGCCATGGCCTGGCCCTGGCGGCTGAGCTCCGGATCATTGGTCTCGGCTGTGCGCAGTGGGCTGGGGCTGTCATCCTCGGTGTCGGCCTGCTCGAGCAATGGCAATGCCTGGCGGTAGAGAAGATCGGCATGGGGATCGATGCGAACGTCGAGCGCCTGGGCGGCAAGCGGCGTCAGCGCTGCGAACAAGCCCGAAAGGAAGACGGCTGGACTCACGAGTGGGCCTCGCAGGCTGGCGCCCAAGTGGGACGAACCAGAAGCGTTTGGGCAGCAGGGGTGTTCATGACGAATTCGCGTTTGCCTCGGGCGACCGGGAGCGGTGAAGGGCTATTCTAGCCATCCCGAGGTGCTGTCGAAAGAGGCTTTGTCGACTGTCAGACGAGCTTGAAAGGCGTGACCTTGCGGTTGGCGTACTTTTCCTGGGCCAACCCCAGCTTCGCGGTGATTACCTTGGCCAGGGCATTGTTGCCCAGGTCGTTGAAATGCAGGCGATCGATGAACAGATGTTCGTTGAACACCGGTGAGCTGCTGAGCATACCGTTCATGTCATAGCAGGGTACGCTCTGCGCCTGGCTCTTGATGCGCCGGAAGAAGGTTGAATGCAGTTCGCTGTCGTAGACACCCTCCAGCAGCCGGTCGAAGTTGCCCGGCTGACGGTCCAGCGCCGAGAGCATGGCCTGCTCGCCGACGGGCAACTGCTCGCGGCACCAGGGCAGCAGTGGCTGCAGGATGAACGTCAGGGAGGTGTGGCTGTCGGCCAGTAATCGCTCCCATTGGCACAGGGTACGGCCGATGCAATCGGCGGCGCGAAGCAGGCGCTTTTCCGGCGCTGACAGCGGCCAGGCCCAGGGCGCTGGCGCCGAACGACGGGGCGCCAGGCTTTGCCCCAGACGCTGCCAGAACGAGGCCCGTCCGGGTTTGGCCAGTTGCACGCCCTCGTTGAAGCTGTTGAGAAAACGCTGGTATGGCCGGGCCGCTTCAGGTTCCTGGTCACCTGAAAGAATTTCGCCAAGCCCTTCCTGGGCCAAGGTGTTGAGGCCGCTGAGTACCACGACATGGCCGATCTGGCCAAGGCGATGCTGGTGGCTGAGGAACATCAGCAGCTCCTGGGTGGCGTTCAGGCCGCAGCCGGCCAGGTTCAACCAGATCTCGCCAGTTAGCATCGACAGGTAGGAGGCCACGGTGTGTTCATCGGAGCTGGCGCCGATACCCAGCGCAGTAGAGCCGCCCACCAGCAGGTTGATGCGCGCCGCGCCGCCGCGCTCGGCCAGTGAAAAGCGCTTGCCGGCGCAGTGGCTGTAGCGCAGGCCCAAGGCATCGGTATTGATGGTGTCGGAGCGGTAGCCGCGCTCGTGCACGTAAAGGGTATGCGGCGCGCGGCGTCCGCCGAGCAGCAGGAAGCGCTGGTAGTCTTCTCGCAGGGGAATGGCGCTGCCCACGTCCGGGGTGATGTCGATCGGTGTCATGGGCGCTCCTGGGAATCGGGCGGGCTCAGGCGGCCAGCTCCTTGAGGTTGTAGAGCAGGCCGCCCGCGGCGATCAGCAGCAGGGCGACGCCAGAGGCCAGGCTGATCAGGCGGTTGCTGCGCTGCGAAGCGATCTTGCCGATGGCGAAGATGTAGAGGCTCAGCACCGCGAAGTCGATGGCGATCCACAGCAGCGACAGCACCACCATGCTCTTCTCGAAGGATTCAGTGACCTGGATGAACTGCGGGAAGAAGGCGATGAAGAAGATGATGTCCTTGGGGTTGGAAATGCCCACCATGAAACCTTGCAGCAGGCCGCCTCGGCCGGCGCTGCGCGGCGTTTCGACGGTTTCGGCGGTGTGCTTCGGCGGTTGCGGCTGCAGTGCTTCGCGCAACGTGCCCACGGCGATGTAGCCGATGAACAGGCAGCCCAGCAGGCTCATGCCGCTGAGCCAGGCTTTGTCGATGGCGGCGCTGGTCATGATGATCCAGGCGGCAGCACCAATCAGCACCAGTGACGCCCAGTTGGTGCCGACGGCGGTGAACAGGGCCTTGCGCGAACCGGAGGCGGCAGCGGTGTTGACGATCAGCGCCACTACCGGGCCTGGCGTGGCGATCAGCAGCAGGACGGTGAGGGCGTAGGTAGCAGTCAGTGCGGTATTCACATTCAGTTCTCGATCTGGTTTTCAGGCGTTGCAGCGGCATGGAAGGGGCAGCGCGACGGGTTGAGCGAGCCGGCTTCCTGGAGTTGGTACTGCTTCCATTCGAAGTTGTCGTCCTGGCCGAAGAACCCCAGGCTGTCGGGGATGACCCCGTCGTTGTACTGCGCAACCCGCTCACGTATCCGAGCGCGGATGCGCTGACCACTTTCGGTGCCTGCACTGGCCACCTCGTCGAAGCTTTCCCGTGGGTTGATGACGAAGGCGATGCTGTTGCCCAGGTTGCGGCTTTTCATCTGGCGATGGGCGGGAAAGCTCATGTTGATGAACAGTGGCATGCCGGCAAAGCAGAACGACCACTGAGTGTCATGCGGGTCGCGTGGCACATCCTGTGGCCAAGGCTGAGGATCGCGGGCGTGGACCTGCTGGAGGATCTTCCAGGCCAGGGCCTGCTGTTCGGCCAGCGTTGCGTCGGTGGTCGTTTCCAGAAACACCAGCAGCGGGTTGCCGATGCGCTGCTTGAGCGGGATCGGCGCGATGGTACTGACGTAGTCGGCGAGACCGCGGGCGATATCATTGGCCGGATCATCGGCGCGGGCGAAAATGATGTGGCAGGTGGCGGCAGCGACTGCCTTGCGTCCGAAGAGGCAGGGAAAGCCGGGGTTGCCGAGGATTTCCTTGAAGTGCTCTATGGTCTTGTACGTCCAATGCTGCCTGTTCCGAACATGTTCATCGGCCAGCTCTAGCGCATCCAGGCGATAGCAGTTTCCATAACCCGTAAACATGGTTTCCCCAGGAAGTTTCTATAAGGTGGTTTTTCTGCCTTATCGCGGCGTGTTGGTTAGCTGTAATTGTTATTTAACGGCATTTTCGAAGAACCTCCCAAGGTTGTAAAACGCCTGGAACTATGACCTACTATTAGTTTCACTCATGCTTTGGACGGCGACGATGTCAGAACGGATTCCAGCCCTGCACGCCTTGCGTGCCTTCGAAGTGGCTTCTCGTTACGGCTCTTTCACCCGCGCAGCGGAAGAACTGGCCCTGACCCAAGGGGCGGTAAGCCACCACATCAAGACCCTCGAAGCCATGTTCGGTTGCGACCTGTTCGAGCGCCGTGGCCCCAAGCTGCGCTTGACCGAGCACGGTCGGTTGCTGGCCCAGGAGCTCAAGGTCGGCTTCAAGATCATCGAGAATGCTTGCGCATTGTTGCGCCAGGACCGTTACGGCCTGCGCCTGAAAGCCGCCTCCACGCTCACCGTGCGCTGGCTGCTCAAGGCACTGGACGGTTTCAAGAAGATCGACGACAGCTGCAGCGTGCAACTGTCGAGCGTGTGGATGGACATCGACACGGTGGATTTCTATTCCGAGCCCTACGATTGCGCCATCCTGCTGGGCAGCGGCAATTTCCCTGCCGATGTGGAGAGCTTGAAGCTGTTCGATGAATGGCTGATTCCGGTCTGCCACCCCGACTACCTCAAGGATCCTGAGCCAGACCTGTCGGTGCTACGCGACTGTGAATTCCTGCATCCCTCGTCCGACCGCCGTGATTGGCGGCGCTGGTTGGCGCGGGTCGATGCCCTGGACATCAGCATCGATCAAGGGCAGGTGTTCGACACCCTTGACCAAGGGATTTCCGCGGCCCAGCAGGGGCTGGGCATTTCGGTGGTCGATCTGGCACTGGCCAGTGCCGACCTGGCCGCAGGCCGCCTGATCACACCCTTCAAGCAGGCCGTGGCGACTGGCGATGGCTATTACATGACCTGGCTCAAGGCCAGCCCCAAGGCCCGGCAGATGAGCAAGCTGCGCGACTACCTGCTTGGCCAGGTGCCACCGCTGGCGCTCAAGGACATCAACTACCTGTACGGTTGAATACCGTAAAAGCACTTCGCCCAGGCCTGTCACGACAGGCCTGGGCGAATGCGTCTGCAAGATCAGAAACCGAAGCTGCTCAGCCCCGGATGGTCATCCGGACGACGCCCCAGCGGCCAACGGAACTGGCGTTCTTCTTCCGTGATCGGCATCTCATTGATGCTGGCGTGACGGTTCTGCATCAAACCATCGGCGGCGAACTCCCAGTTCTCGTTGCCATAAGCGCGGTACCACTGGCCGCTGTCATCGCGGTACTCATAGGCATAGCGCACGGCGATGCGGTTTTCGGTGAAGGCCCAGAGCTCCTTGATCAGGCGGTATTCGTGCTCACGATTCCACTTGCGGGTCAGGAAGGCCTGTGCCTCGTCGCGGTTGGTGGCGAAGTCGACCCGGTTACGCCAGCGAGTGTCGAGGGTGTAGGCGAGGGCAACCTTGGCCGCATCGCGGCTGTTCCAGCCATCCTCGGCCAAGCGGACTTTCTCGATAGCGGTTTCGCGGGTGAACGGGGGCAGTGGTGGGCGGGACATCGCGGGACTCCTCATGTGCAGGCCCGGAAGAAGTGGCCTGATGGATGAAGCGTAGGCTCAAGCGTGTTCGCTGGGAATCAGTGCAAGCGGCAGTTCATAATTGCGGCAAGTGGAATAATCATGGACCAGCCTCAGGGTTCGACTTCGTCCACATAGGCCTCAAAGAACCAGTCCGGGATCTCCTCGGTGCGATACTCCAACTGCGTGCCATCGGTGATCTCTGCGAGCCATAGCGCGCTCTGCTGCGAGTTGTCGAATACATAGGCCCGGTTGCTAGCGGCGATGGCCTCCGGTAACAGGTCGAGCGAACGTCCATAGCGACTGCGCACCAGGTCAGGCCTGACCGGATGCCCGCCCTGGCGGACACGGATGGCCACCCGGTCAATGTTGATTTCCGGGTTCTCCGTCGAGACGAAGTAGAGGTAGGTGCGGTAGCCACTGGCTTGTGCCTGGCGCATGAACTCGATCTTGCTGCCATGGGACATGACGGTCTCGAAGGTGAAGCTGGCCCTGGCTTCGAGCAGGCGCTGGCGGATGAAGTCGGCGATGACCGAGGCGAAGTAGGCATCCATGCGTACCGCACGGTAGTCGATCCGCTGCGCCTCGAGCCCCAGTCGCCCGACCTGCCCGGCAAGTCGCTTGCTGATGATCAAGGGGTGCTCGAGGTGGAACGCCAGCAAGTCAGGCAGCGTGGCCTGGATGCCGAAGAGGGAGAGGTCGATGAAGCCGCTGGCCTTGGCCTGGCTTTCCAGCTCGTCGGCATTGACGAACAGGCGGGTCAGTGCGGCGGGCAGGCTGGCCTTGATGGTGCTCTTGCCGGAGCCGTTCGGACCGGCAAAGACCCGCAGCCTAGGCACGCTCACCGGCGCTGCTGTCATCGACCTTGCGAACGGTGACAACCTCGCCGAGCTTGACCCTGCGCCGTGGGCCGGCCTTGGCCAGGACGGTCCGGGCGCCATCCGCGCTGACCCTGACCAGTTCGCCGTCGTCAGTGGTCAGCACCCCCTGCTGGCTCATCTGCAGGGCGCGCTGATAGGCGCTGAGTGTCGCCTCACGGGCATGCTCGGGCACGGTCTGCTCAAGAGCGTCGAGCTCAGGTTCGGAGACTTTCCTGGCTTTTGCGGTCATCGTGATGTACCTCCGGTCAGCCACGAAGGGGCTGTGTGCATGAGGAGCATCATAGCGCTGGCCGCGCAGGAAAACATCAGCAGGTGGCATGGCGAAGGTCCTGAAGAGGGGCCATTCGATACTGGCAGAAGACGCGGTTCAGCGTTTCCCCATTACCTGTAGTCCCCCTCCGAAGAGCCCTGTACCGCGCTTACAGCGCTTCGCTGATGGTGCTGTTCGCCACCTTGTTGCGTCCACCCAGCCATACCAGCAGCAGCGCGGCCGCCGACAGCAAACCGCCGGCCATCGGCACCGCGGCGTAGCCCAGGTCCAGGCTGATCACCGCGCCGCCCAGTGCGGCACCGACCGCATTGCCAAGGTTGAATGCACCCACGTTGATCGACGAGGCCAGGCCTGGGGCCTCGGCCGCCGCGATCATCACCCGCATCTGCAGCGGCGGCACCACGGCGAAGGTGAATACTCCCCAGACCAGCAGGGCCAGCGCAGCACCGACATGGCTACCCAGCACCAACGGCATCAGCAGCATGATCACCGCCAGGGTACCGAGGAAGATCCGTGCCGCGCCGTCCAGCGACCAGTCGGCCAGACGACCTCCAAGGCTGTTGCCGAGGGTGAAACCGACACCGATCAGTACCAGGCCCAGTGTGACGAACGCATTGGAGGCACCGGTCAATTCCGCAAGCACCGGGGCCACATAGGTGTACAGCGTGAACATGGCGCCTGCGCCGAGCACCGTGGTGGCCATCGCCAGCAGCACGCTTGGGCGGGCGATCACCGCCAGTTCCTTGCGCACATGCGGCACGCTGCCACGCTCGCCTTTGGGCAGGGCGTACCACAAGGCACTGATGGCGATCAGACCGAGCACGGCGGTGCCGGCGAAGGCCATGCGCCAGCCGATCTGCTGGCCGATCCAGGTGGCGGCCGGCACGCCGCCGATATTGGCGATGGTCAAGCCCATGAACATGGTGGCAATGGCACTGGCCTGCTTGTCCTTGGGCACCACGCTGGCCGCGACTACCGCGCCCAGGCCGAAGAATGCGCCGTGGTTGAGGCTGGTGATCAGGCGCGAGGCCAGCAGGGTGTAGTAGTCCGGCGACAGCGCCGACAGCAGGTTGCCGACGGTGAAGATGCTCATCAGCATCATCAGTGCAGCACGCTTGCCGAAGCGGCTGAACAGCAGGGTCATGATCGGTGCGCCGACCATCACGCCGATGGCGTAGGCGGTGACCAGCATGCCGGCAGTGGGGATGCTGGCGTTGACACCTTCGGCAATGACCGGCAGCAGGCCCATGGGGGCGAATTCGGTGGTGCCGATGCCGAAGGCGCCGATGGCCAGGGCAAACAGGACCCGTTTAGGGGAAAGCGCGCTCATCGGAAACTCCGGGTTATGGCGACTTCAGGAATGTCGGGTGTGGCGTCGACCGCAGTCGACGCCCAAGTGCGACGAGGCATCAGTCCCAGGCCGGCGCCAGGCCGTCCGGGCTGACTTCGCGGCCATTACGCTCCAGGTCTGCGATCTGCGCCATGTCCTCTTCGTCCAGGTGCAGGTCACGGGCAAGCAGGTTGCTGGCCAGGTTCTCGCGCTTGGTGGAGGAGGGGATGACGGCATAGCCCAGTTGCAGCGCCCACGCCAGGGCGACCTGGGCCACCGTGGCCTTGTGCTTGGCAGCGATCTTGGCCAGTACCGGGTCCTTGAGCACCTTGCCGTAGGCCAGGGTCATGTACGACGTGACGGCGATGCCCTGTTCCTTGAGGAAAGCAGTGAGCTTGCGGTTCTGCAGGTAGGGGCTGAGCTCGATCTGGTTGGTGGCGATCTCGCCCTTGCCAACCACATCGATGGCCTGGCGGGTCAGCTCGATGTTGAAGTTGGAGATGCCGATCTGGCGGGTCAGGCCGAGCTTCTTGGCTTCGGCCAGGGCGCCCATGAATTCGCGCAGCTCGACACCGTTGCCTGGGGCGGGCCAGTGGATCAGGGTCAGGTCGACATGATCGGTGCGCAGCTTGGCCAGGCTCTCGCGCAGGCTGGGGATCAGCTTGTCGGCAGCATAGCTGTCGGTCCAGATCTTGGTGGTGATGAACAGCTCCTCACGAGGCACACCGCTTTCGGCGATGGCCTGGCCGACGTCGGCCTCGTTCTTGTAGATTTGCGCAGTGTCGATGACCCGGTAGCCCAGCTCCAGCGCGGACTTGACCGAGTCGATGACGGCTTGGCCGGTGAGGCGGAAGGTGCCGAGGCCGAAGGATGGAATGCTCATGGATCTGCTCCTGCTATGGGGGAATTCGGGATCGATCGGGAGGCGCTGGCGCCTGGACACATCGACCATTCGAGTGGGGAGCAGTTTGAAGGTTGCAGCGGGGTTGATTAAGAGGGGCGTGGGGCAAGGTCTTTTGACCTGGAGTCATCAATAGCGGGTGATTGCTTCGCACGGTGGGCGTTTCGATCGCGCCAGAATGGATCGGGCCTGACTGGCAGGCCCGAGGGTGCAGAGGTTACAGCGTCCACCTCATGGTGACGGTGAAGTTGCGTGGATCGCCGAAGATGTTGGCCCCGGCCGGGTTGCTGATGTTCTGGTAGTAACGCTTGTCGAACACGTTGTTCAGGTTGCCTTGCACGGTGAAGTGCTTGTTGATCCGGTAGGCGGTCATCAGGTCGGTCACGCTGTAGCCGCCCTGTTGCACACCGAAGCTGGTATAGGCCCGGCTCTGGGTACGGAAGCCGCCACCGATGCTCCACTGGTTCAGGTCACCCGGCAACTGGTACACGGTGTTGACCTTGAACAGGTTGTAAGGGGTGTCGCTGTCGAAGCGGTCGCCCTTCTGTTGAGTACCGGTTTCCTTGGCGTACTTGGCGGCGGCATAGGTGTAGCCGACCGACGCCTGCCAGCCCTCGGCGAGCATGCCTTGCACTTCCAGCTCGACGCCCTTGGTTTCGACTTCGCCCGCCGCCTCGTAGCAGCCGTCGGAGAGGTCCGGGCAGGACGACTGTGGCAGGGCCTTGGCGAGGTTTTCCTGGTTCAACTGGAAGTAGGCCAGGCTCACGTTCAGGGCGCCGCCGAAGTATTCGCCCTTGATCCCGGTCTCGTAGTTGGTGCCGGTGACCGGGTCGAGGATGGAGCCGGTGGCCGAGCGGGATTCCTGTGGCTTGAAGATACGCGTCCAGCTGGCGTACACCGAGTAGGTGTCGTTCAGGTCGTAGACCACGCCGGCATAGGGCGTGAACTCGCGGGTGGCCTTGGAGCTGCCGCCAAAGGCGAAGTCGCCGGACTGGGTCTGCTGTTCGTATTCATACCAGTCCAGACGCGAGCCGAGGGTCAGCTTGAGGTCGTCCTGGATGTTGAAGCGAACGGTGGCGTAGGTGCTGGACTGCTCGACCTTGCCCTTGCGCGACCAGTTGAAGTCGATCTCGGGCTTGGGCACCGAGCCGAAGTCGAACGACAGCGGATCGACCGGGTAATCGAAGGTGCCCAGCGGGCCGCCGCCAGGGCCGTCGTCGGTGCGGTCGTGGCGGTAGCTGCCACCGAGCACCAGTTCGTGGGTGCGACCGAACAGGCTGAACGGGCCACTGACATAGCCATCGACGCTCTTCTGGGTGTGCTCGTAGGTGTAGCGGCCTACGTTGAGCTGCAGGGTGTCGGCCGCCTGGTCGAGGCGATAGAAACTGGTGCCGAGCATGTCCATCTCACCGCGCAGCCAGGTGGTGTTCAGGCGCAGCTTCCAGTCATTGTCGAAGTGGTGCTCGATCTCGGCGAAGACGCTCTTGTTCTTCTTGTCCCAGTAGGTCCAGGACGGGCTCATGCGGTGTGAGCGGGAGATCGGCAGGAAGTTGCCGTTGGCGTAGGTCGGCAGCCCGGACCAATCGGCACCAGGGTTGTCCTCGCGGTTGTAGTAGCCGCCCAAGGTGAGGGTGGTGTCGTCAGTCAGGTCGAATTCGGTGATGCCGTACATCAACTGGCGTTTGTTGCTGTAGTCGTCGACGAAGCTGTCCTTGTCCTGCAGCGCGACGACGGCGCGACCCCGTACGCTGCCGCTGTCGTTGAGCTTGCTGCTGGCGTCGAGTTCGGTACGAAAGTTGTTCCACGAGCCTGCGCTGGTGGTGATCGACATCTGCGGCTCGATAGTTGGTCGCTTGCGGATCAGGTTCAACGTCCCCGACGGGTTGCCGGCACCGACCATCAGGCCGGAGGCGCCGCGCACCACTTCCACGCGATCGAACATCGACAGCATCGAGGTGCCGAGGGTGTCGGTATCGTAGGCCACTGGCAGGCCGTCGATCATGATGTTGTCGACCGAGGTGCCGCGTGAATAGAAGGTCGGACGTTCACCGCCGGTCTTGCGCAGGGTGAGGCCAGGGGTGTACAGCGAGACGTCTTCGAGGGTCTGCATGTTCTGGTCGTTCATGCGCTGGCGGGTCAGCACCGTGACCGACTGCGGCGTGTGGCGCAACGACGTCGGCAGCTTGGTCGCCGTGCTCATGGAGCCTGTGGTGTACGAGCCTGTGCCTTCGGTGGTCTCGCCCAGTACGCCAGCGTTGACGTTGGTCGCCCCCAGTTCCACCGCGCCGCCTTCCCTACGGCCGCTGATGGTCACGGTGGTGCCGTTGACGCTGTAGCCCAGGCCCGTGCCGCCGAGCAATTGGCGCAGTGCGGCATCGGGCTCCAGCGAGCCCTTGACCGCGCTGCTGCGCAGGCCGCTGATCTGCTCGGGAGAGTACAGCAGTTGCCACTGGCTCTGCTGCCCGAACGCAATCAACGCGCTACCAAGCGCCTGCTGGGGAATGTTGAAGGCCACTTGCTGGGCCTGGGCAACCATCGGCGCTGCCAGCATCATGCCGACAGCGGTGGCGGGCAAGCCGGACGCCATGAGGCGCCGGACAAGCATGGCCTTTGACAACGGGCGGAGGGTAGGGAAGAAGTGCATTGGCAGACTCTATGATTATGTTGTGGATAATGATTTGCATTACATGTAGTGAGACGCACAAATACAGCAGAACCGGAAAAATCCGGTTCTGTTTTTTTTCAGGCGGGTGAAAGTTCCTCGACGACCTTGCCGGCCTCCAGCCTCACGAGCTGGTCGGCCATGTCGAAGTAGCGGTCATCGTGGGAGATCACGATGATGGTCTTGCCCAGGCGCTTGAGGTCCGGGAGCAGCTCGGTATAGAAGATGCGGCGGAAGGTCGGATCCTGGTCGGCGGCCCATTCGTCGAAGACCAGCACCGGGCGTTGTTCGATCCAGGCATTGACCAGCGCCAGGCGCTTGCGTTGCCCGGTGGACAGGTCGGTGGTGCTGAACTGGCCGTCACTGACCTTGACCTTGTGGGCGATTTCCAGGCGCTCCAGGTACTGGTTGGCATCCTCGGGAATCGCCTGGTCGCCCTGCACCAGGTCATCGAACAGGTAGTAGTCGGCGAAGACCGTGGTGAACAGTTGGCGGTAATCGTCCCGCGATTCGGCATCCACGGCCTTGCCATTGACCTTGATCTGGCCTTGCTGGGGAGCATAGAGCCCCAGCAGCAGCTTGATCAGAGTGGTCTTGCCGCAGCCGTTCTCGCCGACGATGAACACGATGTCGCCTTGGGCAATCTTCAGGTTGACCGGCCCGAGGGTGAAGGGGCGGGCACCGCCGACCGCCGGGAAGGCAAAGCCGACATCGCTCAGTTCCAGGCTGTGCACCTGTGGTGCGGCTTGACCGGAGTCGGCCAGCAACAGGTGAGGTTCCGGGGTGGCGAAACGCTCCGACAGCTCGGCAATACGCTGGAAGGCAATGCGCGCCCGGCCAATGATCGGCAGGGTGCTGATCAGGTGCTCCAGCGGCCCTTTCATGTACAGCAGCACCAGCACGAAGCCGCTCATGACGCTGGCATCGGCACTGGGCCAGAGCGATTGCAGTACCAGGGCCAGGCCGATGACCACGAAGAACAGCATCGAGCCCAGGCTCTTGGCGACCACGAAGGTGTTGATCGAGCGTGTCTGCAGATCACGGATCCGTTCGGCGGTGTCGCTGATGCCGTGCTGGAACATGCGCTGGCGGCGCGGGCGGTGGATCCGCAGCTCCTTGGCACCGGCGGCGATTGCACTGTAGTGCTTCTGCAACTGGTCTTCGGCATCGCGCGCCGCCATGAACCCACGAATACCACGGGACTGCGCCACCGACTGGATGGCGATGCCAATGGCCAGCGCAGCCAGCATCATCAGGAACATCGGCCAGGACAGCATCGCCAGGTAGCCCAGGCAGCCCAGGGTGACGGTCAGCGAAATCGCCAGTGGCGCGAAGGCGAAAGCGAAGTCGCTGATGGTGTCCACGTCATGGGTAAGAACCGGGATCAGGCGGTGGCTGCGAAAGCGCTCGATCTGTTCGATCGGTGCCGCCAGCACCTTCTCGCCCAGCTCCTTGCGCAGCTTGGCGATGATGTGCTGGCCCACCTGGTTGGTGCCGATGTCGGAGAGGATGCTGCTGACCAACGCCAGGGCACACAGCCCGACGAAGCCCAGCACCAGCCCCTGGCTCAGCCCGCCTTCGGTGTGCAGCCCGTTGTTGATGGTGGCCAACAGGGCGGTGACGCTCAGGCCACCGACCATGCCCAGGGCAATCGACAGGGCGACCACCGGCCAGAAGGGCCGCAGCAGCGTCAACAGCTCACGCACGGCCCCACGGGGTTGTTTGCTCATCGGAAGGTTCCTGTCTTCAGGCGCTGGTCATGCGCAGCGCGGCGGGGGCGTTGCTGGCCTGCTTGCCCAGATGCTGATAAAGCGACTGACCGATTTCTGCGGCACGTGACGGCAGCACCGACAGCAGGGTGTCGCTGAGCCCATGCGAGGCTTCGCAGAAGCCTTGCAGGTAGACGCTGGCACCGAACTCGGGGCTGGCCAGGGCGCGGTAGTCGCGGTCGACCTCGAAGTCTTTCAGGTGCTGCTGCAGCGGAGCCAGCAGCTCGCGATGGGAGCGGCGCTCGTAGCCGGTGGCGAGGATCACCGCGTCGTAGCGGTGGGTCTGGCGAACGTCGGTGGCCAGGTCGCGCAGGGTCAGCTCGATGCCTTCTGCGGTGTCCACCACCGTTTCGATGGTGCGTCGGCACAGCACGGCATGGCGGTACTGATGGGCGACTTTCTGGCGGTACAGGATGCCGTAGATGCGTTCGAGCAGGTCGAGGTCGACCACCGAGTAGTTGGTGTTGTGGTACTCGCCGATCAGTTTCTCGCGTTCGGCGTGCGGCTGGTTGAACACCAGGTCTGTGTACTCGGGGGCGAAGATTTCGTTGACGAACGGGCTGTCGTCGGCAGGCTTGAGTGCCGAGGCGCGCAGGATCATGTCGACCTTGACCGACGGGTAGCTGTCGTTGAGGTCGATGAAGGCCTCGGCGGCGCTCTGGCCCGACCCGATCACGGCGATGCGCATGGGCTTGCCGCTGTTGCACGGCAGTTGCTGCAGGGCGCTCAGGTACTGGGAGTGGTGGAACACACGCGGGTCGTTCTTGAACGGGCGGAAGGCATCGGGAACCTTGGGCGTGCCGCCGCTGCCGACCACCACCGAGCGGGCCCGGCGCTGGTGCTCCTGGCCGTGCTGGTCACGCGAGACCAGGCGCAGGTGATCGACCCGGCCATCACGCAGTTCCGGTTCGATGCGCAGCACTTCCTCGCCATACACCGCCTGGGTGGCGAAATGTTCGGCGGCCCAGCGCAGGTAGTCGTTGTACTCCAGGCGGCAAGGGTAGAAGGTGCCCAGGTTGATGAAGTCGGCCAGGCGCTGCTTTTGGTGCAGGTAATTGACGAAGCTGTAGGGGCTGGTGGGGTTGCGCAGCGAGACCAGGTCCTTGAGGAAGGAGATCTGCAGCTCGCTCTGGGTAGCCAGGGTATTGCCGTGCCAGCGGTAGTCGCTCTGCTTGTCGATGAACAGCGCGTCGAGGGCGTGGCCGTTGGTTTCGGCGAGCTCTTCCAGGGCAATGGCCAGTGCCAGGTTGGAAGGGCCGAAGCCGACGCCGATGAGGTCGTGGATTTTGTCGGGCGAAGAGGTCTGGCTCATGGTTGCGGTTCCTTGGATGGTCGAGTGGGGGCGCCGCGTGGGGCGCCCCGAGTCCTGCGCAAGTACACCGATAGGAACGAGCCGAGGGTGGGAGAATTTACCGCCGCGTGGCGCCTCAGAGCTCGCGGACTACCCGAAAACCAAGCCAGTCGCCACGGTCGTCGCGAACCGTGGTGTTGCGGTTGCCCGAACGCGAGAAGATCGGCGCTTCACCCCAGTCGTTGCCACGGATGGAGATCTGCGTGCAGCCCGCCTCGGTGCGCGCGCTGCCGTCGGCGGGGGCGCCGACATAGCTGTCGTGGTAGCAGTCGGCGACCCATTCGTAGACATTGCCGTGCATGTCGTAGACGCCGAAGGCGTTGGCCGGGAAGCTGCCGACCGGCGAGCTGAAGCTGTAGCCATCCTTGGGGCCGTAGACGTTGGCGTTCTTGCTGATCTCGAGGTTGGCGTCCGGCTCGAACGGGAACATGCCGGTGCTGCCGCCGCGTGCGGCGTATTCGCGCTGGGCTTCGCTGACCATGGCGTAATGCTTGCCGGTCTTCTTCGACAGCCAGGCCACATAGCGCTCGATGTCGTCGTAGCTCATGCACACCGCCGGCTGGCGAGGGCCTTGCGGGTAGCTGGGCTTGCTATTGGTGCAGCGCCGTCCGGGGCGGTCGTCGCCGTCGGCGATGACGACGCCGGTGGCCTTCTGGTAGTCGGCCCATTCACCGGCGGTGATCTGGAAGCGGCTGATGGCGAATGGCTTGGCGAAGGTCACAGGGTGCTGCGGACCTTCGTCATCCTGGCGACCCATCTCGTCGGGCGGGGTGCCCATGGTGAAGGTGCCGGCAGGCAGCACGACCATTTCCGGGCAGGTCCTGGCGCAGTCGCGGAACACTGTGCCGGGCTTGTCCGACGGCTGCGCGGCCAGGGCCGGCAGGCTGCAGGCGGCCAGCACGGCGGCCAGGGTGAGGCGGTGCAGAGGTGTGCTCATGGGAGATGCCTTGTTCAAAGTTGCTGGGTAATCAGGTGCATGACCCGGTCGATCTGCTGTTCGTCGTTGAGCAAACCTGGCGCCAGGCGGATGACGGGGCCAACGTCGCGCTCCACGGCATCGCACATCACCTTGCCCGCGATCAGCTTGGCGGCGAAGGCATCCGGGTCCTTGCCGGGCACGCGGAAGAAGGTGAAGCCTGCCGAGAACTGCGCGCTGCGCGGCGTCACCAGTTCGATGCGGCGGTCTTCGAGCAGGCGCTCCTTGAGCAGGGTATTGAGCTGGTGGATGCGCGCCTGCACATCGGCCTTGCCCAGTTGCAGGTGCAGCTTGAACGCCTCGCCCAGTGACCAGCGGTATTCGAAGGCGTGGTAGCCGCCGGGGGTCATGATGGTGGCGAAGTCTTCATCGCGGGAGAAAGTGGCGACGCTGGGGGTCAGGTGATCCATGCCGGTCGAGGCGGCGCAGATGATGCCGGTGCCGCGCGGGCCGAACATCCACTTGTGGGTGCCGGCGATGAAGTAGTCGCAGTTGAAGTCGGCGAAGCGCTGGTTCTCCACGCCGAAGCCGTGCACGCCGTCGACCACATAGAGGATGCGCTCGGCTTCACTGCGGTCGCGGTTGTGGCGGCGCACCAGTTCGCCGATCTCGCCGACCGGCAGCTTGACGCCGCTGCTCGAGTGCACCCAGGTCATGCCCAGCACGCGGGTCTCTGGGCGGATATTGCGCTCCAGGGTTGTCAGCACCTGGTCGGTGGACACTTCCCATGGGTTGTCGAACAGGCGGATCTTGCGCACCTGCGTACCCTCGCGCTGGGTGCGGAAGGCCAGGGTCTTGTGGGTGGAGTAATGCTCGTGCTCGGTGGTCAGGATCTCCTGCTTCGCGCCGACCTGCAGGCCGCCATAGATCATGGCCAGGCCTTCGGTGGTGCTGCCGGTCAGGGCGATCTGCCGCGGACCGACCTCCAGATAGCGTGCAGCCCAGTCACGAACTTCGTCCTCGCGCTGCCATTCGTACTGGCTTTCCCAGTCCATCAGGGCGGCGGGGTTGCGGTCGAGGTCGGCGCGGTGGCGGTCGATCGCTTCCTGCACCGGCCGCGGGTGGGCGGTGACCAGGAAGTTGGCGAAGTGGGCGATGTCCGGGTCCAGCGGGAACAGCGTGCGCAGGTTGCGCCATTTGTCCGTGCCGGTGAGCGTTGCTGGCGACGAGGTTGCAGCCAGGGCGCCAGGCAGCAGCGGCAGGCTCGCGGCGACCAGGCCGGCCTGCTTGAGAAAGGTACGACGGTTGCTCATGCGGGCAGGCCTTGATCAGTGTTGGGTGGTGGCGACAGGTTGACCGGCTTTTTGCACCTGGTCCCAGACCCGCAGAAAGTTGCCGGCCCAGAGCTTGGCGATATCGGTTTCGCTGTAGCCACGGCTGAGCAGCTCGGCGGTGACGTTGCGAATCTCGCTGACATCCTTCCAGCCATCGAGGCCGCCGCCGTCGTTGAAGTCCGAGCTGAGGCCGACGTGGTCGATACCCACCTTCTTCACCGTGTAGTCGATGGCGTCCGCGTACTGCTTGAGGGTCGCCTTGGGTTCTTCTTCAAGAATTCCGTACAGGCTGCTGGCGTACTCGCCGAAACGTGATTCAGGCCAGATGGCGATCACCGCATCGCCCGGCATCAGGGCATTGGCCAGGCCCTGCAGGGGTTGCAGGTCGAAGCGCGCACGCAGCGCCTCGAGTTTTTCCAGCACCGGCTTGCCCAGGGGCTTGAGGTATTGGCCGAAGCCCACCACCTGGATCACGCCGCCGCTGTCCTTGATCAGCTGCATTTCCTTGTCGGACAGGTTGCGCGGAATGTCCACCAGCGCCCGCGGTGCCGAATGCGAGGCCACGATCGGCGCGCGGCTCAGGCGCACGACGTCTTCCAGGGCCAGGGTCGACATCTGCGAGACATCGATGATCACGCCCAGGTCGTTGAGGCGCTTGACCGCCTGTTCACCCAAGGGCGAAAGGCCGCCCAGGGCGTCGGCGGTGTCGTTGAAGAACGGCAGCGGGCGCGAGGAATCGGCCCAGTCGTTGTTGCCGGTGTAGCTGAAGCCGAACATGCGCATGCCGCGTGCTGCCCACAGGTCGAGCTGCGACAGGTCGTGGCCCAGCGGGTAAGCGTTGAGCATGCTGATGAAGATAGCGAACTTGCCTTCGCCGTTCAGGCGCCGGAAGTCGTCGGGGGTATAGGCGATACCGACCTGGTTGGGGAAGTCGCGGACCATGCCGCTGATGATCTTGTAGCGCACTTCCTGCTGCTGGCGCGCCTCGTCGACGAAGCCTGGGGTAGGACGGTGCGGGGCGTTGGGGCCATTCCAGATTTCCGGCCAACCGAAGATGGTGAGGGCCGCACCGGAAAGACGACCGCGGTTGGCCTTGACCAGGTCGAACTGCCCCGGGCCGTCCTTGTCGATCTCGTTGCCGGTGCTGCCCAGGTCCAGCGGCACCGTGATGTGACTATCGAACGAGAGCATGTGCTCATGCAGGGCGTTGGCCTGTTCGACGATCTTGTGCGGGTAGCCGGCATCCTGGCGTTGCCAGTAAAAATAGCCGGCGGCACTGCCGAGGGCGGCCACCAGGGCCAGAGGCAGGCCTATGTACAGGGCTTTGCGGGAACGGGTCTTGGTCATTGCCATCTCGTTGCAGGGCTGATCGCAACCGCCTGGCGGGCAAAGGAGCCGCCGGGCAGGGTTCGGGTATCAGGTGGACGAATGGCATGGGGCGAGATTTACGTGCAGCAGCGGCTTTACCCGCGAAAAGCGCGCCTGGGTGGGTGGCACAGATAATGACGCGCTCAGATCGACAGGCGCACCATCCGGTTGTCCAACGGCTGCTCCGGTGCGCGGCGCTTGTTCACCACCAGCTCGCCGATGGCGATCAGTCGCGTGCGCGTGACGTTGCGCGACAGCCCCAGCAACTGCGCAGTATGCACCTGGTTGTAATGGCAGAAGTGATAGGCCGAGCGCAGCAACGCATTCTCCACCTTCTCGTACAGGTCTCCCGGCTGCTCCTCGTACAGCCGGCTGAACGCCTGCTGCAGCAGTTCATCGATGCCGCCGTCCTTGCTGGCAGAGGCCGGCGAAGGCAGATCGTCCTGACGTTCCAGGCGCAGGTTCGACAGGCGCAAGTCGCGGGCATGGATCAAACCGTCGCCGCAGGTCAGCAGACTGTGGTGAATCACGTTCTCCAGCTCGCGGATGTTGCCCGGCCAGCTGTAGGCCACCAGCTTGGCCTGGGCATCGGCTGCCAGTTCCACCGGGCCGTAGCCCAGGCGCTCGCTGTAGCTGCGGATGAAGTGGCGCGCCAGCGGCAGGATATCGCCAGGCCGCTCGCGCAGCGGGTGCAGCGAGAGGGTGACGACGTTCAGGCGGTAGTACAGGTCTTCGCGAAAGTGCCCGGCGTTGATGGCCTTTTCAAGTTGCACGTTGGTGGCGGCCAGCACGCGCACATTGATCGGGATGCTCTTGCGTGAACCCAGGCGCACCACTTCGCGTTCCTGCAGCACACGCAGCAGCTTGACCTGGATGGGCAGCGGCAGGTCGCCGATTTCATCGAGGAACAACGTGCCGCCGTTCGCCTCCTCGAACCAGCCGGCCTTGGACGCAAGGGCGCCGGTGAAGGCGCCTTTCTCATGGCCGAACAGTTCGGCCTCGACCAGCGACTCGGAAAACGCGCCGCAGTTGACCGCAACGAACGGGCCGTCGCGGCGGGCACTGAGGTTGTGGATGTGGCGTGCGACCAACTCCTTGCCCGTGCCGGTCTCGCCAATGATCAGGACGCTGGCCTCGCTGGGAGCGACCTGTTGCAGGTGGGCGAGCAGCGCCTGCGACCTGGGGTCTTCGAAGACCTGTGCGGTCGCCCTGATCGAGGTAGCCAATGACGGTGAAGGGGGGAGGGTCAGCAATTGCATGGACGTGCCTTTAGGAATAGAAGGACGGGGCAGGGCGTTTGTCGTTCAGCGCCCACTCGCCCAGTTCATGGATGCGATAGTCCACCGGGTCGTGCAGGGTCTGGGTCCTGAGGTTGCGCCAGTGCCGGTCGAAGCGCAGTGAGGCATGGGTGGCGCGGGCGCCGGTGACTTCGAACAGACGGTTGCAGATGTCCAGCCCATGGCGCGTTGCGGCAACCTTGGCGGTGCCGATGGCCAGGGCCAGGTCGCCACGCGCCTCGGCGCTCAGGTCGTGCTCAAGGGCCCAGGCCGCATCGAGCTGGTCGCAGGCGCGGCGGATCAGCAGGCGCACGCTTTCCAGGCCGACCCAGAACTCACCATAGTGGCGCAGTACATAGGGGTCTTCGCGGCTCTCATTGGCGCTGGAACGGAACCAGGGGCGACTTTCCTTCAGCGTGTACTGGCGCGCTTCGTCGAAGGCGCCTTCGGCGATACCCAGGAACAGGTTGGCGAAGTGCAGTTGCGCGATCAGCGGACGCAAGGCGGCGAACGGCGTGCTCAGCGGGCCGGGATCGAGTAGCAGTTCGTTGTGCTCGACCCGCACCCGTTCGAAGGTGGCGCTGCCGCTGTCGGTCTGGCGTTGACCGATGTTGTCCCAGTCACCGTGCAGGCTGATGCCGGTACGACCACTGGGGATTGCGGCGATCAGCAATTTGCCGCCGGCGCGTTCGTCCACCGCCGAGGCGATGAGCATTTCCGAGTCGCTGGCGCCGGAGCAGAAGCTTTTCTTGCCGGAAAACTCGCACCACCCCTCGAAGTGCTTGACCTGGGTGCGCGTGTCCAGCGGGTTGAGGGCATTGCCCCAGAACCAATGCTTGCGCGCAGTCTGTTCGAACCAGGGTTGCCATTGGTCAGGACGCGAGAACAGGCGCACGGTGGCCAGCATCAGGTGGTGGAAACCGAACACGTGAGCAATGGAGCTGTCGACCCGGGCGAACGCACGCACCACATCGAAGGTTTCACGCCAGGTCGCCCCTTGGCCACCGAAGGCCGTGGGGATGGCCAGTGACAGCAGGCCGCTGTCGCGCAGGGCATCACGCTCGGCCTTGGGGGTGCCGCCGCGTTCGTCGCGTTCGACAGCGGTGAGGGCGAATTGGGCGGCCAGGTCGTGGGCAATGGCCAGTGCCGGGCGCGTGGAGGGTGTCACGGGTGCATTCATGGTGGTCACTCAGGCACTCTTGCGCAGCTGATGGTGAGGGGCGAACAGCGGTACGGCACGTTCGGCGGCCAGACCGATGCGCGCAGCCAGAGCATCACTGGAAACGCGATAGTCCTGCAGCTCGGCCTGGCTGGCATAGACGCCGATGGGCAGGGTCAGTGCCTGCAGGAAACTGAACAACGGGCGCAACTGATGATCCAGCACCAGCGCATGGCGCTCGCTGCCGCCGGTGGCTGCCAGCAATACCGGGGTGTCCACCAGGGCGTCCTGGCCGATCAGGTCGAACAGGTGCTTGAAGTGCCCCGGGAAGCTGCCCCGGTAGACCGGAGTGGTCACCACCAGCAGGTCGGCCTGTTCGATGTGCTGCAGTTGCTGCTCGACGGTGTCGGGCAGTTCGCTACGCCACAGTGCAGCACCCAGTGGGCGGGCAATATCGCCCAGCTCGATGAGGTGCGGCCGGATGTGCAGATGCTGGCCAAGTTCGGCGAGGATGGCTTCGGTCAATGCCAGGGTGCGCGAAGGGCGGGAAGTACCACCGGAGAGGGCAACGACGTTCAAGGGGGGGCTCATGGCGAGTCTCCTGTTCGGGTGAGCGGGGGACTTTGCTTGAGCAATCGTCGTGCCGAAGTTTCGATTCCTTTTGAATCAACGGGTTGCCGCGATTTCTGCGACAACGGCCGTGTTGCCAGCGCAGCGGGGTGTTGATCAGGTGTTGCGCTGCAAACAGTTGGCCGGTGTTGGCTGCTGTACAGTTCGAAACGTTATAGAGGAAGTTTCAAACGCATAAAAGAAATAAGAATTCATATTCTTATTCCTGTTTCAGCAGTCCGCGCTTTGTCCCCCCTTACCCTGTCACCCCTCGCACCCCCGATCCTTTAGCGTGGCGCCATTTCCGACTGGCAAAAGCAGGATGCTTACCCATGCGCTTCAGCGAACTGATGGCTGTGCTCTCCACCCGTGCGATCCGACTTCAGCGTGACGATCAGGACCTCGTCGTCCATGGTGACGACGATGCCCTGGATGACGCCCTGTGGGACGCATTGGCCGCACACAAGCCGGCGTTGCTGGAGATGCTCGCCCGGCAGAACGACGACTGGCTGAGCCCGGCGTTCAAAATTACCCCGCAGATGCTGCCGCTGGTGGACCTGGACCAGCAGGCCATCGACCGCATTGTCGCCAGCATTCCCGGCGGCGCTGCCAACGTACAGGACATCTATCCCCTGGCGCCGCTGCAGGAGGGCATGCTCTACCACCACCTGTCCGCCGATGCGGGCGACCCCTATCTCTTGCAGGCACAACTGCGCTTTGCCGACCAGGCACACCTGGATGCCTTCGCCGATGCGCTGGACTGGGTGATCCAGCGCCACGACATCCTGCGCACCTCGATGTACTGGGAGCGCCTGGACGAGCCGGTGCAAGTGGTCTGGCGCGAAGCACCGCTGGTGCGCGAAGCACTGCAACTGCCTGGCCAGGACGAGCCGCTGGCGCAATTGCGCCGGTTGCACGACACCCGCCACTATCGCCTCGACCTGCGCCAGGCACCGCTGCTGCGCCTGGTGCATGGCCGGGGCATGGGCGAGGAGGTCGTCGCCCTGTTGCTGTTCCACCACACGGTGATGGACCACACCGCACTCGACATCGTGCGCCGCGAGATCGGCGCCTGGCTGGCCGGCAATGCCGAGCAGGTCGGGCCGGCGGTGCCGTTTCGCAACCTCCTTGCGCAGGCGCGCCAGGCGCTGGACGTGCCGGCGCATGAAGCGTTCTTCAGCGCGATGCTGGCCGATATCGACGAACCTACCCTGGCCTTCGGCGTGGCCGAGGTCGAGGATCAGGCCGTGGAGGAAGCCCGCCTGACCCTCGAGCGCGGGCTGAGCCTGCGCCTGCGCGCCCAGGCACGCCGCTTGGGTGTGAGCCCTGCGGCCATCGCTCACCTGGGCCTGGCCCGGGTCCTGGGCCAGTTGTCCGGGCGCGAGGCGGTGGTGTTCGGCACCGTGCTGCTCGGGCGCATGGAGGCCGGCGAGGGCGGCGAACAGGCGCTGGGCATGTTCATCAACACCTTGCCGCTGCGCATCGATGTTGGCGAGCACAGCGTGCGCCAAGGGCTGCAGGCGACCCACACGCGCTTGACCGGCGTGCTCGGCCATGAACAGGCGCCGCTGGCACTGGCCCAGCGCTGCAGTGCGGTGGCGGCGCCTGCGCCGCTGTTCAACACCGTCCTCAACTATCGCCATAGCGATGCCGCCGACGCTGCCGAAGTCATCGACATTGCCCCTGGTATCCAGGTGCTGGGCGCCGAAGAACGCACCAACTACCCGCTGACGATCAATATCGACGACCTTGGCGAAGACCTGCGCATCACCGCCCTGGTCGCTGGCGGGCTAGGCGCCCAGCGTATCGCGGGTTATCTGGCGCGGGCGCTCGAGCAGATCGTCGAGGCTCTGGACAGCGATCCAGAAGCGCCGCTGAACGGCATCGATATCCTGCCCGCCGACGAGCGCGAGCAACTGATCCATGGCCAGAACCGCCCCTTGCTCGAATTCGCCCTGACGCCGTTGCTGCACCAGCGTTTCGAGGCCCACGCCCAGGCGCGTCCGCAGGATACGGCGCTGATCTTCGAGCAGCAGAGCCTGAGCTACGGCGAGCTCAACCAGCGTGCCAACCAGCTCGCTCACCGCCTGATCGCACTGGGCATCGGCCCGGATGACCGCGTGGCGATCTGCGTCGAGCGTGGCCTGGGCATGCTGGTCGGCCTGTTGGGCGTGCTCAAGGCCGGTGCGGGCTATGTACCTATCGACCCGGCCTATCCCGCCGAGCGTATTGCCTTCACCTTGAGCGACAGTGCCCCGCGGGCCATTCTCACCCAGGCGGACAGCCTGGCGCTGTTGGGTGAGGTGAGGGCGCCGGTGATCGACCTGGACGACCCGTCGCTGCAGCTACAACCCACCGGCAACCCGATGCTCGCCGGGCTGCTGCCCTCGCACCTGGCCTATGTGATCTACACCTCCGGCTCCACCGGCCTGCCCAAGGGCGTGATGGTCGAGCATGGCAATGTCTCGCGCCTGTTCTCGGCGACCCACGACTGGTTCGCCTTCAACCGCCAGGACACCTGGGCGCTGTTCCACTCCTTCGCCTTCGATTTCTCGGTCTGGGAAATCTGGGGAGCGCTGGCCTTCGGTGGCCAGTTGCTGATCGTGCCGCAACGCATCAGTCGTTCGCCGGACGAGTGCTACGCCTTGCTTTGCCGCACCGGCGTCAGCGTCCTCAACCAGACTCCCAGCGCCTTCCGCCAACTGATCGCGGCGCAGGAACGCAGCGAACTGCAGCATTCCCTGCGCCAGGTGATCTTTGGCGGTGAGGCGTTGGAGCCTGGGCTGCTCAAGCCCTGGTATGCACGCATCGGCAATGCCGGCACGCGCCTGGTGAACATGTACGGCATTACCGAAACTACCGTGCACGTCACCTACCGCCCGCTGCAGGCGGCCGATGCGCAACTGGTGGGGGTAAGCCCCATCGGTTCGCGTATTCCCGACTTGCAACTGTATGTGCTCGACCCCCGCCGTCAGCCTGTGCCGACCGGTGTCACCGGCGAGCTGTACGTGGGAGGTGCCGGTGTCGCCCGCGGCTATCTGAATCGCGAGGCGCTCAGTGCCGAGCGCTTTATCGCCGACCCGTTCAACCCTGGCGGGCGTCTGTACAAGACCGGCGACCTGGCGCGCTGGGCCGCCGATGGCAGCCTGGATTACCTGGGCCGCAACGACGACCAGGTGAAGATCCGCGGTTTTCGCATCGAGCTGGGCGAGATCGAGGCACGCCTGGCGGCCTGTGAAGGTGTGCGCGAGGCCGTGGTCATGGCGCGTCGCGACAGCGCCGGCGAGCAGCGCCTGGTCGCCTACTGGCTCGCCGCCGCAGGCGCCGAGCCCGATGCGGCGGCACTGCGTGACAGCCTGCTGTGCCACTTGGCCGAGTACATGGTACCGGCGGCCTTCGTGCGCCTGGAGAGCTTCCCGCTGACCGCCAATGGCAAGCTCGACCGCAAGGCCTTGCCCGAGCCCGATGGCGAGGCCTTTGCCCGTCGCGCCTTCGAAGCGCCGCACGGCGAGGTGGAGCAACGCATCGCGGCCATCTGGCAACAGTTGCTCGGCCTTGAGCAGGTCGGTCGGCACGACAACTTCTTCGAGCTGGGCGGCCACTCGCTGCTGGCGGTCAAGCTGGTGGAGCGCATGCGCCAGCAGGAACTGGCGGCCGATGTGCGCGTACTGTTCGGCCAACCGACCTTGTCGGCACTGGCGGCTGCGGTGAGCGCCGATCTACCGGCGCAGGTGCCGATCAATCGCATTCCGGCGAACTGCCTGCGCATCGAACCGCAGATGCTGCCACTGGCCAACCTCAGCCAGGACGAGATCGACGCATTGACCGCCGGTATCCCGGGCGGTACCGCCAATGTCCAGGACATCTACGGCCTGGCACCACTGCAGCAGGGCATCCTCTACCACCACCTGGCCAGTTCCGGGGCCGACCCTTACGTGCTGCGGGCACGCTTCGCCTTTGCCGGTGAAGTGGAGCTGCAAGGCTTCGTCAAGGCGCTGGATGCGGTGATCGACCGCCACGATATCCTGCGCACCAGCCTGCACTGGGAGGGGCTGCAGGAAGCGGTGCAGGTGGTGCATCGCCACGCGCAGCTGCGCGTGGCAGAGCACGCCGACCTGCAGCGCCTGAACCTCACGTGCGCGCCGTTGCTGCAACTGGTGCGCCATGCCCAGGGTGAGCGCCTGGAGGCGACCTTGTTGCTGCACCATATCCTGCTCGACCATACCGCCGTCGAACGGCTGGTCGCCGAGGTGGGTGCTGCACTGCAGGGCCAGCCAGTGCACATCGACAGCGTGCCGTACCGCAACTATGTGGCGCGTGCGCGACTGGATGCCGATCCTGCGGCCGATGAAGCGATGTTCCGCGAGATGCTGGCAGATATCGACGAGCCGACCGAGGTCTTCGGCCTGCGCGATGTGCAGGGCAATGGCGTGGAGGTGATCGACAGCCACCAGGCGCTGGACGGCACACTGGCAGGGCGCCTGCGCGTGCAGGCCCGCGCGCTGGGGGTGAGCGTCGCCAGCCTGGTGCACCAGGCCTGGGGGCAGGTATTGGCGCAACTGAGCGGGCGCAGCGAGGTGGTGTTCGGTACTGTGCTGCTGGGACGCCTGCAGGGTGGCGCCGGGGCAGATCGGGCGCTGGGCATGTTCATCAACACCTTGCCGCTGCGGGTCAGTGTCGATGCCGTTGGCGCCGCCGAGGGTGTGCGTCGTACCCATCAGCGCCTGGCACGCCTGCTCGGTCACGAGCAGGCATCGCTGGCGCAGGCCCAGCGTTGCAGCGGTGTGCCGGCGTCCCAGGCGCTGTTCACCAGTTTGCTCAACTTCCGCCACAGCAGCGCCAAAGGCGCAGGGGACGGCCTGGGTTGGTCGGGTATCGAACTGTTGGCCTCGCGTGAGCGCAGCAACTATCCGCTGGTGGTCAACGTCGACGATCTGGGGCAGGGCCTGGAACTGACCGTGCAGGCTGTGCCGCAGGTCGATGGCGCTCAGGTGTGCGCCATGCTCGGCAGCGCCCTGGCGAACTTGGCCGATGCCCTGGAGACTGTCCCGGAAACACCCCTGCACGCGGTGTCCTGCCTGTCGCCCGAGGCGCGCGAGCAGGTGCTGCACGGATTCAACGCCACCGGCCGCGCCTACCCACGCGAACACGCGGTGCAGACCTTGTTCGAGGCGCACGCCGCCCAGACCCCGGATGCGGTTGCCGTGGTGCACGGTCAGCGCCACTGGCGTTACGGCGAGCTCGATCAGCACGCCAACCGGCTGGCTCGTCACCTGCTGGAACTGGGCGTGCGCCCGGGGCACCGTGTGGCGCTGCTGCTGCCGCGCTCCTTCGACCTGCTGGCCAGCCAGTTGGCCGTGATCAAGTGCGGTGCGGTCTATGTGCCAATGGATGCCAATGCGCCCGCCGAGCGTCAGGCGTTCATGCTCGAAGACAGCCGCGCCATGCTGTTGCTGACCCAGGCCGATCAGCCGCAGGTCGGCGCAACGCGCCGGGTAGAGCTGGATACGCTGGAGCTCGCAGCCTATCCCGCCCATGGCCTGGACATTGCCGTGGATGCGCGGGCTGCGGCCTACATCATGTACACCTCCGGCTCTACCGGCCTGCCCAAGGGTGTGCTGGTGGCCCATCGCTCGATCGTGCGGCTGGTCATCAACAACGGCTTCGCCGACCTGCAAGGCGATGACCGCGTAGCCTTTGCTTCCAACCCGGCATTCGACGCCAGCACCCTGGAGGTCTGGGCGCCGTTGCTCAACGGCGGGCGCGTGGTGGTGATCGATCAACATCAGGTGCTGTCGCACGAGGCCCTGGGCCAGGCATTGCTGGAGCATCAAGTCACGGTGCTGTGGCTGACCGCCGGGTTGTTCCATCAGTACGCCGCGCACCTGCTGCCGGTGTTCCGCTCGCTGCGCTACCTGATGGTCGGAGGGGATGTGCTCGACCCCCAGGTGATCGCCCGTGTACTGCGCGAAGGCGCTCCGGCGCACCTGCTCAACGGTTATGGCCCGACCGAAGCCACGACCTTCAGTACCACCCATGAAATCCTCGCAGTGGGCGAGGGGGCGATCCCGATTGGGCGGCCGATCGGCAACAGCCTTTGCTATGTGCTCGATGCCCGGCGCCAGCCAGTGCCGATCGGTGCCGTCGGTGAGCTGTATATCGGCGGAGATGGGGTGGCCCTGGGCTACCTGAACCAGCCGGCCTTGACCGCCGAACGCTTCTTCGAAGACCCGTTCAGCGAGACGCCGGGGGCACGCCTGTACCGCAGCGGCGACCTGGTCAGTTGGCAGGCTGATGGCACCTTGCGTTACCTGGGCCGTAACGACCAACAGGTCAAGCTGCGCGGCTTCCGTATCGAGCTGGGTGAGATCGAAGCGCGTCTCGCAGCGTGCGCCGGGGTACAGGAAGCCGTGGTACTGGTGCGTGAAGAAGCCCCGGGCGACAAGCGCCTGGTGGCCTGGTTCATCACTGAAGGCCGCGTCCCGCCGATCACCGAGCTGCATGCGCAGTTGCAAGGCCAGTTGCCCGACTACATGCTGCCGTCGGCCTATGTCCATGTTGGCCAGTGGCCGTTGACCGCCAACGGCAAGCTCGATCGCCAGGCGTTGCCGCAACCAAGTCAGGCCGCGGTGGTGAGTCGTGCCTTCGCCGCGCCTGAGGGCGAGGTGGAGATCGCGCTGGCGGCGATCTGGGCCGATGTGCTCAAGGTCGAGCGTGTTGGCCGGCATGATCACTTCTTCGAGCTGGGTGGCCATTCGCTGCTGGCCGTCAGCCTGATCGAGCGCATGCGCAAGGTCGGCCTGGCCGCCGATGTGCGCGTGCTGTTCGCCCAGCCGACCCTCGCCGCGCTGGCCGCGGCGGTGGGGAGCGGGCGCGAGGTGCGGGTGCCGGATAACCGCGTACCGGCCGGCGCCTCGCAGATCACCCCCGAAATGCTCAGCCTGATCGAACTGGACCAGGCCACCATCGAGCGCATCGTCGCCACGGTACCGGGCGGGGCTGCCAATGTGCAGGAAATCTACCCCCTTGCCCCGTTGCAGGAAGGCATCCTCTACCACCACCTGAGTGCCGGCCAGGGCGATCCCTACCTGCTGCAGTCACGCCTGGCCTTCGACACCCTTGAGCGCCTGCAGACCTGGGCTGATGCCTTGCAGCAGGTCATTGACCGGCACGACATCCTGCGCACCTCGCTGATCTGGGAAGGCCTGGCGCAGCCGGTGCAGGTGGTGTGGCGTCAGGCGAAGCTGGCCGTGGTGCCGGTCGAGCTGGAGGGCGAAGGCGAGGTCATCGACCAATTGCAGGCGCGTTTCGACGCCCGTCAGCATCGGATCGACCTGTCCCAGGCACCGTTGATGCGCCTGGTCTACAGCCAGGACCTGCGCAACGGCCAGGTCGTGGCAATCCTGTTGTTCCACCATCTGGCCCTCGACCACACTGCGATGGACGTGGTTGGCGCCGAAATGCACACCCTGCTGTTCGGCGATGTAGCCAAGCTGAATGCGCCGGTGCCCTACCGCAACTACGTGGCCCAGGCGCGCCTGGGCAGCGATGCGGCGGGCGCCGAGGCGTTCTTCCGCGACATGCTCGGTGATATCGACGAGCCGACCCTGCCATTTGCCCAGCAGGATGTGCAGGGCGAAGGCCACGGTATCGCCGAGGCGCACCAGGCCCTCGATGGCGCGCTCGCCCGACGCCTGCGCGACCAGGCGCGTACCCTGGGCGTGAGCGCCGCGAGCCTGATGCACCTGGCCTGGGCGCGCCTGCTCGGCGTGCTGGCCAATCGCAGCGAGGTGGTGTTCGGCACAGTGCTGATGGGCCGCCTGCAAGGCGGCGAGGGTGCCGACCGGGCACTGGGCGTGTTCATCAACACCTTGCCGCTGCGGGTCGACACCCAGGTGGCGGTGGCCGAAGCGGTGCGTGCCACCCATGCCCGTTTGTCTGCATTGCTGGGCCATGAGCATGCGTCGCTGGCCATGGCCCAGCGTTGCAGTGGCGTACCGGCCGGGCAACCGCTGTTCAGCGCCTTGCTCAACTACCGCCACAGCGCTGCCGATGCGCCACGCGATGGCGAGGGTATCTGGCAGGGCGTTCGCCTTCTGGGCGGCGAGGAGCGCAGCAACTATCCGCTGACCTTGAGCGTCGATGACCTGGGCGAGGGATTCACCCTGAGCGTGCTGGCTGTCGCGGACATCGGCGCCGAGCGTGTCGCGCAGTGGATGGCCAACAGCATCGCGCGACTGGTCGAGGCGCTGGAGCAGGCGCCGGGCACGCGGCTGGATGACCTGTCGGTGCTGGGCGCCGATGAACGTCGCCGCCTGCTGGTCGATTTCAACCCTCCTGCCCGTGATTATCCGCAGGGCCAGACCGTGCATGCGCTGGTCGAGGCCTGCGCGGCTCGCTCACCCCAGGCTCAAGCGGTGGTGCAAGGCGAAGAAGGGCTCAGCTATGGCGAGCTCAATCGTGCCGCCAACCGCCTGGCCCACCACCTGATCAGCCTGGGCGTGCGGCCTGGCGCCCGGGTTGCCTTGTGCCTGCCGCGCACGCCGCAGCGCCTGGTGGCACTGCTGGCGGTGCTCAAGGCCGGCGCCGCCTATGTGCCCGTCGACCCTGGTTACCCTGCCGAGCGTATTGCCTATCTGCTCGAGGACAGCGCCCCGGCACTGGTGCTCGCCGACACGCACCAGCACGGCTTGCCGCCACACGTCGCACGCCTGGACCTGGACCGTGGCGACTGGCAGTCCGCTGCCGAGCATGACCCGCAGGTGCCGGGCCTGGCTGCGGATGCGCTTGCCTATGTGGTCTACACCTCCGGCTCCACCGGCCAGCCCAAGGGCGTGATGGTCGAGCACCGTACCCTGGCCAACCTGGTGCACTGGCACTGCGAGGCCTTTGCCGTGCGCGCCGGTAGCCACACCTCCAGCGTGGCCGGCTTCGGTTTCGACGCCATGGCCTGGGAAGTCTGGCCGGCCTTGTGCGCCGGCGCCGTGGTGCACCTGCCGCCCGCAACCCTTGCCAACGAACAGGTCGATGCCTTGCTCGACTGGTGGTTGCAGCAACCGCTGCAGGTCAGCTTCCTGCCAACCCCGGTAGCCGAGCAGGCCCTGCGCCGCGAGCGTCAGCACGCCAGCCTTCGGACGCTGCTGATCGGCGGTGACCGTCTGCGCCAGTTCGAGCGTGATCCAGGCTTTGCCGTGATCAATAACTACGGCCCGACCGAAACAACCGTGGTCGCCACCTCGGGTCAGGTGCAGGTCGGTGGCGCACTGCACATCGGCACCGCCATCGCCAATACCCAGGTCTATGTGCTCGACGAACGCCGCCAGCCGGTCCCGGTCGGCGCGGCGGGCGAGCTGTACATCGGTGGTGACGGGGTTGCCCGCGGCTACCTGAACCGGCCCGAACTGACCGAGCAACGTTTCGTCGCCGATCCGTTCAGCTCGCGGGCTGGAGCGCGGATGTACCGCAGTGGCGACCTGGTGCGCTGGAACGCCGATGGCACCCTCGACTACCTCGGGCGTAACGACGATCAGGTAAAGATACGTGGTGTGCGCGTAGAGCTTGGCGAGATCGAAGCGGCCGTGGCCGCCCAGCCTGGCGTACGTGACGCCGTAGTACTGGTGCGCGGCGAGCGGCTGCTGGCCTGGTACACCGCGAACGCACCGGTCGATGGCCTGCGCCAGGCCTTGCAGGCCAGCCTGCCGAGCCACCTGGTGCCGTTGGCGTTCATCCGCTTGGAGGCCTTGCCGCTGACCCGTCACGGCAAGCTCGACCGCAGGGCGCTGCCAGACCCGGATCCAGCCGATCTGCCGGTGGCGGCCTATGCAGCCCCGCAGGGCGAGACCGAGCAGGTCATGGCGCAGGTCTGGGCCGAGCTGCTGGGCCTGGAGCGGGTAGGGCGGCATGACAACTTCTTTGAACTGGGTGGGCATTCGCTGCTCGCGGTCAGCATGATCGAGCGCCTGCGCCAGCAAGGCCTGGAGGCCGATGTGCGCTTGCTGTTCAGCCAACCGAGCGTGGCGGCGCTGGCCGCAGCGCTTGGCCAGGGCCGTCAGGTACAGGTGCCGGCCAATCGCATTGCACCCGGCTGTACCCGTATCACCCCCGACCTGCTCAGCCTGATCGAACTGGACCAGGCCGCCATCGACCGTGTGGTGGCAAGCGTACCCGGCGGCGCGGCCAATGTGCAGGACATCTACCCCCTCGCGCCGCTGCAGGAAGGCATTCTCTACCATCACCTGAGCGCCGCCGGAGCCGACCCGTACCTGCTGCAATCGCAGCTGGTATTCGACAGCCCGGCGCGACTGCAGGCGTTTGCCGGCGCGCTGGAAAGCGTCATCGCCCGTCACGATATCCTGCGCACCGCAGTGCTGTGGGAAGGGCTGGCGCAGCCGTTGCAGGTGGTCTGGCGCCATGCCCAACTGCCGGTGATCGACATCGCCAACGAGCCTGCGCAGCGGTTCGACACCCTGGCGCTGAATCAGGCGCCGCTGGTGCGCCTGCTCTATCGCCGTGCAGGGGAGCGCATCGAGGCGACCTTGCAGTTCCATCACCTGGTGCTCGATCACACGGCGCTTGAGGTGGTGCGCGCAGAGATGCTCGGTTACCTCCGCGGGCTACCCGCGCCGAGCGAGCCCGCCGTGCCGTACCGCAACTACGTGGCCCAGGCGCGCCTCGGTATCAGCGAGGCCGAGCACGAGGCGTTCTTCCGCGAACAACTGGCCGATATCGACGAGCCAACCCTGCCGTTCGGCCTGCGTGACACACAGGGTGACGTGCGCCGTATCGAGCAGGCCCAGGTGCATCTGGACCCTGACCTGAACCAGCGCCTGCGCAGCCAGGCACGCCAGCTCGGCGTGAGCACTGCCAGCCTGCTGCACCTGGCGTGGGCACGTCTGTTGGGCAGTGCCAGTGGTCGCGACAACGTGGTGTTCGGCACGGTGTTGCTGGGGCGCATGCAAGGTGGTGCAGGCAGCGGGCACGGCCTGGGCATGTTCATCAACACCTTGCCACTGCGCGTTGACCTGGCGGGGCTCGGCGTACGTGAAGGCGTGCGTGCCACCCACGCACGGCTGAGCGCGCTGCTGACCCACGAGCATGCCTCGCTGGCCCTGGCCCAGCGTTGCAGTGGCGTGGTCGCACCCATGCCGCTGTTCAGCGCCATGCTCAACTACCGGCACAGCGCCGGCGCTGCGCAGACCGAAATCCAGCGTCAGGCCTGGCAGGGTATCGAGACACTGGCCAGCGAAGAACGCACCAACTACCCCTTGAGCCTGAACGTGGATGACCTGGGCGATGGCCTGCGCCTGACCGTGCAGGTAATGCCTGCGGTAGGGGCCGAGCGGGTCTGCGGGCAGCTGCAGCAGGTACTGGCGGGTCTGGTGGATACCCTCGAGCGTCAGCCCGACCTGCCGCTGAACCAGCTGCCGGTGCTGGAACATGAAGAGCACCAGCGCCTGCTGGTTGGCTTCAACGACACCGCCGTAGGCTACGACCTGGAGCAGACGGTTCACGGAATGATCGAGGCCCAGGTCGAACGCACGCCCGAGCGCATCGCCCTGATCGCCGAGCAACGCCAACTGAGCTACCGCACGTTGAACACCGAGGCCAACCGTCTGGCCCATCACCTGATTGCACTCGGGGTGCAGCCGGATGATCGCGTGGCGATCTGCGTCGAGCGCAGCCCGGCGATGGTCATCGGCTTGCTGGCGATCCTCAAGGCGGGCGGCGCCTACGTGCCGGTCGATCCGGATTATCCGGCCGATCGTATCCGTCATATGCTCACCGACAGCGCGCCAGTGGCGGTGCTGGGGCATGCGGCGACTCGCGAGATGCTGGCGGCGTTCGAGGTGCCGCAGGTCGATCTGGATATGCCGGTGTGGCAAGCGCTTTCCAGCGACAACCCCCAGGTTGCGGACCTTACGCCGCGACACCTGGCCTACGTGATCTACACCTCCGGCTCCACCGGCCTGCCCAAGGGCGTGATGAACGAGCACGCCGGGGTGGTCAACCGTCTGCTCTGGACCCAGGACGCCTACGGCCTGGGCGCCGATGACGTAGTGCTGCAGAAAACCCCATTCAGCTTCGACGTGTCGGTATGGGAGTTCTTCTGGCCGCTGCAAACCGGCGCACAACTGGTGATGGCGTGCCCGGGCGGCCATCGCGATCCGCAGTACCTGGCCGACGTCATCGCCGAGCGTGGCATCACGACCCTGCACTTCGTGCCGTCGATGCTCGATGTCTTCCTCGCCCACGGCGACCAGCAGGTCGCACGCCTCAAGCGCGTGCTGTGCAGCGGCGAAGCGCTGCCCGGCAGCCTGGTGCGGCGCTTCAAGGCGCAGTTGCCGGGCGTCGAGTTACACAACCTGTACGGCCCGACCGAAGCTGCAGTGGACGTCAGTGCCTGGCATTGCGCCGAGCCACTGGAACAGACCCCGGACAATACCCCGATCGGCAAACCGATCGCCAACACCACGCTGTACGTGCTCGACGCCCAGGGCCAGCCAGTGCCGCAGGGCGTTGCCGGTGAGCTGTACATCGGCGGTGTACAGGTTGCCCGCGGCTACCTGAACCGCGAGCAACTGAGCGCCGAGCGCTTCCTCGAAGACCCGTTCAGCACCCGCCCTGGCGCACGTTTGTACCGCACCGGGGATCTGGCCCGGCACCTGGCCGACGGCACCCTGGAGTACCTGGGGCGCAACGACGACCAAGTGAAGATCCGTGGCCTGCGCATCGAACTGGGCGAGATCCAGGCCTGCCTGACCCGCATTGCGGGGATCAAGGAGGCGGTGGTGCTGGCGGTGGATCAGCGCCTGGTCGCCTATTACACCGGTGCCGTGCAGCCCGTCGAGGGCATGCGCCAGCAGCTGTCGGCGCAACTGCCGGAATTCATGGTTCCGGCGCTGTTCATGCACCTGGACGCCTTGCCGCTGAGCCCCAACGGCAAGCTCGACCGAAAGGCGCTGCCGACTGCCGCCGTGGCCGATGCGCGTCCCTACGAGGCGCCACAGGGCGATACCGAGCAGTTGCTGGCCGCGCTCTGGGGTGAGCTATTGGGTGTGGAGCGAGTAGGGCGGCACGACAACTTCTTCGAACTGGGTGGCCACTCGCTGCTGGCGGTGACCCTGACCGCCCGCCTGCGCCAGGAGGGCCTGGAGGCCGATGTGCGCGCGCTGTTCGAACAACCGACCTTGGCAGGCTATGCCGCCATCACAGACAGAATGGAGATCGTCCTGTGAGCATCAACGACCTACTGGCGACATTGTCAGCCAACGATATCCAGCTGGCGCTCAAGGATGGCCAGCTGGTGGTCCAGGGCAACCGCCAGGCGCTGACCGATGCGAGCCTGGTGGCGCGCCTGCGTGAACACAAACCGGCGCTGATCGCGCTGCTCGAGCGCGGTGAGTACGTGGCCAGGGCCGGCAATGTCGGCGCTCCGGCCAACGCCATCCCGGCCGACTGCACGCGGATCACCCCGGCACTGCTCAACCTGGTCGAGCTCGACCAGGCGGCCATCGATGCGCTGGTCGGGCAGATTCCCGGCGGCCATGCCAACGTGCAGGACATCTACCCGCTGGCGCCCCTGCAGCAGGGCATTCTCTATCATCACGCCAGCGCAGAGGGCAGCGACCCTTACGTGATGCAGTCGCGCTTCGCCTTTGCCAGCCAGGCCCATCTGCAGGCGTTCGTCGAGGCGCTGCAGGCGGTGATCGACCGCCACGATATCCTGCGCACCTCGGTGCACTGGCAGGGGCTCGAGGCGCCGCTGCAGGTGGTCTGGCGCGAGGCCCGGCTGCAGGTGTCCCGCGGCCTGCCCCTGGACGAGCGTATCGACCTCGGCCAGGCACCGCTGATCCGCCTGCACTGCGAGCCTGCGGCCAGCGACGGTCGCGTGCAGGCCACGCTGCAGTTCCACCATATCGCCATGGACCACAGCGCCCTCGAGGTGGTGCGTCACGAAATGCAGGCCGTGTTGCGCGGCGATGGCCACCTGTTGGGCGCGGCAGTACCGTTTCGCAATTACGTCGGCCAGGCCCTGCTGGGCGTCAGCCAGGCGCAGCACGAGGCGTTTTTCCGCGAGCAACTGGGGGATATCGTCGAGCCGACGCTGGCCTACGGCCTGCAGGACGTGCAGGGTGACGGCAGCGCGCCGCACGAAGAAAGCCTGAGCCTGGCGCCGGCCCTGTGCGACGGCCTGCGCAGCCAGGCACGGGCGCTGGGCGTGAGCCTGGCAAGCCTGTTCCACCTGGCCTGGGCGCGGGTGCTGGGTGGCCTGACCGGGCGCGAGCAGGTGGTGTTCGGCACGGTTTTGATGGGCCGCCTGATGGGCGCGGAGGCCAACGACCGTGCACTGGGCATTTTCATCAATACCTTGCCACTGCGGGTGGACCTGGCTGGCCTGGACCTGATCACGGCAGTCAAGGCCACTCACCAGCGCCTAACCACCCTGATGCGCCACGAGCACGCGCCGCTGGCCTTGGCCCAGCGGTGCAGCGGCGTGGCCGCGCCGACGCCATTGTTCAACGCCTTGCTCAACTACCGGCACAGTGCGCCGGTTGCCGATGGCCAGGCCCGTGCGGCGTGGGAGGGCATCGACGTACTGACCAGCGAAGAACGCACCAACTATCCGCTGACCCTGAGTGTCGACGACCTGGGCGATGCTCTGCGCCTGACCTTGCTGGCCACGGCCGAGGTGCCGAAACAGCGGGTCTGCGCCTATCTTGAGAAAACCCTCGAGAGCCTGGTACAAGCCTTGGCACAGAACCCAGGGCTGAATGTCGATCGGCTGGACATGCTGCCCGCTGTCGAGCGCGTTCGAGTGCTCGAGACCTTCAACGACCGCCCGGGTGCCACCGAAACCGTGCTCACGGTGCACCAGCGCATCCAGCTCCAGGCCCGCCAGCAGCCCGATGCCGTAGCCGCCACCTGCGCAGGCATCGCGCTGAGCTACGGTGAGCTGGAACTGCGTGCCAATGCACTGGCTCAACGCCTGGTCATGCTCGGTGTGCAGCCTGAAGACCGCGTGGCGATTCTGGCCCGGCGAGGTCTGGACACCCTGGTCGGCCTGGTGGCGATCCTCAAGGCCGGCGCGGGTTACGTGCCGATCGACCCCGCGCATCCCGACGAGCGTATCGCCTACCTGCTCGATGACAGCGCCCCGAGGGTGGTGCTGACCCAGCACGATCTGCGCGCGCGCCTGGGCCAATGCCCGGCACCGGTGGTCGAACTCGATCGCGCGGACTGGCCGTCGAGCGAGCACGCCCCGCAGGTCAATGGCCTGGCTGTTAGCAACCTTGCCTACGTGATCTACACCTCCGGTTCCACCGGTCTGCCCAAGGGCGTGATGGTCGAACATCGGACCCTCAACAACCTGATCGACTGGCATTGCCGCGCCTTCGACCTGTGCCAGGGGCGCCACACCTCGAGCCTGGCCGGCTTCGGCTTCGATGCCATGGCCTGGGAAGTCTGGCCGGCCCTGTGCGCCGGCGCGACCCTGCATATCGCGCCGCCAAGCGAACAGGGCGAGGACATCGACGCCTTGCTCGCCTGGTGGCGCGGCTGCCCGCTGGATGTCAGTTTCCTGCCGACGCCGGTGGCCGAATACGCCTTCAGCCACCAGATCGACCATCCGACCCTACGCACCCTGCTGATCGGTGGTGACCGCCTGCGGCAGTTCACCCGTCACCCCGGATTTGCCGTGATCAACAATTACGGGCCCACCGAAGCCACGGTGGTCGCAAGCTCCGGGGCGATGGTGCCTGGCGGCGTGCTGCACATCGGCGCACCGGTCGATAACGCCCGGCTCTACGTGCTCGATGCGCACCACCAGCCGGTGGCGCAGGGGGTGGCCGGCGAGCTGTACATTGGTGGCGCCGGGGTTGCCCGGGGTTACCTGAACCGCGCGCAGATGACGGCCGAGCGTTTTCTCGATGACCCGTTCAGCGCGCAACCGGGCGCCCGCATGTACCGTACTGGCGACCTGGTGCGCTGGCTGGATGACGGCACCCTCGACTACCTCGGGCGCAACGACGACCAGGTGAAGATCCGTGGCGTGCGCATCGAGCTGGGTGAGATCGAAAGCCGCCTGGCAGCCCTGCCAGGCATCAATGAAGCCGTGGTGCTGGCCCGCGAGGACCAGCCGGGGCAGCCGCGGCTGGTGGCCTACTTCACTGGCCAGGACAGCGTCGAGGTGGCCGCGCCGGCACAACTGCGTACACAGCTGCAGGCGCACTTGCCCGATTACATGGTGCCGGTGGCCTTCGTGCGGCTCGAGTCGCTGCCGCTGACGGCCAACGGCAAGCTCGATCGCAGGGCGCTGCCGGCACCCACCCGCGCCGACCTGTTCGAGCGTCGCTTCGAGGCGCCCCAGGGTGAGCTGGAGCAGACACTGGCGCAGATCTGGCAGGGGTTGCTGCAGGTCGAGCGGGTCGGGCGGCATGACCACTTCTTCGAGCTGGGCGGTCACTCGTTGCTGGCCATGCGCCTGGTTGCCCAGGTTCGTCAGCGACTCGGTGTGGAACTGACGCTGGGGACACTGTTCGCCCAGGCCGAGCTGGCGGCGATGGCCGAGGTGGTGGCGGGGGCTGCGCGCAGTGAGCTGCCGCCGGTGCTGGCGGTGGCACGCGAGCAGGCGCTGCCGTTGTCGTTCGCCCAGCAGCGCCTGTGGTTCCTGGCACAGATGAACGGAGCCAGCCAGGCCTACAACATTCCCCTGGCACTGGAGCTGTGCGGCGAGCTGGATGCCGACGCCTTGGCGCAGGCCCTGGTGGCACTGGTCGAGCGTCACGAGGCGCTGCGCAGCGAGTTCTTCGAGGTCGATGGCGAGCCGCGGGTGCGGCTGTCGGCGCAGCGCCTGGTGGTGCAGCGCGAGCAGGTGCCTGGGCCCGATGAACAGCGCCTGCGTGCGCTGGTGCGTGAAGAAGCTGCACGGCCGTTCGCGCTCGGCGAGGCATTGCCGCTTCGCGCTCGCCTGCTGCAGGTGGCGCCACAGCATCATGTACTGCTGCTGACACTGCACCATATCGTCGCCGATGGCTGGTCGATGGGCGTGCTGACCCGTGAGCTGAGCGCGCTGTACCAGGCCTTGCGTGAAGGCCGCGAGGCGCGGCTTGCGCCGTTGCCGATCCAGTATGGCGATTACGCGATGTGGCAGCACCGTTGGCTGCAGGGCGAGGCGCTGCAGCGCCAAGGCGAGTTCTGGCGCAACAACCTGGCCGGTGCACCTGCGCTGCTGAGCCTGCCGACCGACCGGCCGCGTCCGGTGCGCCAGGATTATGCAGGCGACAGCGTGCGTATCCACCTCGACGCCCGACTGGCAGACGATCTCAAGGCCCTGTGCAAGCGCCACCAGGTCACGCCGTTCATGCTGTTCATGGGCGCCTGGTCGGTGCTGCTGGCTCGTTTGTCGGGGCAGGGCGAGGTGGTGATCGGTACGCCGGTGGCCGGGCGTCGGCAGGCTGAGGTCGAAGGGGTGATCGGGCTGTTCGTGAACTCCCTGGCCATCCGCCTGGACCTGGCCGATGCGCCGGATGTCGGCACCTTGCTGGCGCGGGTCAAGGCCCAGGTACTGGCCGCACAGGAGCATCAGGACCTGCCGTTCGAGCAGGTGGTGGACCTGATCAAACCATCGCGCAGCCTGGCCCACACGCCGCTGTACCAGGTGTCGCTGGAGTGGGAGGGCGGTCATGATTTCGCCGCCGGGCTGGACGGCTTGAGCCTGCGCAACCTCGGCCAAGGGCAGGGCTTTGCCAAGTTCGACCTGAGCCTGAGCCTGGGCGAGACCGCAGATGGCTTCGGCGGCGCATTGAACTATGCCACCGCGTTGTTCGACCGGGCCACGATAGAGCGCTACTGCGGCTATCTGGAGCAACTGCTGTGGGCCATGGCCGGCAGCGACGGCGCGGTGCTGGCAAGCGTTGCCCTGCCGGATGCGCAGGAGCGTCGTCGACTGTTGGTCGACTACAACGACACCGCCGTAGGCTACGACCTGGAGCAGACGGTGCACGGGATGATCGAGGCCCAGGTCGAACGCACGCCCGAGCGCATCGCCCTGCGTGCCGAAACCGGACAGTTGACCTATCGTGCACTGAACGCCGAGGCCAACCGTCTGGCCCATCACCTGATTGCACTCGGGGTGCAGCCGGACGATCGCGTGGCGATCTGCGTAGAGCGCAGCGCTTCGATGGTCATCGGCTTGCTGGCGATCCTCAAGGCGGGCGGCGCCTATGTGCCGGTCGACCCGGATTACCCGGCCGATCGTATCCGCCATATGCTCACCGACAGCGCGCCGGTGGCGGTGTTGGGGCATGCGGCCACTCGCGAGATGCTGGCGGCGTTCGACGTGCCGCAGGTCGATCTGGATGAGCCGGTGTGGCAAGCGCTTTCCAGCGACAACCCCCAGGTTGCGGGCCTTACCCCGCAACATCTGGCCTACGTGATCTACACCTCCGGCTCCACCGGCCTGCCCAAAGGCGTGATGAACGAGCACGCCGGGGTGGTCAATCGCCTGCTCTGGACCCAGGACGCCTATGGCCTGGGCGCTGATGACGTAGTGCTGCAGAAAACCCCGTTCAGCTTCGACGTGTCGGTATGGGAGTTCTTCTGGCCTTTGCAGACCGGTGCACAACTGATGATGGCCCGCCCAGGCGGGCACCGTGACCCGGGCTACCTGCGCCAGGTGATCGCAGCCGAATCGGTAACGACCCTGCATTTCGTCCCTTCGATGCTCGATGTGTTCCTCGCCTATGGTGATGCCGAGCCTGCAGCGCTACGCCGGGTGCTGTGCAGCGGCGAAGCGTTGCCCGGCAGCCTGGTGCGGCGCTTCAAGGCGCAGTTGCCCAGCGTCGAGCTGCACAACTTGTATGGCCCGACCGAAGCTGCAGTTGACGTCAGTGCCTGGCACTGCGCCGAGCCACTGGAACAGACCCCGGACAACACCCCGATCGGCAAACCGATCGCCAACACTACGCTGTACGTGCTCGACGCCCAGGGCCAGCCAGTGCCGCAGGGCGTTGCCGGCGAGCTGTACATCGGCGGCGTGCAGGTTGCTCGTGGCTATCTGAACCGCGAGCAGCTGAGTGCCGAGCGCTTCATCGAAGATCCGTTCAGCACCCGTCCCGGCGCACGCCTGTACCGCACCGGGGATCTGGCCCGGCACCTGGCCGACGGCACCCTGGAGTACCTGGGGCGCAACGACGACCAGGTGAAAATCCGCGGCCTGCGCATCGAACTGGGCGAGATCCAGGCCTGCCTGACCCGCATAGAAGGCATCAAGGAGGCCGCTGTGCTGGCCCTGGACTTGCCGCCCGCCGGCAAGCGGCTGGTGGCGTACTACACCGGAGCTGTGCACACGGCAGACACATTGAAGGGGCAGTTGCTGGCTCAACTACCCGAGTTCATGGTGCCTGCACAGTTCGTGCATCTGCCGGCCCTGCCGCTGAGCCCCAACGGCAAGCTGGACCGCAAGGCCCTGCCGATTCCCGCCGTCGAAGCCTTGCAAGGCCAGGCCTACCAGGCCCCCGAAAGTGATAACGAGCGCCTGCTCGCCGAGTTGTGGGGCGAGTTGCTGGGTGTGGAGCGGGTAGGGCGACACGACAACTTCTTCGAATTGGGCGGCCATTCGCTGCTGGCCGTGACACTGGTCGCTCGCCTGCGCGCCCGCGGGTTGGCCTTGGATATCCAGGGGCTGTTCACCGAGCCGAACCTGGCGGCCCTGGCCGCGACGGTCGAGACCCTCGACCAGGTGCAGGTGCCTGCCAACCGCATCACCGCCGACTGCCCGCACATCACGCCTGAGCTGCTGCCGCTGGTGACGCTGACGCAAGAGGCGATCGATCGTATCGTCGGCCAGGTGGCTGGCGGTACCGCCAATGTCCAGGACATCTATCCGCTCGGGCCGCTGCAGGCCGGCATGCTCTATCACCATCTGGCCGGTGAAGGTGAGGCGGCCTACGTGCTGGAGGTGCGTTTCCTGCTCGCCGATCGGGGTCGTTTGCAGGCGCTGCACCGCGCCTTGGACCAGGTGATCGCGCGCAACGATATCCTGCGCAGCGCCTTCCACTGGGATGGCCTGGCTGAGCCTGTGCAGGTGGTCTGGCGCCGTGCTCCGCTGGATGTCGTGCAGGAGGGCGATGCCATCGAGCCTCGCCGCTTCGACCTGGCCCGCGCACCGCTGCTGCGCCTGGTACACCGTACCGAGCCGAGCACCGGCCGAATCAGCGCCACGCTGCTGTTCCACCATCTGGTCATGGATCACGTGGCGCTCGAGGTGTTGCGCAGCGAACTGCAAGCCTGCCTGCTAGAGCAGGCCCATGCCCTGCCAGCGGCGGTGCCTTACCGCAACTACATCGCCCAACTGCAGCGCGGGGCGGGCGAGGCGGCCCATGAAGCCTTCTTCCGTGAGCAACTGGCCGACATCGACGAACCGACCCTGCCTTACGGCGGTTATGCAACGCCACACCAGGATGCCGTGGCGCAGCACCATCAGCGCCTCGACCATGCGCTGAACCTGCGGATCCGCGAACAGGCGCGACGCCATAACGTCAACGCTGCCAGCCTGATGCACCTGGCCTGGGCCCAGGTGCTCGGGCAACTGAGCGGGCGCGACAGCGTGGTATTCGGCACCGTGCTGCTCGGTCGGCTGCAGGGTGGCGAGGGCGCCGAGCGCGCGTTGGGCGTCTACATCAATACCTTGCCACTGCGCCTGGACCTTGCCGGACAGCCCGTGTTGGCAGCCTTGCAGCAAGCCCACCAACGCCTGACCGGCCTGCTGGCCCATGAGCACGCTCGCCTGGCGCTAGCCCAGCGCTGCAGTGGCTTGCCTACGGGGGCTGCGCTGTTCGATGCATTGCTCAACTATCGCCATGGCTCGCTGGCCGGGCAGGGCGAGGCGGCGCGCCAGGCCTGGGAGGGCATCGAGCTGGTCGAGGCGCACGAGCGCAGCAATTACCCGCTGGCGTTGAGCGTCGATGACCTGGGCCTGGCGTTCGAGCTGACCGCGCAAACCGCACAGGGCATCGACGCCCGGCGGATCTGCAGCTACGTGGAGCATGCCCTGCAACTGCTGCTGCAGGCGCTTGAGACCGGCGCCTGCGAAGGGCTCGAGCGCCTGAGCGTGGTGCCGCTGGCCGAGGCTCGGCAGTTGCACGAGGCCTTCAACACCACCACCCGCGACTATCCGCGCGACTTGCCAGTGCATCGCCTGTTCGAACAACAGGTAGCACGGCATCCATTGTCCATCGCCGCCCGTGACGGGGCGCACAGCCTGACCTACGGCGAGCTCAACGAGCAGGCCAACCGCCTGGCCCACCACCTGATCGAGCAAGGCGTAGCGCCGGGCGATCATGTGGCGATCCTGCTGCCGCGTTCGTTGGCACTGCTCCAGGCTCAGCTGGCCGTCGCCAAATGCGGTGCGGCCTACGTGCCGCTGGACATCCATGCGCCGGCCGAGCGACAGGGCTTCATGGTGCAGGACTGCCAGGCCGTAGCGCTGATCTGCGACAGCTCGGCGACCCTGAGCTACCGCGCGCGCCGCATCGATCTCGATCGCCTGGACCTTAACCGTCAGCCCGGTCATAACCCAGGGCTGGCCCAGGGTGGGGATACGGTCGCCTACGTGATGTACACCTCCGGCTCCACCGGCACGCCCAAGGGCGTGCGCGTGCCCCATCGTGGCATCGCTCGCCTGGTGCTCAACGATGGCTACGCCGACTTCAGCGCCCAGGACCGTATCGCTTTCGCCTCCAACCCCGCGTTCGACGCCAGCACCATGGATGTCTGGGGTGCGCTGCTCAATGGCGGGCAGGTGCTGGTGATCGACCATGACACCTTGCTCGACCCTGTGCGTCTGGGCGTGGCCCTGCGTGAAGGGGGCGCGACGGTGCTGTTCGTCACCACCGCGCTGTTCAACCAGTATGTGCAGATGATCCCCGACGTGCTGGCAGGGTTGCGCGTGCTGCTGTGCGGTGGCGAGCGAGCCGATCCGGCGGCGTTCCGCAGCTTGCTGGCGCAGGCACCGGACTTGCGCCTGGTGCACTGCTATGGGCCGACCGAAACCACCACCTATGCCACCGCCGGGCAGGTTCGCCATGTGCCGGCCGACGCCGAGCTGGTGCCGATCGGGGGACCGGTCGGCAGTACCCAGGTGCATGTGCTGGACGCGCACCTGCGCCCGCTGCCGCTGGGGGCGGTAGGTGAGTTGTACATCGGTGGCGACGGCGTGGCGCTGGGCTACCTCAATCGCCCGGAACTCACCGCCGAGCGCTTTATCGACGACCCGTTCAGCCCGCAGCCTGGCGCACGCCTGTACCGTACCGGCGATCTGGGCCGCTGGCGCGACGACGGCCAGCTGGAGTGCCTGGGGCGCAACGACGACCAGGTGAAGATCCGCGGTTTCCGTATCGAGCTGGGCGAAGTCGAGCAGCACCTGGCGCTGTGCCCGGGCATTGGCGAAGTGGTGGTCATGGCGCTGACCCTGACGCAGGGGCCGGCTCGGCTGGTGGCCTGGTTCACCCGCACAGACCCGACCCTCGATGCCGTCGCTGTGCGGGGTTGGCTACAGGGACGGTTGCCACCGTACATGGTGCCGTCGGCCTGCATCGTGCTCGATGCGCTGCCGCTGACCAACAATGGCAAGATCGACCGCAAGGCGCTGCCGCGTCCGGCGATGCAGGACCTTGCCGAGAGCCGTTACGAGGCACCAGCCACCGCGCTGGAACAACAGCTCGCGGCGCTCTGGGCGCAGGTGCTGGAGATCGGGCAGGTGGGGCGGCATGACAGCTTTTTCGCCCTGGGCGGTCATTCGCTATTGGCCATTCGCCTGGTGGGCCTGTTGCGCGAACAGGGGCTGCAGGTCTCGCTCGCCGAGCTGTTCCAGCATGCCAGCGTGGCGGCATTGGCCGAGCATCTGCAGGCGGCGACACCGCAAACGGACTTGGTGTGCGTGCGCGCGGAGGGCGACGCACCGGCACTGTTCCTGATCCACGAGTTCAGCGGCATGGACTTCTACTTCCCGGTACTGGGCCAGCAACTGGAGGGTGACTTCCCGATCTATGGCGTGCCGGGCCTGGCCCTGGGCGAGGCGCAGCCGGACACCCTGGAGGCCCTGGCCCGGGCGCAACTGGAGCGCATCCGCCGGGTTCAGCCTCACGGGCCTTACCGGCTTGCCGGCTGGTCGTTCGGCGGCTTGCTGGCCTATGAGATCGCCGCGCAACTGCTGGGGGCGGACGAGCAGGTGGAGTTCCTGGGCTTGATCGACACCTGGCAGCCGCGTCTGGTCGACCAGGGCAAGGCACGCTGGCAAGGCGCGCGCCTGTTGCAACAGCAACTGCTGCTGCACTGTGCCGGACACTGGCAGGGGCTCGGCGCGGCAGGCGCGCAGCAACTGGCCAGGGTCAATGCCCTGGACGATGGCCAGGCCGACTTCACCACCTTGCTCGCGGCCTGCCGTGAACAGGGCTTGCTGTATGCGGAACTTGCCGCTGCAAGCGATGAGGAGCTGAAGCTGTTCTTCGAACGCGAAATTGCCCACGGCCATGCCATGGCCCATTACCGTCCCGAACCGCTGGGCATCGCCATCCACTTGTTGCGCGCCGAACAAGGCGCGCAGCGTCACGGTGATCAGCTATTGCTTGGTTGGGAGCGCACGGTGCCGGCCGGTCTGGTGCAGTGCATCGAGGTGCCGGGCGATCACCTGAGCATGATGCAGGCGCCGCACGTGCAGGTGCTGGGCCGCGCGCTCGGCACGGCGCTGCAGGCGGCCCGCGCGGGTATCGGCGAGAAACCGCAGGCGGCGTATCAGCCGCTGGTGGCGATCCAGAGCGGGCAAGGCGGTCATGCGCCGCTGTTCTGCGTGCCGGGGGCCGGCGATAGCGTGACCAGCTTCATCGGCCTGGCCGAGGCCCTGGGCGGCGACTGGCCGGTGTACGGCCTGCAAGCGCGTGGCCTGGATGGCACCGCCACACCGCACAGCAGCATCGACGCCGCGGCGGCCTGCCATGTCCAGGCCATCGAAGCGCTGTACCCGCAGGGGCCGTTGAACCTGGTCGGGCATTCCTTTGGCGGCTGGGTGGCGCATGCCATGGCGGTGCGTTTGCAGGCACAGGGGCGGGAGGTGCGCTCACTGACCTTGATCGACAGCGAGTCACCCGGTGGCAACAGCGTCTGCGGTCGGCCCTACACCGCAGGAGCAGCGCTGGACCGGCTGATCGAATCGTTGCAGCTGGCCAGTGGGCGCTCGCTGGAAATCGACCGCCAGGCCTTTGCCGCACTGGACGATGAGCAGCAACTCGAGCGCTTGCACCAGGCCATGGTTCGCGGCGGGCTCATGCCGGCGCGTTCTTCCGCCAGGGCGTTGCATGGGATCGCCCGTACCTTCTCCAGCGCGCTGCGTACGCCGTACCCGGCGCAGGCCGGCTACAGCGGCCCGGCCAGCCTGGTACTGGTGGCCGACGCGACTCTGGATGCGGCCGGCAACCAGCGCGAACAGGCGGCCATGCTTGCCGGTTGGCAGCGCCTGCTGCCGCAACTGGCGGTGTGGCATGGGCCTGGCAACCACTTCAGCATCCTCAAGGCCCCGGATGTGTTCAGCCTTGCGGCCTGGTGGCACGACGGGCAGGCGCTGCAGCGGGTCACTCATTGATTTGGCGCGAACCTTGTGGGTGCGGGCTGGGCCCGCGAGTGCAGCACCGCAGTATCTGGCACCGGCTTGCCCGGTGATTGCGAGGCCAGCCCGCCCCCACAAGGGGCGGTGTGGCACGCAGGCCTTTGGAACGGATGAACGAGCATTTATGGACAAGAGCAGATTTCGCAAGATAAGCCTGGGCTGTGCCCTGGCGCTGGTAGCAGGGATCACGTTGTACGCGGTACAGGCCCCGGCTACGCCGCCACGCTACATCACTGCCACGGTCGAGCGTGGTGACATCGAGAACGCGGTGCTGGCCACCGGCGTGCTCGAGGGTATCCGCCAGGTCGATGTCGGTGCCCAGGTTTCCGGCCAGTTGCGCTCGCTGAAAGTCAAGCTGGGCGACAAGGTGACCAAGGGCCAGTGGCTCGCCGAGATCGATCCACTGGTGCTGCGCAACACGCTGCGCCAGGCCCAGGTCGATGAAGAAAAGCTGCAGGCCGAGCGGCGCTCGACCCTGGCCCGGGTCAATCAGACCCGCCGGGTCTACGAGCGCTACAGTGCGTTGCAGGACGACGAGTCGATCTCGCGCCAGGACTTCGAGAACGCCGAGTCCGAGTACCAAGTGCAGCAGGCGACCCTGCACTCGCTGGACGCGCAGATCAAGAGCGCCCAGGTGCAGATCGACACGGCCAAGGTCAACCTCGACTACACGCGCATCAGTGCACCCATCGACGGCGATGTGGTGGGTATCGTCACCCAGGAAGGGCAAACCGTGATTGCCCAGCAACTGGCGCCGGTGATCCTCAAGCTCGCCGACCTGGATACCATGACGGTCAAGGCGCAGGTCTCCGAAGCCGACGTGATCCATATCAGCCCCGGCCAGCAGGTGTACTTCACCATCCTGGGCGAAGACAAACGCTACTACGCGACCTTGCGCGGCACGGAGCCTGCGCCGCAGAACTACCTGGAGAGCACCGACAAGAGCGGCGCTGCTGCGCCAAAGCAGAACACCGCGGTGTTCTACAACGCCTTGTTCGAGGTGCCCAACCCAGACCACCGCCTGCGCATTTCCATGACCGCTCAGGTACGCATCGTGCTGGCCACCGCCGAGGCGGTGCTCAGTGTGCCGGTGGCGGCGCTCGGGCCGCGCAGTGGCGACGGCAGCTTCCCGGTGCGGGTAGTCGACGCCAAGGGCTTTGCCCAGGTGCGCCAGGTGCAGGCCGGGATCAACAACAATGTCAGGGTCGAGATCAGGCAGGGGCTGGACGAGGGCGACCGGGTAGTGATCGGTGAGCCCATCGGCGATGCGGCGGGGGCATGAGCATGAACATGAACGTCGAACTGGCCTCGCAGCGCACCACCGCCGTCGAAGCCGGCCAGCCGCTGCTGCGCCTGGAGGGCGTGAGCCGCAGTTTCATGGCGGGAGACCGCGAGTTTCTCGCCCTGCGCCATATCGATCTGGAAATCGACGCGGGCGAGTTGGTGGCGATCATTGGCGCGTCGGGCTCGGGCAAATCGACGCTGATGAACATCCTTGGCTGCCTGGACCACGCCAGCGCCGGTTCCTATCAGGTGGGCGGCCAGGAAACCCGCGACATGGACGATGAGGCGCTGGCAGCGCTGCGCCGCGACCATTTCGGCTTCATCTTCCAGCGCTATCACCTGCTGCCGCACCTGGACGCCCTGCGCAATGTCGAGATCCCGGCGGTGTATGCGGGCACGCCCCAGGCCCAGCGCCACGAGCGGGCCCAGGAACTGCTCAAGCGCCTCGGCCTGGCCGGGCACCTGACGCATCGCCCCAGCCAACTGTCGGGCGGCCAGCAGCAGCGGGTGAGTATCTGCCGGGCCTTGATGAACGGCGGCGAGGTGATCCTCGCGGACGAGCCTACCGGCGCCCTCGACACGGCCAGCGGCAAGGAAGTGATGGCCATCCTGCTGGAGCTGCACGCCGCCGGGCACACCGTGATCCTGGTGACCCACGATCCCAAGGTCGCAGCCCATGCCGAGCGCATCATCGAGGTCAGCGACGGGCAGATCGTCAGCGATCAGCGCAACATGCCGCAGGCCGCGCCCGACGCAGCGATCCCCGAGCCGCAACGCAAGGCCCGGCCGCCACGGCGCCTGGTGGCCAGCCTGGGGTTGTTCCGTGAAGCGTTCAACATGGCCTGGATCGCGTTGATCTCGCACCGCATGCGCACATTGCTGACCATGCTCGGCATCGTCATCGGCATCACCTCGGTGGTGTCGATCTCGGCGATCGGCGAGGGCGCCAAAGGCTATGTGCTCAAGGATATTCAGGCGATCGGCAGCAACACCATCGACATCTATTCGGGCAGCAACTTCGGTGACAGCCGGGCAAAGGCCATCGAAACCCTGGTGCTGGCCGACGTCACTGCGCTCAACCAACTGTATTACGTCGACAGTGCAACGCCGGTGATCGGCCGCAGCATGCTGGTGCGCTACCGCAACCTGGACCTGGACGTACAGCTCAATGGCGTCAGCGAACGCTACTTCCAGGTACGCAACATCAACCTGGCCGCCGGCATCGCCTTCAGCGAAAGCGATGCCCGGCGCCAGGCGCAAGTGGTGGTGATCGACCACAACACGCGCTTGCGGCTGTTCGGCGAGGGGGTAGACCCGCTCGGGCAGGTGATCCTGATCGGCAATCTGCCGTGCACGGTGATCGGCGTGACCACCGAGAACAAGAACCTGTTCGCTGCCAGCAACGCGCTGAACGTCTGGGTGCCCTACGAAACCGCTGCCGGGCGCCTGCTGGGGCAGCGCCACCTGGACAGCATCAGCGTGCGGATCAAGGACGGCATGCCAAGCAAGCGGGTGGAGGAGGAGGTCAACACCTTGATGCTGCAGCGCCATGGCACCAAGGACTTCTTCACCAACAACCTCGACAGCATCATGCAGACGGTGCAGAAGACCAGTCGTTCGCTGACCCTGCTGCTGTCGTTGATCGCGGTGATTTCATTGGTGGTGGGGGGTATCGGGGTGATGAACATCATGCTGGTGTCGGTCACCGAACGTACCCGTGAGATCGGCATCCGCATGGCCGTCGGTGCCCGGCAGTCGGACATTCGCCAGCAGTTCCTGGTGGAGGCGGTGATGGTCTGCCTGTTCGGCGGGCTGGTGGGGATCGCGTTGTCGTACGGGATCGGCTATCTGTTCACACTGTTCGTCAAACAGTGGGAGATGGTGTTCTCGCCGGCCTCGATTGCCACCGCGTTCGCCTGTTCGACGTTGATCGGCATCGTGTTCGGCTTCGTGCCCGCACGAAACGCCGCGCGACTGGACCCGATCGAAGCCTTGGCGCGTGATTGAACTGAACGGCAGTCGCTGACGCGAGGGGGGCGTCAGCGACACGATGAATGCAGGACCTAACCGAGAACTTTGAACATAAAAGGCTTCTGGCTATCAAACCATCTGGCTACCCCACGGATTTCACTGCCGTTCAAAAACATATGTCTGAATTGCACCGCATTATGATGCACGAACCTGCCGGCGTCGCCAAACGACAGGTCCGCGTTGCCAGCCCCATCGAATCGATAGATCATGGCTGCAAAGGGCGCAGGGGACCTACCGAAAATCATGCTACTGGTGAAGCCGACGAGGATACGGCTCTTCGCATCGACGGCGATATGTGGCGAGGAAATAATCACCGAGTCTTTTACCACCTCGCTTTTACGCTGGAATGTACTGTCACGTTGTCCTGTCAAGAGATACGCCTCCAACGTCAACAGTGACTCAGCGTTCTCTACCAGCTCCGTAGAGGCAATCAGGATTCGACCTCGATGCACGTGCATGCAGCTGTTTTGATAATTAAGACCCGGTATTTCAACGTAGCCCGATTTGTTAAATGCCGTGTCAAGCATCCCCGTGTCAGTGAACTTCGTCAGGTAGCCTTGTTGTTCTCTGTAGGCCAACATAATAAACCCACCGTCCTTGAGGAAATGGACATCTGCCGGCTCCCATGTCGTGCTTCCAAGGGGCTCTAGTCGGTGAGCCGAGAGCAACTTTCCGGTGACTTCATCAAATTTTGAAATCCAACTTTCGAACGGCGGTTCTCTAAATTCGTGATAGCTGCTGGATACTGACCACATAGCGCCGTTAATGAGCTGGGCCTCTCCACTGGTCACTTGGTAGAGTCGTTTTACTGGCGCCTCGGCATGGTCGGCGTCGAACGCTTCAAACTTGGGCGTCGTGTTGAGATTGGCGCTTTTCTCGCCCAAGTCTGCGGGTGTAATTGTCGCAATGCCATTTTCACCGAACTCTGGCTGCGGTTTCAGATTCGGTAGGAAACAACCAACGGCCGAAGTGTATATGATGGGGTCGGCTTCATCTTCGGACGGCCAGAATACATTCGGCAAGTAACAGGCTACACGATCGAGCTGGCTGTATTTGATGCGGAAAGAAAGGGCTCGGTCCGGCAAAGTTTCATAGGGCAGGATGACCTGTTCCCGATGGATCAGTGCGCCGTGTTTGTCGAAGCTGACCAGGTAGTACTCTTCATCGTCGTAAGCCCGGACAACATGCACGCTCCGGCCATCTTGCAGGTCTGCGGAGTCGAAGATTTCGAATTCACGCCGATCACTGAATATCTTCAGATCTAGGACGCCCCCATCTCCGAAATCCGGGTCCAGTCGCCCTGCGTTACCAATATCTTCTGTCTTTTTCATGAGACTTACTCTCCTGGGGTGGTAAGCGGTAGGAACTATTTACCGTACTGGTAAGAATCTGCGGTACGCAGGTTGCTGCAGAAGCCGGTCAGCCGTGCAGCTTGAGTACCCTTTCCAGGAAGTACGCGCCGCTGGTAGGGAACAGCGTCAGGATGTGTATGCCGTGCTCACTGGCAAACACCTTGTTCGCCGTCCTGAAGTCAGGGCCGCCGTCAAAGAGGCCCTGGTTGCCGAAGGCGCTGTCGAGCTCTCCGGACCGTGTCAGGCGATACACATGCAAACGACCGACGTTGATGGCGGTCAGCAGGGCGCCACCGAGCACAATGCGATCCTGATCATCAATGTGAAGCTCGCCCAGGGCCAGGCCATGGCCATCGCTGCCGAGCATCAGGGGCTGGCCGCTATTGAAGTTCGTGTCGTTCGTCCCGGACTCGGTCAGCACGAACACTGTCGTGGCCTGTTGGAGCTGGAATTCCACGCCCCGGGAAACAGCGATCTGACCATTCCTTGCGAACATGCCGAGGCGCATGCTTGCTTGAACGGCGAACAGGTCCCGCTGGCCCTGGTCATCATTGAAGCGTTCATCGGCGATGGCGTGCCGGTCGTAACGCCTCACGATGACTCGCTGGCTGGCGTTTTCTGCCAGCACCAGGAAACTACCGTCGGCGAAGAAGTGCGCACGCAAGACCCGCAACGAAAAACCAGCCTTGTCGGTCAGTGGCAACATGCCGAGATCACGCGCCTCGCCGAGCTCAGGTGCCAGCTTGCCAGTCAAGGGGTTGAAGACCGCCAACCAGCTTTGAGTGTGCTCGTCGTTCCCGTCGCCGAGGGTGTAGGGGAAGATGGCTCGCAACAAGCCGTTCGCTAATACCAGTGGGCGCTCCTCGGACGACAGAAGCGCTTTCGTCGAGTGCTTCACTTGATGCTTCTTGGTGTCGCCTACGTCACCCTTCTGCCAACCTTCGCCCGGGTCTGGTAAAGCATGACCGTTTTCGCCAAAGGACGTTACCGGTTGGAAGCTTTCATCAAAACGGCTGATACCGACGAAGTTCAGATACCGTTCGAAGTCGGCATCGAAATAGGTGGGCACGCCAACGGCGAAGTAGGTCTGCTGGCCATCGATCGTGGCGCCGACAAGCCCTTTGAAGTCCAGTGCCTCATCGGGCAGATTCGCAGCGTCTACGACCACATGGCCGGTGCTTTCGTCCCACTGGCCATCGGCGTTGAGCCGGGTGAGCAATCCTGGGCTGGAGTCTGCGGGGTTACGGCCGAATACCACCAGCCGCCCTTTGGCGTCGAGGGTTGATGGCCCGACTTGGAGAGAGGCCACGTCCGGGTTATAGGGAGGTTCGGCCGGAATATTGGCCACTCCTTGCGTGCCGTAGGCATGGTCAGGCGTGCCGGAAGATTGCACGGACATGGTGGTGAGCTCCATCGTGTCAGGATGGCGTCGAAACTAGCGCAGTCGATGTGCTGCTCCAACTGGCAAAAATGATAGGCGGCACTGCGCCACATCGACTGCGGGGGTTGAATGCCCCGGTAGCGGGGCGCTCAGGGGTGTATCGAGGAATGGGCGCCATACATCCAGCGCATCAACGAATGCCGCCCGCTGATCCCCAGCTTGATCGCCGCGCGACGCAGGTAGCTTTCCACCGTATTGACCTTCAATTGCAGCAATTCGGCCTGCTGCGGTGCGGTGTGACCAGCCAGCAGGCCCAGGCAGACCTGCATTTCCCGTTCTGAAAGGGCAAGGCCGGTCTGGCTCAGGCGCTCGCGGAAACGCTCCTGCAGGCTGTCGCTCGGTCGCTCGCTGATGCTGGCCTGCAAGGCATCCAGGTGCTTTTGCAGCATGGGCAGCAACAGCGGCGAGATGTCCTGCAGGCAGTCGCGCTCGCGCGGCGAGAAACTTGCGCGATCAGCGCGCAGGACGTGCAGTTCGTAGTGATAATCGGCAGTGCGGCGCACCAGATGCAGACGGGCCGGGTCCAGAAGCTCGTCGCAGGCGGGTTCTCTGGCGCTGAACACGGTTTCACTGAGCAGGGTGGTGCTGCCGTGCAAACCGGGTGAGGCCAGGCGCACCTGGCGGATATGCGTGGCATCGATGCTCAGGTGGGTCTGGATCAGGTCATGCAGCAGGCGCGGGAATTGGCGGCTGCCGGTGCTGGCAATGACTTTGCCGATCTGCGGAAAGAGCAGGTGCGAATTCATCGTATCGTCCATGAGTAGCGGTCATCCGAAAGTCGCGATATGGCTTTTAGCCAGTATTTGGGCGCGACTGCTTGCTATCCTAGTACAACGATTCAGCTACCGCTTGATGAAATGGTCATAACCCCATGCCCGAAAGTGAGGTGCCTGTGCGCCTGCGACGCCGTGCTGGGGTATCATGGCCGCCTTTTCCCTACGAGGCCGGTCCCATGTCCCTGAACGCTGAGCAGATCGCAGAGTTTCGTGCTTTTGCCGAGCAATTGGCCGACGCCGCTGCGCTGGCGATCCAGCCGTATTTTCGCGCGAGCCTGGAGGTCGAGGACAAGGGCGGGCGCCTCTACGATCCGGTGACCGTGGCGGACAAAGCCGCAGAAGACGCCATGCGTGCGTTGATCCAGGCGCGATATCCGACGCATGGCATCCTGGGCGAGGAGCAGGGCGTGGCGAAAGGCAGCAGCCCGTTGACCTGGGTGCTGGACCCGATCGATGGCACCCGGGCCTTCATTACCGGCCTGCCGCTGTGGGGCACGCTGATTGCCCTGAATGATGGCCAGCAGCCAGTGGTGGGGGTGATGAACCAACCCTTTACCGGCGAGCGTTTCGTCGGTACGCCCGAGGGCGCCTGGCGTAGCGGTGCGCCGCTGAAGACCCGCACCTGTGGGTCGCTCGAGGCGGCCACGCTGATGTGTACCACACCGGACATGTTCGACACCCCGGCGCGCAAGGCGGCCTTCGAGCACGTGGCCGGGCGGGCGCGGCTGATGCGTTATGGCGGCGACTGCTACGCCTATTGCATGCTGGCGTCGGGGTTTGTCGATGTGATCGTCGAGGCGAGCCTGCAGCCCTACGACGTGCAGGCACTGATGCCGATCATCGAAGGAGCGGGCGGTGTGATCACCGCGTGGGATGGCAGCTCGGCGCAGAACGGTGGCTGCATCGTGGCCTGCGGCGACCCAGCGCTTCATGCCCAGGTGGTGGAGATGTTGCGCGCAGCGATGTAACGCTCAGTCGCGGTAGAACACCTGCACCAGGTGATAACCGAACTTGGTCTTGATCGGCCCATGCACCACGCGCAGGGCCTTCTTGAAGATCACCTGGTCGATGGCACCGACCAACTGGCCAGGACGCACCTCCCCCAGATCACCACCGCGCTTGCCTGACGGGCAGGTCGAGAACTTCTTCGCCAGCACGTCGAACGCCTCGCCCTTGGCCAGGCGTTGCTTGAGTTGTTCGGCCTCATCGGCGGTCTTGACCAGGATATGGCGCGCTTGTGCTTTCATGTGACACCTGTGCTTCGGGCAAAAAAGGGCGCCATTATGCCTGATCCCGCAGCTCGGCGCGGTCACGGAAATGCGCCAGCGCCTCGGGGTTGGCCAGGGCATCGGTGTTCTTTACCGCCAGCCCGTGCACCACGTTGCGCACCGCCAGCTCCACCAGTTTGCCGCTGACGGTGCGTGGGATGTCTGGCACCTGGGCAATCACCGCTGGCACATGGCGCGGCGTGGTGTATTGGCGTATCACCTGGCGGATACGCTGGCACAGGTCGTCGTCCAGTTGCAGCCCCTCGCGCAGACGCACGAACAGCACCACACGCACGTCGCCTTGCCAGTCCTGGCCGATGGCGATGCTCTCGACCACCTCCTCGACCTTCTCCACCTGACGATAGATCTCTGCCGTACCGATGCGCACGCCGCCGGGGTTGAGCACTGCGTCGGAGCGCCCGTGGATCACCAGGCCGCCGCTGGCGGTCTCTTCGGCGTAGTCACCCTGCGCCCATACGCCAGGAAACAGGCTGAAGTAAGCCTCGTGATAGCGGCTGCCGTCGTTGTCGCCCCAGAACCCCAACGGCATCGACGGGAAATGACGGGTGCAGACCAGCTCACCTTTCTCACCCACCACCGCCTCGCGTCGTTCGTTCCACACCTGCACGGCCATGCCCAGGCCCCGGCATTGCATTTCCCCGCGCCGTATTGGCAGGGTCGGGTTACCCAGCACGAAGCATGAGACGATGTCGGTACCGCCGGACATCGACACCAGGCGCACATCGCGCTTGATCTGGTGGTAGACGTAGTCGTAGCTGTGCGGCGACAGCGGCGAACCGGTCGACAACAACAGGCGCAGGCTGTCGAGGCGGTGGCTGCGCATCGGCACCAGGCCTTGCTGTTCCAGCGTGGCCAGGTACTTGGCGCTGGTGCCGAATACCTGGATGCCTTCGGCGTCGATCAGGTCGAGCAGGCGTTCGGGGCCCGGGTGCAGCGGCGAGCCGTCGTACAGTACCAAAGTGGCACCGACCGCCAGGCCGCTGGCCAGCCAGTTCCACATCATCCAGCCACAGGTGGTGTAGTAGAACATCACGTCGTCGGCCTTCAGGTCGTTGTGCAGGCCGTGTTCCTTCAGATGCTGCAGCAGTACGCCTCCTGCACTGTGAACGATGCACTTGGGTACGCCGGTGGTGCCGCTGGAGTAGAGGATGTACAGCGGGTGGTCGAAAGGCAGGGCGGTGAACTCAGGCTCGCCGCTGGCGTGATAGAAGTTCTGCCAGAGGCTGACCTTGGGGCAGACGAACTCATCGGTGCGCGTCTGCTCGCGGGTGTAGGGCACGACCAGCAGATGCTCCAGCGCCGGCAACTGGGCGCAGACCTGGTTGATCTTCTCGACCTGGTCGATCACCTTGCCGGCATAGTGATAACCGGCACAGGCGATCAGCAGCTTGGGCGCGATCTGGCCAAAACGATCGATGATGCCATGCAGCCCGAACTCGGGGGATGCGTTGGACCAGACCGCCCCCAGGCTGGCGCTGGCAAGCATGGCCACCAGCGTTTGCCAGGTGTTGGGCATGACCGCGGCGATACGATCGCCTGGCTGGATGCCGAGGGCCTTGAAGGCGCGTTGCAGGCCGGCGACCTCGGCGGCCAGTTGGCGGTGGCTGAGCACCTCGCGTGTGCCGTCCTCACGCACGGCGATCAGCGCCGGATGCGTGTCGCGCCGGCGCAACAGGTGTTCGGCATAGTTGAGCGTGCCACCTGCGAACCAGCGCGCGTCCGGCATCTGCGCGCCTTCGCTGAGCACCTGCGAGGGCAGACTGTGCCAGCGCACTTCGAAGAACGCGCAGAGGCTCTGCCAGAACGCTTCGCGCTGCTCGATGCTCCAGTGGTGCAGGTCTGCGTAGTTGGCGAGCTGCAGCCCAAGGTCCTGGTTCACCTGGCGGCGGAAGTGGTCCATTCGGCTGGCCTGGACCTGCGCAGGGCTGGGGCGCCACAGTACGTCGCTCATGCAAACCTCCTCGGTCGGTGGGGCATCGACACGGCCTGCCAGGCGCCGTCTTGAAGATACATTCAAGACGGTCCCTGATTGAACTCTAGACCTTACTGCGCCAACCAGCCGCCATCCACGTTCCAGGCGGCGCCACGCACCTGGCTGCCGGCCTCGCTGCACAGGAACAGCGCCAGCTCGCCCAGATGCTCGGGGGTGACGAAGGCCAGCGAGGGCTGTTTTTCGGCCAGCAGGTCATGCTGGGCCTGCCGAGGGTCGCCGCCTGCCGCTGCGCGGTCGTCGATCTGCTTCTGCACCAGCGGGGTCAGCACCCAGCCGGGGCAGATGGCATTGCAGGTCACGTTGCTGGTCGCGGTTTCCAGCGCCACCACCTTGGTCAAGCCGATCACCCCGTGTTTTGCCGCCACGTAGGCGGCTTTGCCGGTGGAGCCCACCAGGCCGTGCACCGAGGCAATGTTGATGATGCGCCCCCAGCCGCGTTCGCGCATGCCCGGCAGGGCCAGGCGGGTACCGTGGAACACGGCCGAGAGGTTCAAGGCGATGATCTTGTCCCAGCTCTGCACCGGGAAGGCTTCCACCGGCGCGACGTGCTGGATGCCGGCGTTGTTGACGAGGATGTCGACGCCGCCGAACTCGCGCTCGGCCAGGTCGAACAGGGCCTCGATCTGCGTCACCTCGGACAGGTCGGCCGGATGGTGGGCGACCTTCACGCTGTGGCGGGCGATCTCGGCGAGCGCCGGTTGTGGATCGCCAAAGCCGTTGAGCAGGATGTTGGCACCCGCCCGGGCCAGTACCTGGGCGATGCCCAGGCCGATACCGCTGGTGGATCCGGTGATGAGTGCCGTCTTGCCGTCTAGAGTCATATGCCGCTCCTTACACGATGCCGATAGCGTTGAAACGATCAGTGTGTCTTTCAGTCGAGGGCCGAATCAGCGCCGCGGGTCGAACGCCTCCCGCAGCGCATCGCCGATGAATACCAGCAGCGACAGGATCACCGCCAGCGCGAAGAATGCGGTGAAGCCCAGCCAGGGGGCTTGCAGGTGCTGCTTGCCCTGGGTCACCAACTCACCCAGCGACGCGGTGCCGGCCGGCATGCCGAAGCCGAGGAAGTCCAGTGCTGTCAGGGTGGTGATGGCACCGGTCATCATGAACGGAATGTAGGTCAGTGTGGCGTTCATGGCATTGGGCAGGATATGCCGCAGCATCACCTGGGTGTCAGGCAGGCCCAGTGCACGGGCGGCCTTGACGTACTCCAGGTTGCGCCCGCGCAGGAACTCGGCGCGTACCACGTCGACCAGGGTCAGCCAGGAGAACAGCGCCATGATCCCCAGCAACCACCAGAAATTCGGTTCGACGAAGCCGGACAGGATGATCAGCAGATACAGCACCGGCAACCCCGACCAAACCTCCAGCAGGCGCTGGCCGAGCAGGTCGACCCAGCCGCCGTGGTAGCCCTGCAGCGCGCCGGCGGCGACGCCGATCAGCACGCTGACCAGGGTCAGGGCGAAGGCGAACAGCAAGGAAATGCGTGTGCCATACAGCACCCGCGCGAGCACGTCGCGGCCCTGATCGTCGGTGCCCAGCCAATTGCTCGCGCTGGGCGGGCTGGGGGTGGGCACCTGCAGGTCGTAGTTGGGCGTGTCGGCACTGAAGGGGATGGGGGCAAATAGCATCCAGCCGCCCTGGCCTTCGATCAATTGGCGCACATAGGCGCTGCGGTAGTCGGGCTGGAAAGGCAGCTCACCGCCAAACTGCTGCTCGGTGTAGCGCTTGAGTGCGGGGGTGTACAGCTCGCCCTTGTACGAAAGCAGCAGCGGCTTGTCGTTGGCCACCAGCTCTGCACCCAGGCTCAGCAGCAGGAGGGCGGCGAACAGCCACAGCGAAACCCAGCCCAGGCGGTTATGGCGAAAACGCTGCAGGCGGCGCCGGGCGACAGGCGAGAGCATCAGTGCGCCCTCGTGTCGAAGTCGATGCGCGGGTCGAGCAAGGTGTACGACAGGTCGCCAACCAGACGAATCAGCAAGCCTGCCAGGGTGAAGATGAACAGGGTGCCGAACACCACCGGGTAGTCCCGTGAGACGGCCGCCTCGTAGCTCATGCGCCCGAGGCCGTCGAGCGAGAAGATCACTTCGATCAGCAACGAACCAGCGAAGAACACCGTGATCAACGCCTGCGGCACCCCGGCCACCACCAGCAGCATGGCATTGCGCAGCACATGGCCGTACAGCACCCGGCGTTGGCTCAAGCCCTTGGCCCGGGCGGTGACCACATACTGGCGCGAGATTTCATCGAGGAAGGCGTTCTTGGTCAGCAGGGTGAGGGTGGCGAACCCACCGATCACCAAGGCCCCGACCGGCAGCACCAGGTGCCAGAAATAGTCGGCGACCTTGCCCAGCAGGCTCAGTTGGTCGAAGTCTTCCGAAACCAGCCCGCGCACCGGGAACCAGTTCAACGACGTGCCGCCGGCGAACAGCACGATCAGCAGCAGGGCGAAGAGGAACGAGGGCAGCGCGTAGCCGACTACGATCAGCGCGCTGCTCCAGGCATCGAAGCGGCTGCCGTGGCGCACAGCCTTGCGGATGCCCAACGGGATCGAGACCAGGTAGGTGATCAGCGTCGCCCAGAAGCCCAGTGACAGGGTGACGGGCAACTTGTCGAGAATCAGGTCGGTGACCTTGGCGCCACGGAAGAAACTCTGGCCAAAATCGAGCCGGGCATACTGGCCGAGCATCAGCCACAGGCGCTCCGGGGCGCTCTTGTCGAAGCCGTACTGGCGCTTGATCTCTTCGATCAGCTTGGGGTCGAGCCCGCGACTGGCGCGAGACTCGCCCTGCATCACCTCGACCCGCGCGCCGGGGGCGCCGCCGCCAATGCCTTGCAGGCGCGCCACGGCCTGCTCCACAGGGCCGCCGGGGGCCGCCTGGACGATGGCGAAGTTGACCAGCAGGATCGCCAGCAAGGTCGGAATGATCAGCAGCAGGCGCCGCAGGATATAGGCGGTCATGGGGCAACCTTCGTACGTTCAGCCATCTGCTGATTGGTCAGCGCCGTGGGGCTGAGCTCCCACCAGGTATCCAGGCCTTCGTCGTAGGCGGCCTGCACCTTGGGCAGGCCGAAGCGGTTCCACCAGACGGTCGAGCTGCCGGGCGGGTAATAGTTTGGAATCCAGTAGTAGTTCCACTGCAGCACCCGGTCCAGGGCGTGGGCATGGCGCAACATGTCGGCCTGGGTCGAGGCACGTACCAGGCCATCGAGCAGGTGGTCCACCGCCGGGTCCTTGAGCACCATGAGGTTGTTTGAACCAGGGTCGTTGGCGGCGGCGGAGCCAAAGTAGTTGTATTGCTCCGAGCCGGGTGACAGCGTCACCGGGTAGCCGGTCACGACCATGTCGTAGTCGCGCGCCATCAGCCGGTTGATGTATTGCGCCGAGTCGACGTTGCGGATATTCAGCTCGATGCCGATTTGCGCCAGGTTGCGCTTCCAGGGCAAGAGCAGGCGCTCGAGGCCCGATTGCCCGTTGAGGAAGGTGAAGCTCAGCGCGGTGCCATCGGCGTTTACCAGCCGATCGCCTTCAGGGCGCCAGCCAGCAGCCTGGAGCAGTTCCAGTGCCTGCAACTGCTGTTTGCGGACGATGCCCGTGCCATCGGTCACCGGTGCCGTGAACACTTGGCTGAAGACCTCGTCGGGGATCTGGCCGCGTAGCGGTTCGAGCAGTTTGAGTTCCTCGGCGTCGGGCAGCTCGCGTGCTGCGAGCGGGGTGTTGGAGTACAGGCTTTGCTGGCGGATGTAGAGGTTGCGCATCATCTGCCGGTTGCTCCACTCGAAGTCCCAGAGCATGGCCAGCGCCTGGCGTACACGGCGGTCGCGAAACACCGGCTTGTCGAGGTTGAACACGAAACCCTGGGCGTTCTGGGGCTTGGCAGGGCCCAGGTGGGCGCGCTGCAGGCGGCCGTCGTCGAGCTGGGCGCCGTTGTAGCCCAGGGTGTAGGCGGTGGCGGAGAACTCGCGGTTGTAATCGTAGCCGCCGCCCTTGAGTACCTGGCGGGCCACCTCGGTGTCGCCGAAGTACTCGACGCGCAAGCGCTGGAAGTTGAAGCGCCCGCGGTTGACTGGCAGGTCCTTGGCCCACCAGTCGGAGTCGCGCTCGAAGGTGATGCTGCGGCCGTTGTCGATCCGGCTGATGCGGTAGGGGCCACTGCCTACCGGTTTCTCGAACCCGGCGCCATTGGCAAAGTCGCGTGCCTGCCAGTCGTGTTCCGGCAGTACCGGCAGGCTTGCCAGGTCCAGCGGTAGGGTGCGGCCATGGGGTTGCTTGAAGTCGAAGCGAACGCTGCGCGGGCCTTCCACGGTGACCCCGGCAACCTCGGCGAACTGCGTGCGGTATTTGAGGCTGCCCTTGTTCATCAGCAGCTCGAAGGTGAAACGCACATCCTCGGCGCGCACTGGTGTGCCGTCGGCAAAGGTGGCACGCGGGTCGATTTCGAAACGCAACCAGGCGTCCTCCGGACCGCGTTCCATCCGTTGGGCGATCAAGCCATAGACCGTGTACGGCTCATCGAACGAGCGGACTGCCAGCGGTGCATACAGCCAGCCATCGACCTCGCTGACGCCGGTGCCCTTGTCGATATACGGCAGGATATGGTCGAACTGGCCAATCTCGATGGCCGAGCGCCGCAAGCTGCCGCCCTTGGGGGCGTGCGGGTCGACGTAGTCGAAGTGCGAGAAGTTCGCGGGGTAGCGCGGCGCTTCACCGTAGACGGTGAGGGCGTGGGAGGGCGCGGCCTGGGTGGTCAATGCCAGGCATGACAGCAAGCATCCGACCAACAGAAGGCTCAGCCCCCGGCAGCAGCGGGCTTGCCCCGCGATCGGGAGCTGCGAGACGCAGGAGGTGACGGTACTGGCCCTGTCGCGGGACAAGCCCGCTCCTACAAGGGCGCTGCAGGGGCGGGCGGACAAGACCGAATCAGTCCTGGCGGCTGGTCACTTCCAGCAGGTGGTAGCCGAACTGGGTCTTGACCGGGCCCTGCACGGTGTTGACTGGCGCGCTGAACACCACGGTGTCGAATTCCTTGACCATCTGGCCTGGGCCGAAGGAGCCCAGGTCACCGCCCTGGCGGCTGGACGGGCAGGTGGAGTTGGCCTTGGCGATTTCGCCGAAGTCGGCACCGGCTTCGATCTGAGCCTTGAGTTCGTTGCACTTCTCTTCGCTGCTGACGAGGATGTGGCGGGCGGTGGCACGTGCCATGGGAACTGCTCCTTGATGTGAAACGGCAAGCCTAGCGCAATTGGCGGCGAAATGTCTCGCAAGGCTTGCCGTTAGCCTCCTACAACTGATCTGCCGCCCGGCGCAGCAAGGCGTCGGTCGAATCCCAGCCCAGGCAACCATCGGTGATCGACACGCCGTATTTCAACGCGCCCTTGCCCAGCGCCTGACAGCCGTCGAACAGGTGCCCCTCGAGCATCACGCCGACGATCGAGGTGTCACCGGCCAGGCGCTGGCCCAGCACATCCTCGAATACCGCGGGCTGACGCGCCGGATCCTTGCCGCTGTTGGCGTGGCTGCAATCGACCATGATCCGCGCCGCAAGCCCGGCCCTGGCCAGCCCCTGGCGGGCCAGGGCGATGCTGTCGGCATCGTAGTTCGGGCCCTTGTGGCCGCCGCGCAGCACCAGGTGGGTATCCGGGTTGCCGAAGGTCTCGATGATCGCCGGGTAGCCTTGCGCATCCATGCCGAAGTGGCGGTGCGGCGCCGCGGCGCTGCGCATGGCGTCGGTAGCGATGGCAACCCCACCGTCGGTGCCGTTCTTGAAGCCGACCGGCAGTTCCAGGCCGCTGACCATCTCGCGGTGAATCTGTGATTCAGTCGTACGCGCACCGATGGCCGCCCAGCTCAGCAGGTCATCGAAATAGCCCGCTGCCATCGGTTGGAGCAGTTCGGTGGCGATCGGCAAGCCGCGTTCGAGCATGCCCAGCATCAGGCCTCGGGACAGGGCGATACCGGCATGCATGTCGTCGCTACCGTCCAGGTGCGGGTCGTAGGCCAGGCCTTTCCAGCCGACGGTGGTGCGCGGTTTTTCCACGTAGGCCCGCATCACCAGCAGCAGCTTGTCATCGACTTCGCGGCTCAGCGCCGCCAGGCGGTCGGCGTACTCCAGGGCCGAGCGTGGGTCGTGGATCGAGCAGGGGCCGACGATCACCAGCAGCCGTGTGTCGCGGCCTTCGAGAATGGCGCGCACGGCCTGGCGATGGACGTGGACTTGCTGGGCGAGTTCGCTGGAAAGCGGCATCTGCTGCTTGAGCAGGTGGGGGCTGGGCAGGCGCTGGCTGACGGAGGCGTTGGCAGCGGCAGGTTGGGTCAGGGGCAGAGCGAGATTCGAAGCTTGCATGGCGTTGTTTCCCTGGGCGGACGGCGGGTGCTTCCCGCGCGGTCGGCCCTATCGAGGTGTTCGACAGGTATTCGGATGATTACTGTGTGCAGCGTCGCCACCAGTGATGGACCGTACGGAGGCGGCAGGCTGGCCCGAACGGGATTGGCTAAATCGCCAGGCGTAGGTGTCTGCGTAGGGGTAGCTGGTGTAGTTCATGAATCTGTCCTCGGAACGAATGAATGTTTTTCAGGGCCTGGAAACGCAAAACCCCCGGTCGGGGAGCCGACCGGGGGTTTGAGTATTCTCATGTTCGGCGGCCCCTCGAAGGTGGGCGCCGTGTGGGTATCGGCGCCTAGTGGCTAAACCAATACCCAAAATAGGAGCAGGCGACGGTACGACCGGCAACGGCCAGCACAGGGCGCGAGGTGCGACCGGTGGTGTTGGCGTGATTGCAGGTATGTTTCGACATGTTGCTCTCCAGTGAATGGGGTCGAGCTTACTGCACCTGTAACGCTGTGTTCAATGGATAAATGCTATCGCGATGATAATCCGGGGCAGCGACGCGGCCCCGGCGGGGTGCGATCACAGCGGGTAGTGCTTGAGTTCTCGCGCGATCAGCATCCGCTGAATCTCGCTCGAGCCCTCGTAGATCTGCGTGATGCGCGCATCGCGGTAGTACTTCTCCACCGGATAGTCCTCAAGATACCCATAGCCGCCATGCACCTGGATGGCCATGGAGCACACCCGTTCGGCCATTTCCGAGGCGAACAGCTTGGCCTGCGAGGCTTCCGACAGGCATGGCTTGCCGGCCGTGCGCAGGCGCGCGGCGTGGAGGATCAGCAGGCGTGCGGCGTTGACCTGCACCTGCATGTCGGCCAGCAGGTTGGCGATGCTCTGGTGCTCGTTGATCGGTTTGCCGAACTGGATACGCTCGCGCGAATAGGTCAGCGCGGCCTCGAACGCGGCACGGGCAATGCCCAGGGCCTGGGCGGCGATGCCGATGCGTCCGCCTTCGAGGTTGGACAGGGCAATGGCCAGGCCCTTGCCGCGCTCACCCAGCAGATTGGCGGCCGGGATGCGGCAGTTGTCGAGGGTGACTGCGCAGGTGTCAGAGGCGCGGATGCCCATCTTGTGTTCGCTGCGATCGACCTTGAAGCCTGGGTTGTCGGTCTCTACCAGGAACGCCGACAGGCCCTTCTTGCCCAGCTCCGGATCGGTGACGGCAAAGACGATGGCCAGCCCCGCACGGCGGGCGTTGCTGACGAACTGCTTGGCGCCGCTGATGACCCAGTGGCCGTCCACCAGCTCGGCGCGTGTGCGCAGGTTATGGGCTTCGGAGCCGGCCTGCGGCTCGGTCAGGCAGAAGCAGCCAATCACTTCGCCACTGGCCAGGCGCGGCAGCCATTGCTGCTGTTGCTCAGCGCTGCCATAAGCCAGCAGAGGGCCGCAGCCGACCGAGTTGTGGATGCTCATCATCGCACCGGTCGCGCCGTCGCCAGCCGAGATTTCTTCTACTGCCAGGGCATAGGCGACGTAGTCGGTGTAGCTGCCGCCGAAGGTGTCGGGCACGACCATGCCCAGCAGGCCCAGCTCGCCCATGGCGCGGACCACGTCATCGTCGATCCAGCCAGCCTTCTCCCAGGCCTGGGCATGGGGCGCGATCTCGCCACGGGCAAAGTCCCGGGCCATGTCGCGGATCATGATCTGTTCTTCGCTCAGTTCCAGGTCTTGCATGCTGTGTACTCCCGGGCTCACAGGCCTTCGAAGAATTGATCGACCCGCTGGCGCGACAGCGCGGCGAGTGTGGGCGGGTTCCAGCGGGGCTGCTTGTCCTTGTCGACGATCAGCGCACGCACGCCCTCGATGATATCGCCATGGGCGAACCACTGGCGGTCCAGGTGCAGTTCCATGGCGAAGCATTCTTCCAGGCTCAGGCGGCGACCGCGACGCAACATCTCCAGGGTAACCGCCATCGCCAGCGGTGAGCGGGTTTCCAGCTGATCGGCGGTGGCCAGTGCCCAGGGGTGGCTGTCGCCGATGCTCACGGCGCGCAGTTGCTCGATGATGCTGGTCAGGTCGGGCAGGGCGAAGAAATGATCGATGGCCGGGCGCAGTTTGGCCAGTGGCGCGTCGTCCAGCCTCTGGGAGCCAAGTTTGGCAAGCAGACCTTGCAGATCCTTGAGTGGCTGGTCGCCGAAGTTCAGATGGTTCAGGCCTTCGTCCAGCGCGGCCAGCTTTGCGCTGTCCACGTACCAGTCCGCCAGCCCGCAGTACAGGGCATCGGCGGCCTGGATCTGCGCGCCGCTGACACCCAGGTAGATGCCCAGCTCGCCGGGGATGCGCGACAGGAAGTAGCTGCCGCCGACATCGGGGAAGTAGCCGATACCGACTTCGGGCATCCCTAGACGACTGCGTTCGGTGACGATGCGCAGGTCCGCGCCCTGGGCCAGGCCCATGCCGCCACCGAGGGTGAAGCCGTCCATCAGTACCAGGATGGGTTTGCGGTAATGATGGATGCACAGGTCGAGGGCATATTCCTCGACGAAGAAGCGTTCATGCAGGTCGCTGCCGGACTTGAAGCTGTCGTGCAGCGAGCGGATGTCGCCCCCTGCGCAGAAGCCCTTGGGGCCTTCGCCGCGCAGCACAACGGCCTTGACTTCCGGATCCTGCGCCCAGGCGTCGAGGTGATGCTGCAGGCTGCGCACCATGTCGAGGGTCAGGGCGTTGAGGCCGGAGGGACGGTTGAGTGTCAGGTGGCCGATGTGATTGCGGGTGTCGGCCAGAACATGATCCGTGGCCGTTGGTTGAGCGTGCGCGGTCATCGCGGTCTCCCTGCTTTGTTATTGATTTTCCAAGGTAAGTCTGGAAGTACGCTGGAGGATCAACGGATCCTGCCATGCGTATTTGCCTGACACAATTGGTAAATCTGCAGGGGAGGGGTGCATTTTTGTGGCAGATGATCAGGCATCTGCTGTGTGGGTGCTGCCCTTTTCGCGGGCAAGCCCGCTCCTACAAGGAGCGGGCTTGCCCGCGAAAAGAGCGACGCGCACTCGCCTCAGTTACGATCCAGCCACACCGTCTGCACGTTGCAGAACTCACGCACCCCAAAGTGCGACAGCTCACGCCCGAAACCGCTCTTCTTGACGCCGCCGAACGCTACGCGGGGGTCGGAGGCACAGTAGCCGTTGATGAACACACCGCCGGTGTCCAGCGCCGAGGTCATATGCTCTGCCTTTGCCAGGTCGGCGGTATAGATCGTCGCCGCCAGGCCGAACTCGCTGTCGTTGGCCAGTTCCACCGCGTGTTCGGCGTCACGGGCGCTGATGATCGCCGCCACCGGGCCGAACAGCTCCTGCTTGAAGGCAGTCATGTCGCGGGTCACGTTGGCGAACACGGTCGGCTCGTAGAAGTTGGCGCTGCCTTCGACTTTCTTGCCGCCCAGCAGCAACGTGGCGCCTTCGGCGAGGGTCGCCTGGACCTGGCCATCGAGCTCGTCGCGCAGGTCGAAGCGGGCCATCGGGCCGATGTAAGTGTCGTCCTGCAGTGGGTTGCCGATTTTCAGGGCGCGGGTCGCTTCCACGAACTTCTGCGTGAAGGCCTCGACGATGCTGTCTTCCACGATGAAGCGTTTGGCCGCAGCGCAGACCTGGCCGGTGTTCTGGTAGCGGCCGATCACTGCAGCCTTGACGGCGGCATCGAGGTCGGCATCGGCCAGCACGATGAACGGATCGGAACCGCCCAGTTCGAGCACGCACTTCTTCAGCGCAGCGCCCGCTTGGGCACCGATGGCCATGCCGGCACGCACGCTGCCGGTGAGGGTAATGGCGGCGATGCGCGGGTCATTGATCGCGCGGGTGACGCCATCCGGAGTGACGTTGACCACCTCGAACACGCCTTGCGGCAAGCCAGCCTGCTTGAACAGCTCGGCCAGCAGGTAGGCGCTGCCCATCACGTTCGGCGCGTGCTTGAGCACATAGGTGTTGCCGGCCAGCAGGGCGGGGACGGCGCCACGCAGCACTTGCCAAATCGGGAAGTTCCACGGCATCACCGCGAGGATAGGGCCGAGCGGGCGGTATTCGATACGCGCTTTTTCGATCTGGGTGGCCTCGGGGGCGAGCATGGCCGGGCCGTGTTCGGCGTACCACTGGCACAGGCCGATGCACTTGGTCACTTCGCCACGGGCCTGGGCGATCGGCTTGCCGATTTCGCGGGTAATCATCACCGCGAAGGCCTCATGGTTGGCCTGCAGAGCGTTGGCCAGAGCGATCAGGTATTCGCTGCGCTGACCCAGCGACACCTGGCGCCACTGGGCGTAGCCGGCCTTGGCGCGTTGCAGGGCTGCGTCCAGTGCGGCATCGGTGTCGTAGGGGTAGGCGCCAATCTGTTCGCCGCTGTACGGGTCGACGGAAATGGCATGGGTCAGGCTGCTGATCTCGCTCATGGCGGGTCCTCTTGTTGTCTTGGCGGTGTCGTATTCGACTGAAGGCCAGACTAGTGGCGTGCGCCTTTAATGAAAACTGAATAATAATGAGCGAAACATTCACGAATGGAGAAAGACTGTGGACCTGGTGCAACTGGAGATGTTCAAGGCCGTGGCCGAACACGGCAGCATCAGCGCTGCCGCCCAACACATCCATCGGGTGCCATCGAACCTGACCACCCGTATCAAGCAGCTCGAAGAAGACCTGGGGGTGGAGCTGTTCATCCGCGAAAAGAGCCGCCTGCGCCTGTCTCCGGCGGGCTGGAACTTTCTGGAGTACACCCGGCGCATCCTGGAGCTGGTGCAGGAGGCGCGCTCGACCGTGGCCGGCGAAGACCCGCAGGGCACCTTTGCCCTCGGCTCGCTGGAGAGCACCGCGGCGGTGCGCATTCCTGCGGTGCTGGCGGCCTATAACCAGCGTTATCCGAAGGTCGACCTGGACCTCTCCACTGGCCCGTCGGGGACCATGCTCGAAGGGGTGCTGTCCGGGCGGCTGGTGGCAGCCTTCGTCGATGGCCCGGTGCTGCATCCGACACTTGAGGGCATGCCGGTGTTCGAGGAGGAGATGATGGTCATCGCACCCCTGAACCACGCCCCGGTCAGTCGCGCCCAGGATGTCAACGGCGAAAGCATCTACGCCTTCCGTGCCAACTGCTCGTACCGGCATCATTTCGAGAGCTGGTTCGTCAAGGACAAGGCCGTCCCGGGCAAGATCCACGAGATGGAGTCGTACCACGGCATGCTCGCCTGTGTCAGCGCTGGTGCAGGCCTGGCACTGATGCCCCGCAGCATGCTCGACAGCATGCCCGGCGCCAGTACGGTCAGCGCCTGGCCGTTGTCCGAGGACTTTCGTTACCTCAAGACCTGGCTGGTGTGGCGTCGCGGTACGGTGTCACGCAGCCTGAGCATGTTCATCCGCCTGCTGGAGGAGCAGGCCGGCTGAGGGGGTCAAGGCGAAAAAACCGATACCTTGCTAACTTTTTTCCTATTCGATAGTGGCAAATGACTTTCATCTTTCATCGCGGCTGACGATAATCAGAAAAGTATTACTACTTGTGACCCCAGGTGGGATGGCCTGGGGCGCAAGCGAAGAACGAGAGGCCAAGCCTCCACTTGCTGCAGGCACGACCCACCAGGGCACCTGCCCGTGAAGACCTTCTGGAGTAGTCATTGATGAAAACCCGTCTTGCCACCTCGCTGGCCGCCGCAGTACTGGCTCTGGCCGGTGCCAACCTGGCCCAGGCCGCGCAAATCTCCGGTGCCGTGGGCGCCACTAGCCAGGGCGACATGACCTATCGCATCGGCCTGTCGTTCGACTGGGACAAGAAGTGGCTGCAGAGCAGCACCGGTCACCTGACCGGTTACTGGGATGGCGCCTACACCTACTGGGAGGGTGGCGACTACAGCGGCGCCCACTCCCTGTCGTTCAGCCCGGTATTCGTCTATGAGTTCGGCGATTCGGGCTATGTCCCGTTCATCGAGGCCGGTATCGGCCTGGCCGCCTTCTCCAAGACCGACGTCGGTGATCAGAAGCTGGGCTCGTCGGTCAACTTCGAAGACCGCATCGGCTTCGGCCTGAAGCTGCCGGGTCAGCAGAAGATCGGTATTCGCGCCACGCATTACTCCAACGCCGGCATCAAGCAGCCGAACGACGGCATCGAGTCGTACGCGCTGTTCTACAGCGCCGGCTTCTAAGCGCTGCCTGTGCACCGTCGGTATCGGTCCGACGGTGCATCACGCCGCGCCATGCTAGCCCTGGCTAAAGGCGTGGCTTGACGAGCCCTTTACCAGCTCAGGGCCGGCGAGCAGTACGCAGGTCTCGTTCATCTCAGGCCTTGCGTCGCAGCAAGAGGATGAAGAACAGCCCGCCGATGGCTGCCGTGGCGATGCCGATCGGCAGATCCTGCGGGGCGATCAACGTGCGTGCGCCGACATCGACCCAAATCATGAACAGCGCCCCGAGCAAGGCACAAGCCGGCAGCAGCCGGCGATGTTCGGCACCCACCAGGCGGCGAGCGACGTGGGGCAGCATCAGGCCGACGAAACCGATGGCGCCCGACAGCGACACCAGCACACCGGTCAGCAACGCCGTGCCGACGAACACCTTGGCCCGCACGCGCCGGTTGTCGAAGCCCAGGCTGACAGCGGTCTGCTCGCCGCTCATCAGCGCGTTCAGCGCCCGCGCCAGGCTCATCAACAGCACGAAGCCGGCCAGCACGCAAACCGCCGGCAGCCACAACAGCGACCACTGCGCCAGGCCCAGGCCACCGAGCATCCAGAACATCACCGAGGCGGCGGCATGCGGGTCACCGGTGTAGAGCAGCAGGTTGGCGGCGGCCATCACCACAAACGATACCGCCACTCCGGCCAGCAGCAGGCGATCGCTCTCCAGGCGCCCACCACGACTGGCCACGCCGAGTACCAGCAGCATGCTGCCCAACGCGCCGATGAACGCGGCCAGGGGCAGGCTGAAGGCTCCGGCGAACGGGCCGAGGAACAGCACCACCAGCACTGCACCGAATACCGCCCCGGAACTGACCCCCAGCAGGTGCGGGTCGGCCAGGGGGTTACGGGTCACCGCCTGCAAGGCGCCGCCGACCAGCGCCAACCCTGCACCGACCAGCGCCCCCAGCAGCACGCGCGGCGCGCGGATCTGCCAGATGATCTGCGCCTGGCCGCGGCTCCAGTCGCCACTTTGCCCCAGCCCCACCTGCTGCAAAACAATGCCGACGACCTTGCCCAGTTCAACCTGTGCCGAGCCGAACCCCAGTGACAGCAGGCACGACAGTAGCAAGGCCAGCAGCAGCGAAACGATCAGCAAGCGATAGCCCGCAGGGCTGCGAATCGGCATCAGCGGCGGGCCTCGGCGAACTGCTGCGGATGCAAGGCCGCGGCCAGGGTCTCGATGGCCTGGGCGTTCGCCACCGACGGTGTCACCTCCAGGTACGACAGCACCACGAAGCGCTGCTTGCGGATCGCCTCGACACTGCCCAGTGCCGGGTGCTGTAGAAGGAAGTCGCGTTTCTGCTGCCAGCTGGTAGGCCCGTAGTCGACGATGACGATCACCTGCGGATCGCGTTCCACCACGCTTTCCCAGTTCACCTGGGTCCAGCTGGCGGCGACATCGCTCATGACGTTATCGCCCCCCGCAGCGCTGATCAGCGCCTGTGGCATCCCCAGGCGCCCCGAGGTGGTGGGGCGGTCTTCGCCACTGTCGTAGAGGAACACGCGCGGCCGTTGCCTGACCTCGGCCATCTGCGCTGCGACGCGCTCGACGCGTTGGCGCAACTGGTTGACCAGCGCGGTAGCGCGCTCGCGCACATCGAAGATGCGGCCAAGGTTGTCCAGGTCGCGGTAGAGGTCGTCGAGGCTGGCCTGGCGTTGCGGCATGATCCAGGAACACGACTCGCTCAGTTCGTACACCGGGATATCGAAGGGCGCGAGGGTCTGTGGGGTGACCGGCCCGCCGATTCGCATGCCGTAGCTCCAGCCGGCGAGGAAGAAGTCGGCGTTGGCATCGAGCAGGTTTTCTACCGACACGTAGCGCGGCGCCAGCTCTGGCAGCCCTTCGAGTGCTTCGCGCAGGCTTGGGTCGAGGGTTTTCCAGCCGCTGATACCGCTGTAGCCGGCCATGTGGTCGCGCAGGCCGAGCGCGAGGAGCATGCCGGTGAGATTGATATCGTGGCTGACGGCATGCTGCGGCGCATGGGTGAAGGTGACGTCGCGTTCGCAACTGCGCACGGTCAGTGGATAGTTGTCGGCCTCGGCGGCCAGCGGCAGGGCGGCCAGCAGGGCCAGGCTGGTGAGCAGCGATTTCATGCGGGGCTGATCCAGGTAATGCGTGGATGGGAGGCCAGCGGGTGACGGTCGACCAGGGCCTGCACGCCGAACACCTCCGCCAGGCACTGCTCGGTGAGCACCTGCCCTGGCGTGCCGTAGGCGACGATGCGCCCGGAATCGATCACGTACAGCCGATCGCAGAAGGCGGCGGCCAGGTTCAGATCGTGGAAGCTGGCCAGCAGGCTCAGGCCGGTGTTGCGCAATTGCTGAAGTAGCGCCAGCTGGAAGCGTGGGTCGAGGTGATTGGTCGGTTCGTCGAGGATCAGCAGCCGAGGTTGCTGGACCAGTGCCCGGGCCAGCAGCACGCGCTGTTTTTCTCCGCCCGACAGGCAGATGAAGGCATCGAGGGCGCGCGGCAGCAGGTCGAGCCTGGCCAGGGTGTCGTCGATCAGACTCGCGTCGCCATCACCGTCGAACCAGCCCAGGTGCGGGGTACGGCCCATGGCAACGACGTCACGCACGCTCAAGCCGAAGTCTTCGGGGAACTCCTGCAGCATCACCGCGATGCGCTGGGCGACCCAGCGTGGGCTGCGCTGCCAGATATCCTCGCCATCGAGGTGCACCTGCCCGGCGATGGGGCGATTGAAACGGTAGGCGCAGCGCAGCAGGCTGGTCTTGCCACTGCCGTTGGGGCCGATCAGGCCGACGAATTCACCGGCGCCGATCTGCAGGTCGATGCCTTCCAGTAGCGGCTGCCCACCGCTGTGCGGTGACCAGTGCAGGCCTTGGATATGCAGGGTAGGGCATGACATGGATGAACCAACCGTCGCAGGGTGAGTGATACCCGTACGGTGGAGGTGCGCGCAGCTGTCGCGGGCGTGCGGCTGCCGCGAGAACCGGCCTGCGCCCGCCCACCGCGGGAGTTGCCAACTGCTGTGACAGGCCGGTCTCCGGGCTTGCGAGGGGCATGAGGCATTCACCTTCCCATGCCGTTGGCACAGTGGTGTATCGAATGCTTCGCTCGCTTACCGTTGCGGGGGCAGCGCCGGACTGCTCGCATGGGCGAGGCACCGGCTTCCCGTTTAATCCCCGGCTCGGCGGCAGGGGACACCTGAAACAAGGGGCGCATCTGAGCATTTATGGGGTGGGGAGTCAACCGGCCCTGTCGCGGGGCACGCCCGCGCCAGGGCCGACACGTTCAGGCCGGCAATGATCAGCTGCGCTTGAGCACCAGCGTCAGGATGTCATAGCTGGCCACCAGTTCACCGAGCTGGTTGGTCACCTCCACATCCCAGGCCACCACCCCTTGCGGCTGCCCCAACGGGCTGGTCTTGCCCTGGTCGATCTTGCGCTTGCAGGTCAGGCGCGCCTGGATCGTGTCACCGATCCCCACCGGGTTGATGAAGCGCAGGGTGTCCAGCCCGTAGTTGGCCAGTACCGGCCCTTCGCCTGGCGATACGAACAGCCCGGCCGCCGCTGACAGCACGAAGTAGCCATGGGCGATGCGCTTGCCGAACTGCGACTGCTTGGCGGCGATCTCGTCGAAATGCATGTAGAAGTGGTCGCCCGACAGGCAGCCGAAGTTCACCAGGTCCGCCTCGGTGACGGTACGTCGGTGAGTCAGCAGCGATTCGCCGATGCGCAGTTCATCGAAGTAGCGACGGAACGGGTGCACCTCGGTCTCAATCACTTCGGCGCCGCGCACGTGCTCGCCGGTCACCGCCGCCAGCATGCTTGGCGAGCCCTGGATCGCGGCACGCTGCAGGTAGTGCTTGACCGCCCGCAGGCCGCCGAGCTCTTCGCCGCCCCCCGCACGCCCGGGGCCGCCGTGCTTGAGCTGTGGCAGCGGCGAGCCGTGCCCGGTGGACTCCGGCGCGGCCTCGCGATCGAGCACCAGCAGGCGGCCGTGCCAGGCGGCGGCCGCGGGAATGGCCTTGGCGGCGATGGCGCGGTCGCGGGTCACCAGGGTCGCCACCAGGCTGCCCTTGCCACGCGCGGCCAGGACCAGGGCTTCGTCCAGGTCCTCGTAGGCCATCAAAGTGCTGACCGGGCCGAACGCCTCGATATCGTGTGCGCCGCCTTCGGCGTGTGGGTCGCGTGCGTGCAGCAGGGTCGGGGCAAAGAACGCACCTTCGGTTACACCTTCGCCCACCGGCGAGAAGCCGTCGTCGGCGCCGAACAGCTGGTCGCAGCTTTGCAGCAGGCTGCGCACGCGCTCACCGACGTCACGCTGCTGGTCATGGGAGGCCAGCGCGCCCATGCGCACGCCTTCGACCGACGGATCGCCCACCACGACCTTGGCCAGGCGCTCGCGCAGGCGGGTGGCGACGGCATCCAGGTGCCTGGCCGGCACGATGGCGCGGCGAATGGCGGTGCATTTCTGGCCCGCCTTGGTGGTCATCTCGCGTACCACTTCCTTGACGTACAGGTCGAACTCCTCGTCGTCGGGGGTTACGTCCGGCCCGAGGATGGCGCAGTTCAGCGAGTCGGCCTCAGCGGTGAAGGGCACCGAGTTGCGCACCAGGTTCGGTGTCATGCGCAGCTTGGCAGCGGTGTCGGCGGAGCCGGTGAAGGTCACCAGATCCTGGCCCTGCAGGCGCTCGAGCAGATCGCCGGTGCTGCCGATCACCAGTTGCAGGCTGCCGGGCGGCAGCAGGCCTGATTCGTCGATCAGGCGCACCACCGCTTCGGTCAGGTAGCTGGTAGAGGTCGCGGGCTTGACGATGCACGGCATGCCGGCGAGGAAAGTCGGTGCGAACTTCTCCAGCATGCCCCAGATCGGGAAGTTGAAGGCGTTGATGTGCACCGCCACGCCTGCCCGCGGCACCAGGATATGGCTGCCGGCGAAGCGCCCTTGCTTGCCCAGCGGGATCGCCGGGCCTTCGTGCAGCAGGTTGCCCGAGGGCAACTCGCGGGTGCCGATGCCGGAGTAGGAAAACAGCGTGGCATTGCCGCCTTCGATGTCGATCCAGCTGTCGGCACGGGTCGCGCCGCTGTGGTGGGAGAGGGCGTAGAGCTGTTCCTTGCGCTCGGCCAGGTACAGCGCCAGGGCCTTCAGGCGGGCGGCGCGCTGTTGGAAGTCCAGGGCCATGAGCCCGCCAAGGCCCTGGCGGCGGCCGAAGTCCAGCGCTTCGGCGAAGTCCGGGCGTTCCTCATGGCTATAGGCCAGGACCTGCCCATCGAGGGCGCTGCGCAGGGCCTGGGCGCCGTGCTGGCCAATCCAGCGACCGGCGATGAAGCTCTGCAGGGTGTGGGCTTCAGACATGCTGTTCTCCTGTGAGGGGCGCGGTTACCACAGCGCCAGGGTGTAGCCGATGATCAGGCGGTTCTCGTCCACGGCGTTGGTCAGGCCATTGCCGGAACGGAAGGTGACGTTGCGCCAGCGCAGGCTGACGTCCTTGAACGGGCCGCTCTGGATGACGTAGGTGATGTCGGTGTCGCGCTCGCGTTCGCGGCCATTGCTGAGGGTCGCGGTTTCGGCGTGGCGACCGTCGGTGTAGCGAGTCATGAAGCTCAGGCCCGGAATGCCCATCGCGACGAAGTCGTAGTCGTAGCGCACTTGCCAGGAGTCGAGACCTGCGCGGGTGAAGGTGTTGTAGGTGACCAGGTTGACCGTGTAGGGGTCGCCACCGTTGAGAAACGGAAACGCGCTGTCGCCGGACATCTGCTGCCAGGTGGCGGTGAACTTGTGGGCCTTCACGCCCAGGGTGAACATGGCGTTGAAGTTGCGGTTGTCGATGCTGCCTGCGCGTTCGGCGCCGTCGCCGCGGCTGTCGAAGTAGCGCAAGTCGCTGCGCAGGCTCATCCCTTCGCCCAGCGGCTGGGTGTGCAACAGACCCAGGTATTGCTGGCGATAGATCTCGTCGAGCTTGGCGTAGTAGTAGCTGACGCTGGTCTGCGGGGTGATCGCGTAACTGCCGCCGCCGAAGTCGAAGTGGTCGCTGCTGGCCGCGCCGTAGCCGATGTCGTCGCGTCCGGATGAGTCGCGCAGGTTGGCCTTGGTCAGCCGTCCGGCGTTGACGGTCAGGCCCTCAAGCTCCTGGCTGGTCAGCAGGCCACCCTGGAAGGTCGATGACAGCAGGCGGGTGTCGTTGTACACCACCACCGGCAGAATCGGCTGTAGGGTGCCCAGGCGCAGGGTGCTCTTCGATACGCGCAGCTTGCCGGTCAGCCCCAGCTCGCTGTAGTCGTCCACCGGTTCCAGGCTGTGCGGGCCGAAAGGCAGCAGGCCGGTGTTGCGCCGGTCGCGGCTGGAGTCGAGCTTGATCCCCAGTTGCCCCATGGCGTCCACGCCCAGGCCTATGGGGCCTTCGCTGAAGCCCGATTCGAAGCGCGCGGTGAAACCCTGGGCCCATTCCTCGGCCTTGGCTTGCGGCGCATTGGACTGGCGGAAGTCGCGATTGATGTAGTGGTTGCGCAGCTCGACGCGGGCGTGGCTGTCAGCGATGAAATCCGCCATGGCCGGCAAGGGCAGGGCGAGGGTGGCCAGCCAGGCGGCCGACTTGAGACGAGTGTGGTTCATTGTTGTTATATCCGACATTCGAGGTTCAAGGGTTCAGTGCTTGCTGGCGCCGGCAGCGCCGATCCCGGTCATGGAGCGGATGAACTGGCCCAGGTAGCGACCACGCTCTTCGCTGGCCCGTTGCGAGCTGTCGGTGACCGAGAAGGCCCAGGCACCGAGGAAGGCCAGGCTCATGGAGAAGAGTGCCGGGTTGCTGTAGGGGAACAGCGCGCGCTCGTTGTGCAGCACGTTGACCCACACCGCCGGGCCCAGCACCACCAGCACGATGGCCGAGACCAGCCCGGCCATGCTGCCGGCTACCGCGCCGCGGGTGGTCAGGCCTTTCCAGAACATCGAGAGCAGCAGCACCGGGAAGTTGACCGAGGCGGCAATCGCCAGCACCAGACCCGAGAGGAAGGCGATGTTCTGCGATTCGAACAGCAACCCCAACAGCACCGCGAGCAGGCCGATCAGCAGGGTGGCGATGCGCGACATGCGCATTTCTTCCTGCTCGCTGGCCTGGCCCTTGCGCACGACGCAGGCATAGAGGTCGTGGGAGATCGCCGAGGCACCGGACAGCGCCAGGCCTGCGACCACGGCAAGAATCGTGGCGAAGGCCACTGCCGAGATGAAGCCCAGGAACAGGTTGCCCCCCACGGCCTGGGCCAGGTGCACGGCGACCATGTTGCCGCCGCCGATGATCGCGCCGCTGGCGTCGCGGTAGGCCGGCTCGGTCCCCACCATGACGATGGCGCCGAAACCGATGACGATCAGCAGCAGATAGAAGTATCCGATAAAACCCGTGGCGTAGAACACGCTCTTGCGGGCTTCCTTGGCGTCACTGACGGTGAAGAACCGCATGAGAATGTGCGGCAGCCCGGCGGTGCCGAACATCATGCCCAGCCCCAGCGAAATGGCGTCGATGGGATTGGACAGCAGTGCGCCGGGGGCCATGATCGCCTGGCCCCTGGCATGCACTGCCACGGCGCTGGCGAACATCGCCTCGGTGCTGAAGCCGAAATGCTTGAGCACCATGAACGCCATGAAGGTGGTGCCCGACAACAGCATCACCGCCTTGATGATCTGCACCCAGGTGGTGGCGAGCATGCCGCCGAAGGTCACGTACAGCACCATCAGTACGCCCACCAGGGTGACGGCGTAGAGGTAGCTGATGCCGAACAGCAACTCGATCAGCTTGCCGGCGCCGACCATCTGCGCCACCAGGTACAACAGCGCGACGGTCAGCGTGCCGAACGCGGCGCTCAGGCGTACCGGGGCCTGGGCCAGGCGGTAGGAAACCACGTCGGCGAAGGTGTACTTGCCCAGGTTGCGCAGGCGCTCGGCGATCAGGAACAGGATGATCGGCCAGCCAGCGAGTACGCCCAGGGCATAGAGCAGGCCGTCGTAGCCGTTCATGAACATCATCGCCGAGATGCCGAGGAAGGACGCGGCGCTGATCATGTCCCCGGCGATCGCCAGGCCATTCTGCATCCCCGTGAGGCCACCGCCTGCGGTGTAGAAGTCACTGGTCGAGCGGGTGCGGGCCGCGGCCCAGCGGGTCACCAGCAGGGTGAAGCAGACGAATACCATGAACATCGAGATGGCAGTCCAGTTCATTGCGCGCACTCCTGGCGAACCTTGTCGTTGAGTGGATCGATGACGCGGTTGGCGCGGTGCATGTAGATGCCGGTCAGGGCGAACGACAGCAGCACCATCAGCACACCCACCAGCATGCCGACGCTGGTGACGCCGCCATTGAGCGACTGGCCGAGCAGGCCGGGGGCGAAGGCCACCAGCAGCACGAAGCCGTAGTAGGCGGCAAGCATGGTCAGGGTGAGGCTGCCGTTGAGGCGGCGCTTGCGGCGGATCAGTTGCTGGAAGTCGGGGTGCTTGCTGATGGAGTCGATGTGCTCGGGTGTCATGGGAAGCGGTCCTCTGTCTTGTAATTGTTTTTTCAGGTCACGCAGGGTGTTGCAGGGTTGCTGGCGGCCTCATCGCGGGACGAGCCCGCTCCCACAGGTACAGCGGTGATCATCGGTCTTGTGGGAGCAACGGTCTTGCTCAAAATTTGAAGTCCAGCCCAGTTCCTGCGGGAGCAGGCTTGTCCCTTTAAAGTCCAGCCCAGTCCCTGTTGGGGGCAGGCTTGTCCCTTTAAAGTCCAGCCCAATCCCTGTGGGAGCGGGCTTGTCCCGCGATGAGGGCGCCGCGGTCTCAAAGTTGATCGAAATCCAGCACCACGCGGTCGCTCAGCGGATACGTCTGGCACGACAGCACATACCCCGCCGCCACCTCGTAATCCTCCAGCGCATGGTTGCTGTCCATTTCCACCTCGCCCTCGATCACCCGGCACTTGCAGGTCGAGCACACGCCGGCCTTGCACGAATAGGGCAGCTCGGCGCCAATGGCGTTGCCGGCATCGAGAATGTTCTGACTGTTGCGCGGCAGGTCGAAGGCCAGGGCACGGCCATCGCTGATCACGGTGATATGGCTCAGCGCCGAGTCCAGTTGGTGCGCCGCCTCGCGGGCTTCGCGCCTAGCCTCGTTGCCAGCGGCGGCAAACAGTTCGAAATGGATGCGTTCGCGCGGCACGCCGTTGTCTTCGAGGCTGGCCCGCACGGTTTCGGTCATCGCCTGCGGCCCGCAGATAAAGGCGGCATCGAGGGCTTGCACGTCGAGCCAGCGAGAGAACAACTGGCCGCACTTGTCAGCATCGATTCGGCCGTTGTACAGGTCGACATCCTGCTGTTCGCGGCTGAACACGAAAATCAGGTTCAGGCGGTCCAGGTAACGGTTCTTCAGGTCTTCCAGGCGATCGCGAAACAGTGCGCTGTTGCTGGCGCGGTTGCCGTACAACAGGGTGAAGCGGCTGTTGGGCTCGCAGGCCAGGGTGGTGGCGATGATCGACAGGATCGGGGTGATACCGCTGCCGGCGGCGACCCCCAGGTAATGGCCATGGCGTTCGGCCTGCAGTGGAACGAAGAAGCTGCCGCTGGGCGGCATCACGTCCAGTTGCTGGCCGACCGCGAGCACATCGTTGGCGAATGCCGAGAAACGCCCGCCCGGCACGCGCTTGACCGCTACGCGCAGCTCGCCGTCCTGCACGGCACTGCAAATCGAGTAGGAGCGGCGCACTTCCTCATCGTCGAGAAAGGTGCGCATCACCAGGTACTGGCCCTGGGTGAAGCGGAACGCGTCCTGCAGATGGGCGGGCACGTCGAAGGCGATCGACACGGCGTCGCGTGTCTCGTGACGCACTTGCTTGATGGTCAGGCTGTGAAACTGGCTCATGGTCGTCTCCACGGCTCAAATGCATTTGAAATAGTCGAACGGCTCCAGGCACTCGCGGCAGCGATAAAGCGCCTTGCAGGCCGTGGAACCGAACTGGCTGAGCAGTTCGGTGTGGGCGCTGCCGCATTGCGGACAGCACACCTGGGGGGCTTCGCCGAGCAGGCTGCGCTTGCTGGCACTGCCCTGTGGCGGGGCGATGCCATAGACACGCAAGCGTTCGCGGCCTTGATCGCTGATCCAGTCGGTGCTCCAGGCCGGGGTCAAGCGGCGTTCCAGCGCTGGCTGGGCAAAACCGGCCTGTTCCAGGGCCTGGCGGATATCCCCCTCGATCACCTCGGTGGCCGGGCAGCCGGAGTAGGTAGGGGTCACCACCAGGTGCAGATGGCCGGCGCGCCAATCCAGGTCGCGCACGATTCCCAGGTCTACCACGCTGACCACCGGCACTTCCGGGTCCATGACCTGCTCCAGCACCGCCCAGGCCCGAGCCAGGTCGCCCTCGCGCAGGCTGCGGGCGCCCCGGTCGCCAGCGATCAGCTCACCAGATCGCATCGGGGTAGGCCCGTGGCAGGAACTGCATCTCGGCCAGCAGCAGGCCCAGGTGTTCGGTGTGCAAGCCCTTGCGACCACTCAGGTAGAAATGACTGGCGGGCGTGGGTTGCGGGAGCTCGACCGAGGCGAAGATGGCGCTGACCTGGGCGAGCCAGGCTTGCCCAACTTGTCCCGGGTCGGCGGCAATACCCGCGGCGGCCAGGCGCGTCTCGCTTTCACTGCCCTGGCTCAGCTCCACGGTGAAACGCCACAGTGCCGGGATTGCCGCGAGCATGCGGCGACGGCTTTCGTCGGTGCCGCCGCCCAGGCGCTGCACCCACTCACCGGAGCGGCGCAGGTGATAGGTGACCTCCTTGAGCGCTTTGGCCGCGATGCCGGCGATGCGCGGATCGCTGGAGGCGCACAGGCCTTGGAGCATCGCCAGGTGCCAGGCGTCGTAGAGGAACTGCTTGGTCATGGTCACGGCAAAGTCGCCGTTGGGTTGCTCGACCAGCAGCAGGTTGTGGAAGGCGCGTTCGTCGCGGCGAAACGCCAGGGCGTCGGCATCGCGACCGTCGTCGAGCAGTTCGGCGGCGTACTCCAGCCAGTTGCGCGCCTGGCCGATCAGGTCGAGGCCGACATTCATCAGGGCCAGCTCTTCTTCCAGTGCCGGGGCGTGGCCACACCATTGGCACAGGCGCTGGCCCTGGATCAGGGCGCTGTCGCCGAGCAGCAAGAGGTAGGGGATCAGATCGTCATTGTGCATGGCGGGCCTCACATGTGTCCGACTTCGTCAGGCAGCTCATAGAAGCTGGCATGGCGGTAGACCTTGTCGTCCGAAGGGGCGAACAGCGGGTCTTTTTCATCAGGCGAGGAGGCGGTGATCAGCGCCGAGGACACCACCCACAGGCTCACGCCTTCACTGCGCCGGGTGTACAGCTCACGGGCGTTCTCGATGGCCATGGCCGCGTCGGCGGCATGCACGCTGCCCACGTGCTTGTGGTTCAGGCCGTGCTTGCTGCGCACGAATACTTCGTAGAGGGTCCAGACAGACATGTTCGATCTCCGCATCGGTCGCCGCTTCAGGCGGCGTTCTTGTTCTGTTGCTTGCGCGCATAGGCCACGGCGGCCTCGCGTACCCAGGCCCCGTCTTCGATGGCCTGGCGACGGGTGGCGACCCGCTCCTGGTTGCAGGGGCCGTTGCCCTTGATCACTTCGTAGAATTCGTCCCACTGGATTTCACCGAAGTCGTAGTGACCGCGCTCGGCGTTCCACTTCAGTTCCGGGTCCGGGGCGGTGCAACCGAGCAACTCGAGCTGCGGCACGGTCTGGTCGATGAAGCGCTGGCGCAGTTCGTCGTTGGTCTGGCGCTTGATCTTCCAGGCCATCGATTGGGCGCTGTTGGGGGAGTGTTCGTCGCTGGGGCCGAACATCATCAGCGACGGCCACCACAGGCGATTGATTGCGTCCTGGACCATGTCCTTCTGCGCCTGGGTGCCGTGGCGCATCATGGTCAGCAGCAGCTCGTAGCCCTGGCGCTGATGAAAACTCTCTTCCTTACAGATACGGATCATCGCGCGCGAGTAGGGGCCGTAGGAGGTGCGTTGCAGTACCACCTGGTTGACGATCGCCGCGCCGTCGACCAGCCAGCCCACCGCGCCCATGTCGGCCCAGCTCAGGGTCGGGTAGTTGAAGATGCTCGAGTACTTGGCCTTGCCGCTGTGCAGCTTGGCGATCTCTTCGTCGCGGTCGGCGCCGAGGGTTTCCATGGCGCTGTACAGGTACAGGCCATGGCCGGCTTCGTCCTGGATCTTGGCCATCAACTGCAGCTTGCGCTTGAGGCTCGGCGCGCGGGTGACCCAGTTGCTCTCGGGAAGCATGCCGACGATTTCCGAATGGGCGTGCTGGGAGATCTGCCGGATCAGGGTCTGGCGATAGGCCTCGGGCATCCAGTTTTTCGGTTCGATCTTGATCTCGGCGTCGATCTTCTCCTGGAAGTGGCGCTCTTCGGGCGACATCTCTTCCAGTGACTTGACACGTTTGACGCCGGTTTCGACTAGCTGTGCGTACATGTTCGGACTCCCGCCGCAGGGGTGGTTGGGGCATGGAGTCTTTTATAAGCGATACGTGATCTAACATCAAACACAAAATCATGTATCAGATAAAATTGTGTATCACATTACGCCTCATCGTGGGGCTGTGGGAGCGGGCTCGTCCCGCGATAGGGCCGGCAAATCCGGCGCAAAAAAAAAGCCCCGGACCAGGCCGGGGCCGAAAAAGGCAGCCGAATCGAAAGTCAGCTGGCCAACCGTTTGTCGTAGACGTGGCAAGCCTTGCCCTCTGAGCGCTTCAGCGTTCCGCAGGGCTGCAGGCGAATCTGCGTGCTGATGCCGATGTAGGTCTTGATCTGCTTGCTCAGCTCACCCACAAGCGCCTTGCGCGTAGCGTCGTCCAGGTACTGGCTGTCGGCGCGCAACTCCACGTGCACTTCCACGCTGTCGAGATTGCCATTGCGATACAGATGGATCTCGTAAAGCTCGGAAAGCTGTTTTATTTTCAGCACCTGCTCTTCGATCTGCGTAGGGAACACGTTGACCCCGCGGATGATCAGCATGTCGTCGCTACGGCCGGTGATCTTGCCAATGCGCCGCATCGGCCGTGCCGTGCCGGGCAGCAGACGGGTCAGGTCGCGGGTGCGGTAGCGCACCATCGGCAGCGCCTCCTTGCTCAGCGAGGTGAACACCAGCTCGCCCAACTGCCCGTCCGGCAGGACCTCGCCTGACACCGGGTCGATGATCTCGGGGTAGAAATGGTCTTCCCAGATGGTCGGGCCGTCCTTGGTCTCGATGCACTCCATGGCCACGCCTGGCCCCATGATTTCCGACAGGCCATAGATATCCAGCGCGTTGATACCCAGGCGTTGCTCGATGGAGCGGCGCAGCTCGTCGGTCCAGGGCTCGGCACCGAAGATGCCCAGGCGCAACTTGAGGTCGTTGGGGTCGATGCCCTGGCGTTCGATCTCGTCGGCCAGGTTGAGCATGTACGAGGGCGTGACCATGATGATGTCGGGCTGGAAGTCGCGGATCAGTTGCACCTGCTTCTCGGTCTGACCGCCGGACATGGGGATCACCGTGCAGCCCAGGCGCTCGGCGCCATAGTGAGCGCCCAGGCCACCGGTGAACAGGCCGTAGCCATAGGAAACATGCACCTTGTCGCCCTTGCGTCCACCTGCGGCGCGGATCGAGCGGGCGACCACGTTGGCCCAGGTGTCGATGTCGTTCTGGGTGTACCCGACCACCGTAGGTTTGCCCGTGGTGCCGCTGGAGGCGTGCAGGCGCACCACTTCTTCCTGGGGGACGGCAAACATGCCGTAGGGGTAGTTGTCGCGCAGGTCGCTCTTGCCGGTGAAGGGGAAGCGCGACAGGTCCTCGAGCGACTTCAGGTCGTCCGGGTGGGCGCCGCAGGCGTCGAAGCGCTGACGGTACAGCGCCACCTTGTCGTAGGCGTGGCGCAGGCTCCAGCGCAGACGTTCGAGCTGGTGCTGGCGCAGCGCATCGACACTGGCAGTTTCCATGGGGTCAAGCAGGGCGCGTTCGGCATCGTGGTACATGTTCATGGCTTCACTCGAGTTGTTCTTGTACGCCGGCCCGTCGAGGGGCCGTGAGTGTCATGGTGGGCAGCATACTGCCCGTTGCAGCGTGGGTCGCGGTCCGTTGGTCGAAGTGCCTCAAAGGCGCTCGATCACCATGGCGATGCCCTGGCCGACGCCGATGCACATGGTGCACAGCGCGTAGCGGCCGCCGGTCAGCTCCAGCTCGTGCAGCGCGGTGGTGACCAGCCGCGCGCCGCTCATGCCCAGCGGATGCCCCAGGGCGATGGCGCCACCGTTGGGGTTGACCCGTGGATCGTCGTCGGCAACACCCAGCTCGCGCAGCACTGCCAGCCCTTGGGCGGCGAAGGCTTCGTTAAGCTCGATCACGTCCATGTCGGCCAGGGCAAGACCGGTCAGCTCCAGCACTTTGCGCGTCGCAGGCACCGGGCCGATGCCCATGATGCGCGGCGCGACACCTGCTGCGGCCATGCCGACGATTCGCCCGCGGGCCTTCAGGCCGTGGCGGCGGGCTGCGCTGCTGCTGGCCAGCAACAGTGCGCACGCACCGTCGTTGACCCCCGACGCGTTGCCGGCAGTGACGCTGCCACCTTCGCGAAACGGCGTGCCAAGGCGCGCCAGCTGCTCCAGGGTGGTGTCGCCGCGCGGGTGTTCGTCTTGCTCGACCAGCTTGGGCGGGCCCTTGCGCTGGGCGATCTCGACCGGGACGATTTCCCGCGCCAGGCGGCCATTGGTCTGGGCGGCGGCGGCCTTGTGCTGGCTGCACAAGGCAAAGGCATCCTGGTCGGCGCGCGAGATGCCGAACTGCTCGGCGACGTTCTCGGCGGTCTCGGGCATCGAGTCGATGCCGTATTGGGCTTTCATCAGGGGATTGACGAAGCGCCAGCCGATGGTGGTGTCGAACAGTTCCGCACTGCGGCCGAAGGCCTGTTCGGCCTTGCCCATGACGAAGGGCGCGCGGGACATGGATTCGACGCCGCCGGCCAGCATCAGCCCGGCCTCGCCACAGCGCAGGGCGCGGGCGGCGTTGCCGATGGCGTCCAGGCCGGAGCCGCACAGGCGGTTGAGGGTGGTGCCCGGCACCTCGACAGGCAGCCCGGCCAGCAGCGTGGCCATATGCGCAACGTTGCGATTGTCTTCGCCGGCCTGGTTGGCGCAGCCGAGGATCACATCGTCGATGGCGTGCCAGTCCAGTGTCGGGTGGCGGGCGATCAAGGCTTTGATCGGGATCGCCGCCAGGTCGTCGGCACGCACGCTGCTCAGGGCGCCGCCGTAGCGGCCGATGGGCGTGCGCACGGCGTCGATGATCAGGGCGTCGTTGAGGGTCGGTTCAGTCATCTTGCGTCTCCTGCGTCAGCACGCTGCCGCGCAACTTGTAGGACTTGCCATGGAACAGCGCCACCAGCTCGCCACGCTGGTTTTCCAGGCGCACGTCGTAGAGGCCGGTGCGGCTCTTGCGCACCAGCTCGTGGGCGGTGGCGGTCAACTGGTCGCCGAGCAGCGCCGGGGCCACATAATCGATGCTGCAGCCCAGGGCCACAGTGGCCTCGTCGTGGCTGTTGCAGGCAAAGGCGAACGCCGAATCGGCCAGGGCGAAGAGAAAGCCGCCGTGGCAGGTGCCGTGGCCCTGGATCATGTCGGCGCGTACGGTCATGCGCACGGCAGCGCTGCCGGGGCCGGCCTCGAGCAGTTCGATACCCATGCCTTGAGTCGCGCGGTCACGGGCGTACATGGCGTCGGCACAGGCGCGGGCCAGCGCTTCGGGCGTGCGAGGTGTGTCAGTCATGCAGGCGGCCTCCTTCGGCATGGGTGCGGCGCAGCAGCAGGGAAGGGCGATAGCGTTCTTCGCCGTAGGCCTGCTGCAGGTGTTCGAGGGTGTGCAACGTGTGGGCAAGGCCGATGCGTTCGGCCCAGGCCAGCGGCCCCAACGGATAATTGACCCCGGCGCACATGGCCAGATCGATGTCGGCCGCCGACGCGACACCTTGCAGCACGGCATCGGCGGCTTCGTTGGCGAGCATGGCCACCGTGCGCAGCACGGCCAGGCCCGGCAGGTCGGCCAGGGCGCTGACGTTGAAACCGGCACGCTGGAGCAGCGCGACAGCCTGATCGCGGGCTTCGATCGTGGTGTTCCTGGCCCAGGTAATCGCGATGCGTGTTGCGCTGCTGTAATCCAGGGCAAGGTCGATCAGGACCAGGTTCTGCAGGCCTTCGTCGCGGGCGCGCTGGCTGGCCAGGCGACCGTCGGACAGGGCCAGGGTGGCATCGCCAATGCGCAACAAGCCCTGGCCGGCGCGTCGGGTCAGTTCGACACCGCTGGCGCTCAGGCGCTGCAGCAGCGGCTGCATGACACCGAGGTCGCCCTTGACCACGCAGCGTGTAACTTCGGCAGAGCTGCGCAATTCGGCAGGCTGCGGGCGTTCGGCGCCTTCGCGGTAGTCATAGAAACCTTGGCCGCTCTTGCGCCCCAGGCGCCCGGCGGCCACCAGTTCCTTTTGTACCTGCGAGGGCTGGAAGCGCAAATCCCCGTAATAGGCGTCGAACACCGAACAGGTGACGGCGTAGTTGACGTCATGGCCGATCAGGTCGGTGAGTTCGAACGCGCCCATGCGGAACCCGCCAGCCTCGCGCAACAGCGCGTCGAGGCTGGCGCAATCGGCGGCACCTTCCTGCAGCAGGCGCAGGCTCTCGGCATAGAACGGACGGGCCACGCGGTTGACGATGAAACCGGGGGTGGAGCGTGCATGCACGGGCTGCTTGCCCCAGGCCTTGGCGGTGTCGTACAGCGTATCGGCCACCGCCGGTTCGGTCGCAAGCCCCGACACGACCTCGACCAACGCCATCAAGGGGGCAGGATTGAAGAAATGCATGCCGATCACGCGCTCGGGTCGGGCCAGCCCCGCTGCCAGGCGGGTAATCGACAACGACGACGTATTGCTGGCGAGGATGCAGGTTTCAGCGCAGAGGGCTTCAAGCTGACGCAGCAGTTGCTGCTTGATATCGAGGTCTTCCACGATCGCCTCGATCACCAGCGTCGCATCGGCCAGGGCCTTGAGCGACTCGGCAGGCTGCAGGCGGGCGACGGTCGACTCGCGCTCGCAGGCGTTCAGCTTGCCTTTGTCCACCAGGCGCGCCAATTGCCGGGCGATGCCGTCGATGGCCTGCGCTGCGGCGCCCGGGCGATTGTCATAAAGCCGGACCGCATGCCCGGCCTGGGCTGCAACCTGGGCAATGCCGGCCCCCATGGCGCCAGCGCCGATCACCGCAACCTGAGCTTCAATGTGCAGGGCACTCATCTCAGCACCCCTTGAACACGGGCGTACGCTTTTCCATGAAGGCGCTGACGCCTTCGCGGTAGTCGTCGCTGCGCCCGGCCAGGCGTTGCAGGTCGCGCTCGAGCGTCAGTTGCTGGTCGAAACTGTTGTCGAAGCTTGCGTTGAGGCTGCGCTTGATCAGCGCCAGGCCGTAGGTGGGCTGAGCGGCCAGGTGCCGGGCCAGGCGCAGTGCTTCGTCGCGCAACTCGGTGTCGTCGACCACGCGGTGAATCAGCCCCCATTGCTCGGCCTGTTCGGCGCTCAGGCGCTCGCCCAGCATCGCCAGGGCCTTCGCGCGGGCCATGCCGACCAGGCGCGGCAGCAGCCAGGTGCCGCCAGAGTCCGGGATCAGCCCGATGCGGCAGAACGCCTGGATGAAGCTGGCCGAGCGGGCGGCCAGCACCAGGTCGCAAGCCAGGGGAATATTGGTCCCGGCGCCGGCAGCCACGCCGTTGACCGCACAGATCACCGGCATCGGCAAGTCGCGCAGGCTACGGATCAGCGGGTTGTAGAACTGCTCGATCGACAGGCCCAGGTCGGGCCGCTCGGCACCGGGCGCAACGTTGCGGTCGGAGAGGTCCTGGCCGGCGCAGAAACCGCGGCCTTCCCCGGTCAGCAGCAGGACCCGCGCCTGTTCGCTCTGGCGTACCTGCTTGAGAGCCTCGCGCACCTCCTGGTGCATGGCGGTATTGAAGCTGTTGAGTTGCTCGGGGCGGTTGAGCGAGAGGAGGGCGATGCCGTCCTCGATGGAAAACAGGATGTGCTGGAAGCTCATGGCAAGCGCGCTCCGTCAGTCGGTGGAATCGGGTGGGTCAGCGGCCGATGAAGCTGGCCGGGCGTTTTTCCTGGAAAGCGCGGATGCCCTCGGCGCGGTCGGCCGTGCCGGCCAGCAGGGTGAAGGCATGTCGCTCGAAGCGCAGGCCGCTGGCGAGGTCGGTATCCTGGGCCTTGAGTAGCGCTTCTTTGGCCAGGCGCACGGCCAGGGGCGCCTTTTGCGCGATGCTGCAAGCGACCTGCAGGGCGCGTTCAACGGTCAATTCGGGCTGGGTCATTTCGCTGATCAGCCCGGCTTGCAGGGCACGGCGGGCATCAAGGGTTTCACCGGTGAGCACCAGCTGCATCGCCAGTGGCTTGCCAACTGCGCGAAGCAGGCGCTGGGTGCCGCCGGCGCCGGGAATGATGCCGAGGTTGATCTCTGGCTGGCCGAAGCGTGCCTCGGACCCGGCGATAACGATATCAGCGCACATCACCAGCTCGCAGCCGCCGCCGAGGGCGAAACCGTTGACGGCGGCGATCAGAGGCTTGGGAAAAGCGGCGATGCGCTGCCAGTGGGCGACACGGGGATCGTTGAGGATGCCAACCAGTTCGCGCTCGGCCATCTCGTTGATGTCCGCGCCTGCTGCAAAGGCCTTGCGATTGCCGGTGATGACCACCGCACGGGTGTGCTCGTCATGGCCGGCAGCGTCGAGTTCGTCGGCGAGCTCTGCCAGCAGCTCAGTATTCAGGGCGTTGAGGGCTTGCGGGCGGTGCAGGGTGATCAGGCGGACACCGTCCGCCGGGGCCTGCACAACGAGGTTGCTTGGCATGGTGGTACCTCAGGCTGCACGTTTGGCGCCGGTCAGGGCCGGCCAGTTCTTGGAGTCGGTTGCAGTGGTGGCGCAAGTATAGGCGCAAAGCGATACGAAATATCAACATCAAAATTAACATGATGTATCTAAATCTTGAGTGCTGATCGCCGGGATCGCTGAAACCCCTTGTGCGCATAGGTTCCGGGCAACCAGTTGATGAGAGGGAGGATTAAAGAAAGCGATACAGCAATTTCGAAATTGACTGATCTATTTGAAGTGATACATGATCCTTGGCCTTAATGAATCACATTGAGTCGCTCCCATGCCCTGCTATCGCCTCGACGGCTTGACCCCAGTGGTCCATCCCACCGCCTACGTCCACCCCAGTGCCGTCCTGATCGGCGATGTGATCGTCGGCCCCGGCTGTTATGTCGGGCCTCTCGCTGCGTTGCGGGGCGACTTTGGGCGCATCGTCCTGGAGGAGGGCGCCAATCTGCAGGACACCTGCGTGATGCATGGCTTTCCGGGCGGCGACACGGTCATCGAGCGCAACGGTCATGTTGGGCATGGCGCGGTGCTGCACGGGTGCCGAGTAGGGGCGGATGCGCTTGTGGGCATGAATGCGGTGGTGATGGATGGTGCGCATATCGCGCCACGCTGCATCGTGGCGGCCACGGCATTCGTCAAGGCGGGGTTCACCTGCGAGGCGCAGAGCCTGGTGGTGGGCTCGCCGGCCCAGGCCAAGCGTACGCTAAGCGATGAGGAGGTCGCCTGGAAGCAGCGCGGCACGCAGGAGTACCAGGCGCTCGCCAGACGCTGCATGGCGTCGATGGTGGAGTGTTCACCGCTGAGTGCGGTCGAGCCCGCACGCCCGCGCATGGGCGATACCGGCCTGCGGCCGAAGACGGGGCATGGCGCATGAGCATTGCCGTGTCGCGCCATGGCCAGGCGGGGCGGGGTAAAGGTATAGTCGGGGCTTTCTCCGCGCCCAGTTCCCCCATGAGCAGCCTCGCACCCCTGAATCACCTGATCACCCGCTTCCAGGAGCAGACGCCAATCCGCGCCAGCTCGCTGATCATCACGCTGTATGGCGATGCCGTCGAGCCCCACGGTGGCACGGTGTGGCTGGGTAGCCTGATCGGTTTGCTGGAGCCCTTCGGCATTAACGAGCGACTGATTCGCACGTCGATCTTCCGCCTGACAAAAGAAGGCTGGCTGACCGCTGAAAAGGTTGGTCGCCGTAGCTACTACAGCCTGACCGGCACCGGCCGACGGCGTTTCGAGAAGGCATTCAAACGGGTCTACAGTGCCAGCCTGCCAGCCTGGGACGGCGCCTGGACGCTGGTGCTGCTCTCGCAGTTGGACGTAGCCAAGCGCAAGTCGGTACGTGAAGAGCTGGAGTGGCAAGGATTCGGAGCCATCGCCCCTAACGTGATGGGTTGCCCGCGTGCTGATCGTGCGGATCTGGCGGCGACCCTGCGCGAGCTGGAGGCCGAGGAAGACAGTATCGTCTTCGAGACCCATGCCCAGGAAATTCTCGCCTCCAAGGCCATGCGCGCGCAGGTCAGGGAGAGCTGGGGGATCGACGAGCTGGGCCAGCATTACAGCGAGTTCATTCGCCTGTTCCGTCCGCTGTGGCAGGCACTGCGCGAACAGGAAACGCTGGAGGCGCAGGATTGCTTCCTGGCGCGCACCTTGCTGATCCACGAATACCGGCGTTTGCTGTTGCGCGATCCGCAGTTGCCCGATGAACTGCTGCCCGGTGACTGGGAGGGCCGTGCAGCGCGCCAGTTGTGCCGCAACCTCTATCGCCTGGTGTCGCCCAAGGCTGAAGCCTGGCTCAATGACATGCTGGAGACGGCGGACGGACCGCTGCCGGATGCCAGCGAGAGTTTCTACCGTCGATTTGGTGGTTTGAGCTGAAGCATACGTGGTACGTATCACGGTATGTTATGGCGACTGAGGTCGACCATACTTCTATGGCCACCCCTGAAAGCTGAAGCGCCCTGCAGGGCGCGCCAGCCAAAGAGTCGTGCTCAACTCCGCTCGACCAACCCCGCCAATACCGTCTGCAGATCGGTGCGCGCCTGGCGCGGCGTTCCTTCAAAGTCGATCCAGCCCGCATTGAAGCCATCGAGCATTTGCATGCGCGGTACCGGATTCTCCATCCCTTGCTCAAGGAATAGTGCCTCCCAGCTATCGCGCGGAACTGCTTGCGCCTTCACTTCACGCCCGAGCACCTGGCCAAGCGTGGCAGCGAGCTGCAGCGGGGAGATCGCTTGCGGGCCGGTCAGCTCCACCACCCGCACGCCCTCCCAAGGCTCCTGCAGCAACTGCGCTGCAACGCGCCCGACATCGGCCGTGGCGACCATGTGCACCGGCTTGTCCAGCGGTTGCAGGAAGCTGTACAGGACGCCATGTTCCCGAGCAGGGGCAATGTCCCACAGGCTGTTCTCCATGAACCAGGCAGCGCGCAGAAACGTTATCGGCATGGGCAGCTGCCCCAGCACATGTTCCATTTCACCCAGCTGCGATAGCAGGTTAGGGTGGCTGGCCTGCGCGCCAACGGTGGAGAGGCACACTACGCGTTCCGGTTGGCTGGCCAGCAGTGCTGCGTGCAGGTTGGCGAGTATCGCGCGGGTTTCGGGGAAATCAGGGCGAGGGTCGAAGTTCGGCGGCAGCAGCACGAACACAGCGGTGGCGCCTTGGAACGCACGAGTCAGGGCGACACGGTCCCGCATGTCGGCTACCGCGACGCTGCACCCCTGGGCCTGCCAGGTTTCGCCCTTGGCGGCATCGCGCACCACAGCGCGCACCTCCTTGCCTGCGGCCAGCAGGTTGCGCGCCAGGGCGCTGGCGACTTGGCCGGTGATGCCAGTGATAACGTACATGGTATGTAACTCCTGAGTGGGAGGCGGCACAGCGCCGCGTTCGGGAGCCAGTCTGTGGTGCGTCGATTGATTAATCGATAACATGAAGCTCATTTCAATAATGACTGATTGGCATCAATATGAGTTTCGATGAGCGCAGCCTCAGTGGCATGAGTGTGTTCGTCGCCATCGTCGACAGTGGCAGCTTTGCCGCTGCAGGCGAGGTGATGGACATGTCCCAGCCAGGTGTCAGCCGGGCGTTGGCGCGCCTGGAGAAACGCCTGGGGATTCGCTTGTTTGACCGCACCACACGCTCGGTCACTCTGACCGACGAGGGGCGCCGCCTGTACGAACAGGTGGTGCCGTTGCTGGCAGCGCTGGACGAGGCGGCCAGCTCGGTGACCGAGGGGGCAGGGGTGGTCAGGGGGCGGCTGCGGGTCAATGTCGATCCGTTTTTCGCTCGCCTGATACTTGGGCCGCGCCTGGGCGGGTTACTCGAGGCGCACCCACAACTGAACCTGGAACTGATCACTCGCGATCGCCTGGGCGACATGGTCGCCGAAGGTTTCGATCTGGCCGTGCGTTTCGGCGAGCCCCGTACGTCCAGCCTGGTGGCGCGCAGGCTGCTGGACACTCGCATCCTCACCGTGGCTGCACCGGCCTACCTCAAGCGTTTTGGCCGCCCGGCACAGCCGCAGGCCCTCAGCGAACATCGCTGCATCCAGTTCCGCGATCCGCAGAGTGGTCAGCCTTTTGCCTGGGAGTTTCACCGCGGTGCCGAGCGCCTGACCGTGGACACGCGCGGGCAATTGCTGGTCAACGATGTGGGCAGTCTGCACAGCACCTGCCTTGCCGGCTACGGAGTTGCGCAGGTGATGGCTTTGGGTAGCGAGCAGCTACTGGCCGAGGGCCGCCTGGTCGAGCTGTTCGACGACTGGCCGGACGAGCGTTTTCCGCTGTATGCACTGTACCCTTCGCGGCATCACCCGCCGGCCAAGGTGCGCGCATTTCTCGACTTCGTCCTGGAGTTGCTCAATGCACCTCAGGTGTGAGGGCAGGGCGTAGCTAAGTGCGCGTGAGCTTGTCGGCTTGCGTGCTGTCGGCGAGGGATCTGGGGGCGGACATAATGCGTGGTAAGCATAACTCAACTAAATAACTATTTAGCGTAGCTATAATTTAGATGCCTATTAATCAGACAGGCGACGCCCAAGCCAAACCGTCTGGCCACCGCATTCCGCGTCCTCTGCGATGTGCTCCAGCAGCTCAAAGTCGTGGTTGGCAAGCAGTGCAGTGTATTCCTGAGGGTCGAGGCTCGCATGGTACAGCGTTTCACCCTCGAATACGCCCAAGGCTTCGCCATGAGAAGGCCCACTGGTGAACATCAGCAGCGCTCCAGGTGCGGCATGACGCTGAAATATCGGGAACATTTTGCGCTGATCGTCGGGCTTGAGATGAAAAAAGCTGTTCCAGGCGAGGATGGCCGCGAACTGGCGATCGAGCGCCAATGTGCGCATGTCCGCGTGAATCCATTCCTGCGTTGGAAATTGCGCGCTGCACAGTGCGAGCATCTGCTCAGACGAATCTACACCGATGACAGACGCGCCGGCGTCGATCAGATAACGTGCCACGGGTTGGCCGGAGCCGCAGCCCAGATCCAGAACGGTCGCAGACGGCGGTAGCAATGAACGGAAGCGTTCGATCCATTTGCGGTCGATGAAATGGTTGACGCGCAGATCGCTCCACGTAGCGGCGTGGCGGTCGTAGAGACTGATGATCTGATCTGCGGATGGATGGTGAGACATGAACTGGAGCATCCTTGATCGGCTTTGAAGGGTGAAGGCTCATGAGGGGCTTGCTGAGAGTCGAATGTACCTTGGGTGTGGCTCGTATGGGAAATACAGAAATACGCATAATGTATATTATGTTAAATTTAGTATTGTGAGAGTTGACCTCGATCAGTGTCCAATCCCACATACCTCCGGTCAAATCCCCACACCCCCCGTTTCCCAGAACTCCAAAAGCTTGGGTTTCATTCATAAGTACCACAGCTGCATTATGGGTCTGGCGAAAATGCTCAATTGGAGCTTTGCTCATGGCCTGTCGCTCGTTGACTGGCGCCGCAAAGACTTTGGGAACTCATTGGGGCCTCCATGCCCTCCTAGCCGAGCTATATCAAAGCCAGGCTTTGATCTGAGCACATACGGCGTCGGTCGATATGCCGTACCGATCATGCAATGTCGGCAAGGCACCGGCATCGAGAAACGCATCGGGCAGCGCGATCTGGCGGAACGTCGGCGTAACACCGCTGCGCAACAACAACCCGGCAACCGCCTCGCCCAAACCGCCGATAATGCTGCTGTTTTCGGCGGTGACCACCAGCCGCCCGGACTGCTTCGCTTCGGCCAGGATGGTGTGTTCATCCAGAGGCTTGATGGTCGGCACGTGCAATACAGCAGCGTCGACACCATCGGCCTGGAGCTTGTTGGCCGCTTCGAGCGAGCGCATGGTCATCAGCCCGGTGGAGATGATGAGCACGTCCCTGCCGGTGCGCAGGGTCTTGGCCTTGCCGATTTCGAATTTGTACCCGTATTCGTCAAGCACTACCGGTACGTTGCCGCGCAGCAGGCGCATGTAGACTGGCCCCTGGTGAGCAGCGATTGCCGGCACTGCCTGTTCGATCTCCACGGCGTCGCAGGGATCGACGATCATCAGGTTTGGCATCGCTCGGAAGATGGCGAGATCGTCAGTCGCCTGGTGGCTTGGGCCATAACCGGTAGTGAGCCCGGGCAGCCCACAGACGATCTTCACGTTCAAATTCTCCTCGGCGATTGCCATACAGATAAAATCGTAGGCGCGCCGCGAGGCAAACACGGCGTAGGTGGTGGCGAAGGGTACGAACCCCTCCCTTGCCATGCCCGCAGCCGCGCTCATCAACAGTTGCTCGGCCATGCCCATCTGGTAGAAGCGGTCCGGGTGCGCCTTGGCAAAAATATGCAGGTCGGTGTATTTGGACAAGTCTGCGGACAGCCCGACAATTTCAGGGCGCTGCTCAGCCAGCGCAGCCAGGGCATGGCCAAAGGGCGCCGAGCGGGTCGCTTGGCCCTCAGCGGCGATCGAGGCGATCATGGCCGAGGTGGTCAGGCGCTTCTTGGTTGGCTCGGCAGTCGAAGTAGAACTATTCGGCTTGCTCATCACTGTTTTCCTTCTTCGAGATTGTTGAGCGCCAACGCCCATTCATGTTCTTCCACGCGTATGAAGTGGGTCTTTTCCCGCGTTTCGAGGAACGGTACCCCCTTGCCCATCTTCGTATCGCAAATGATCACGCGCGGTTGCGCGCCTGTGTGATTGCGCGCCGCATCGAACGCTGCGACCAGGGCTTCGATGTCATTGCCATCGACTCGCTGGGTGAACCACCCAAACGCCTGCCAACGATCGACGATCGGTTCAAAAGAAAGAATTTCGCTGGAATAACCATCGGCCTGCTGGTTGTTCACATCGACGATGGCGATGAGGTTGTCGAGCTTCCAGTGAGAGGCCGACATGACGGCCTCCCAAGTGGAGCCTTCATTGAGCTCACCATCTGACAAGAGGTTGTAAACGAAAGAAGTCGATTGCTTGCGTTTGAGGCCCAGGCAAGCACCAACCGCAATACCCAACCCCTGCCCCAACGAACCGCCGGTGATTTCCATGCCCGGCGTATAAGCGGCCATGCCGGACATGGGCAGGCGGCTGTCGTCCGAACCATAGGTTTCCAACTCATCGAGCGGGACGATTCGGGCCTCGATCAAGGCGGCATACAGCGCAATGGCATAATGACCGATGGACAGATAGAAGCGGTCGCGCGGTTCCCAGTCAGGATCATCGGACCGATAGCTCAGTGCATGGAAGTAAGAGACTGCCAGCAGGTCCGCAGCGCCCAGGGCCTGCCCCACATAACCTTGACCTTGCACCTGCCCCATGCGCAACGCATGGCGACGGATATTGTGCGCGCGCTCGGCCAGGCTCAAGGCGGGCTTCAGCATAGTGTTCGTATTCATTACGTAGCTCCGTTAACTCAACGATTGACCGCTGCAGCGGGGATGCGCAGGACCAACGAGGCCCCCGCAAGCAGGACGGCTGTAATCAGATACATGCCGATGGCGCTGGACCCGGTCTGGGTAGTGATCCACCCAATCAGGTAGGGCGAGCAGAAGCCGGCCAGGTTGGCAAAGCTGTTGACGGCGGCGATGCCTGCGGCAGCGGACACACCGCCCAGAAGCGTGGTGGGCAGCATCCAGAACAGCGAGGTGGCCGAGAGGATTCCCGACGCAGCCAGGCACAAGCTGAGGATCGACAGTGTCACGTTGCCGCCCATCAATGCGGCCAGGCTGAGCCCGATGGCGCCGACAATCATCGGTATGATCAGATGCCATCGGCGCTCGCGGTGCTTGTCGCCGCTTCGACCGACCAGCAGCATCGCGGCAATGGCGCACAGGTAAGGCAGGCTGGACAGCATGCCGATGTGGAGCGGGTCAGATACACCGGCATTGCGCACCAAGGTCGGTAGCCAGAAGGTAATGGCGTACTGGCCCATGACCACACAGAAGTAGATGCCAGCCAGCAACCACAACCGACGGTCGCGGATGAATTCCCCCACCGAACCATGGCTGACTTTCTGTTGGTTGTCCTCGGCCAGTTCGCGGGTAACCAGGGCCTTTTCTTCGTCGTTCAGCCACGTGGCCTGGTGCACGCCGTCCTTGAGGTAAGCCAATACCAGCAGGCCAACCAGCACCGTCGGCACCGCTTCGAGCACAAACATCCACTGCCAACCGGCCCAACCGTGCACGCCGGCAAACTGGTTCATGATCCAACCGGAGAGAGGCCCGCCAACCATGCCCGACAGTGGAATGGCGATGAACCACAACACCGTCATCCGTGCCCGGCGATAGGAAGGGAACCAGTAGGTAAGGTACAGCAGCAGCCCTGGCGCAAGACCTGCCTCGGCGATACCTAGGAGGAATCGAAGGACGTAGAATTGCCACGCTGTTTCGACGAATGCGAACAGCGCGGAAATGATCCCCCAGGTGATCATGATGCGCGCGATCCATACCCGTGCGCCCACTTTGTGAAGGATGATGTTGCTGGGAACCTCGCAGAGAAAATAGCCAATGAAGAACATGCCCGCACCCAGGCCGTAGACTGTCTCGCTCAAGGCGAGATCGTTCATCATCTGCAGCTTGGCGAAACCGACATTGACGCGATCCAGATAGGCGCAGAGGTAGCAGAGCATCAGGAACGGCATCAGGCGCCAGGCGGTCTTGCGGTAGGCGGAGATACGCACGGTCGAAACCGCTTCGAGCGATAAGGTAGTCATGCTGGTCTGATCTCTTGTTGTTATTGGCAGCCAGGCCTGAAACTTGGCTGTCATTGATCCAGAACCGCGCGGGCCGGGGGCCGGCCCGCCCACGTGTACTCAGTGAATCAGCATCCCGCCGTTGACATCCAGGGTAATGCCGGTCAGGTAGGTAGAGAGGTCGCTGGCGAGGAACAGTGCAGCGTTGGCGACATCCTGGGCCTGGCCAAGGCGGCCCAGGGGGATGCCTTCGATGATCGCGTGGCGGCGCTCATCCTGCATCAGCCCACCGGTGATGTCTGTGTGGATCAAACCCGGTGCGATGGAGTTGACCCGCACGTTGTCCGGCCCCAGTTCACGCGCCATCGCCTTGGCAAGGCCCAGCACGCCGGCCTTTGCGGCACTGTAGTGCGGGCCGCCAAAAATGCCCCCGCCGCGCTGTGCAGAAACAGAGGACATGCATACGATGCTGCCGCTGCCTTGCTCACGCATTTGCGGGATCACCGCCTGCGACATCAGCAGCGTGCCCCGCAGGCTGACATCCAGCACCTTGTCATAATCAGCGCCACGGATATCCAAGGTCTTCAGCGGCTGGGTAATGCCGGCGTTATTGATCAACACGTCGATGCGGCCGAAATGTTCGACAACCGTGGCAACAGCGCGCTGAACCTGGGCCTCGTCAGCGACGTTCGCCGCCAGGCCCAGATGGCTTTCGCCCAGTGAGGCGGCAGCATCGCGGGCGGCAGATTCGTCAAGATCGAGGATTACCACGCGGGCACCTTGCTGAGCGAACGTTGCGGCCGTGGCACGGCCAATGCCTCGTGCGGACGCTGCGCCGGTGATGATCGCGACTTTACCTTGGAGAAGCATGTGTGAACCCTCTGTTTGTTGTTATGGGCCGATTCAGGAATCGTGGGTTCAGCTTGTGGCCCGCGAGCTACGTGAGCAATAACGTGAAAATCATCCGATGCTGAAAAAAATTCAGCCCTTCTGCGCTATCCTACGGGTTTCCCCGAATAAAAATAACGCTTTGGAGAATCTGTATGCGCTCGGTAAACGACGCGGCATCGCCACTGCCACCGCTCAAAACCATCCAGGCTTTCGAGCAGGCCGCCCGGTTCGGCAACGTTGCCCGAGCTGCCGAGGTGCTGGACTTGACCCCCTCGGCGGTCAGTCATCAGCTTGCCAAACTCGAGGCCATGATCGGCAGACAGCTGTTCGTGCGTGGCGCACGTGGCGTAGCCCTTACCTCAGTTGGCCAGCAGTACTTGAAAGACGTCTCGGGTATCCTGCACAGCCTTGCCATCGCCACCGAACGTGCCAGCAGCGATGTCAGCCTTGACTGCCTGCGCCTGCACTCTTCACCGAGTTTCGGCCTGCTCTGGCTGATGCCGCGTCTCGAGGCGTTTCGCGAGGAGTTCCCGTCCATTCAGATCAATTTGTCATGCTCCTACGAGGCGCTGCATTTCAGCCGTGACAAGATCGACGTGGACATTCGCCATGGCGATCCGAACTGGCCCAGTTACGAAGTCCGCACGGTAAGTAACGAGACCTTCGAGGTGCTGGCGGCACCCAAGCTCCTCTCCCGCCACCCGGTGCATGATGCCAGCGACCTGCTCGATTGCGACCTGATCCTGTCCGAGGCGACCTTGTTGAGGTGGCCGGCGTGGTTTGCCCAGCACGGGCTGGCACGGCCCGAAAAACCCTATGCGCTGAGCTTCGACCGTTCCTATATGAGCCTGGAGGCCGCCAGCCACGGCCTGGGCTTCGCTTTGGAAAGTGGCTTGCTGGCCCAGAAATACCTGGAAGCCGGGACCTTGGTGAAAGTGGCGCCCGAGGCCCTGGGTGCACCGGTCGCTGCGCACCATCTGGTGTTTCCCAAGGCCCACGCAGCCTTTCCTAGGGTGCGGTGTTTTCTGCATTGGGTAGAGAAGGAACTGGGGCACCAGTTCGTTTTCTGATGCTTAAATATCCAAGTTTGAACGACACGCCGTCAGGCCATGGGGCACAGCGCACACTGATGCCCCCTCCCCCTGCTCCGCCAGCTGCGCTTGATACTGCTGCGGACTGACCCCGTGATATCGCGGGAACACGTTGGCAAGGTAACTCGCCGCCGGATGTGAAGCGACTATCGGCATTCGTCTAGAGGCTGCGCTGCCACTGCGTTTGCTCATGAAGCGAGCTCGGTGTTTGCATGAGCACCTCCGACCCAGACGCACTGTACCTGCTCACCAGCCTCTACGATGCCCGCATGGCCCACCAGCCGGTGCTGCCTGGCAAGAAGTGACCGCCACCTCGGCGACCCGGCTGAACGTTTAGTCAGCCGGGCCTGTCGCACGACAGAGACGCAGCACACTGCGCGTACCCTGACCGTGAGGACCTCACCATGAGCGCGATCTCTTCCAATGGGGCTGAAACGCACCCCATCTGTCTGACCCTCAATGGTCAGTCCCGAACACTGCAGGTGCATCCTTGGGTCACCTTGCTCGACCTGCTGCGTGAGCAATTGGACCTGGTCGGTACCAAGAAAGGTTGCGACCATGGCCAGTGCGGCGCCTGCACGGTGCTACGCGATGGCAAGCGCGTCAATGCCTGCCTGACCTTGGCCATCATGTGCGACGGGGCCGACCTGGTGACCATCGAAGGACTGGCCAGCGGCGACGTCCTGCACCCCATGCAGCGCGCCTTCATTACCCACGATGCGTTCCAGTGCGGTTACTGCACCCCGGGGCAGATCTGCTCGGCAGTCGGGTTGGCTCACGAGGGCCGTGCCGACAACCGGGAGGCCATTCGCGAGCAGATGAGCGGCAATCTTTGCCGCTGTGGTGCCTATGGCAACATCGTCGCGGCGGTGGAAGAAGCCCTGCCGTTGATGAGGGATGGGAACCAGCCACAACGAGGGCAGAATCTATGACGCCCTTCAGCTACTACAAGCCCAACTCGGTCAGCGAAGCGGTGAACCTGGCTGACGCCTGCTCGCACTTCATCGCGGGTGGTACCAACCTCGTCGACCTGATGAAGGAAAACGTGGTTCGCCCCACGCGCCTGATCGACATCTCCGGACTCGGGCTGAACGATATCCACCCTACTCCCGGCGGCGGTGTGCTGATCGGTGCACGGGTGAGCAATGCCGACCTGGCCTGGCACCCGATGATCGAGCAGCATTATCCATTGCTGTCAGACGCGATCCTGGCTGGGGCATCGCCGCAGTTGAGGAATATGGCGAGTACCGGTGGCAACTTGCTGCAACGTACCCGCTGCTACTACTTCTACGACACCGGCACCCCCTGCAACAAGCGCGAACCGGGCAGCGGATGCCCTGCGCGTAAGGGCATGAACCGCATCCATGCCATTCTCGGCGCCAGCGATGCCTGTGTCGCGACCCATCCCTCGGACATGTGCGTGGCATTGGCAGCGCTCGAAGCCGTGGTGCACGTACAGGGGCCGTCCGGTGAACGGCAGATACCCTTCGCGGATTTCCATCGCCTGCCCGAGGACACCCCCGAGCGCGACAATCAACTGGCGTTCGATGAACTGGTGACAGGCATCGAACTGCCGCCCCCAATGTTCGAACACCATTACCGTTACCTGAAAATACGCGACCGCGCCTCCTACGCGTTCGCGCTGGTATCAGTCGCTGCAGCCTTGAGCTTCGATGGCGAAGTGATCCAACAGGCCCGCCTGGCGTTGGGCGGCGTTGCCCACAAGCCCTGGCGGGACCTGGCTGTCGAGCGCATGTTGGTCGGCCAGGTGCCTTCTGAAGCCCTCTTCACCCGCGCCGCGCAAACGTTGCTGCAAGGTGCACAACCCCTGAGCCACAACGGTTTCAAAGTAACGCTCGCTCAGCGAGCAATCGTGCGTGCCTTGGATGACGCGGCGCGCGGCGCCGCTAACGGGGGAGCACGACCATGATCAAAAGCACACCAGTAGTCGGCACGCCAATGGACCGGGTGGACGGTGTGGCGAAGGTCACCGGGCAGGCCCGCTATGCGGGCGAATACCCCGAGGCGGGCCTGCTACACGGCAGCGTCGTGTCCAGTACCATCGCCCGCGGTCGGGTACTCGACATCGACAGCACGCAGGCCTTGCGCGTACCCGGGGTAATCGCCGTGCTCGACCATGGCCATCGTCCGCATATATCGAGTTATGACGACGACTATAGCGATGCCGACTCTGCCGAGGGCTCGCCGTTTCGGCCCTTGTTCAATGATCGAGTGCTCTACAGCGGGCAACCGGTAGCGCTGGTGGTTGCTCAAACCCTCGAACTGGCCCGGTATGCAGGCTCGCTGCTCAAGATCGACTATGCCGAAGAGGCTCACCAGACAGACCTGGGCGCATGCCAGCAGTCGCATCCGGCCCCCGCCGAAACGCCGGCGCCACGTGGCGACTTCCCCGGGCAGTTTGCCGGTGCGCCGGTGCAGGTGGATGCGACCTACCTGACGGCCAACGAGCACCACAACCCGATGGAGCCCCATGCGTCGACCGTGCACTACAAGGCCGACGGCACGCTGGAAATCCACGACAAGACCCAAGGCACGCAGAACTGCCAGGACTACCTGCACAAGGTGTTCGGCCTGCCCAAGGCCAATATTCGTGTGCGCGCGGCGTTCGTCGGCGGAGCCTTCGGCTCGGGCTTGCGCCCGCAGTACCAGTTGCCGCTGGCAGTGATGGCGGCGTTGCACCTGAAGCGCTCGGTGCGCGTGACCCTGACCCGCCAACAGATGTTCACCTTTGGCTACCGGCCCCGCACCGAGCAACGCTTGCGCCTGGGGGCAGACGCAAACGGGCGCTTGCTGGCAATCGCTCACGATGCGCTTGGCCAGACCTCCCGATTCGAGGACTTCACCGAGCACCTGGTGGAATGGAGCGGCATGCTTTACCAGTGCGACAACGTCACGCTCAGCTATCGCTTGGCCTCGCTCGATGTGTACACCCCGCTGGACATGCGGGCACCTGGGGCCGGGTCCGGGATGATTGCGCTGGAATGCGCTATGGATGAGCTCGCTTGTGCAGCGAAGATCGACCCGGTAGAGCTGCGCCGACGCAATTTCGCCGCCAACAATGGCAACGAGGGCAAGCCCTACTCCAGCAAGGAATTGCTGGCCTGCTACCAGCAAGGTGCCGAACGTTTTGGCTGGCATGAGCGCCCCCCCCAACCGCGCAGCATGCGCAATGGCAACCAATTGATCGGCTGGGGGATGGCCGGTGGCGTCTGGGAAGCCATGCAGATGAAGGCCAGCGCCAAGGCGCGCATCAATGCCAAGGGCCATCTCACCGTCAGCAGTGCCACCACCGATATCGGGACCGGCACCTATACCGTCATGACACAGATCGCAGCCGACGCTGCCGGCACCAGGGTGGAGGATGTCACCTTCGTGCTGGGTGACTCTTCACTGCCCACCGCACCGCTTCAAGGCGGATCGTTCACGGTGTCGTCAGTGGGCTCGGCCGTGCGCCAGGCCTGCCAGGTTCTGCGCACCAAGGTGCTGGAGCATGCGCGCAACCTGTACCCCCAAGTGGCCAGCACCCCCTGGGAGCAGATCGTTTTTGCCAATGGCTACTTGCACGCTGGTAGCCAGCGTTGGGCCTTGGCGGACATCGTGGCGAGCGCCCCCGACGGTGAGTTCGAAGTGCAGATCGACGCCGAGCCCGGCGCCCGGCGCCAACCGTTCTCCACCGCCACGCATTCGGCGGTATTCGTGGAAGTCCACGTCGACGAAGACCTTGGCACGATCAAGGTGGTACGTGTGGTCAGCGCTGTGGCCGCTGGGCGCGTGGTCAACCCGAAAACCGCGCGTAGTCAGATCCTGGGAGGCGTGGTGTGGGGGGTGGGAATGGCTCTGCATGAAGCAGCGCTGACCGACCATCGGTTGGGCCGCATCGTCAATCACAACCTCGCGGAGTACCACATCCCGGTGAACGCAGACATCGAGGATATCGACGTGATCTTCGTTGAAGAGCACGACGAGATTGTCAATGAGCTCGGGTCCAAGGGCGTGGGCGAAATTGGAGTGGTCGGGGTGGCCGCTGCGGTGGCCAACGCGGTCTACCATGCCACGGGCAAGCGTGTGAGGGAGTTTCCCATCACGCTCGATAAAGTGCTCTGATCGGGTGGGGCCAAGTCCCCACCCGCCTTGCGCTGTCGGCAGCGCGCTCGGTCTCCTGCTTGACCGCTTCGATCTTGAATTCAGCGTAATCCGCGACTGGCCATCAACGTAAGGTCCCCACCCAGTCGCGGCTCACGAAATGGTCCGGCAGCATGCATCATGTCGAACAATTCGGGATGGCGCGTGCGCAAACGGTAGAACTCCACCCAACCACTGGACCCTCTGGGTTTTGCTTGCGCTTGCTTGACCCCAGTCTCTCGTTCGAACCCGCTGGGGTTCGCATAACCCTCAGCCACTCGGTCGGCAAGCCGCTCAATGGCCCGGCCGTTGTAGGCGTACCAGTCCTCGCCCTGCATCCGTGCCAACTCGGCCATGAGCACCAACGGCGCGATGGCATAGTCGTGATAATGCAATGCCAAGCGCTTGCGGGCCATTTCCATGGGCAGGCTGCCGTCCGGTTGAATGGCATTGATGCCGGTGCGATAGATCCCCTTCGCTTTTTGCATCAGGTCAGGGTCATGGGTTGCCACGGCCGTCGCCATTACACCGATGCCGGTCCAGTAGTAATGATTGTTGCGCTTGTGCTTCGGGTTTTCCCAATAGGCCAGATTGAGCGCCGTTAACCTTCGCAGCCAATTGGTTATCACCCTGCGTTGCTCGGGCGTCGCAAGCGCCTCTGTCTTCAAGTAAGCCAGCGCAGCGGTGCCGTGAGTCCATTGCCGGGTGTAGTCGGGCTGGTCATTGTTCGTATGTACCATGTCCCCAAGCATCGCGCCTGCGCTCGCCCAAGCATTCAGCCAGGCCAATGCGCAGCGCCCTGCCCCTTGATCGTTCTTGCCCAGGTAGTCGTCGGTCATGACCGTCAACCGGTCGGAGAAGTCGTGAAAGGGTTTGAGCTCTGCCTCGCTCTCGGCCTTGAGGCGCGGATCGACCTTGGAATGCGCGGCATCGGTGTAATAGCCGATGCCGCCGATTGAAGTCTCGGCGGGTGGCGGTGCGCTGCATGCGAACTCCTGCGCCAACGCCATCGAGGATGCCCCCGACAGCAGGCCTGAAGACAGCAGATACATCAAAGCCAAGCGATTGATCATGCTGCGCGCACCCAGATTGATAAGGGAATGTCGAGTCGTATCGGTGAACAAGGCTCTGCTGCTTCGGCAGCGGCGTCAATGCTGCTGCACATTAAACTTTCAGCCCCCACGCGCGCGGGGTTTGCCCACCTTCTTCTGACGATAACTGTTTACGTAGATGGAATTCTAATAACGAATTCTCGGTGATTATTCATGCCCATGCATCCCGTACTGTAGGGGTCATATCCCACTCGGTAGCGCGGTGCATACCCACGACAGCGCGATGAGATCCGGATAACTCGTCCCTTTCTTGTCTCCCAGGAGTGACATGACATGCCCCAGATCATCCTCGTTACCGGCGCGTCATCTGGCTTCGGCCTGATGACCGCCAAGGCCCTGGCCCACGCCGGTCATACCGTTTACGCCTCGATGCGCGAAACCCAGGGCCGTAATGCACCGCGAGTGCTGGAACTCGCCCAATGGTCGAGGGATAACGCTTCGGACCTGCGCACCGTCGAGCTGGACGTGCAATCGGATGCGTCCTCCATGGCGGCCATCGCACACATCATGAAGGACGCCGGGCGCCTCGATGTGCTCGTGCACAATGCCGGCCATATGGTGTTCGGCCCGGCGGAGGCGTTCACCCCGGAACAACTGATGCAGCAATACGACGTCAACGTGCTGGGCACGCAACGTGTGAACCGCGCTGCCCTGCCCCACCTGCGCAAGCAGGGCAAGGGGTTGCTGGTCTGGGTCGGGTCCTCATCCACGCGCGGCGGCACACCACCGTTCCTGGCGCCCTACTTCGCGGCGAAAGCTGCGATGGATGCATTGGCCGTGGCCTATTCGACCGAGCTGACGCGTTGGGGCATCGAGACCACCATCATGGTGCCAGGCGCGTTCACCAAAGGGACCAACCACTTCGCCCGTTCGGGCAAGCCGGCCGACACCGCCATTGCCGCGGAATATGAGAACGGCCCCTATGCCGATGTGCCGGGCAAGGCGCTAGACGGGTTGAAGCATCTGGAGCCTGACGACGCCGACCCTGCCGAAGTGGCGCGCGAGATCGTGCGGGTGGTTGGCCTGCCTTTGGGCAAGCGCCCGTTCCGTGTGCACGTCGATCCGTCCCAGGATGGCGCAGAAGTGGTCAACGCCGTGGCTGATCGGGTTCGCCGCGAGATGTACTACGCCATCGATCTGCAGGATCTGCTGTCGCCGGCAGTGATTGGCTAGTTATCCGTTGTGATTGCCCGTTTGCGCGACAGAAGACGCATAGGGGCCGCGCTTGCGCTGATCCAGCAGCGCAAGCGCGACGGCAAGCACACACAGACCCGCTGCCGACAGGAAGGTGATGGAGAAGGCTGTGCCAATGACCTGCGCCGAACTGTCGGCCAGGCCATGAGTTCCGAGCAGGCAGGCAAACAACAGCGGCAGCGCGGCGGCGCCGGTCATCAAGCCCAGGTTGCGCGACAGACCGAGCAGCCCTGACAGCAGGCCCCGGTATTCCTCCGTGGCATTGGCCATCACGGCGGTGTTGTTGGCTGCGAGGAACAGTTGGAATCCCGGTGTGACCAACACCAAAGCCAGTACATAGCCTGCAACGCCGATAAGCCTGGGCAGCACGGCGAAACACACCAGGCCTGCGCCGGCGATCAGCAGGCCGCCGAGCAGGGTTCGACGGGTTCCGAACCGGTCAACCACGCGCCCGGCGGGAACACCTGAGACTGCCGCGCCGATCGGCCCGGCAGCCATCACCACCCCCATCTGCGCATCGCTAAGCCCCAAGCCGAACGAAAGGAAAAACGGGCCCACCACAAGCGTGGACATCATCACCGCGCCTGCCAGAATGTTCATTGCCAGCGACGTGGCGACCCCCGGCCTGCGTAGTACGGCCAGCGGTATCAGCGGACGGGTTGAGGACCGCGTAATGCGTGCACTGGGGACCTTGGTCCGGGGTATGCCGGTCAATGTCAGCACCAGCATGCTGGCGCCGCACAGCAACAACAGAACGAATGCAGCACGCCAACCGAAGGCGCCAATCAACACGCCGCCCAGGGAGGGCCCCAGCGCTGTGCCGATGGCTGACATCGTTCCGAGCAGGCCCATTGCCGTACCCAGGCGTTCCTTGGCCACCAGGCCCTTGGCGATGGACAGCGGCAGCGCCATCAGCACCGCCGCGCCCAGCCCCTGGACTGCCCGCGCAACAATCAGCCAATCCAGCCCTGGGGCCAGGGCACAGGCACCGGAGGCCACGGTGAACACCCCCAGGCCGATGAGCAGTACGCGGCGACTGCCATACAGATCGCCCATCCGCCCCGCCACGACGATGGCTGCCGTCAAAGCCAGCAAGTAGGCCAGCACGACCCATTGCACCTGCTGCACGCTGACCGAAAACACCCGCGCCAGGCTCGCGAGCGCTACCGTGGCGATGCTGACCCCGAGCGAGGCCAGCAGGATCGAGCCTGCCAGCGCGGCCAGTACAGGCTTGTTCATCTTTGTAACTGGTTCATCGTTCATGGTTGACTTCTTGTTGATCGAAAGGCGATGGCCTACGATGCAACTTCAAGTCAACTTGAAGTCAAGCATGAAAATCGTCGATATCGGTGAGCTGGCGAAAAGCAGCGGTGTGACGACCTCTGCCCTGCGCTACTACGAGGAAGTCGGGCTGATCCAGTCCGTTGGCCGCAGTGGGCTGCGTCGCCAGTACAGCGAAGACACCCTGCTGCAACTTGCCCTGATTTCGCTGGGCAAGGCCGCCGGCTTTTCGCTGGAGGAGATCAAGGGCATGTTCGGCAAGGACCGCAAGCCGGACCTGCCCCGCCCGGCTCTGCACCAGCGCGCCGATGAGCTCGACCGCCAGGTCCGCAGGATGACAGCGCTCAGCAGCTTGCTGCGACACGTCGCCGAATGCCCGGCGCCGTCGCACCTAGTCTGCCCGAAGTTTCGCAAGTTGCTGCGTATGGCCTGCCTTGAGGGCCTGCCATATGAAAAAGGCTGAACGCTACCTGGCCCTATAACTGTTGAACCCACTTCAACATGCTCTGCGCATCGCTGACCTCGAACTTGCCGGGCGCCTCGACCGCGAGGTGCCTGACCACGCCATCTTCGACCAGCATCGCGTAACGCTGGGAACGATGGCCCATGCCGCGAGCCGACAGATCCTGGCTCAAACCCAGGGCTTTGGCGAACTCGCCATTGCCGTCGCCAATCATCTTCACCGCATCGCCTACTTGCAGGCTGCTGCCCCAGGCATTCATGACGAAGGCATCGTTGACGGAAACGCAGAGGATTTCGTCGATACCCGCCGCGAAGAACGCGTCGGCCGCCGCAACATAGCCGGGGACGTGACGTTCGGAACAGGTAGGGGTGAAGGCGCCGGGCAAGGCGAAAATAACCAGTTTGCGCTGCTGGCAGCGCTCGCGGATGGAAAACGCGTTCGGGCCGATCGCGCAGGCGCCCTCCCCGTTGCTGTAGGCGTACAGCGTGATATCAGGCAGTGAATCGCCGGTCTTGATCATGACTCTCTCCTAGGGTGGGTGGGCTGCGCGTGGCGCGCGGCGGCCAGTTTTAGCAGGTTTGCGAGGACGATGCAGGGTTACGTGGTTTCTGAAAAAACTTTCATGTCTTGCAACCCTGAAAAACGGGATCAGCTAGTCGTCTATATGAATCCATCCGGTATATTCCTTCAAGAGACGTAACAAGACATTACAAGAAGGGGTTTCCGTTGGATATTTCACATGCCGCGTGGCTTGCCCACGACACCCGCCTGGTGCTCTGTTGCCTGGCGGCCATTACCACCATCATCGTGTTGATCAGCGTCACCAAGTTGCCACCCTTCCTTTCGATCCTGATCGGTACCTTCGTGGCCGGCCTGGGCGCTACCCTGCCGCCAGAGGAGGTGGCCAAGGCTTTCGGCAAAGGCGCTGGCAGTCTGCTGGGCGAGGCCGGGATCATCATTGCCCTGGGCGCGATGCTCGGCGCGCTGATGGCCGAGTCCGGGGCCGCTGATCGTATTGCCTCGACGCTGTTACGCCATGCCCGGGGCAAGGCGCTGCCCTGGGTGATGGCGCTGGTGGCGATGGTCATTGGCTTGCCGCTGTTCTTCGAAGTCGGCCTGGTGCTGATGGTGCCGGTGATCTTCGTCATCGCCCGTCAGTCTGGGCAGCCGCTGCTCAAGGTGGCGATCCCGGCGCTCGCCGGGATGACCACCCTGCACGCGTTGATGCCTCCCCACCCTGGGCCGTTGATCGCAGTCAGCGCCCTGCATGCAGACCTGGGGATGACCATGTTGCTGGGCCTGTGCATCGCCGTGCCGGCAGTGATCCTCGCCGGCCCGCTTTATGGTATCTGGCTGTCGAAACGCCTGGATGTGCAGGAACCCGCGGAACTGGGTGCGCTGTTCACCGCCAAGGTCGAGACCCGGCGCAAGCCAAGCTTCGCCGTATCGCTGCTGATCATCCTGCTGCCAGTGCTGCTGATGCTGGGCAGTACGCTGGCCAAGGTCGCCATGGCGCCGCAAAGCACCCTGGCGCTGACCCTCAAGTTTCTCGGTGAGCCGCTGATTGCCCTGGGGCTGGCGGTGATCGCTGCGGTGATCTGCCTGGGCTGGTCGATCGGTATGGCCCGTGACCAGGTCGGCAGCGTACTGCGCAAGAGCCTGGCGCCGATCGCCGTGCTGTTGTTGACCATCGGAGCCGGTGGTGGCCTGAAACAGACCCTGCTCGAAGCCGGCATCAGCGACACGATCAGCAAGGTGGCCAGTGGCGCGCACCTGTCGTACGTGCTGTTGGCCTGGCTGATCGCGGTGGCGCTGCGCCAGGCGACAGGCTCGGCCACCGTTGCGACCACCACCACTGCCGGTATTCTCGCGCCATTGATGGCGGGCCTGGCGACCACCCAGAGTTCGCTGGTGGCACTGGCCATCGGTGCCGGCTCGGTGTTCTTCTGCCATGTCAACGATGCCGGGTTCTGGATGGTCCGCGAGTACTTCGGGTTGCAACTCAAGCAGACGATCTGGGTGTGGTCGGTGCTGCAGACCATCGTCTCGGTGGTTGGGCTGGTCGGCACCCTGCTGCTGTGGCAATGGTTTCAGTAAGCGGCTAGTGACAGCGCAGCCACAGTGGCTGCGCTGTCGCCTCGGCGATCAGAGCGCTGGTGCCCTGCGGCGCTGCAACCTGATCCAGCAGGCCTGTACCGCTGCGCCTACCACGAAAATCCCCAACCATCCGGCCAACGCGGCGCGCACCAGCGGCGACTCGGGGCCGTCCGCCAATGGCTGGCCGCTTGGCAGTCTCGTCAGGGTTTCGTTGATCCCCGGTACCAGCAGCAGGAAGAAGCTGAAGGCGAATGCCAGCTGCGCCAGGTAGGGCCGCGCACGCCCCAGCAGGCTGAGCCTGGGGATGACCAGTGCCGCTCCGACCACCAGCAGCGCGAGGATGCCGAGCGCATGCCCGACGTTGAATCCGCCGGTACTGGAAAGGCCGAACGCGGTCAGTACCGACACCAGTATCCCGAACAGGTAACCGCGTGCAACTGGCTCCCGGGGCTCGATCTGATGATGGCGCGCATAGCTGTAGAGCCCGGCGACGAAGGTCGCCACGCTGACGGCGGTATGGATGGCGCCAAGGGTGGATACAGGGTGTGGCATGGCTGTGACTCCGTCTTTATGAATGGACTGCTACCGATTAGTAGGTAGGCCCAGAGCTGCAAAAAAAAACCGCTGCGCCTGCACAGCGGCTTTTCACCGTGAAAACCTCAGGGTTGCCCATCACCCGCAAAATGCCGCGCGATCCAGCGCTCGCAGAGCGCCCAGAGCTCGGGTGTGCCGCGCTGGATGACCGGCCCGTAGCGCTCGATGACCTGCTGGCGCGAAACACCGCTTTCGGACCAGGTGCCACCGCCGGTGAAGATGTTGATCAGCAGTGGCTGAAAACGGTCGAGCGCCTTGGCGAAACGCGCATCTGCGGTCTCGGCCTGCTCGAACTCCTGCCACAGTTCCAGCATCTGCGTGCCCTGTGGTTGCGGCAGCAGGCCAAACAGCCGCTGGGCGGCCTCGGCTTCCTGCTCGGCCTGCAACTGGCTGGACGAGCCTCCATGAATGGGGTAGTCACCGACGTCGATCTCCACGATATCGTGCAACAGCAGCATGCGGATGACCCGGTCGCTGTTCACTGCCCCGCTGGCATGCTCATTGAGGATCAACGCATACATGGCCAGGTGCCAGGAGTGTTCGGCGGAGTTTTCCTTGCGGCTCTGGTCCAGCAGCGGTGATTGGCGACGCACGCTTTTCAACTGGTCGATCTGGCGCAGGAATTCCAGTTGCTGTTCCAGAGGGCTTGGCAGCATGGCTCAGGCTCCGGGGGCCGGAATCGGTGTGATCAGCCTGTCGATCAGCGGCTGCGTGATGAGCCCGAATACGCCAGGCTCGCCATAGGCGCGGGCAGACAACATCGCGCCATGCACGGCAGCCATGAAGCGCTCAGCCTCAGCCTGAGGGGTATCGGAGAGGGTCAGACTGCCCACCTGCGCGCCGCGCTCGAGCACTGTGGTAATCCAGGCCGAGAGGCTGCGGAAATGCGCCCTCACCTCAGTGGCGACTTCGGCAGGCAATACCGGTATCTGAGTGGCGAGCAAGGCACACACGCAATAGCCCTTGCTGGCCTCGCCGACGCACTCCAGCCAATAGCCTATATAGGCCCTGAGCTGGTCGACGGGGGCGGGAAAGTAACGCTCCAGGGCAGCCATGCCGGCCTTGGCTTCTTCGCGGTATTGCGCGACCAGAACGCGCACCAGGTCCGCCTTGGTGGGGAAATGGTGATGGATGCTGGCTTTGCGTATACCGACGCTCTCGGCGATGTCGGCGTAGCTGAAGCTGTTGTACCCGCCCGTGATGATCAGGGTGCGGGCGCACTGGAGAATGTCGGAGTAGGTCGTGGATTGAGTGCTCATGAACGGCACCCTACCTCCTGGTAGGGACATGGTCAACCGCCGTGAGCGTTCTTTCATTCAGCCCGGTAATCCCAGAAGAGCACATTTGTACTCCACCGTTGCAAAGCCCATGTTTCCGGGGCTGGCCAGGGTGGAAATGGCAGAAGTTAAAATATTATTCACATGCGCTAATGATTCTCATTGAAGTAGATTTCCCGGCGACCTCGACCTGGGGTCGATGCCTTCAGCCATCCCGGGAGAATCATGCTAGTTCCCTTCCTCATCATGCTCCGCGAGGGCATCGAAGCCGCGCTGATTGTCGGCATCATCGCCAGCTACCTGCGCCAGACCGGCCGTGGCCAGTGGATGCCGGCCGTGTGGATCGGCGTGTTTCTCGCCGCAGCCCTTTCCCTCTTCGTCGGCGCCGGCCTTGAGCTGATGAGCAGCGAGTTCCCGCAGAAACAGCAGGAACTCTTCGAAGCGCTGGTCGGGCTGGTCGCGGTGGTGATCCTCAGCTCCATGGTGCTGTGGATGCGCAAAGTGGCACGTTCGATCAAGCATGAGTTGCACGTCTCACTTGATGCCGCGCTCGCGGGTTCGAAGCACCAGGCCTGGGCGCTGATCGCCATGGTGTTCTTCGCTGTCGCCCGCGAGGGCCTGGAGACGGTGTTCTTCCTGTTGGCGGTGTTCCAGCAGAGCGAGGGTCCGGCAGCACCGCTGGGCGCCCTGCTTGGGCTGGTGGTGGCGATCCTGGTGGGGTTGGCGCTGTACTCCGGCAGCCTGCGCCTGAACCTGGCGCAGTTCTTCCGCTGGACAGGCCTGTTCATCCTCGTGGTGGCGGCGGGGATCCTTGCCAACTCGGTGCAGGCGCTGCACGAGGCCGGGGTCTGGAATGCGCTGCAGGGTGTGGTCTTCGATATCAGCCACAGCCTGCCAATGGATGGCCCGACCGGATCGGTGCTGGCGGGGATGTTCGGTTACCAGGACACCCCGACCGTGAGCACCCTCGGGGCCTACCTGCTCTATCTGGTCGGTGCGCTGGTGCTGTTCTTCTGGCCGGCACCGGCCAAGCCCTCCTCTTCTCACGCTGCACAGAAACAAGGGTAAGCATGACCAGTCACGAGACCGGCGCCGCCGGCAAGCCCCCCTCCCCCCGTGTACTGCGCCTGGCGGTTGCCGGCAGTGCCCTGTTGATGGTCGGTGCGGGCCTGGTGTTCTTCTATGCCTCGCACCAGGCCCAGGCCAGGCGTGCGGCCAACGCCGGGCACGAAACGCTGATCACCATCCGCGATCACGCCTGCGAGCCGAACGACCTGAGCGTCCCGGCCGGGCCGAACAGTTTCCGCATCGTCAACCAGTCGCAACGCGCCGTCGAGTGGGAGATTCTCGATGGCGTGCTGGTGATCGAGGAGCGCGAGAACATCGCGCCGGGCTTGTCACAGGTGATCAACGCCACACTGCAGCCGGGACGCTACGCGATCACCTGCGGCTTGCTCAGCAACCCGCGCGGCAGCTTGACCGTCACCCCGACCGCCGCCTCCGAAGCGGCCGCCAAGGCGCGCCCCGCACTGACTGCCTTTATCGGGCCGCTGTCCGAATACCGCGTCTACCTGGCCAGTCAGGGCAGCGCCCTGGTGCGGGCAGGCCAAGCGCTCAAGGACGCGATCCAGGCCGGCGACCTGCAGCAGGCGCAAGCTGCCTATGGCGCAGCGCGGATGATCTACCAGCGCATCGCCCCGGCCAGCCAGCGTCTGGCTGAGCTGGACAATCGGATCAATGCTCGCGCCGATTACTTCGAACAGCGTGAGCAGGACCCGGCGTTCACGGGCTTGCATCGCATCGAGTACGGCCTGTTCCAACAGCGCACCACCGCAGGGTTGGCGCCGGTGGCAGAGACGCTGCTGCTCGACCTGGGCGAACTCAAGACGCAACTGCTTGCCCAGTCCATCGCGCCGCAGCAATTCACCGAGGCGGTGGTGCGCAGCCTGCACAACCTTGCGCAGATCCGCAGCAGTGGCGAAGAGGAACGCTACAGCCACCTCGACCTGCCGGGTTTTGCCGCCAACCTCGAAGGTGTGCGCAAAGTGATCGATCTGTTGCGCCCCTTGCTGGCCAGGAACGGCTCTGAGCCGTTGGCGACAATCGATAGCGCCATGGCTCGCTTCGAGCAGCACCTGCAAGCCCTGCGCGCCGCCGAGGGCTATCTGCCCTACGACCAGGTACCGCAGGCGCAGAAACAGCAGATCGCAGCCGATGCCGACGCACTGGCCAGCGCGATCGCGGCCATTGATCAGGCCCTGGGCCTGGCCGACCAGTAAAGACAAGCGAGCCTCAGATGACAGACCGCGATACCCGTAACGCCCCGCAATCCCAAGAGCGCCGCCGCCTGCTGGCAGGCCTTGGTGTGGCAGGCGTCGCCATGGCCACCGGCAACGCGCTGGCGGCTCCCTCACCGGCCAAGGTCACCGAAGCCCCGCACAGCGACCGCACGCAAGAGCGCAACGCCTGGATCGGCGAACATCAACCGGGGGTGGTGACGCCGCGTCCTACCGCCGGGATGTTCGTCTCCTTCGATGTCCTGGCGCAGGACAAGCAGGATCTCGAGCGCCTGTTCCGCACGCTGGACCAGCGCATTCGCTTCCTGATGGCCGGCGGCCCGGTCCCCCAGGTCGACCCGAAGCTTCCGCCAGCGGACTCGGGCATCCTTGGCCCGGTCGTCACGCCGGACAACCTGACCATCACGGTGTCGGTCGGCGAATCGCTGTTCGACGAGCGATTCGGCCTCACCGGCGCCAAGCCCAAGCGCCTGAGCCGCATGCTCGGCTTCCCCAACGACGCGCTGGAGGCCGAGCGCTGCCATGGCGACCTGGGGTTGCAGTTCTGCTCCAACGCGCCGGACACCAACATCCACGCCCTGCGCGACATCATCAAGAACCTGCCTGACCTGCTCTACGTACGCTGGAAACAGGAAGGCTCGGTGCCGCCGCAGGCACCGCGCAAGGCGGCGGAGCCCGAGCAGAGTGCGCGCAACTTCCTCGGTTTTCGTGACGGCTCGGCCAACCCCGACTCCAGCAACGTGGCGCTGATGAACCAACTGGTCTGGGTACAGCATGGCGACGAGCCTGCCTGGGCAGTCGATGGCACCTACCAGGTGGTGCGGATCATCCGCAATCTGGTCGAGCGCTGGGACCGCACGCCATTGCAGGAGCAGGAGTCGATCTTCGGCCGCAAGAAAGCCAGCGGCGCGCCCATGGACGGCCAGCGCGAAACCGACGTACCTGATTACACCAAGGACCCGGAAGGCAAGCTGACCCGTCTGGACGCCCATATCCGCCTGGCCAATCCGCGCACTGCGGCCAGCCAGCCCAACCTGATCCTGCGCCGGCCGTTCAACTACTCCAGCGGCGTGAACAAGAACGGGCAACTGGATATGGGGCTGCTGTTCATCTGCTACCAGGCCGACCTGGAAAAGGGCTTCATCACCGTCCAGAACCGCCTCAACGGCGAGCCGCTGGAGGAATACATCAAGCCGGTCGGGGGCGGGTACTTCTTCGCCCTCCCCGGCGTGAAGAACGATCACGACTTCATCGGTCGTTCGCTGCTCGACGCTGCCACCCCCATAAAAACCGCATGACACGACACAGAAACGGATCAGGACATCGCCATGAACAAGACCCGCCTCGCCCTGTTGCTCACGCTTGCCCCGCTGTTCGCCAATGCTGCGGTTGACCCGCTGACCCTGGTGCAGCCGGTGTCGGACTACAAGATCTATGTCACCGAGAAGGTCGACCAGTTGGTGAGCGACACCGAGCAGTTCACCAATGCAGTGAAGAAGGGAGACCTGGCCAAGGCCAAGGCGCTGTATGCCACGACCCGGGTCAACTATGAGGCCGTCGAGCCGATCGCCGAGCTGTTCAGCGACCTGGACGCGGCCATCGACTCGCGGGTGGACGATCACGAAAAAGGTGTCGAGGCCGATGACTTCACCGGCTTCCATCGCCTGGAGTACGCGCTGTTCGACAAGAACACCACCGACGGCCAAGGCCCGATTGCCGACAAGCTGATCGCTGACGTGAAAGACCTGCAGGGCCGTATTGCAACCCTGACCTTCCCGCCAGAAAAAGTCGTCGGCGGTGCGGCAGCGTTGCTCGAAGAAGTGGCCGCGACCAAGGTTTCGGGTGAGGAGGATCGCTACAGTCACACCGACCTGTACGACTTCCAGGGCAACATCGACGGAGCACAGAAGATCTTCGAGCTGTTCCGCACCCACCTGGAATCCCAGGACAAGGCGTTCGTCGCCAAGGTCGACAAGAACTTCGCCACCGTCAACAAGCTGCTGGCCAAGTACAAGACCCAGGACGGCGGGTTCCAGTCCTACGACAAGGTGGCCGAGCGTGATCGCAAGGCCATGGTCGGGCCGGTCAATACCCTGGCCGAAGACTTGTCGACCTTGCGCGGGAAGTTGGGTTTGAACTGATCTTCAATAACAGTGTTGTTCTTTTCGCAGGCACGCCCGCGAACAGAACAACACCCTCACCTCCACCCTAACTACCGCGCGAATGAAATATATTTAAAACTCCCCACGGCCAACCCCTTTTCTAAACTTTGTTTCATCGAAAACCCGGCCAATCTCCCCTTCTATTCATCGTCCCCCAGGCATAAAGCGTGGAGAATGGCGCGCCGCTCGCCATGCCCGCTACCGGACCTGCGCCGCAACGAGTGGCGGCCGGCGCCGCGCTGCATGGCTGCGCCACTTTCAGCTTTGAACGGATAGGCGCTGCGCTAAACAGAGATTGTCTATCCGGGCAAGTTCTCAAGGCGAACAAGTCAGTCCCAACGAATGTCGCGAACCTACTGATGACTTTAAGTTCATTTCAACGTTTCGATGTCGCCACTTAACATTGAACTGCGGATGACTTACCCGTCTTGAGGAAATGTATGAACACGCACGCACCGATCACCTTTACCGCTACCCCCGAACGCATCCTGATTACCGGCGCCACGGGCTTCCTCGGCGGGTCGGTCGTCGCCCAGCTGATCGCCAACGGCCAAGGCCCGCAACTGGTGTTCCTGGTCCGCGCCGAAAACGCCGGGCAAGGGCTGGAGCGCCTGCGCGGCAACCTGCAACAGCATGGCGTCAGCCATGCCGAATGCCTGGCGCTGAACGCAGAGCAGATCATTTGCGGCGACTTCCTCGACACCTCCTGGCTGGCGCGCGAAACGCCGCGCCTGCTGGACGTCGATCGGGTCATCAACTGCGCTGCCGTGGCGTCGTTCTCGAAGAACCCGACCATCTGGCCAGTCAACGTCGAGGGCACCTTCGCCTTCGCCGAGGTGATGAGCCGCTCCAAACGCCTCAAGCGTTTCCTCCATGTGGGCACAGCCATGTGCTGCGGCCCTGAGCGTGAATCGCCGATCAGCGAGTCCTGGGAGTTCCCGGACGCCGAACAGCAACTGGTGGACTATACCGCTTCCAAGGCCGAGATCGAACGACGCATGCGCGAGGAACTGCCGGCCCTGCCGCTGGTGGTGGCACGCCCCTCGATCGTGGTCGGTCACCGCAGCCTGGGTTGCCAGGCCTCTGGCAGCATCTTCTGGGTGTTCCGCATGGGCTTCGCCCTGGAAAGCTTCACCTGTGGCCTCGACGAACAGATCGACGTGATTCCGGTGGACTACTGCGCCGAGGCGCTGATCGGCCTGACCCTCAAGCCGCGCCTGAGCCACGACCTCTACCACATCTCCGCCGGGCATGATTCGGCGTGTACCTTCGCCGAGATCGACAAGGCGTTCGCCCTGGCCAATGGTGCCGCGCCGGTGGGCGAGCGCTACCGCAAGATCGATGTCGACAACCTCAAGGAGCTGGCCGCCAGCTTCGAGTCGCGCATCGGCCCGGCCAACCCGCGCCTGGTTCTGCGGGCCCTGCGCCTGTACAGCGGTTTTGCCGACCTGAACTACCTGTTCGACAACCGCCGTCTGCTCGATGAGGGCATTGCCGTGCCGCCGCGCTTCACTGACTACCTGGATGTGTGCGTACGCTCTTCCAGCGGCGTGAGCATCGCGACCCAGATGCAGTGGGACTTCAAGTAAGCCGGCGCTTCGCGGGTGAGCCCTTCGCGGGCAAACCCGCTCCCACGATCGAGCGGGAAAGCCAGTCGCTGCCCGCAAAACCTGAGCGGTGCAGTTCTGTAGGAGCGGGCTTGCCCGCGAAAAGCACACCGCGGTGGATGGCATCGGCTTTGCCGCAGAGCCATAGTCCTGGGGCAGCGCTGCCTCAGAGCGTCACCAACCCATGCTCCAGCGCGTACTTCACCAGTGCCGCCGGAGTATCGATATTCAGCTTGCGCCGGATGCTCAGCCTGAAGGTCTCCACCGTGCGCACGCTGATGCCCAGCTCCCGGGCCATCTCCTTGTTGTTGCTACCCCTGGCAATCATCGCCAGCACCTGCAGCTCGCGCGGGGTCAGGTCGTTCTCGTCGCGGCCGCTGCTGACCAGCTTGCGGGCGATGTCCGGGCTGTAGAAGCTGCCGCCGGCGGCAATCGCCTCGATCGCTGCAATCAGCTCGGTGGAGGGTGCGTTCTTCAGCACATAGCCCCTCGCCCCTGCCGTGATCGAGGTGCGCACGTACTCCTGGTTGTCGTACATGCTCAGCATCAGCACCCGGATGCCGGGGTACAAACCACACAGGCGGCGGGTCAGCTCCAGGCCGTTCATGTCCTGCAGGCCAACATCCACCAACAGGATGTCCAGCTCCAGCGACGCCACCAGCTCGAGCGCCTGGGCGCCGGATTCGGCCTGGCCGACCACCTGGAAATGGGCAATCGCGCCCAGCAGCGCCTTGACCCCGTCGCGTACCAGCACATGGTCGTCGACCAGGGCAATGCGGATCGGTGTGCTCTCGCTCATGCAAGCCTCGGGTTGTTCATGGGTATCTGGACCTGCAGCTCGGTGCGCCCGGCAGACGACGCAATGCTGAAACTGCCCCGGTGATGTTCGACCCGCTCGCGCAGGTTGCGCAGGCCAATGCCGTGGCTTTCGTACGCCGCACTCGGGTCGAAGCCCATGCCGTTGTCCTCCACGCGCAGTACCAGCACCCCGTCGTGGGCAGAGATGGAAATGATCGCGACACTGGCCTTGGCGTGGCGGTCAACATTGGCCAGCGCCTCCTGGATGATACGGAACAGCGTCAGCGAAAGCTCGGCATCCACCTCGATGTCCGTCAGCCCGCACTCGTACTGGGTACGAATGCCAGTGCGCTGCTCGAAGTCGCGCACATGCTGGTCGATGGCCGGCGAAAGGCCCAGGGTGTCGAGCAGCGAGGGACGCAGGTCGTGGGAGATCCGCCGCACTTCACCGATCGCCGAAGCCAGGCGAGTGGTGCCGTTGCGCAGGTTGTCCAGGCCGCCGGCGCGGCCGTTGTCCAGCTCCATCGCGGCGAGCTCGAACTGGAACTTGATCGACACCAGTTCCTGGCTGATGCCGTCGTGCAGTTCGCGCGCCACCCGCGAACGCTCCTCCTCCTGCAGATCGACGATACGCTGGTTGAGCGCCGACAGCTTGCGGTCGGCCAGGCGGTGCTCGCTGACATTGAGCATCAACCCGCCGGCAAAGATGACCAGTACCGCCAGCAACGAGAAGGACGCGATCGCCAGCACCGTGGTCAGCACGCCGGAGGCCACCTCCTGACGCGACTTGAGCGTGGCCACCTCGACATCGTCGATGTAGATACCGGTGCCGAGCATCCAGCCCCAGCGCTCGAGCATCACCACATAGGCCAGTTTGCCGGTGGACTGCCCGGTGGAGGGCTTCTGCCAGTCATAAAGCTGGTAGCCGTCACCGCGTTCGGCGCTCTTGAGCAGCGCCTGGATCACCAGCAGGCCCTTGTTGTCGGTCATGCCGATGAGGTCCTTGCCCACCAGTTCGGCCTGGCGCGGGTGCATCAGGCTCTTGCCGTGGCGATCGTAGACGAAGAAGTAGCCGTCCAGGCCGAAACTGGCCCGCGACAGGATCTGCAAGGCACGCTGGCGGGTGTCGTCATCGTCGGCGCCGCTGTCGTACAACGGCGCGATCAAGCTCATGGCCAGGCCCAGGTAGTTCTTCAGCTCGGCCTTCTTCGCCGCCATGATGCTGCTTTCGACCAGGCGCGCCTGGTCCTCCTCGAGCTTGCGGCTCTGGGCGAACACCAGGATGCAGATGAACAGCACCGACACGATCAGCGGCAAGACACTGAGCGTGACGATCTTGTGCTTGAGTTGCATGGTCACTCCGGTTGCGGGGGCGGCGCGGCATAAGCTTCGCCAGTGGCCCCGACAAATGACAAGGGCGCCACGACAAGCGTGGCGCCCCTTTTACACGGCAATCAACTCAGCAGCAACGCGTCGGACGTCCGCTGGCACCGTTGTAGCGTGCGTCCTGGCGCTCGCGGAAGAACGCCTTGCGGCTCATCACCGGCTCGCCGGGGTGCTGGGCCTGCATATGCTCGAGGTAGGTGTCGTAGTCGGGCATGCCGACCAGCATGCGCGCGGCCTGCCCCATGCATTGGCCCATCTTGCTCAGTTTGTTGAACATCGCAGCTTTCCTCAGGCGTCGGGGATCGGCTGGAACGGCGACTCCTTGTCGCTGCGCTCAGGCTTGACCCAGGCTCGCCGGCCGACCTTCACGGCAAAGCACAGGATGCTCAGCACCACGAACAGGAACAACCCGGTCAGCACGGCGTTGGTGTAGGCGTTGAAGATCACATGCTGCATCTGCGCCAGGTCCTTGGCCGGTGCCAGCACCTGCCCGGCTGCAGCGGCATCGCTGTACTTGCGCGCCAGCGCCAGGAAGCCCATGCCTGGGTTGGGGTCGAACAGCTTGATCAGGCCCGCAGTGGTGGTGCAGATCAACAGCCATACGGCCGGCAGCAAGGTGACCCAGACATATTGCTGGCGCTTCATGCGGATCAGCACCACCGAGGCGAGCATCAGGGCGATGCCGGCCAGCATCTGGTTGGAGATGCCGAACAGCGGCCACAGGGTGTTGATGCCGCCCAGTGGATCGATCACCCCCTGGTACAGCAACCAGCCCCACATCGCCACGCAGCCAGCGGTGGCCACCACGTTGGCGGTCCAGGAGTCGGTCTTTTTCAAGGCAGGCACGAAGTTGCCCAGCAGGTCCTGCAGCATGAAGCGCCCGGCACGCGTACCGGCATCCACGGCGGTCAGGATGAATAGCGCCTCGAACAGGATCGCGAAGTGGTACCAGAAGGCCATGGTGTTCTCACCCGGCAGCGCCTGGTGCAGGATCTGCGCGATCCCCACCGCCAGCGTCGGCGCACCACCGGCACGGGCCAGGATCGAGTGCTCGCCGATGTCGGTCGCGGTCTGCTGGAGGATTTCCGGAGTGATGGTGAAACCCCAGTTGCTGACCGTCTGCGCTACGGTGACCACATCGCCACCGACCACGGCGGCCGGGCTGTTCATGGCGAAGTACACACCTGGCTCGATCACCGAGGCGGCGACCATGGCCATGATCGCCACGAACGATTCCATCAGCATGGCGCCATAGCCGATATAGCGCGCATGGCTTTCGTTGGCCAGCAATTTGGGCGTGGTGCCGGAGCTGATCAGCGCATGGAAGCCCGACACTGCGCCACAGGCGATGGTGATGAACAGGAACGGGAACAATGCCCCCTTCCACACCGGACCTGTGCCGTCGACGAACTGGGTGATGGCCGGCATCTTCAGCTCAGGCGCGATCACCAGGATGCCGATGGCCAGCGCGACGATGGTGCCGATCTTGAGGAAGGTCGAGAGGTAGTCGCGTGGTGCCAGGATCAGCCAGATCGGCAGCACGGCGGCGACGAAACCATAGCCGATCAGCATCCAGGTGATCTGCACACCGGTGAAGGTGAACGCAGGGCCCCACACCGGATCTGCGGCAACCAGACCGCCGCCCCAGATCGATGCAAGCATCAGCAGCACGCCGATCACCGAGATCTCGCCGATGCGCCCTGGGCGCAGGTAGCGCAGGTACACCCCCATGAACATGGCGATCGGGATGGTCGCCATCACCGTGAACATGCCCCAGGGGCTCTCGGCCAGGGCCTTGACCACGATCAGCGACAGCACCGCAAGGATGATGATCATGATCAGGAAAGTGCCGAACAGCGCGATGGTTCCGGGGATCGAGCCCATTTCCTCGCGTACCAGGTCGCCCAGGGAGCGGCCATTGCGGCGGGTGGAGATGAACAGGACCATGAAGTCCTGCACGGCCCCTGCCAGTACCACACCGGCAATCAGCCAGAGCGTGCCGGGCAGGTAGCCCATCTGCGCGGCGAGCACCGGGCCGACCAGCGGGCCGGCGCCAGCGATGGCGGCGAAGTGATGGCCGAAGAGGATGTGCTTGTTGGTCGGTACGTAGTCCAGCCCGTCGTTGTGCAGCACGGCCGGGGTGGCGCGAGTGGAGTCCAGTTGCATCACCTTGTTGGCGATGAACAGGCTGTAGTAGCGGTAGGCAACGAGGTAGATGGCGACTGCTGCGGTGACGATCCACAGGGCGCTGATGGCTTCGCCCCTGCGCAACGCCACGGTGCCCAGCGCGAATGCGCCCAGCAAGGCAATGGCGAACCAGGCAATTCGGGTAGCCAGTTTGGTCATCGGGATTTCTCCTGTCGCGACGGGTGTGCCGGCGACGGTTTTTGTTTTTGTGAGTGCCCGGGTAGGGACGACGACACTCTCGGTGTACTGGGTCCACAAGAACATTCGCAGTACTACGCGTAAGTGCTACGTAGAACTACGTAGATGGGTGTCAGTGAGGGCTGCGGTGCGCTTTTCACGGGCAAGTCGCCGGCGAACCGCCGCTCACCTGTGGGAGCGGGCTTGCCCGCGAAGCAGGCGCTGCAGATAGGCGCGGGCAGTACCCCAATCCCCAACGGTATTCTTGGCAGGTGTTGGCACGAATATTGATAAATGATTCCACAACGATTGTTGAACAATCATAAGTGGAGCGTCCCTCATGTCCCGAGCAACAGCCCTCACCCTCGCCCTGACCCTCAGTGCCGCCGCACAGGCCGCCGACGGCACCTTGCAGTCCGATCGCCTGTCCATCGGCTCGGACCTCACCTACCCGCCCTACACCTACCTCGACCAAGGCAAGCCTGCCGGCTTCGATCCCGAGTTCATGACCCTGCTCGGCCAGCACCTCAAGCTCGCTCCCCAGTTTCAGGACACCCGCTTTGCCAACCTGGTGATGGGCGTCAACGCTCGACGCTTCGATGTGGTCGCCTCAGCCCTTTACGTCACCCCGGAGCGCGCAGCGCAGGTCGATTTCCTGCCTTACCTCAAAAGCGGGGCCTCGCTGATGGTGCGTGCCGATGACAATTTCCGCCCGCAAGCGCCCCAGGACCTGTGCGGCAAGCGCATCGGCTCGATCAAGGGTGGGTCGTGGATTCCCAAGCTGATGGCGCTCTCCAAAAGCCACTGCGAGGCCAACGGCCAGGCGCCGATCGACTCGCGTGAATTCCCCACTTCCCCGGAGGCGGCCCAAGCCCTGCTGGCCAAGGCAGTCGATGTGCAATTCGAAGACGCCGCGGTGGCGGCCATCACCGCCGACAAGCTCAAGGGTCGGGTGGTGATCAGTTCCCACGACCTGATCTACCCCGTGGTCATCGGCCTGGCGGTGCGCAAGGGCAACGATGCGCTGCTTGGTGAACTGCGCCAGGGCTTCGAGGCCATGAAGCACAGTGGCGAATACCAGACGCTGTTGAGCCGCTACAACCTTGGCGAACCCAGCCCTGCCGAAGTGGCCCAGGCCCTGGGCCAGAATCCTCAAGCGAAAGCGCAGTAAGCAGGAGCGTCGAGCATGCAATTCGATTGGGATTATGCCGCCGGCCTGCTGGTCAACGGCGACTTCTGGAAGGCGGTCGGCACCGTGGTGGAGTTGAGCGTCGAGACCTGGTTGCTGGGCATCGTCTTCGGCTTTGTCCTGGCGCTGGCACGGCAGTCGAGCAATCGCGCCCTGAACCGTGGCGCGGCACTGTACATCTGGTTCTTCCGCAGCCTGCCGCTGCTGGTGCTGCTGATCTTCGTCTACAACCTGCCACAGGTATTCCCGGGTACCAGCGTGCTGCTGTCCAACCCCTATGCCGCCGGCCTGATCGCCCTGGTGCTGAGCGAATCGGCCTATATCGCCGAGATTCATCGCGGTGGCCTGCTCGCTGTGGCCAAGGGGCAACTCGAGGCCGGCAAGGCGTTGGGTATCCGCTACACCGGTGTGCAGCGCCTGATCGTGATTCCACAGGCGTTGCGAGTGGCATTGCCGACCCTGGCCAACGAGTACATCACCATCGTCAAACTGACCTCGCTGGTGTCGGTGATCTCGCTGTCGGAGATCCTGCTGGTCGGCCAGCAGCTGTACACGCAGAACTTCCTGGTGATGGAGACCATGCTCGCGGTCGCCTTTTACTATGTGCTGATCGTCACGGTGTTCAGTTACCTGTTGCGTCGGCTGGAGCAGCACCTTGACGTCACCCGGCGTCAGCCCAAGTCCATCGCCGATGGCCCGGCGCAACCGGTGTCGGGCCAACGCCAGGCCGCACCCAGGCAAGGCGACTTCGCCCTGCGGGTGCTCGGCGCACGCAAGCACTATGGCCAGCTGGAAGTGCTCAAGGGTATCGACCTGGACATCCGCTTCGGCGAAGTGGTGTCGATCATCGGGCCTTCGGGGTCGGGCAAGACTACGCTGATCCGTACCCTCAACGGCCTGGAGGGCCTGGATCGTGGCCAGGTCGAACTGTGTGGTGCCCCCTTCCTGCGCGGGCGTGACGAAGACGGCGGCAGCCTTGGCAGTCGCGTGCACATGGAGGGCATCGTCCAGGTGGGCATGGTTTTCCAGGGCTTCAACCTGTTCCCGCACAAGACCGTGCTGGAGAACGTGATGCTCGCCCCGCGTCACCATGGCCATGCCAGCGACTCCGAACTACGCGCCTTGGGCTTGGCACTGCTGAGCAAGGTCGGCCTGCGCGAGCACGCCGGCAAGTACCCGCACCAACTCTCCGGCGGGCAACAGCAAAGGGTGGCGATTGCCCGGGCACTGGCGATGCGCCCGCAGGTGATGCTGTTCGACGAGCCGACCTCGGCGCTTGATCCGGAACTGGTCGGTGATGTGCTCAAGGTAATCGAAGACCTCGCGCGCGAGGGCATGACCATGGTCATCGTCACCCATGAAATGAAGTTCGCCTTCCAGGTCTCCGACCGCGTGGTGTTCATGGAACGCGGGGAGATCATCCAGGCCGGTGCGCCGCGCGAGTTGCTCGACAACCGCAGCGAGCGCATGGGCCGCTTCCTCAAGGACGTGCAACTGGCATGAGCAGCAAATCCCCGGAAAATGCCGGCGAAAGCCTGCCCCTGGCCGACCAGGTGGCCCTCGAACTGCGCGAGGACATCATCGGCGGCCGCCTGGTCTCAGGCATGCCGCTGGTCGAGGCCGAGCTCACCGGCCGCTACAGCGCTTCGCGCAACACCGTACGCGAGGCCCTGCACCAGTTGGGCCATGAAGGCCTGACCACCTATGTGCGCAACAAGGGCGTGATGGTGCGCAGGCTGGGTGTCGCCGAGGTGCGCGATATCTTCCTGGTGCGCCGCACACTCGAGGTGCAGGCGATCCATGGCAGCAAGCCGCTGCGCGAATACCAGTCCGACCGCATGCTCGACGCCATCGAGGCCGCCGAACTTGCCCGTGATCGCGAAGACTGGCAGGCCTTCGGCACCCACAGCCTGCGCTTTCACCAGCACATCGTCGGCTTGCTGCGCAGCCCGCTGCTGGATGCCTTCTTCACCAATATCGCTGCGCAGATGCGTCTGGTGTTCGCCGTTGCGCCCGATGAAAAGAACTTCCAGAGCCCGTGGCTGGAGCGTGACCGGGAGATCCACGACCTGCTCGCCGACGGCTTGCGCCACGACGCCGCCGAAGCCATGACCCGTTACCTGGACGACTCCGAGCACGCCCTGCTCGATCTGTTCAGCCATCCACCCCGTTCCTGAAACCGGAGACCTACCCATGTACAAGGATTACCCCGCCGCCTACCAAGTCAGCAAAGGCGCTGCCCTGCAGGTCGACAAGCCTTTCTATGACCGCGTGCGCGAGCGCAAGGACGCCCGCACCCTGATCGAGACATTCGAAGTGCCGATCCGCACCGGCCGCGCCTGGAAGGTGCCGGCCGGCCATGTGTTCCGCGTCACCACCCCGGTCGGCCCGCAGGTCGGCGACTTCAACATCTGGAACGCCAACGACCCGCGTGAGCGCCTGTGGGCGGCGCGCACCCGCCAGTTGCAGGGTGCCCACGTCACCACCTACGACCGACTGTGGTCAAATCTGCCGTTCCTGCGCCCGCTGGTGACCATCACCGACGACAGCCTGGCCGACTATGGAATCGACGAGCACGGCGGGCGCCTGCATGACCTGCTCGGCACCCGTTGCGACCCCTACGTGAACAAGATGCTCACGGGCGAGGACTTCCATCACCACTGCCACTCCAACCTCACCCGCGCCGTGCTGCCCCATGGGCTGACCGAGTTCGACGTGCACGATGTGCTGAACATCTTCCAGTGCACCGGCTTGAACCATGACGATATGTATTTCATGAAGGCTTGCCCGGCCAAGCAGGGTGATTACCTGGAGTTCTTCGCCGAAATCGATGTGCTGTGCGCGCTGTCGACCTGCCCGGGTGGCGACCTGTCACTGCCGATGTGGGGGCCTGAGGCACAGGACCCGCTGTCGGTCTGCCGGCCGCTGGGGGTGGAAATCTACAAGCTCGACGACAGCCTGCTGGAAGGCTGGACGCAGCCCAAGCGCGCCAGCTACAACGGCATGCACGGGCTGGCGATCGGCAAGGCCGAGTGGGAATGATCGGCTAAAGGCCAGCCCAATCCCTGTAGGAGCGGGCTTGCCCGCGAACACGGGCGCAGCCCGTGCCAGGCAACGCGGTGTCTGTTTCGCGGGCAAGCCCGCTCCCACAGGACAAAAAAACAACACACCTGTGGGAGCCAACTGTCTTTTACCGCCGCCCTACCACCGATCAGCGATCAGAAACCTGCTCCAGAAAGATCAAACGCAGCGGCTCACCCAGCAGCATTTCGCTCTGCGCCGCAAACCGCTGGAAATACGGCGCGGCGAAATGCGCATCGAGCGCGGCCTGATCGACGAACGCCTCGCGCATGTAGAACGTCCCCGGCTCATCCTTGCCCTCGAACAGCACATAGTCCAGGTTGCCCGGCTCCGCGCGGGTCGGCTCGATCAGTTCCAGCAACGCCTGCTTCAATGCCAGCGCCCTGCCCTCGCGGGCCTTGAGCACAGCAATCGAGACCAGCGGATTGTTCGTTACCTGCGCACCCATCGTCACATCTCCAACACGTTTGAGTTGCGCACAGTGTTACCGAAGCGATGGCCGAGAAACAGCCGCGCAACCCGATAACACTTTCAGCACGATGCGGAAAATCGCTCAGGCCAGCGCTTGCTGTACCTGGCCAACGGTGGTCGTCAGGCTGCCCAGGTGCAACCCCAGCACCCGCTCCACCGGTGCCTGGTCCAACGGCCAGTGCAGGGCGATGCTTCCGACCAGTCGCCCTTGCGTGTGAACCGGCAAGGCGATGGCGCGGATCAGAAACGGCAGGCGCACCGGATATTCCCAATGACCCTCGGTGCGCCGGGCAAAGCCGCGCTGGGTTTCGTCCTCGATGGCCCGCAACATCGCGTCATCACCAACATGCGCATGCTCGGCCAGGCGCTGCACTTCATGGGGGGCCAGTTCGCCCAGGCAGGCGCGGCCCATCGCCGAGTGGAACAGGCTGGCGTGGTGGCCGACGATCTGGCAGTTGTTCGGATAGCGCTTGCGCAGCACCTGGGGAATCGCGCTTTCCATCACTTCCAGGCGCTGGCCGTCGAAGCATGACAAGTCGGCGACCAGCCCGGTGCGCTCGCTGAGCTCCAGCAACAGGGGCGCTGCGCTTTCGACCATCTGCCGCTTGAAGCGCAACTGGCCGTCGCCGAACAGGCGCCGGGCGCACAGGCGGTAGCGCCGATCGCTCAGGCCGCGGTAGGTCCAGCCCTGTTCCTGCAGGGTGGCGAGCATGCGCGACACCGTGGCCTTGGGTAACGCCGTCAGGTAGTGCAGCTCCTCCAGCCCCAGGGCCTGGTGCTCACCCAGCAATTCGATGATCGTCAACGCCCGCTCGACCGATCGCACGCCACCGCCGTCCCCATTGCCGCTCATGTTCGCCTCCGTTTCTGCACCAAGGTCGTCACATTGCCCAGCAAGATACGCGCCTGCAAGGGCTTCAGCGCGCCAGCAGGCTCGGCGGCGGACAGCGCTCGACCCAGCGGGTCAGTTGCTCGTGGGCATAGGCCAGGCGCAACACTTCGCGGTCCGCCTGGGCCGGGCCGATGATCTGCAGCCCCATCGGCAGGCCCTGGGCATTGAAGCCGACCGGTACGCTGATACTCGGCAGGCCGGCCAGGGTCGGGCCGATCACCACCTCCATCCAGCGGTGATAGGTGTCCATCGTCCGCCCGCCCACGACCTGCGGCCAGGGTTGTTGTGCATCGAAAGGAAACACCTGGGCTGAGGGCAGCAGCAGGAAGTCGTAACGCTCGAACAACCCTGCCATCGCCCGGTACCAGTCGCTGCGCGCCAGCGATGCCTCATAGAGCGCAGCGGCGCTCAAACGCAGGCCGCCCTCGACTTCCCATTGCGCCTCGGGCTTGAGTAATGCGCGCCGATGTGGGTCGGCGTAGGCGGCTGCGAGGTTACCGTGCACCAGGAAGTGGCGATGGGTCAGCCAGCATTGCCACAGGCGCTCCAGCGGATAGTCCGGCTGACAGGTCTCGACCTTGCACCCCAGGCTCTCGAATTCGCTCAGTGCGCTTTCGCACAGGCTCAGCACGCCATCGTCCATGGGCAGGTAACCGTTGTAGTCACCCAGCCAGCCGATCCGCACATCGTTGAAGTCCTGCTGCAAATCGGCGGCGAAGTCCTGAGCACCTTCGTTGATCGACAACGGTGCCCGCGCGTCGTAACCCGCCTGTACCGCCAGCAATCGCGCGAGGTCGGCAACGCTGCGCCCCATCGGGCCTTCGGTGGCAAGTTGCTGGACGAACACCTCAGGCGCCGGGCCATGGGGCACGCGGCCCTGGGACGGGCGCAAGCCGAACACATTGTTGAACGCCGCCGGGTTGCGCAACGAGCCCATCATGTCGCTGCCGTCAGCCACTGGCAGCAAGCGCATGGCCAATGCGGCCGCCGCCCCGCCGCTGCTGCCGCCGGCCACCCGGCTGGGGTCGTAGGCGTTGGTGGTGGTGCCGAACAGCGTGTTGTAGGTCTGCGAACCGAGGCCGAACTCCGGCACGTTGCTCTTGCCGAGGATGATCGCGCCGCTGCGCCGAACCCGCTCCACGCTGATGGCGTCCTGCTGCGGCACCTGCTCGGCGAACAGCGGCGAGCCCAAGGTGGTGCGCAGGCCAGCAGTGGCGGCCAGGTCCTTGATTGCCTGGGGCATGCCATGCATCCAGCCGCAGGACTGGCCACGGTCGAGCTCGCGGTCGCGCGCGTCGGCCTCCTCGAGCAGTTGCTGTGCCGGCCGCAATGAAACCAGGGCGTTGACCTGCGGATTGAACCGCTCGATGTGCGCAAGGTAGGCCTGCATCACCTCACGGCAGGAAACCTGGCGAGCATGGATCGCCCGGGACAGCTCGCTGGCATCCAGCGCGACGACAGGGTCGAGATCTAGCGGTTTCACGGTTTTACTCCAAGTTCAATGACGGCCGGTGCGCGTGGCCGCACAGCTTCTTTCAGACAATAGGTGCCCAGCAGTGTCAGCACGCAGGCGAACAGTACGTAGAACGACGGCGCCACAGGCGTGTTCAAGACTTTGGTCAGCCAGGTGACGATCAGCGGCGCGAAACCGCCGAACAGCATTACTGCCACGTTATACGCCACCGACACTCCCGTTGAGCGGACGGCGACGGGGAATTGCTCGGCCAGCGCCGTGGGTGCCGGCCCGTAGAAGCCGCCGATCATGCTGCACAGGGCCAGTTGCATCACCAGCAGGCGCTCTACCGAAGGTGCCGCGGCGACCCACAGGTGCAACGGGTAGACCATCAGGAAAAAGCCCAGGGTGAAGGCCATCAGCACCGGTCGGCGGCCAATACGGTCGGACAGCGCGCCGGAGAACGGAATCACCACCGTCATCAGGCCCACCGCGAGCATCTGCACCAACAGCACCTGGTCCAGTGGCAACCCCAGGCTCTTGTGGGCGAAAGTCGGCATGTTCACCAGCACCACATAGAAGGAAACGGTCGCGCCACTGGCCAGGCCCATGGACACCAACAGCGCCCGACGATGCGTGCGCAGCACCTGCCACAGGCTCGGGGCCTGGTCCTTGGCTTGCTTGCGCGCCTCGAGAAACTCCTCGGGCTCCTGCATGTGCTTGCGAATCCACAACCCCACCGGCCCGATCAGCAACCCGAACACGAAGGGAATTCGCCAGCCCCACGCGTCCAGCGCCTCGGGTGAACACACGTGGGTGACCAGCGCGACCATCGACGCCCCGGAGAACACCGCCAGGCATTGCCCGACCAGTTGCCAGGAGCCATAGAGCCCCTTGCGGTGCGCCGGCGCGCTCTCCACCAGAAATGCCGTGGCGCTGGCGTATTCGCCCCCCGTGGCAAAGCCCTGCAGCATACGCGCGACCACGATGAGCATAGGAGCGCCCATGCCGATGGCCAGGTAGTTGGGGGCGAAGGCGATCATCGCAATGGACAGGGTCATCAGGCGAATGATCAGTTGCATGGCGGCCTTGCGTCCTTTGCGGTCGGCATACATGCCCAGCAACACGCCACCCACCGGGCGCATGAAGAAACCGACGCCGAAGGTCGCCAGGGCCATCAGCAGCGAGGCGTAGTCATCGTCGGAGGGAAAGAACTGACGAGCGACGATGCTGGCCAGAAAGCCGTACACGATGAAGTCATACCATTCCAGCGCATTGCCGATGACGGCCGCGACCACTTGCTGGGTGCGTGATGCGCCTGCGTTCGTAGCGTGCATGGGAAGTTCTCCAGAAACCAGATGTGAGGAACGCCCGCAGGGATGCGGGCTCCAGCGGCAGTCAATGAAGAAGCGCTCAGGCCGGGGCGAGCCAGCGCTCGGTGAGCGCGCTCCAGTAGGCGGCCCCGGTCAGCAGGATGTCGTCGTTGAAGTCGTAGGCGGGGTTGTGCACCATCGGCCGATCCACGCCGTTGCCGATGAACAGGTAGGCACCGGGGCAGCGTTGCAGCATCCAGGCAAAATCTTCGCTGCCCATCAGCTTGCGGGTATTGCCATCGACGGCGGCTTCTCCGAGCAGCTCGATACCGACCTGGCGGGCGAAGGCGTTTTCCGCGGCATGGTTGATCAGCACCGGGTAGGCAGGCCGGTGCTCGATGTTCACGCGGCAGCCAAAGCTCTCGGCCTGGGCGTGGATGATCGCCTGCACGCGCTCCAGGGTCAGACGCCTGACCTCGCCATCGAGCGCACGCAGGCTCAGGCGCAACAAGGCCTGCTGCGGAATGACGTTGGCCGCCTCGCCAGCCTGCAGCGCACCGACGGTAACCACTGCCGCTTCCTGGGCATCGATGTTGCGCGCCACCACGGTCTGCAGCGCCATCACCACACTGGCGGCCGCAACCAGTGGGTCGACGGTCAGGTGAGGCATCGAACCATGACCACCGACGCCCTCCAGGGTGACGGTCAGCAGATCCTGGGAAGCCATCATCGGTCCTTCGCGAAAGCCCAGGTGCCCGGCGGCCAGCCCCGGCATGTTGTGCATGCCGAACAGCGCATCGCAGGGGAAGCGCTCGAGCAGGCCATCGGCGAGCATCGCCTCGGCCCCGCCCTGCCCCTCCTCGGCCGGCTGAAAGATCAGTGTCAGGGTGCCGTCGAAACGCCGGGTCGCCGCCAGGTAGCGAGCAGCGCCGAGCAGCATCACGGTATGACCGTCGTGTCCGCAGGCATGCATGCAACCCGGGTGTCGGCTGCTGTAGGCCGCGCCCGTGGCCTCGACGATCGGCAACGCATCCATGTCGGCGCGCAGCCCCAGGCGGCGCGTGCTGCTGCCGTTGCGCAGCACACCGACCACGCCGGTGCGGCCAATCCCGGTGTGGACCTCGTAGCCCCAATCGCGCAGGGTCTGGGCGACCAGCGACGAAGTGCGATTCTCCTCGAAGCCCAGTTCAGGGTGGGCATGGATATCCTGGCGCAGTGCCTGAAGCTCGCCGGCAACGTCAGCGAGCCAGGCCAGGATGTGCGGGTGTTTGGATGTGGTCATCGGGCATCTCCTCGCGCGGGTTGCAGTCCCGCTTTTGTTATTCGCTCGGGGATTGCGGCACGAGAGGCAGGCCGCAGGTGCTGCCAGATAAACCTGACCGCGCGGCGGCGACAATCGAATGTGGTTCCGCTGTGTGGAACCCGGCGTGCAGGCCGGGCTTGAAGCGGGGTCGTCCCTCCATCACTACTCGCTATATATTTTTGTAAATGGCGATAGTGATTTCAGGATTGAAGTGGGCCGCTGTAGCTTCTCTGCCCCTGCACTACACTTTCCAGGCTTCGAAAACACTCGCCAAGCCCCTGGAGGTGTCCCATGAGCAATCCCACCCAAACCCCGTCATTCAGCGGCTGGGCCGCCACCGCGCCGGGAGCGCCGCTGCAGCGGCACAGCTATGACCCGGGCCCGTTGGCCGCTGACGAGGTGCAGGTCGTGGTCGAGTACTGCGGCGTCTGCCACTCCGACCAATCGATGATCGACAACGAATGGGGGCTGACCCAGTACCCGTTCATTCCTGGCCACGAGGTAGTCGGGCGCATCGAACAGGTTGGTGATCGAGTGAAGGGGCTGCAAGTTGGACAGCGGGTCGGGATCGGTTGGTACAAAGGCAGTTGCATGCACTGCGCGCCGTGCATGGAAGGCTCGCACAACCTGTGTGGTTCGGCCCGGCCGACGATCATCGGCAGCAACGGCGGTTTCGCCGACCGCCTGCGAGCGCACTGGGCCTGGGCCATCCCACTGCCGGACGGCCTCGACCCTGCCCTTGTCGGCCCCTTGTTCTGTGCCGGTTCGACGGTGTTCAACCCGCTGCTGTCATTCGGTGTCAAACCCACCGATCGCGTCGGGGTGGTCGGCATCGGCGGGCTGGGGCACCTGGCGCTGAAGTTTCTCAATGCCTGGGGCTGCGAAGTGACCGCGTTCACCTCATCCTTGAACAAGCAGGATGAAGCGAGGCGCCTGGGCGCGCACAAGGTGGTGGCCTCCACCGACAGCCGGGCGCTCAAGGGTATCGCCGGCACCCTCGACTTTCTCCTGGTGACGGCCAATGCCGACCTGGACTGGACCGCCATGATCGGCACCCTCGGTACCCGCGGTCGGGTGAACTTCGTCGGTGTGGTGCCCGGGGCGATCCCGGTGCATGTGTTCAACCTCATGCTCCAGCAGAAAAGCCTGTCCGCCTCGCCGGTCGGTTCCCCGGCGGCGATGGCGAAAATGCTCGAGTTCTGCGCCCGCCACCAGATCGTTCCCCAGGTCGAGCAGTTTGCGATGAGCCAGGTCAACGCGGCGATCGACCACCTGCGCAGCGGCAAGGCGCGCTACCGGGTAGTGCTCGACGCCAGTCGCTGAAACAAAGCAGTGTCATTGGCGCAGAGGATGATCGACAATGTCGCGGCCGCAGGCTCAGCCCTGCGGCCAGACAAGAACAACCGGACCGCCTGCCGTCATGACGCTCTTCTACCTCAAGCTCGTTGTCACTCCCCTTCTTATGTGGGCCGTCTCCCTCGCCTCGCGGCGCTGGGGAGGATTGCTCGGCGGCTTGCTCTCCGGCATGCCGATCACCTCGGCGCTGGTCATGATCTTCCTGTGCCTGGAACAAGGCTCCGCCTTCTCCCTGAACGCCATACCGGGCGCACTCGGCGGGCTGGCGGCGGTCCAGGCCAGCTATGCCTGCTACCTGTTCGCCAGCCGCAGGCTTGGCGTGGCGCTCACGGCATTGGTGTCGCTCGCGCTGTACGGCGTGGCGGCCTATGTACTGACCCATTGGGGCAATCTGCCGGTATCGATCGTTGTCGCCTTGTGCCTGGTGGTGCTGCTGGTCTGGGCCACGGCCCGCGAGCCGCGCCCGGCGCAGCTTGCGCAGATCAAGGCGCGCTGGTGGGAAATCCCCATGCGCATGGTCGCCGCCACCGGCCTGCTGATGCTCACCACAGGCGCGGCGAGCTGGCTGGGGCCTGCCGTCAGCGGCATGCTCGCGCCGATTCCGGTGATCGCCTGGCCGCTGGTGGTGTTCTCCCATGTACAGGGCGGGCGCTTCTCCATGGCCGGGATGATCCGTGGCAACGCCATCGGCGCCGTCGGGGTGATTGCCTTCTACCTGAGCCTTGGCGCGCTGCTGCCGCACCTGGGTATCGCCCTGACCTTCCTGCTCGCCGTGGGGCTGGCGGTGGTGCTGACCGCGGGGCTGGCGACGCTGCTGCGCTCGCGCACGGCTTCAGCGGGCAAGTAAGGGCGCCTGACCATGCAATTGAACAACCTCATCCGTCGTCTTGACCTGGTGACCTTGCAGTTGTTCGTCGCCATCCACGAGGAAGGTAGCCTGACCCGTGCCGCCGCGCGCGAGGCGATCGCATTGTCGGCGGCAAGCAAGCGCCTCAACGAGCTGGAGGCAGCGCTCGGCTCGCCGCTGTTCGCCCGCCAGGCCCGTGGCATGAGCCTGACCCCGGCCGGGGAAACCCTGCTGCACCACGCCCGGCGCATGCTGTTCAACCTCGAGAAGATCGGCCTGGAACTGGGCGAGCACTTGCAGGGGGTGCGCGGCTACGTGCGCATGCTTGCCAACCTGTCGGCGATCATCCAGTTTCTGCCCGAGGACCTGGCGCTGTTCGCCGCAGAACACGAACGGATCAAGGTGGACCTTGAGGAACGCCCCAGCAATGGCGTGATCCAGGGGTTGCTCGATGGCGTTGCAGACCTGGGTATCTGCTCCAGCGACAGCGACACCCGCGACCTGCTCAAGGTGCGCTACAGACGCGACCAGTTGGTGCTGGTGGTGCGTGAAGGGCATCCATTGGCAGACCAGGCGCAGGTGGACTTCGCCGAAACCCTGGACAACGACTTTGTCGGCCTGCACTCGGCGAGCTCCATCAACATGCGTACCCACGAGGCCGCTCGGCGCGCCGGGCGGGTTTTGCGCCTGCGTATTCATGTCCCCAGTTTCGATGCAGTGTGCCGCATGGTGCAGGCTGACATGGGCGTGGGGATCCTGCCACGCAAGGCCTTCGAGCTGTTTGGCGGTGCGCTGGGGTTGCGTGCGGTGGCGCTGAGCGACGACTGGGCCGAGCGTGAGTTGCTGCTGGTGGCGCGGGACCTTGAGTCGCTGTCGCCGGTGAGCCGCTTGCTGTTCGAGCATTTGCGCGCGGCTGAGCCTGGCAACTGAGGCGTGTGCCCCTACCCTTCGCATTTGGCGAACGGTTGTTGCCGACACAGGATTGGTGCGTTCCCGGCGCCAGTCGTAGCCTCTACCTCAAAGTCCAAGAACAAAGAGGTACGCACCATGCCTGCCCCGCTACAAGGCATCAGGGTCCTGGAAATAGGCACGCTGATCGCCGCCCCCTTCGCCGCTCGCCTGCTCGGTGAGTTCGGCGCCGAAGTCATCAAGATCGAGGCCCTGGGCCAGGGCGACCCGCTTCGCAAGTGGCGAAAGCTGCACGACGGCACCTCGCTGTGGTGGTACCTGCAGTCACGCAACAAGAAGTCGCTGGCCCTCGACCTGAAGGCCGCTGAAGGCCTTGCCATCGTCAAGCGCCTGCTGGCCGACACCGACGTGCTGATCGAGAACCTGCGCCCCGGCGCGCTGGAAAAGCTCGGCCTGGGCTGGGACGTACTGCATGCGCTCAATCCACGCCTGACCCTGGTGCGGATCTCCGGCTATGGTCAGAGCGGCCCGTATCGCGACCGGCCAGGCTTCGGTGCGATCGGCGAGGCCATGGGCGGTATTCGCTACACCACCGGCGAACAGGGTTCGGCACCGGCGCGGGCAGGCGTCAGCCTGGGTGACTCGCTGGCCTCGTTGCACGCGGTGATGGGTGCCCTGCTCTCGCTGTTCAATGTGCGTGCCAACGGCGGTGTCGGTCAGGTGGTCGATGTATCGCTGGTGGAAAGCGTGTTCAACCTGATGGAAAGCCTGGTGCCGGAGTACGACCTGCTGGGGCATGTCCGCGAACGCAGCGGTGGCGCCCTGCCCGGCATCGCGCCGTCGAACACCTACCGCACCGCCGACGGCGCGTTCGTGGTGATCGCCGGCAACAGCGACCCGATCTTCCGCCGCCTGATGCAGGCCATCGGCCGACCAGACCTGGGCGAGGCCGAGGCCTTTGCCCATAACGATGGTCGCGCCGCGCAATCGGCACAGCTCGACGACGCGATCGAGGCCTGGACTCGCCGCCACCCGATCGACCAGGTACTGGCCACGCTGGAAGCCGCCGAGGTCCCGGCCGGGCGCATCTATTCGGTTGCCGACATCGTCAACGACCCGCACTACCAGGCCCGCGACATGCTGCTGGACAGCCAACTGCCCGACGGCACTCCGCTGCGCATGCCGGGTATCGTGCCGAAGCTTTCGGATACGCCCGGTCGCGTCGATTGGCAGGGCCCGGCGCTGGGCGAACACACCGATGCACTGTTGGCTGGGCTGGGCTTGGGCCCCGATGAGATCATCGGCCTGCGGGCCAAGGGGGTGGTGCAATGATCGACAACAACGCAGACCTGCTGGTGGTGCAGGAGGTTGCCCCGCGTGACGGCCTGCAGATCGAACCGACCTGGGTGCCGACCGAAGACAAGGTCCGCCTGATCGATGGCTTGTCGAAGCTGGGTTTCAGCCGCATCGAAGCGGGCTCGTTCGTTTCGCCCAAGGCCATTCCGGCACTGCGCGATGGTGATGAAGTCTTCCGTGGCATCCAGCGTCAGCCGGGTGTGATCTACGTCGCCCTGATCCCCAACCTCAAAGGCGCCGAGCGCGCACTGGCTGCCGGCGCCGACGAGCTGAACCTGGTGCTGTCGGCCAGCCAGTCGCACAACCTGGCCAACATGCGCATGCGCCGCGAACAGTCGCTGGCAGGCTTTGGCGATATCGTCCAGGCCGTGCAAGGTCGGGCGGTGAGTCTCAACGCCAGTGTCGCCACTGCGTTCGGTTGCCCGTTCGAAGGCGCCGTCGAGGAAGACCTGGTGCTGCGCCTGCTCGACGCCTACCTGGAGCTGGGTGTGCAGGGTGTGACCCTGGCCGATACCACTGGCATGGCCAATCCGCGTCAGGTCGCGCGCCTGGTGCGGCGCAGCCTGGAGCGCCTGCCGGCATCGATGCTCACGTTGCACTTTCACAACACCCGTGGGCTGGGCCTGTGCAATGTGCTGGCCGCCTACGAAGCCGGTGCGCGGCGCTTCGATGCCGCGCTCGGCGGGCTGGGCGGCTGCCCGTTCGCGCCGGGAGCATCGGGCAACATCTGCAGCGAGGACCTGGTCAACCTGTGCATCGAGACGGGCATCCCTACCAGCATCGACCTCGACGGCCTGCTGAAGATGTCGCGCAGCCTGCCTGCGCTGCTCGGCCACGAGGTGCCGGGGCAACTGGTCAAAGCCGGACGCAATTGCGACCTGCACCCACTGCCGGCCGGTTTGCCCGCCTGATTCTTCGCTACACCCAAGGGGCCGTGGCCCCGCCAGACAACAAGAACAACAAGGCCGCCCACAGGGCGGCCCGACTGGAGAACATCAATGACCCTTTCCGCCCTGCCGCTGGGTGCCACCGATGGCGCCGACAGCGAAAAAGCCCTGGTCCGCAAGGTCGCCTGGCGCCTCATGCCGTTGATCATGGTGTGTTATCTGTTCGCCTTCTTCGACCGCATCAACATCAGTTTCGCCAAGTTCCAGTTGCAGACCGACCTCGGTTTCAGCGACACCGCCTACGGCCTGGGGGCGAGCCTGTTCGTGGTGGGCTACGTATTGTTCGAGGTGCCAAGCAACCTGATGCTGTACAAGGTCGGTGCCCGCCGCTGGATCGCGCGGATCATGATTTCGTGGGGCCTGGCCACCGCCGCCATGGTGTTCGTCACCAGCGAATGGCAGTTCTATGCCCTGCGCTTCATCATCGGCGCCATGGAAGCCGGTTTCGCGCCCGGCGTGCTGTACTACCTGACGCTGTGGTTCCCGCAGCATTTCCGTGGCCGCATCACCTCGCTGCTGTTCCTCGCTTCGGCCTTCGCCGGGCTGTTCGGCGCGCCGTTCTCGGGCCTGGTGCTCGGTCATCTTGACGGGGTCATGCAGATGCGCGGCTGGCACTGGCTGTTTCTGCTGGGCGGCCTGCCCTGCGTAGCGCTTGGCTTGCTGGTGCTGACCCAGCTCAAGGACCGCATCGAGGACGCCGGCTGGCTCAGCGACAAGGAAAAACAGTTGCTGCGCTCACGCATCGAGCCGGCGCAGGCCGCTCATGGAAAGGGTTCGTTGCTGCAGGCGATCCGCATCCCCGGTTTCCTGATGCTCGGGTTGATCTACTTCCTGATTCAGATCGCCTCCTACGGCCTGAACTTCTGGGCACCTCAGCTGATCCGCAGCGCAGGGACGGAGAACCCGTCGATGATTGGCCTGCTGACGGCTGTGCCCTATGTCTGCGGGGCAATCACCATGGTGGTGTGTGGCCGGTGGTCGGATGCGACCGGCGAGCGGCGCTGGTTTACCGCCGGGTTGATCAGCCTCGGTGCCCTGGGATTCCTGTGCGCCGGACTGTTCGATGACCACACGCCGTTGTTGATCGTCTCCCTCGGTCTGCTGGGTGCCGGTGTGGTGGCGGCCATTCCGAGCTTCTGGGCGCTGCCGCCGAAGTTGCTGGCTGGCGCTGGCGCCGGGGCTGCCGGTGGCATCGCGCTGATCAATACACTCGGGCAGTTGGGCGGGATCGTCAGCCCGGTACTGGTGGGGCGTATTCGCGATCTGTCGGGCAGCACCACGCCTGCGCTGTATCTGATCGCTGCCACGAGCCTGGTGACAGCGGTGCTGTTGTTGTTCGCCTTGCCGGAAAAACTGCGCACGCGGGACTTGCCGAAACACTGAGGCCATTCGGTTACCAGGTCCGCGGCCATCGCTTGCCTGGCAACCGAATAAACCGCAAAACCAAGGCGACCAACGGTCGAACATCTGATTGTTGTTAATCCTGAGAAAATCCTGGCCCTCCATCCTCTCTCCATCGGCCGCTCCTGCAAGGCCCTTGAAGAATCAAACTACGATGGAGAGTCAAACCATGAAATCCCTGCGCTATGCCCTGGCCCTGCTGGCCGCCACCGCCGTAACCTCCGCCTTCGCCGAGGGCGGCGCCGAGCGCCTGCAGGAACACCATGCCCGCTGGGCCCTGCAACAGCAGCAGAGCAACGACATGGTGGCCAAGCGCGAAGCCGCCAAGGCCGCCCAACAAGACGCCCAGGTCAACAGCAACAGCGGCCAGGACACAGCGGCCAAACCTTCGTCCTGATTCAGCAGAGGGTGCGGCCTCCTGTCGCACCTCAAGGGCTTTGGCAAGTGATGGGGCGCGGGCGTAGAATGCCGCGCCTTTTCGCCCAGTCGCCTCGTACGGTGGCTACCGGCAGCAATGACAACGTCCGTGCCTCAGCCACATCGCGCATGTGCAACAGGCTCAACCGACCCCGCCCGATCTCGTGCCCCGAGTCTGCGGTTGAGTCTTGCCCTGGTCGCATCCCCGCCCTGGCACTTACGTGCAGCCCCACTCCTTCGAGGTCCGGTCAGACACGTGTGGTCGAAGAGGTTCATTCGCTGATCGATCACTTGAGGTACGTATGTCTCCGCGTTTGCTGGCGATGGCGCTGGCACCCCTGCTCGGGCTGTTCATCATTGCCCTGGGCAATGGCCTGTTGTATTCCCTGACCACCCTGCGCCTCGGCGAAGCCGGCGAATCGGCAACGATGATCGGTATCGTCTCGTCGGGCTTCTTCATCGGGCTCACCCTCGGCGCCATCTTCAACGACCGGCTGATCCTGCGCATTGGCCACATCCGTGCCTACAGCAGTTTCGCTTCGCTGATTGCTGCAACCATTCTGTTGCAGGGTCTGTTCGTCGACACCTGGGGCTGGTTCGCCCTGCGCCTGCTCAACGGCTGGGCCACGGTCGGCGTGTTCCTGGTGATCGAAAGCTGGCTGCTGCTGGCCGGTGACGCGAAGATTCGTGGACGCCTGCTGGCCCTGTACATGATCGCGCTCTACGGCGCGGGCGTGCTGGGCCAGGCGATGCTCGGCGAGCTGGTGAGCCTGGGCGCCAGTGCGCCGTTCACCGTTGCGGGCATGCTGGCGGCACTGTCGGTGCTGCCGATCGTGATCCTGCCGCGTGTATCGCCGTTGCTGGAGCAGGTCGAGCCGCTCAAGCCGCGACAATTGCTGGGCGTGACGCCGAGCGGCCTGGTCGGCTGCTTTGGTTCGGGTGTGGCGATTGCTGCGGTATATGCGCTGCTGCCGCTGTACCTGCAGCGTATTGGCCTGGATGTCGGTGAAGTCGGGCGCATGATGGCCTGGGTGATCCTGGGCGCGATGCTGCTGCAGTACCCGGTCGGGCGCTGGTCCGACCGCAAGGATCGCCAGGATGTGTTGATCGCCCTGGGTACGCTGTGCGTCGTGCTGTCGTTGGTCATCCTGCTGTTGCCCTCCACCTCGGCGTGGCTGCCAGCGGTATTGTTCCTGCTGGGCGGTGGCGTGTTCGCGGTGTATCCGGTGGCGGTCAGCCATGCCGCCGACCGCGCGCCGATGGATGCGCTGGTGCCGATGATCCAGGGCCTGCTGCTGATCAACTCGCTCGGTTCGGCGATGAGCCCGCTGGCGATCTCGCCGGTGATGACCTCCTATGGCGAGGCCGGGCTGTTCTGGGCCTTCGCCGTGATCAACCTGGCAATGGTCAGCTTCTTCGTCTGGCGGCGTGGCAAGCGCCCGGCGCCCGAGCATCCGGCCCCCTTCGCGCCTACCGCGACCTTCTCGCCAACCGGCGCCGAGTTGCGCATGACCGAGGAACTGATCCACGCCGCGCAGGATCATCCGCCGATCGTCGATGCCGTTACGGGTGAAAGCGCCGCGCTCGCGCGCTCCGAGCCTGCCTGATCCAAGTGCGCACGTGGGGCTGCAGGGCATCCCCACGACCGCCCGTCGCTCGACGGGCACCCTGCCCTCTGCGCGCAGCCGAACGAAGGACGATCATCCTCGTAGGAGATTCACCATGGCTCACATGCGCCCGCTGTTTTTCTTCCTCGCCCTGGGGCTGGCTTCCAGTGCCAGCTTCGCCGCAACCGACACCAATCACTCCGACCACAAGGCCCCCGCCACACAGGGCGAGACCGCCGGCGACGGCAGCAGCGTCAACAGCCCTGGCGGCAGCAAGGGTAACGACAGCAGTGATACCGGCAGCAACGCCGACGCGGCCGACGGCAGCACCGGTGGCTCGAGCAGCACTGGCGAGGCTACCGGCAGCGGCGCAGGGGCAACCGGTGGCAGTGCCGAGGATCAGGACAGCCGGTAAGCCCTAGCGCCAGCAGCGTGGGTCATCCACCAGCCGCTCATGCGCCTGGAACAGCACCGGCAACTGCTCCTTGAGAAAGTCCAGCCAGGTACGCACCTTGGCATCGAGATAGTGCCGCGACGGGTAGATCGCATAGATCTCCCGTTGCCGCAACCGATGCGGGGCTAGCAGTCGGCAAAGGCGCCCGTCCTCCAGTGCCTGGCTGGCCGAGTAATAGGGCAACAGGCCAATGCCCATGCCGAGCTCGGTCGCCTTGACCATCGCATCGGCCACATTGGTGAGAAAGGTGTCCTGGGGGGAAATCACGCAGCTGTCCGGCGCGTCACCGAAGGGCCAGTCCTCCTCGAACAGCGGATCGACCGTGCGCAGGCAGACATGCTCGTGCAGGTCCTCGGGGCGTTTGGGGACGCCGTGACGGGCCAGGTAGTCGGGGGATGCACACAGCACGCTGTAGATGCTGCCCAGCGGGATGGCGATCAGTTGCGAGTCCGGCAGGCCCTGGCCGATGGCAATGACCACGTCATGCCCTTCGGCGAGCAGGTCGGGATTGCGCTGGGACAGGGTAAGCTCCATCACCACTTCACGGCACGAGGCGTTGTAGCGTGCCACCAACGGCATCATCAGCAGACCCAGACCATGACTGCAATGCACGCGCAGGCGTCCGCGGGGCGTGAGGTGGGCGCCGCGTGCTTCGTCGAAGGCCTCTTCGGTCAACAGCATGATCTGGCGCGAGCGTTCGAGAAAGCGCTCCCCCGCCTCGCTCATGCGCAGCCGCCGGGTGGTGCGATGCAGCAGGCGAGTCTGCAACTGGTTTTCCAGTTCGGCGACGATCCGCGACACCTGCGCCGCCGAAATGTCCAGCGCATTGGCGGCTGCGGCGAAGCTGCCGCACTCCACGACTCGGGCGAAAGTGCGCATTGCGTGCAGCATGTCCATGAAGTGACGCTCCAGCGTGATTCATACCTTGAAGGCAGGAATCTATCACGGTCCAGCCCATTTATTGTGAAACACCAATGAATGGATCATGAGGGAAACCTCATCTGGAGTTCATCATGAAACGCTCGATCGCCGTACTTGCGCTGTGTAGCGCCCTCCTGCCCATTGCCGCCTTCGCCGAGCAGCCTCGCACGCCGTCTGCCGAGGGGCAGGTTTACGAATACGGTATGCCGCTGGATGTCGCCAAGGTGGTGTCGATCACCCCGGCCAGTAACGCTGCCGATTGCCAGGTCGGCACGGCGCACATGGTCTACGTTGACCACCAGGGCCAGACTCACAAGATCGCCTACCGCGAAATGGGCAACTGCTCGCAGCAATGAGCCTCAAGCCAGCAACTGGTCGATCCAGTCGATGTGCATCGCAAAAGCCCGGGCCTTGTCCTGAGGCACTTCCCTGGCCCGTTCGAAGTTGGCCAATGCCTGTTGACGCTGGCGCCGCATGCGCTGCCACTTGTTGACGAACGCCGCGCTTTTCTCGCGCATGAGCAAGGGGCCGAACAATAGCTCCTGCGGGCTGTAGCGCACCGAGTCGGCCTGCTCGGCGACGATGATCTCGTAGTCGAAGCGGTTTTCTCGCAGCACCTCTTCGCTGACAATCCGATAGCCGTTGTCCATCAACCACTGGCGCAGCGGTTGTTCGCCGCCATTGGGTTGCAGCACCAGGCGCTGCCCATCCTGCAACCTCGCCTTGCCTGCCTCGAGGATCTCGACGATGGTTTCCCCGCCCATGCCCGAGAGGCTGATGGTGTCGATGCGATCATCGCTTTCGATGGCGGCCAGACCGTTGGCCAGGCGCACGCTGATGCGCGCGTCCAGCCCGTTGCGGCGCACATTGCGCCGGGCTGACTCGCAAGGCCCTGCCGCCGCCTCGCCCGCGACTGCGGCCTCGATGGCGCCACGCAATACCAGGACCACCGGGAGAAAGCCGTGGTCGGAACCGATATCGGCCAGGCGCGCCCCTGGCGGGATGTGAGCCGCCACGCGTTCCAGCCGCTGCGACAATGTCTGTTCGTTCAACGCCAACCCCTTGCATGAGAATCGGCGCGATTCTGAAGGCCGGGGCGCGTCATTTCAATGCATTTGCGACCGGGGCCGCGGCTCGCGTAGGCTTGCGCTTTCACTTCCAAAGCAAGGCAGAGTCGTTCATGGCCCAGACTGGTATCACCTTCATCCCCGATGCGGACGCCGCGTCCATCTCCTCCGATGTCGCCGAATACAACGGTATCCTGGTCACCACCCAGGTCCCGGTGCGCGCCGATGGCGAGCTTGAGCTGGGCGATATCGTCACCCAGAGCGAATGCACCCTGCAGGCACTCAAGGACGCGCTGGAGCGTGCGGGCAGCTCGATGGACCGCGTGCTGCACCTGACCATCTACCTGACCGACATGGCCGATCGTGCGGCATTCAACGAGGTGTACCAGCGCTTCTTCGCCAAGCCATGGCCAGTGCGGGCGGCGGTGGGCGTGGCCTCGCTGGCGTTCGAAGGGATGAAGGTCGAAGTGACGGCGATGGCGGCCAAGGGCTGATAGCAGAGCTAGACCTCCATCGCCAACAACGCCGCCCCCAGGCACTTGCCATGGGCATCCAGCGCCAACGAGCGGGTCACGCCACCGCGCAATAACCCCGGCAGCACGAAGTTCAGGGCCTTGAGTTGCGGCAAGTCATAGCGACGTACAGGCCCTGCGCTTTCATCGCGAAGATGGGCGAACCACGCTGCCACCCGTTCAGCTGTCAGCTCCCGCTCAAGCAGCGGGTAGTCCTCGTCCCGATACGCGATCAGCGAGATGTTCGAGGTGTCGCCCTTGTCCCCGGTACGGGTGTGGGCAAGTTCGTGCAGTCGGCGGGTCATGGGCATTGCTCCAGGTGGACTTGAGGTTGCGCGAGTTCACGCGGCAGGTAGAGGCTGGCGACGGCCAATACTTCGCGGACCTGGCGAGTGGCCCCGCCACCGCCAGCCGGGCCATTGGTGTAGAGGGTCTCGACCTCGTTGGCGACCGCCTGCGCCGCTTCCCGGCTCGGGCAACGCGCCGCAACCCGCAGGCGTACCTCCCAGGGTTCGCCGCCCGTGCCGAAGTCGCTGGCGTGCAGCGAATCAACCCCCATCAGCTCGCAGCGCAGTTCTTCGACGGCGACGCCCGTCAATGCCAGGCGTTCCTCGACGATCCGCCCGGCCAAACGCGCCCGCGCCACGGCGTTCGGGCCGCCGTAGGACATCTGCCCTTCGCCGATCCAGCCATCCCGATAGCCCACGGTAACCTTGAGGTGCTGCGGGCGAGCCGTGCCTTCGCCACCACTGACGCGCACCTGATCCTTGCCGCAGGCCTGCAAGTGCACGCCCGAAAAGTCGGCCGTTACATCCGGCGTCAGATACCGACGTGGATCGTGTACCTCGTACAGCAGTTGCTCGGTGCACGTCGCGACATCGATGCGACCGCCACTGCCGGCCACCTTGCCGAGCGTTGCCAGGCCTTCGCTGTCGATATCGGCGAAGGGGAACCCCAGCCGTGCCAGGTCGGCCACATCCTTCATGCCGGGGTCGGCAAAGTAGCCGCCGCTGACCTGCCCCGCGCATTCGAGCAGGTGCCCGGTCAGCGTCCCTCGGCCACGGCGGCGCCAATCGTCGGCAGGCCAGCCAAAGTGATGCACTTGGGGGGCAAGGAACAGCGACGGATCGGCGACACGGCCGGTAATCACCACATCAGCGTCCAGAGCCAGCGCCTGGACGATCCCTTCGATCCCCAGATAAGCGTTGGCCGAGACCAGCCGCTCACCCAACCCGGCCACCGTCAGGCCATTGTCCAGCGTCCATTCCGGGTGCTGGCGCAGCACGTCGAGCACATCGTCACCTTCCACGGCCGCGACCTTCAGCCCCTGCACCCCGAGTTCAGCCGCGATGACCGACACTTGTCGCGCGGCGCCACGCGGGTTGGCTGCGCCCATGTTGGTGATGATCCGCAGTCGCTGCCCGCCGCGGCGTACGTAGGGCAGCACCGCCCGCATGCGCTCGGCCAGCAACGGATCGAAGCCGGCACGAGGGTCAGCCAGTCGGGCTTGCTGGGCCAGGGCAATGGTGCGTTCGGCCAGGCACTCGAAGACCAGGTAGTCCAGCTGCCCATCCCGGGCCAGTTCCACCGCAGGCTCCAGGCGATCGCCGGAATAACCGGCACCGGCGCCAATTCGCAAAGTGTTCATGTTCAGAAGACTCCAAGTGCCAGCGCGGTCAGGGTCATCAGCACCGACGCGGCGAACAGAAATGGCAGGGTGAAACGCTGGTGATCGGCAAGGTCAAGCTTGCACAGCCCCACCAGCAGGAAAGTCGCCGGGGTCAGCGGACTGACCGGGAAGCCGGTGGTATGGACCCCGAGCAGCGACGCCTGGGCCACCTGCACCGGGTCCACGCCCAGCGAGCGGCCGACTTCGGCAATCACCGGCATGACCCCGAAGTAGAACGAGTCCGGGTCGAACAGCAAGCTGAGCGGCATCGACACGAAGCCCACCAGGGCAGGAATCAATCGCCCGTGCCCCGGCGGAATCTGTTGCACCGCCACCTCGGCCATGGCCTTGAGCATGCCTGTGCCCTGCATGATCCCGGTGAACACCCCCGCGGCAAGCAGGATGCTGGCCATGGTCAGGGCAGTCTTGGCGTGCGCGTCGATGCGTTCGCGCTGCTGGTCGACACGCGGGTAGTTCAGGCAAAGCGCCGCGACAGTGCCGAGCATGAACATCACCACGGGGTCGACCCAGCCGGCGATCATCACCGCCATCACCACCACGGTAAGCAGCAGGTTCGGCCAGAACATGTGGGTACGGCGCAGGGCCTGTTCATCGGCGCTCAAGATGCGCTGCGGTGCCGCGCCGGCATCGGCGCCGGCCATGAGCCCCAGGCGCTTCTCTTCACGTCGGCCCAGCCAGTAGGCACAGCCGAAGACGAACAGCAGCCCCACCACTTGCACCGGGATCAGCGGCTGGAACAGCTCGGCCACCGGCACGTGCAGTGCGGCGGATGAGCGCAGCACCGGGCCGGTCCAGGGCAGGAAGTTCACCCCCGCCGCCATCGCCGCAACGCAGGCCAGGACCCGCCGGTCGATGCCCAGGCGCGTATACAGCGGCAGCATCGCTGGCACCGTGACGAGGAACGTCACCGCACCCGAGCCGTCCAGGTGCACCAGCAACGCCAGCAGCGCGGTGCCGCAGACGATACGGGTCGGGCGGGTGCCGACGGCGCGCAGGATGCGGTCGATGATCGGGTCGAGCATGCCGGCATCGGTCATCACCCCGAAGAACAGGATGGCGAAGATGAACATGCCGACCACCGGGGCGACATTCTTGATACCCGTGAGAATGAACCCGCTGGTCTGCAGGCCGAAGCCCGCGAGCAAGGCAGCCACGACGGGAAAGGCGATCAGCGCGACCAGGGGCGAGATGCGCTTGCTCATCACCGCGATCAGCAGGGACAGAATGGTAATGACGCCGTAGAGGGCGAGCATGGGGTTACTCCGGCTTGTTTTTGTTGTTGCGCCGAGTATCAGGAGAGGTCCGGTAGCGTGTAAATTGCAATTTAAAGCCACGCACATTCGAAAAAACAAAATGAAGAATGCCCTGCAGCATATTCGTGCCTTCATCACCGTTGCCCAACGCGGCAACTTCGCCCGCGCCGCCGACGACCTGCACCTGTCGCCCTCGGCCCTGACCGTACAGATCCGCCAACTCGAGACCTGGCTGGGCGTCGCCCTGCTCGAACGCAGCCCTCGGCACGTCACCCTCACGGGCGCAGGGCGCGAGGCGCTGCCGGCGATGGAGAAGCTGCTGCTCGATCTTTCCAACATCGTCAGCGCCAGCCAGGGCTTGGCGGCGGTGCGTCGCGGGGTGGTCACCGTGGCTGCCCTGCCCTCGTTGTGCGCCGGGGCGCTGGCCGAGCGGCTGGCAGTGTTCCGCCAGTCGCATCCCGGTGTCGAAGTGCGCCTGCGCGACCTGGTCGCCGAGCGCATCGTCGAGCGCGTGCGCGAAGGCGATGTAGATTTCGGCGTGGGTGTGCGCAGCCAGTTCGGGCATGGGTTGGACTTCACACCGTTACTGAGTGATCGCCTGTGCCTGTTTGTGCCCGCCGGGCACCCGCTGGCCACCGGCCCCGTCAGTCTGCAAGCCCTGGACGGCCTGCCGATGATCCTCACCGGGCGCGACAGCAGCGTGCGTGCGCAGATCGAACAGGTATTCCGCGCGCGCGGGCTGGTGTTGCAAGCGGCCATGGAAGCCAACTACATGTCGACGGTATTGGCGCTGGTGCGCAATGGGTTGGGCGTCACGCTGCTGCCGGAGTCGGCGGACGACGGTACACACAGGTTGCTGCGCAGGCCCTTGGAAGCGCGAGGTCTGGAGCGTGAAATCGGCATCATCACCCGCACAGAATGCAGCCTTTCGCCAGCAGCTTCGGCCTTGATCGATTGCCTTGGTGATCTGTCTGGCACAGACGCGTGACCTATCATTTTTGCCAGTTGTCGACGAGCGCGGAACCTCAGTAGGTTAGATCTCAACAATGTTGTCCGAAACGGCGATGTCGTGTGTTGCTGTTAAAGGATCTAACCCGAGGGAGCAACGACCATGGCGAGTAAAGCACCGACCTCAAGTAGTCTATTGGCCGCATTATTTTTATCGTTTTCTGCACTTTCCTCCGCCTGGGCAGCCGAGGTTACCCCTGATGAAGTAAACGAAGAGAACGCCTTGGCGACAGTTGAAACATTGGGGCAGGAATTGACCAAGGATCTCACCCCTGGCGTCCTGTATCAGTTGGACTGGGGCAACCCCAAGCATTATGCGTTCTACAAGGCTCAACAACTCCAGGCAGGGAATACAAAAGCACATGCGCCCGAACTGTTCAGGCGCATGGAAGCTGCGCATGAGCAGCGGGTGAAAGCGCTAGCGGTTTCCGGCGCAAAGGCCAATGTCGTAAAACCGGTTGATTTCCCCGAGACGTCCAGTAATGCCGACGCCCCTTTGGAAGATCTTCAATTCATCTCGGAGCTTTCGCGCTCGACCGCCACGGTCAATAGTCCAGCGATCACGTACCAGTCTGAAGCTATTTCCTCACTCGTGAACGGCAGCGTCGCGAACATTATCACACTCGTTATGTATAACGACTTCACGGGGGAGTTTGTTGCCTCGCAGACAGATACTGACCTGACGAGTCTTCCTGACTTCCGCGTTAGCATGAGTGCCACGGTGGAGTCGGCAGTTCCCGTTAGCGCTGTCGCTATCTTCAACGTGGTCCCCAAAGACCCTGACGCTGAACTTCCACAGCCTCTCATGATGAAGGCACTCAGTTCAACGGGGCTCGTTGACGCTTGTATGACAGAGCCCAGGCCCTGCGAAAGAGGCGCCAATGGTCAATGTGTCGCTGCTTCTGCATCGACTGAAGCCTGCAGCAATAAACTCGCTGACAAAGATAAACCCATCTTGATGTGCTGGAACCGCCTCAGCCGCGAAGAGTGCGATTATTGGGCAAGCCAGAACAAGCCTGTCAACTATGTAATTCCCGTCTCGGGCTACGCCGTCACCGAGGAAAAGACCGGATCCACGCTCACTGGTGCTACGACGATCTATTTACAAAGTCTGGCCGGAGGGGGATGCCGGGTGTACTCCAAAACGGGGGAAAATTTGGACGATTGGACATCTGACGGTAACGGAAAGATGAGTTTCCAGTACGCTGCCGAAACGTTCAAACGTAATCCGTCCTGCTTGACCAACAACAAGGACTCAATCGTCAACTTCTGGATGACCAACAACGTAATCCTCCCAGGAACACCAGACGACCCCTCGCCACGAAACGTAACGTTTGTATTTACCAGCGATACTAGATCCGCTGGACAACCCGGCAGGGAGATCATCCCTCAACTCCGCATCATGGAAGGTTGTGTCGCAGGGGGCACATTGATCACCCTGGCGTCGGGCAAGACCAAGAAGATTGAAGATATCGTTTCGGGAGACCAGGTGAAGACACCTGCTGGCGTGCGCACCGTCAGTGAAAGAACCACGGGTACAGAAAATGAATTCATGCTTGAGATACGCACTACCGGCCAGACCCTCCATGTCACGCCCACCCATCCCATCATGCGAGCGATTCAAGTCGGGAGTGCCGTGAGAAATGTAGAGGTACAGGCACGGGAAATCCATCCAGGCGACAAGTTGGCCGTTGAGGGTTCTCCGGTTACGGTGACGCGCGTCGACTATGTCGAGGCTCACGCAACTCCTGTATACAACTTGCAGTTCAAAGGTGGCGTCGAGGGCAGTTATTATGCCAACGGCATTTTGTCGGGTAACCTCGCGACGCAAAATATGCTGGCAGATCTCAAAAACAGAGCGCCACTTCTCAGCCCAGCGCAACAGCGAGCAAAAGTTCATCCTGCGTTCTTGACCGATTACGATAACCAGCAAAAACAAAAGGCGCAGCGTTCCTCTGACAAAAGCGGTGCTTCACAGGAGGTCGACAATGCTGCGCGATAACGATGCACCCAGGCCCACCATCGTCCGGGCGGTTTACGAGGCAGACTGCCTGAGCGTGGCATGGAACCCTCTCGAGTGGGTCAAGCCCGCGGGTTGGGTGATCACCTTGTGCCATCAGGACGCACGTGGCTGGACATCATTGAAACATCAGTTCATTCCAGACGGCGCGGCCACCGCCGGCATATTGCCGCTGGCCGGCCCCCTGAGCGCGATGCGTGAATATCGCGTCATCCTGATGGCGCTGCTGGAGCAGGGGGAATCAAGGAGCAGTGCCCCACTGCCCCTGGCAACCCTCCAGCCGGTCCTGCACTCGGCGATATACGATGGCGAGGCCCTGCACATTGATTGGCAGCCCTCCAGCCAGGCTCTCCTGGGCTATGAGATCGTCGTGTCATCAACGGTCAGCGGCACGACATTCGTCATTCCAGTCAGCGGAACAGACAGCGCCTGTGCTGTCGTGAGCAATTCGCAACTGGACGGGGGGCTAGGCAATAACCAAGGCTGGACAGTCGGTGTGGAGGCTGTGGCTTGCGAGCGTACCCGCGCCCGATCGGAGCTGATTCATTTCCCGCCATCCATGAACCCGCCGAATCTGGAGCAGAGCCCGCTTTATCGCGGTGGAAACCGCATAGCAGTAGCATGGTTTACGCTGGATCCCACAGAGATCGTGCAATACCAACTGAAGCTGCACAGTACGCTTACCGGCAAGCATTACGAAATGAGCCTGCCCATGGAATACGAGTTCGCCGACTTTCCACTGTCGTCGCCACTGCCGGAATTCGATGAGCTCACCTTCACCCTCACGGCCCTGACCGCAAAAGGTGCAGGCATCAGGACCACGCCTTTGCGCGTTGTGGCAGCCAGGCCCGAAATCACTTCAGTGGTGTTGGACAACGAGGGCGTCGATGTGGCCTGGAACATGTCGAACAGTCTGCAGTTCACTCACTACATCGTGCAGGTGTTTTCGCCAGAGACCGGCACGGTCGCCGCCTCTGCGAGCGTCGATGCCCCTCGGACCCAGGCGCGCTTGTCGTTGAAAGCGCCGCTCAGGACCGACAAGAAGTGGGTGTGTCAGGTCATTGCTTATCCTGGGTCTGGGATAGGTACAGAAGGCGATTGGGTGCCGATGATCACGGGGGCTCCACGACTTGCCCTGCTCCGGCCGAGAGTGGGCGTCGTGGATGTCACTTGGTCGCCTCCGGAGTCGGTGGTGTCGCCTGAAGGCACATGGGTATCGATTATTCGCGCAGGGAATGTCATCAGTCAGGACCGGGTCGCTGGCTGCAGTGCCCGGATGATGATTCCAGTGCTTGATGCGAACCTGGATCAATTGCTGAGCGTACAGCTGACGCCCATCTGTGGGAAAGCCTCCAGCAGGACGCAATGGCAAACCGAGCAAACTGCTCCGGCTCGCTGAAAGGTGTGGGCGCAGACGGGCCTGCTTCGAGGGAAGCGGGCCCGTCGCTGCAAGTACGCCCATCTGGAACGTCACGGGTGCCTGCGCGGCAATTCATCGCTACAATGCCGCCCTAAACCGTGACAGCCCGAACCTATAACGACATGTCCCTTCCAAAGAATCACCTGGAACTGCTCAGCCCTGCCCGCGATGTGGCCATCGCCCGCGAGGCCATCCTGCATGGCGCCGACGCCATCTACATCGGCGGCCCAAGCTTCGGCGCGCGGCACAACGCGTGCAACGAGGTCGGCGATATCGCCGAGTTGGTGGAGTTCGCCCGGCGGTATCACGCGCGGGTCTTCACCACGATCAATACCATTCTCCATGACAATGAGCTGGAGCCTGCACGCAAGCTGATCCACCAGCTGTACGACGCCGGTGTCGATGCATTGATCGTCCAGGACCTGGGGGTGATGGAGCTGGACATCCCGCCGATCGAGCTGCATGCCAGCACTCAGACCGACATCCGTACGCTCGAGCGGGCCCGGTTTCTCGACCAGGCCGGTTTCTCCCAACTGGTGCTGGCGCGTGAACTGAACCTGCAGCAGATCCGCGCCATCGCCGCCGAGACCGATGCTGCCATCGAGTTCTTCATCCACGGCGCCTTGTGCGTGGCCTTCTCCGGCCAATGCAACATCTCCCACGCCCAGACCGGTCGCAGCGCCAACCGCGGCGATTGCTCGCAGGCCTGTCGCCTGCCCTACACCCTCAAGGACGACCAGGGCCGGGTGGTCGCTTTCGAAAAGCACCTGCTGTCGATGAAGGACAACAACCAGACCGCCAACCTGCGCGACCTGGTCGACGCTGGCGTGCGCTCGTTCAAGATCGAAGGGCGCTACAAGGACATGGCTTATGTGAAGAACATCACCGCCCACTACCGCAAGGAGCTGGATGCGATTCTCGAAGATCGCCCGGACCTGGCCCGCGCGTCGAGCGGTCGCACCCAGCACTTCTTCGTACCCGATCCAGACAAGACCTTCCACCGCGGCAGCACCGACTACTTCGTCAGCGACCGCAAGATCGACATCGGTGCCTTCGATTCGCCCACCTTCACCGGCTTGCCGGTAGGTGTGGTGGAAAAGGTCGGCAAGCGTGACCTGGAGGTGGTGACCGAGGTGCCGCTGACCAACGGCGACGGTTTGAACGTGCTGGTCAAGCGCGAAGTGGTGGGCTTCCGGGCCAACATCGCCGAGCCGCGTGGCGAGTTCGAGGAAGACGGCCAGACACGCTACCGTTATCGCGTCGAGCCCAACGAGATGCCCGAAGGCTTGCACAAGCTGCGACCGAACCACCCCCTGTCACGCAACCTCGACCATAACTGGCAACAGGCGCTGCAACGCACCTCCTCCGAGCGTCGCGTCGCGGTTCAGTGGCAGGCCGTGCTGACCGAGCAACGCCTGGCGCTGAGCGTCACCAGCGAGGAAGGCATCACCGTGCAGGTTGCCCTGGACGGCCCGTTCGGCGCAGCCAACAAGCCGCAGCAGGCGCTGGATCAGTTGCACGACCTGCTGGGCCAACTGGGTACCACCCAGTACCACGCCGAGGCCATTGAGCTCGATGCCCCGCAGGCGTATTTCATCCCCAACTCTCAGCTCAAGGCCCTGCGCCGTGAGGCTATCGAGGCGCTCACCGAGGCGCGGGTCAAGGCGCACCCGCGCGGCAGCCGCAAGGCCGAGACCAGTCCGCCACCGGTCTATCCCGAAGCGCACCTGTCGTTCCTGGCCAACGTCTACAACCAGAAAGCCCGTGACTTCTATCATCGCCATGGGGTGAAGTTGATCGATGCTGCGTTCGAGGCTCATGAGGAACACGGCGACGTGCCGGTGATGATCACCAAGCACTGCCTGCGCTTCTCCTTCAACCTGTGCCCCAAGCAGGCCAAGGGCGTTACCGGTGTACGAACCAAGGTCGCGCCAATGCAGCTGATTCATGGCGACGAAGTGCTGACCCTGAAATTCGACTGCAAGCCGTGCGAAATGCACGTGGTCGGTCGGATGAAAGGCCACATCATCGACCTGCCTACCCCCGGCAGCGCGGTGAGCCAGGTGGTTGGGCACATCAGCCCGGAAGACCTGCTCAAGACCATCGTGCGCGCGCCGCACTAGCCTGGACCCGGGCTTTTTCAATCGCTCGAGCCAGAAAAGTCTCACATGAGGCATTTTCATCTCGAAAACATTGAACAGCCCGGTATTTTCTGCACAATGGGTTCCATGCGATCCACGCGAGGAACCCAGATGCAACCCACCCCCCACGACGAACGCCTGCTCAAGGCACTTGCCCACGCCATCGTCGTCCAGCCGCGCGCCACGCTCAAGGAGCTGGCCGAGACCGCCGGCATCAGCAAGGCCACCCTGCACCGCTTCTGCGGTACCCGCGACAATCTCGTGGACATGCTCGAGAAGCACGGCGAGCGCGTGCTGAACCAGGTCATCGAAGAAGCCGACCTGGCCAACGCCGAGCCGCTGCAGGCGATACGCTACCTGATCACCGAGCATCTCAAGCACCGCGAGATGCTGGTCTTCCTGATGTTCCAGTACCGCCCCGACACCTTGCTCGGCGACGGCGATGACCGTCGTTGGGACACCTACACCCAGGCCATGGATGCATTCTTCCTGCGCGCCCAGCAGATGGGTACGCTGCGCATCGACATCAGCGCCGCGGTATTCACCGAGATGTTCCTGACCATGATCTTCGGCATGGTCGACGCCGAACGGCGCGGCCGTGCAGCCAGCGCCAATTCGGCGCAGGCACTGGAGCAGTTGTTCCTGCAAGGGGCCAGGGTCCAGGCCTGAGGACTGGCAAAAAAAGGCCCCAGGACACAAGGTCCAGGGGCCGAACGGTTGGATCGTCCAACCAAAGGAGCCCTTCAGCCCTTGGGCGCAGGCCACCCCCCACCCAGCGCACGGAACAGGTCGACCAGGGCAATCTGGCGCTGGGTGCTGGCGTCGATCAGCGTCGACTCGTTCACATAGCTGCTGCGCTGCGCATCCAGGTAGCGCAGGTGATTGTCGATCCCGCCCTGATAACGCGCCCTTGCCAGCTCCAGGGTTGCCCGGCTGGTCTCGACCAGCGCGCTGCGCGCCGCTTCCTCTCGGCGCAGCGTGTCGCTGGCTGCAAGCGCATCGGCCACTTCGCGAAATGCCGTCTGTACTGTGCCCTCGTAGGCCGCCACTGCCGAGTCCTTGCGTACCTGCGCAAGATCCAGCCCGGCACGGTTGCGCCCGCCATCGAACAGCGGCAACGACAGTTGTGGCATGAAGCTCCAGCTACGCGAGCCACCGTCGAACAGCCCCGACATCTGTGCGCTCGAGGTACCGAAGCTGCCGGTGAGGCTGATCCTCGGGAAAAACGCCGCGCGGGCCGCGCCGATATCGGCGTTGCGGGCTCGCAGCCGGTGCTCGGCAGCGAGAATGTCAGGGCGCCGTTCGAGCAGCGCCGAAGGTGCACCCGGTGCGATGTCCTGCAGCACCCAAGGGGCTTGGCCGGCAGATACCGGTATGTCCCTGGCCGCATCGGCACTGCCGACCAACAGCACCAGCGCATTGAAGGCCTGGCGCTGCTGGCGCTGGGTGCTCTCAAGCTCCGCGCGTGATTGTTCGACCAATCCCAGCGCTTCCTGATGGTCCAGTGCCGTGGCAGTACCGGCAGCGCGACGTTGGCCGACCAGAGCCAGTGAGTCCTCGCGGCTGGCCAGCGTCTGGCGGGTCAGGGCCAGGCGGCGCTGCGCGCCATCCAGGGTGAGGTAGGCCTGGCTGACCTCGGCGATCAGCGCCAGGCGCGCGGCTCGACCGGCCTCCTCCGTGGCCAGGTACTGCTCCAGTGCCGCATCGCTCAGGCTCTTGACCCGACCGAACAGGTCCAATTCGTATTCGGGCAAGGCAAGGCCGACCTGATAGGTGCTGGCCACACCGCTGCGTCCGTCGGCCGCCAGGCTCGCTGGTTGGTGCTGGCGATTGCCCGACGCGCCGGCATTCAAGCCCGGTACACGATCGGCGCGCTGGATCCGGTACTGGGCACGGGCCTGCTCGATATCGAGCAAGGTCTGGCGCAGCGAGCGGTTGTTGTCCAGAGCGCTGCTGATCAGCTGGCGCAGGCCCGGGTCGACCACGAACGCCTGCCAGTCCAGTTGCTCCACGCTCTGCCCTTGAGCTGCCGCGCCGTCGTGCCATTGCGCCGGGATCGGCGCCTCGGGGCGTTGGTACTGCGGCGCCATCGAACAACCTGCCAGCATCAACGCCATCGCCAAGGGGGCGATTCCTTTACCCATGACCATCACTCCACCACCTCGACAGGACGTTGCGCAGCAGCCTTGCCGGCCCTGCGCTTGAGCAGCGACAACACCCAGACGAAACAGATCGGCACGAACACCACCCCCAGCAACGTCGCGCTGAGCATGCCGCCGATCACCCCGGTGCCGATCGCCCGCTGACTCGCAGCCCCGGCGCCGGACGCGATAGCCAGCGGTACCACGCCGAGGATGAAGGCCATCGACGTCATCACGATCGGTCGAAAACGCAGGCGCGCAGCTTCGATGGCCGCTTCACGCAGGCTGTGGCCCTTCTCCACCAGATCCTTGGCGAACTCGACGATCAGGATCGCGTTCTTCGCTGCCAGGCCAATGATGGTGATCAGGCCGACCTTGAAGTAGACATCGTTGGGCAGGCCGACCACCATCACCGCCAATACCGCGCCCAAGGCACCGATCGGCACGATCAGCATCACGGTCAGCGGGATCGACCAGCTCTCGTACAACGCCACCAGCAGCAGGAACACCACCAGGATGGCCAGCGCGAACAGGCTGCTGGCCTGGCCGCTGGAGACTTTTTCCTGATACGAGAGCCCGGTCCAGGCATACCCGATGCCGGGTGGCAGGTCGCTGACCAGATGCTCCATCTCGGCCATCGCTTGACCGGTGCTGTAGCCTGGGGCCGCGTCCCCTGCAATACGGATCGAGGGGTAGCCGTTGTAGCGCACGATCTGCACCGGGCCTTCTTCCCAGCGCGTGGTGACGAAGGCGCTGAACGGCACCTGCTGCCCTTCGTTGTTCGGCGCATACAGGCGCAGCACCGCTTCCGGGGTCATCCGCTCGCCTTGCTCGGCCTGGACCACCACGCGCTGCTGACGTCCGGCGTTGGTAAAGTCGTTGATCACCTGCGAACCGAACGCCGCCGACAGGGTGCTGTTGATGCTCTCGAAGGTCACGCCCAGGGCGCGGGCCTTCTCACGGTCGATATCGACCCGCAATTGCGGCGCCTCGGCCAGGCCTTCCATCATCGCGTAGAGGATCGCCGGGTTGCCGTTGGCCTGTTGCAAGATCTTGTCACGCGCGGCCAGCAACGCTTCGCGCCCCAGGTTGCCGCGGTCGAGCAGCCGCAGGGCGAACCCGCCAGAGTTGCCCAGGCCATCGATCGGTGGCGGGTTCACTGCCATGATGCTGCCGTCACCGTGCGCCGCGAACTGCGCGTTGATGACCTGGGTTTCGGCATCCACCGACTGTTGCGAGCTGCGCTCGGACCAGTCCTTGAACGTCGGGAATGCCAGCGCCGCGTTCTCGCCCATGCCCGAGAAGCTGAAGCCGCTGACCAGAAACGCCGAAGCAATGGCCTCGCGTGACATCAGGAACTGCTCCAGCGCCTGGCCCGTGGCATCGGTGCGCACCCGGCTGGCGCCTGGCGGCAGTTGCACATCGACAATGGCGTAGCCCTGGTCTTCCACGGGCACGAACGATTCGGGCAGGCGCAGGTAGAAGTACCCCAGCACCACAAGAATCCCCGCATACACCAGCATGAAGCGGCCGGCGCGCGCCACGAAGGCGCTGTTGAGTGAAGAGTAGCGTGCGGTCAGGCGGGCAAAGCCGCGGTTGAATGCGCCAAAGAAACCGCGTTTCTCATGATGCCCCTGGGGCACCGGCTTGAGCAGCGTGGCGCACAGCGCCGGGGTGAACGTCAGCGCCAGGAAACCCGAGAACAGGATCGACACGGCCAGCGACAGCGAGAACTGCTGGTAGATCACCCCCACCGAGCCGGACATGAACGCCAGCGGCAGAAACACCGCTGACAGTACCAGCGTGATACCGATGATCGCGCCGGACACCTGACCCATGGCCTTGACCGTCGCCTCCCTGGGCCCAAGGCCCTCCTCGGCCATGATCCGCTCGACGTTCTCCACCACGACGATGGCATCGTCGACCAGGATGCCGATGGCCAGGACCATGCCGAACATGGTCATCATGTTCACCGAGAAACCGAGCAGCTTCATCACGAGCAAGGTGCCGAGCAGGCAAACCGGCACGACGATCGACGGGATCAAGGTGTAGCGGATGTTCTGCAGGAACAGGAACATCACCAGGAACACCAGTACCATCGCCTCGATCAGGGTATGGATGACTTTCTCGATGGCCACGTCGACGAAACGCGAGGTGTCGTAGGGCACAGAGTATTCGACACCTTCGGGGAAGAACTCGGACAGCTCGGCCAGGCGCGCCTTGACTCGTGCCGCGGTCTGCAGGGCGTTGGCCCCGGGGGCCAATTGCACCGCCCCGGCCACCGCCGGCTTGCCATCGAGGCGCGAGGAGAAGTTGTAGCTTTCGCTGCCGACCTCCAGCCGTGCGACATCGGCCAGGCGCACCATCGAGCCATCGGGATTGGCGCGCAGCACTACACGGCCGAAGGCCTGCGGATCGTCCAGGGTGCCATGCACCGCCAGGGTCGCGGTCAGCTCTTGCTGGCTGCTACCCGGCGCACTGCCGAAGGCACCGGCCGGCACCTGCACGTTCTGACCGCGGATGGCATTGCCGACATCGTCGATCGACAGCCCGTAGCCAACCAGCTTCTGCGGATCGATCCACACGCGCATGGCCGCTTCCGAGGAGAAGAACTGCAATTTGCCCACCCCCGGGATGCGTCGCAGCTCGTTGTTGATGTTGCGCGCGGCATAATCGCCCAGTTGGGTGGTGTCGCCATGGCTGGCCGCGTCGGTGTAGCTCAGGGCGTAGATCAGCAGGAAGCCAGCGCTGGTCTGTTCGACTTCGACACCTTGGGTGGTCACCGCCTGCGGCAGCCGCGCCTCGGCTTTCTTCAGGCGGTTCTGCACGTCGACCTGGGCCAGCTCAGGTTCGGTGCCCGGCTCGAAGGTGACGACGATCTCGGCGATGCCGTTGGAGTTGTTGGTCGACTCGAAGTACAGCAGGTTCTTGGCGCCGTTGAGCGACTCTTCGATGACACTGGTGACCGACTCCACCAGCACCTTGGCCGAAGCCCCGGGATAGGTGGCGGTAATGGTGATCTGCGGCGGTGCGACGCTGGGGTATTGCGCAACCGGCAATGACGGAATCACCAGCAGGCCGGCCAGTGAGATGAACAGCGCCACGACCCAGGCGAAGTTCGGACGATTGATGAAGAACGTGGACATCGTGCTTTCCTCGCCTTATCGCGCCGCGGCTTGCTGGGTTGCCGACACTGCCACCGGCATGCCTGGCGCCAGACCCGCCGGGCTGCCGACGATGACCTGATCACCCGGCTGCAAACCCTCGGTTATCAGCCAGCGCGAACCATGCATGGTGCCGGTCTGCACGCCCCGGGCCTCGGCCATGCCGTCTGCACCCACCAACATCACCCGTGCCTGGCCATCAGCGCCGCGCTGCACCGCACGTTGCGGCACGAGAATGGCGCGGTTGTCGGTGCCTTGTGGGGTGTGTACGCGCACGTACATGCCTGGCAGCAGGATGCCGTCAGCGTTGTCGAAGCGTCCGCGCAGGGTGACCTGGCCGGTGCCGCGATCGACCGAGACATCGGTGAAGACCAGTTGCCCGGAGCGCTCGTAATCGGTGCCTTCGACCCGTGCCGTGAGGTGCTGATCGCTGCCGCTGGCCAGTGCGCCGTCCTTCAGGGCCTGGCGCAAACGCAGGGCATCGGCGGCGGACTGGGTGAAGTCGACATAGATCGGATCGAGCTGCTGGACACGCGCCATCAGTGTCGCGTCGCCCTGCCCGACCAGCGCACCTTCGGTCACCAGGGCGCGGCCGATACGACCGGAGATCGGCGCCTTGACCGTGGCGTAGCCGAGGTTGAGACGTGCCGTTTCTACATCGGCCTGGGCCGAACGAATCGCCGCTTCCGCGCTACGCAGGTCGGCGCTGGCGGTGTCGAAGTCCTGCTGGCTGACCGCTTCGATCTTCACCAGCGGTGCGTAGCGCTTGACCCGTGCCTGCGCTTCCTGACGCACCGCCTGGGCACGTGCCAGGTCACCCTCGGCACGCGACAGCGAAGCCTTGAAGGGCGCCGGGTCGATCTGGAAAAGCACATCGCCGGCTTTGACGTCGGCGCCTTCTTCGAAGCGCTTGTGCAGGACGATACCGGCCACCCGGGCGCGCACTTCAGCGACACGCATCGGCTCCACCCGGCCGGGCAACGTGGAACTCAAGGTCAGCGCCTCGCTGGCGACGGTCAGGGTTTGTACGGGTAAGGCGCTCTGGGCGCCGGCCTGAGGTTCTTCAGCCCCCCCACAGCCCGCCAGTACCAAGGTGGCTGCCAGGCAGCTGGCCAATGCTGTTGCACGCAAATTGCTCATTTCTGCTCACCGAGCCTTTGATAAAAACGGCTCGAATGGTACTAACCGACCATTAATGAGTCAATTTAGTCTCATTTGATATTTGTGTTAAAGATTGTAAGCTGGGTGGTTTCAGGCCGCCGCCTGGTCTACCTCTGTTGCGGTGCCGAGTTACCCCGGCACCGCGCAGCATCACTTACGAACGGCCGCCCTTGCGGCCCATGTCGTCGGTCTGCTTGTTGCCACCGGACTGCTGGCCACCTTTGCGACCGGCTTCAGACGCTTTTTCCCGGTCGTTGGCGAAGTTGCCAGGATTTTTGGTACCACCCTGACTGCCAGTCTTGTTCTGGTTATTGGCCATGGTCTTGCACCTCTTGTGGCTGTGGGATATGTACGGGCGTTTGCCGTACATAAGTTCGGAGCTCAGCGGCAACAGGGGATTCGGTTTATTACCGAGCCGCCAGACCGGCGGCGCTAAAGGTGCAGGGCGGTGTATTTGGCGCGAGGTGCATTGCGCTCAGGGGGCGTTTTCGAGGCTGCGCTGGCGACGGCCCAACCAGGCGCCTGTAATCCCCCAGCCAAGCGCAAGGATGGCGCCGATCGACATCGCCAGCTGCGGATGCTCGCCAAGCAGGTCCAGGCCACGCTTGACCCAACCGCTCAAGGCATCGCCACCCCGGTAGACCACGGTGTCGATGAAGTTCTTGGCTTTGTATTTCTCTTCGGCGGGCAACACGGTAAAGAGCATCTCCCGCCCCGGGCGAACCAGGGCGTACTCACCCGCACGACGCATGACCATCACGAAGACGAACACTGCAAATACCGGCGCCAGCGCCAGCCATAGGAAACCGACCGCCATCACCAGGGGCACGCCGACCAGTAGCACGCCGACACCCAGGCGCCGGGCCAGGCGTCCGGTGAGAAAGACCTGGGTGAGTATCGCCAGGGTTTGCACGACCGTATCGATCAGGCCGAAGACCTGTGTCTGGCGTGTCCGGTCGCTGAACGTCTCGCTGACGATACGGGCCTGCTCGAAATACAGGAACGTGCTGACGCTGGCCAGCAGTACGACGAACAACGCGATACCCAACAGGTAAGGCGACCGCAGCACGGCGGTGGCGCCGGAAAACGGATTGCCGCCCAGCGGCCGCGAGGCCGGATGCGCGGTGCTGGTCGGCAGCGGATTCAGCTCACGCCAGTGTTGCAGGTACAGCGCAGCGCCTGTGCTGCCAAGCAGGCAGACGCCCGCCAGCACCAACAAACCAGCGTGCCCGAGGGGAGAAACCAGCAGCGTGCCAAGAATCGGCCCGCTCAGGCCGCCAAGGCTTGCACCCGCCGCGAGCAGGCCGAACAGGCGCTTGCCCTGCTCGCTGGAAAACAGGTCTGCCAGTACGCTCCAGGCCAGGGAGATGGCCAGCAGGTTGAAAACCGACAGCCAGATATAAAAAGCCCGTGCATTCCAGAGGTCGTCTGGGTCGCGGGCAAAGAGCACAGCAAACAACAGCAGGTTGCTGGTGAAGAAGGCGTAGGTCCACGGCAGGATGCGTCGCCTCTTCACCCGTGAAGCAAGCCATCCGAATAGCGGCAGGCAGGCCAGGGTGGCAATGAAGGTACCGGTGAACAGCCATTGCAGATTGTCCACGCCACCGGCCACGCCCATGGTCTCGCGGACCGGGCGCAGCATGAAATAACCGGTGAACAGCAGGTAGAAAAGCGCAAGACCCGCGACCACTGCCGGGCCTTCGCCGGGCTGGATGTTGAGGCTCTGGTCCAGGCGCCGCCGCCAGCCATTCATGGCGTCAGGCAAATTGCTTGATCAGCGCCTGGCGCTGGGCTTCGCTCAGCAGCGGCCCGCTGCCAGCCTTGAGCTGGTCGAGCTGACGGTCCGGTCGGCCGGTCGCAGGAATTACCGTGGTCACCGCCGGATGACTGATGGCGAACTTCAGGAACATCTGCGCCCAGCTGCCGATACCCGCCTCGGCCGCCCACCCCGGCAATGCCTGACCTTTGACCCGGGCGAACAGCCGGCCGTCGTCGAAAGCACGGTTGACCAGCACCGCGACGCCTTTGTCCTGGCACAGCGGCAGCAGCTCGCGCGCGGCATCCGGGGCGTTCACCGAGTAGTTGATCTGGATGAAATCCAGCGGCTCGCTGCGCACGATGCGCGCCACCTCATCCTGGCCGCTGTTGAGATAGTGAGTGATGCCCACATAGCGCGTCTTGCCTTGCTGCTTCAACTCCCGGGCATAGGGGAGCTGGGTCTGCCAATCGCGCAGGTTGTGGATCTGCAGCAAGTCGACCTTGTCGGTGCGCAGGCTGGAGAGGCTTTGCGCCCATTGCCGTTCGGCGGCGTCGCGGCTGTCGGCGGCGATCTTGGTGGCGATGAAGCACTGACGGCGCCAGCCGCCCTCCTCCAGCAACTGACCGAGAATGGCGTCGGCACCGCCGTAGTTGGGCGAGGTGTCGATGACCTTGCCGCCGCCTTTGAAGAACGCCTCGAGCACAGCCTTGAGCTGTTGGTACTGGGCAGAGCCGGCCTGGACCTCGAAACTGCCGGAAGTGCCGGCACCGATGACCGGCAAGGCCTCCCCGGTGGAGGGGATCTTGCGGGTCAGCAGGCCGCTGGCGGACTCGGCGCGCAGCCAAGGGCTCAGGGCCAGCGCGCCAAGCGCGGCGCTGGCGCGCAGGACATCGCGACGTGCGTACATGAAGGAGGCTCCCGGTTACAGGGGGAAACCTTCAAGGCTAGTCGCTCTACCCCGCGATGCGCAGCGATTCTGTATCGGGATATTTAACCGAGCAACAGGCGCAGGTCCAGGCCTTCAGCTCCCATTGGCGGGCACCAGTAGTAGCCGCCGGTCAGTGGTCGGCTGAAGCGGTACAAGGCATCGACCACGCCATCTTCCAGGCCACTCATGCGCCGCAGCTGGATTTCGAAGGCATCGAACGAACGGCCCAGAGCAACGAAAGCCAGCCCTGCGCCACGGTTGTCGGCCCAGGCCACCGAACGGCGCACCATGAAGGCCGCGGGGTCATAGCTTTCCTGCGCGGTACGCTTGACGTGGGCCGACTCCGGCGCGTCTTCCAGTTCCTCGTTGTCGCTCAGGCGACGGCCAATGATGTCGTCCTGCTCTGGCTGAGGCAGCGACTTGAAGTAGTTGAGGTCGTGTTTCCACAGCTGGAACGCAGCGAAACTGGAACCTGCCAGGCCCGCTTGCTCGCCCGCCACGATGGCTGCGTCGACAGCATCGTTGTCCCGCGGGTTTTCGGTGCCGTCTTCATAGCCGGTCAGGTCGTGTCCGCCGTGGTGCAGAAAACCATCGACACTGTCGACCAGCGTGAATGCCGGCGCCAGGGCCTGCTCCAGGGCTTGGGCACGCAGGAACAGATCACCACGCGCGTCATCACGCAACCAGAGCCACAGGGCATGCTGGGTGGCCGGGTTTTCGACCGCCGCGTCCAGCTGCGGGAAGCTGCGCAAGCCCGGGACATCGCGCCCCAGTGCCTTGGCCAGCGGCGCGCCGACGGCCAGGATCAGGCTGTGGCCGTCGACTTGCTGCAACAAGGCATCCAGAACGGCAGGCAACGCCTCCCCCGTATGCAGGGCAAAGAACAGGTGACGGGCGTGGGCCGGCACCGGAGTGGCGAGCAGACCTTGCTGGAACGACATGACGAGCTAATCCTTCGGCAAAAGCGCGAATCCTACTGTGCTCGGCAGCCCATCGCAACGCGTCAGGTCGCGGCGAGGTGCGGCTCATCCGGAAATAATCAGTTACCAAAGGCTGGTACTTTGCGATTAGCTGATCGACGGAGCCTGCCTACACTCTCCGGAATCCCTCGCCCACGAGCATGCCGATGACCGCCTCCCCCTTGCTGACTGCCTTCCTGCCCATTGCCCTGGGCATCATCATGCTGGGCCTGGGGTTGTCGCTGACCCTCGCCGACTTCGCCCGAGTGGTGAAGTATCCCAAGCCCGTGCTGGTCGGCCTGGCCTGTCAGATCCTGTTGCTGCCGTTCATCTGCTTCCTGATCGCCAACGGGTTTGGCCTGGAGGCCGCGCTGGCAGTGGGCCTGATGCTCTTGGCCGCATCGCCGGGCGGGACTACCGCGAACCTGTTCAGCCACCTGGCACATGGCGACGTGGCACTGAACATCACGCTGACGGCGGTCAACTCGCTGATCGCCATCCTCACCATGCCACTGCTGGTCAACCTGTCGCTGATCTACTTCATGGAGTCGGACCAGGCCATTCCGCTGCAATTCGCCAAGGTCATGCAGGTCTTCGCCATCGTCTTGCTGCCTGTGGGCCTGGGCATGCTGATCCGCCGCTACGCACCGAGCTTTGCCGCGCGGATGGAGAAGCCGATGAAGCTGGTGGCGGCGTTGTTCCTGGCCTTCACCATCGTCCTGGCACTGGCCAAGGACTGGCAGACGGTGGTGGAGTACGCGCCGGTGGTGGGGGTCGCCGCGCTGCTGTTCAACGTGATCAGCCTGGGGCTGGGGTATTGGGTGCCGCGCCTGTTGCGCATCCCGAAACGCCAGGCAATTGCCATCGGCATGGAGATCGGCATTCACAATGGCACTTTGGCCATCGCGCTGGCGCTGAGCCCCAGCCTGCTGAACAACGCCACCATGGCCGTGCCGGCAGCGATCTACAGCCTGATCATGTTCTTCACGGCCGCCGCCTTTGGCTGGTGGGTGAGTCGGGGACACAAAGAGGCCATTGCCGCGCAGGAAACCGCGAATTGAATCCTGCGCGACTCAATCACCTCGCCGCGCGCGCAACTGGCGCTTGAGCTCGCGCAGCGGTGGCGCGTAGAAAAAGCCGAACGACACGCTACCCTCGCGCCCTTTCACCGCGTGATGAAGCCGGTGCGCCCGGTACAGGCGTTTGAGGTAGCGCTGCATGGGTTTGGGTTTACGCGGCCAGTGCCGATGGAAGAAACCGTCGTGGGCCAGCACGTACAGCACTCCATAGCCCGCCACACCTGCGCCGACCCACTGCAGGGGCGCGTAGCCGGCCTTGCCCAGCGCTATCAGGCCAGCAGCGATCAGGGCCAGCGCCACCAGGTAGAGGTCATTGGTCTCGAGCACACCCAGGTGCGGCTCATGGTGCGAGCGATGCAGCCACCAGCCCCAGCCGTGCATGACGTACTTGTGGGCCAGCGTGCCGACACCCTCCATGGCCACCAACGTGGCGAGCAGCACGGCGATGTTGAACAGCATGGGACAGTCCGGCGTAGATAGTTAAAGGCGCCAAGGTTACCACCGCTGACGAACGCATCGGAAACGGTAGGAGGTTTCGGCAATGAAGCAATTGTCATGAATTCGGCCTTGATTCTGCGCAACTGCAGGCGTAAGGTCCGCGTCGCACTTATGCATCCCCTACAGGAGTCCTGCATTGGACAGTAGCCCCAGTCGATTGCGACAGGTCCACACGGCAAGCTAGTCCGGCAGCATTCCTGCCGCTGTCTTGCCGAATACGGTAGACGGCGGTCCATCTCGCCTGCAAAGGCAGATCTCCCCTCTTCTTTCCCGCTCAGCCAGCTCATGCCGGCGAGTGTCGTGGTCCTGCGCGCTCATTCATTTCATCGGCGTCACGCTTGCCAGTGGCGTATGCGCGGGCCATTGCCCGTGGAAAGAGGTTTGCTATGGATTGGAAAGTATTTCTGCTGCGCGTCAGCGTGGCCCTCGTACTCGGCGCCCTGATCGGCGCCGAACGTCAACTGCGCCAGCGCCTGACCGGCCTTCGCACCAATGCGCTGGTCAGCACCGGTGCCTGCCTGTTCGTGCTGATGACCCAGGCGGTACCCGGCATGGAACCCAGCGACGCCTCCCGCATCGCCGCGTATGTCGTGTCCGGGATCGGCTTTCTCGGCGGTGGCGTGATCATGCGTGATGGTTTCAACGTGCGCGGCCTGAACACGGCCGCCACGCTCTGGTGCACCGCGGCCATTGGTGTGCTGTGCAGCTTGGGGCTGTTGCTGGAGGCCACTCTGGGCAGCCTGGTGGTGCTGTGTGCCAACATCCTGTTGCGCGACATCGCCCAGCGCCTGGACCGTCAGGAAGTGGTGCCCGCCAGTGAAGTCGAGCAACGCTTCGAGGTGCGCATCGTCTGCCGGGCCGAAGACGAGATCCAGGTACGCAGCCTGATGCTGCACAGCCTCAGTGACCCAGGCCTGCGCCTGCAGTCGCTGCACAGCGAAGACCTTCACGACCCGCTGCGCCTGGAAGTACGCGCCGAACTGCTGGGCACCCCACAGGCGCCCACACAACTCGAACGCCTGGTCAGCCGAGTGAGCCTGGAGAAAGGCGTCAGCTCGGTACGCTGGCAACTCCATGCCCAAGCGGTAGAAGTCGATTAAGCATCGTCGCGCAAATGCCGCTCTCTGAGTTCCTGCCGCTCCTTGGCCTCGATGCACAGGGTCGCGGTCGGACGCAGCAGCAGGCGGCGCAGACCGATCGGCTCGCCGGTCTCTTCGCACCAGCCATAATCCCCCTTGGCCAGGCGCTCGAGCGCCTGGTCGATCTTGTCCAGCAGGCGCTTTTCCCGCTCAAGGGTGCGCAACTGCCAATGCCGCTCCTCCTCGGCACTGCCCAGGTCGGCCGGATCGCTGTGCACTTCCTGCTCGCGCAGCGCCTGGAAATCCTGCTCTATACGCTCCTGCAACTCCACCCGCTGCCCCAGCAACAGGTTACGAAAGTACTGGCGCTGGGGTTCGTTCATGTAAGCCTCGGCCGGCTGGCCGAGCAAGTCTTCTTCAGTCATGGGGCACACTCGTGCAATAAAGGGTCATCGATCGAACATCAGCGGCAGGCCCTGGCAGCGTGGCTGCACCTGGCCCTGATGCCAGGCGAGCTGGCCGGATACCACGGTGGTGCGCACCACATGCCGCAGGTGTCGATGCTGAAAGGGTGTCCAGCCACAGCGGGCCAGGATCGGGTCGTCGGCGACCTGGCGCGGTTGCGCCAGGCGCTCGACCAGCGCCAGGTCGGCCCAGTAGCCTTCGCGCAGAAAACCGCGCTCGCGGATGGCGAACAGGCGGGCCACGGCGTGGCTGGTCTTGTCGACTACCTGGGTCAGGCTCAGCACGCCCTCGCCGACCAGCTCCAGCGCAGCTGGCAAGGCATGCTGAACCAGTGGCAGGCCCGAGGGCGCGCGGCCATAGACTCGGCGTTTTTCCTCGAGCGTGTGCGGCGCATGATCGGTGCCGATCACGTCGATCACGTCGCCGGCCAGTGCCTGGCGCAGTGCATCGCGGTCGGCACGGGTCTTGATGGCCGGGTTGCACTTGATCAGATGGCCGAGTTGCGCGTAGTCGCTGTCGTCGAACAGCAGGTGATGTACGCAGACCTCGGCGGTAATGTGCTTGTTGTGTACGGGACCTGGGGCGAACAGTGCCAGTTCTCGCGCGGTGGTCAGATGCAGCACATGCAGGCGCGTGCCGAAACGCCTGGCCATGTCCACGGCCAGTGACGAGGAGCGATAGCAGGCATCGGCATCGCGAATCAGCGGATGAGCGGCCGCAGGAATGAATTCGCCATGGCGCTCCCGCCACAGCGTCTCGTTGGCCAGGATGCTCGGGGTGTGTTCGCAGTGGGCCAGCAGGATGGTCGGGCAATAGATGAACAGCCGCTCGAGCACCTGCGGGTCGTCCACCAGCATGTTGCCGGTGGACGCGCCCATGAACACCTTGACCCCGGCGACTTCACGCGGGTCGAGCGCGGCGATGGTGTCCAGGTTGTCGCGACTGACGCCGAAGTGAAAGCCGTAGTTGGCCTGCGAGCTGGCCGCCGCGCGACGTTTCTTGTCGGCCAGCGCCGCAGTGGTGAGGGTTGGCGGGTCGGTGTTGGGCATGTCCATGAAACTGGTGATGCCGCCCGCCACCGCAGCCCGCGACTCACTGGCAATGTTCCCCTTGTGCTCTGCCCCGGGTTCACGAAAGTGCACCTGGTCATCGATCATTCCCGGCACCAACCACTGCCCTTGCGCATCGATCTCGACTTTAGCGCGCACGCCTTCGATGCTCGCGGCGATCTTGTCGATACGCCCGCGGGCGACCAGCAGGTCAGCCTCGAACTCGCGCCCTTCGTTGACCAGTCGTGCGTTGCGTATCAGCAAGTCGGCCATGATCAGAACTCGTTCTGCAGGGCCTTGTAGCCCTGGACCAGGTCGATGTTGGTGCGGGCGACATCCTCGGAAAACTCCGAGGCCGACACACTGACCGGTGGGTAACGGTCAAGATCGGTGTGTGGGCCGATATGTTCGGTGGGCGGTACGTAAAAGCGCTCCGGCAGGTCGCGACCATCGACCACCGAGTTGTGACGCACGACGCTGCCATCACCCACGCGGCAATTGAACAGCACGCTGTTGAAACCGATGAACACCCGATCGCCGACCACGCAGGGGCCATGCACGATGGAGCGGTGGGCGATGGAGGTGTATTCACCGATACTCACCGCCGCGCCGGATTTGGAGTGGATGACCACGCCATCCTGAATGTTGGAGTTGGCACCAATGACGATCGGCTCCATGTCACCGGTGCCGTCCACCTCGTCGGCGCGAATGACCGCGTAGGGGCCGACGAACACATTGTCCTTGATGATGACCTTGCCGCAGATGATCGCGGTCTTGTCGATGTAGGCCGATTCGGCGATTTGCGGGAGGTGGCCGGAAGGGTTTCTGCGGATCACGGTACGTTTCCTGAGGCAAGCTGATTCACGCAAATGTTACGTTATAACAATTTACTTGCAACCCCCTTCCCCTCCCGTCGAGCATGACGCCGGTGAGAAATTTCAAACTTTCGCCGCCGATCGATGCTCAACCGTCTGCGACACCGATGTCGCGACCACGGACAAGGAGAGACACATGAATACTCTGTTCCTCAAGCGAGCCGGTCTGTGCATGGCCATGGGCCTTGCCTCGATGCAGGTGATGGCCGCTTCATCCGACGACTTCGTCGATGCCGCGACCGAGGCCGGTATCGCTGAAGTCGTAACCGGCAACCTGGCGCTGGAAAAGAGCAAGGACGCCGAGATCAAGACCTTCGCCCAGCAGATGGTCACCGATCACACCCAGGCCAACCAGAAACTCGGTGACATCGCCCGCAAGCTGGATATCAGCGTGCCTGACGAGGCTGCGCTCACCGACAAGGTCAAGAAGATGATCCTGGAATGGCGCGACGAGTCGTTCGACAAGTCCTATGTCAACAATCAGGTCGATGCCCACGAGAAAGCCGTGGAGCTGTTCAAGAAGGAAGCCGCATCGTCCGACAAGCCGGAGCTCAAGGCCTTCGCCAGCGAAACCCTGCCCACCCTCGAGAAGCACCTGGAGCATGCCAAACAGCTTCAGGCCAAGCACGGCAAGTGATCCACAGGTAATCAGAGAGGCTTGATATGAGTAATGATGCTCTGCGCGCCGAAGTACTGACTCGGCTACTGCATGCCCATCCTGAAGGTCTGGGTAAGGAAGTACTGGACAACTACCGCGGCGAAAAGGCCGTGGCCGGCATGCTCAAGACGCTTCAGGAGGCCGGCTTGATCCATGATGGCAGCGTCAATGTCGATGCCGATCACCAGATCAGCGTGCGTTATCCAATCAAGTTGTCCAGTGCCGGCGTAGACGCGGCGCGTCAGCTCGACAGCTGAACCCTCGGGCTGCGGGCGCGGCACTTGCTGCCGCGTGCGCACGCCCGGGGGATCATGCCTCGGTTACTTACCTTTCTTTTCGTGATCGCGAGGTGGCTTTGCCGGACCTTGCGGATCGACTTGCGGATCCTCCAGGTCAGGGGAATCCGGATCAAAATCCAGGTCCTGCTTGCTGGACGCCTTGTCGGAGGAGTGAGGCCCTTGCGCAGGGTGGGGACGTTTCTGTTCGCTCATAGTGCGTTCTCCGTAACGGTGTCTACAGAAGAAAGCGCGGGTCTGGCGAAGTTTGATTTATCTACGCGCCCTTTGCCTGGAAGGTCTCGAGCTGCGCACAGCGCGCCTCGCTAAGTGTCAGACGATCCTGCAGGCGCTCGATCAGGCGCATCTGTTCGGCGCAGATGTCACGCTGACTCACCAGCGCCTGACGCTCGCTGTCCAACTGCCGACGTACCTCCTCGCTCGCCCCCTGCGCCTGGGCCAGGATCGAGCGCAGCCCTTGAACCTGGGCATCGCGCTGCTCCAATTGTTCGTCGAGTTGTTTGTGCTGGGCGCTGGCCTGTCGGTTTTCGGTCAGCAGGCGCTCATTCTCACGGTGCAGGTGTGTCAGTTCTTCCTGGCGGGCGATCGCGTCCTGCTGCAACTGACGCAATTCCCCTTGCGACTGCTGCAACTGCTCGTCCTTGTCGGTCAGCCTGAGCCGCAGTTCGCGCAGGGACTGGTTGAGGCTGGCGCTGCGCAGTTGCTCGGCCTGCAGAGTGCTCAGCGCTGTCTCGAGCTTTTCCGACTCGGCCGCAAGGGCGCTGGCCTGAATCTGTTGTTGCTGGTGAGCAGCCGCGAGTGCTTGCTGGGCAAGTTGCAACTGCACCTGCAATTGGCCGCGCTGTTCATCGAACACCGCCTGCGCGTCGCGAATACGGGCCTCTGCTTCCTCGCGCAACTGCTCGGCCAGTTGGCCGACGAAACGCCCCAGCGTGTCGCTGAGGGCCGGTGAACGCTTGTCAGCCAGCGGTTGCAGCGCTTCGAGCTCACGCATGTAGCGATGAATGGTGGTTTTCGAACCGGTATTACCCAACTCGATACGTACTGCATCGATACTCGGATGCTCGCCCCGGGCGATCAGCGCCTGTCGCGCCTGCTGCACTGCCGCCTTGTCTATGCCGCCGCGGGCCATGTTCGCTCCTGGATTTCGTAACGTGGTATGTAGCCCGTAATTACATACTAAAAACTCAGCTTTTCCCAGTGGATTCTTAGGCTCTGTAATAAATGTGTTGAGAAGTAGATCGAGCTCGCAGGAATCAGGAGCTCAGGCTGGCCCTAGCCCTGGCGCAGCCAGTCGATGAAGCGCGCAAACAGCTCCGATTGCGAATTGATGCCCAGCTTCAGATAGAGATTCTTGCGATGCATGCGTACGGTTTCCGGCGAAATGCCGAGGTCCTGCGCCGTGGACTTCACCGAATGCCCACGCAGGATCATGTGCGCGACTTCCCGCTCGCGATCAGTCAGTACCTGGCAACCGAAGCTGTCGAACGCAGCTTGCAGACTTGCATGCTCCAGCGGCGCGGAACCGGGCTCGAGAATGTGCCGTGCATAGCGGCCCAGCAGTTCGCGCACCATCGGTTCGACCGCACGCAACAGGTCGATCTGTTGCGCGCTCAGTCGCGTACCGCTGCAACCTTGGAACAGGCTGAGGGAGAGTTTGCGGCCATCGCTGAGGTCGACGATGTAGTAGCTGTCTTCGCTGCAGCCAGTGCCCAGGTAGTAAGCCTTGTAGTAGTCACTGTCGAAGAAGTTGTCTGGTGCGATGTCCTGCAGGTGATAGAAACCTTCGGCCAGCCCGCTCTGTACCGCAAGGCAGAAAGGATCAAGCAGGTAGCCGGCTGCAAAATAGCGGTTGAGCACCGCGTCGCGATGGGCATCGGGAATACCCTGCTGGTACAACAGGCGTGGCGCCTGCCCCTGGCTCTCGACACTGATCATCATCGACTCGACCGCCACCAGTTGGCCCAGCGCCTTGGCCAGATGCTGCAGGGCCTGCGGTGATTCACTATGGGCCAACGCACTTTGTAGCGCCGCATGCCACTGTTGCAGCGCGCCGAGAGTGAGGGTAAGCGGTGTGTCGGGAGAGGCCTGGGTCATGCCCGGCAGTCTAGCCTGCCGGACATGCCCACGCACAGCCCGCTGCAGGCTGCTCATCGCCCCTGGTACAACCCTTGCGCCGTGAGCTCGCGCGCGGTTTCGAGGATGCACTGGCGCAGGGTCTCGACGATCTCGTCGACCTGGGCGCGGGTGACGATCAGCGGCGGCGACATCACGTTCAGGTGCATGATCGGCCGCACCAGCAACCCCCTGGCCTGGGCCTTGCTGTGGATGCGCTCACCGATGTTGATCGCATCGTCGAACAGTGCCTTGCTCGCCTTGTCGGCGACGAACTCGACGCAGGCCATCAGCTTCATGCAGCGCACATCGCCCACCAGCGGTAGCTCGCGCAGGCTCTGCAGGCGTTGTTCCAGGTAGCCGCCAACATCCTTGACGTGTTCCAGCAAGCTTTCCCGCTCGATGATCTCGATGTTCTTCAGCGCCGCAGTACAGCACACCGGATGGCCGCTGTAGGTGAACCCGTGGGTGAAGCAACGGCCCTTGCCCGGCTCGGCGATCACCTGCCAGATACGCTCGGAGAAGATGCACGCACCCAGCGGCAGGTAGGCGGACGTCAGGCCCTTGGCCGTGGTGATGATATCCGGGGTGACACCGAACAGCTCTTCGCTGGCGAAGAAGGTGCCCAGGCGTCCGAACGAGGTCACTACTTCGTCGGCGACGAACAGGATGTCGTAGGTCTGGCACAGCTGCCACATGCGCGCGAAGTACCCCTTGGGCGGGATGATCACCCCGCCCGAGCCCATGATGGGTTCGGCGAAGAAGGCTGCGACGTTGTCGGCCCCCAAGGAGAGAATCTTGTCTTCGAACTCGGCGACCAGAAAGTCGAGGAATTCGGCTTCGTCCATGTTGTCCGGGGCGCGGTACGGGTTGGGGTTGGAGATGTGGTGGATCAGGTCGTGGGCATAGTCGAACTCAGGCACCCGGTCGGCAGCCTTGTTGCCGATCTGCATGGTCAGGGTGGTCGAGCCGTGGTAGGCGTTGTAGCGGGCGATGATGTGTTTCTTGCCAGGCTTGCCGCGGCAGTTCTGGTAGTACTGGATCAGTCGGTAGGCGGTGTCCACGGCAGTGGACCCACCTGTGGTGAGGAAGACATGGTCCAGGTCGCCCGGCGCCAGTTGCGCGAGCTTGCGGCACAGCTCGATGGCCACATCGTTGGCCATGTCCGAGAACGGGTTCGAATAGGCCAGCTTGCGCACCTGGTCGGCAATGGCCAAGGCCATTTCCTCGCGCCCCAGGCCAATGTTGGTGCACCACATGCCGCCAACGGCATCGAGGAAGCGGTTGCCTTGGGTGTCGCGGATATAGGCGCCTTCGCCTTCGATGATGTTCAGCGCGCCCTGTTCGCGATGATCGTCGAACATGTGGTAACCGTGCATGTAATGGGCTTTGTCGGCTTCCACCAATGGATCGTGGGCGATAGCGAATGCGTTGCTTGAAGTGGCCATGGGCAGCTCCTTGGCGAGGATCGTTCGAAAGTGTTCAGAAACCGGTCTTGACCGTGCTCCAGACCCGCGTGATCGCACGCATGTCCTTGGGCGTCTGGGTCTTTTGCGCGAACAGCCGTTCGCGGGTCTGGGCATCCGGGTAGATCGCCGGGTCCTGGCGGATATCGGCCTGTACCAGAGCGGTGGCCGCAGCATTGCTGTTGGCGTAGTGGATAAAGTTGGTCACCTTGGCCATGGTCTGTGGCTGCAGCAGGAACTCGATGAAGCGATGGGCGTTGCTGACGTGCGGCGCATCTTTGGGGATGTAGAGGTTGTCGAACCAGATCAGCGAGCCTTCCTTGGGAATGAAGAACGCCAGCTTGATAGCCTTCTTCGCCTCCACCGCACGCGCCTGGGCGGTGGCGTAGTCGCCCGACCAGGTCAGGGCCAGGCACACATCGCCGTTGGGCAGGCTGGTCAGGTAGTTGACCGAGTCGAACTTGCGGATATAGGGGCGGATGCCCAGCAGCAGCTGTTCGGCAGCCTTGAGGTCCGCCGGTGCGGCGCTGCGCGGATCCTTGCCCAGGTACTGCAGGGCCAGTGGAATCACTTCGGTGGGGGCGTCCATCAGGGTCACGCCGCAATCGGCGAAGCGCGAAACAATGGCCGGGTCGAATAGCATGGCCAGCGAGCCGATCGGTGCGTCGGGCATGCGCGCCTTGATCTTGTCGACGTTATAGGTAACGCCGGAGCTGCCCCAGGTGTAGGGCGCCGAGTACTTCAGGCCAGGGTCGTAACCTTGCAGGTTGCTGACCACCTGCTCGTCGAGGTTGTGCCAACTGGGCAGTTGCTGTTTGTCCAGGGCCTGGAACACGCCGGCCTGGATCAGCGGCGGTACCAGCGACGCATTGAGCATGACCAGGTCGTAGCCGGAGCGGCCGGTGAGCAGTTTGGTCTGGACCGTTTCATAGCCATCGAAGGTGTCGTAAACCACTTTGATACCGGTGGCCTTTTCGAAGTCGGCCAGGGTGGTTTCACCAATGTAGTCAGTCCAGTTGTACAGCCTGAGCGTGTTGCTGCTGTCCCCCTCTGCCGCTGCCTGCACCAGTGCCGTCGAGGACACCAGCAGCAGACCGCCAATCACCTTCAGTGCCTTGCGCATAGCAACTCCATCGTGTGACTGCTCCGGATTGAGCCGATGGGGTCACTATGGGAGGTCTGGCTGGCTGCAGACATACCCCGAATGTGTGGGTGGTCGTTTTTGGGTAGGTCGCAGATGTGTCACTCGTTGATCAGCGTCAGCGTGCCGATATCCAGCAGGCTGAAAAAACCGCTGCTCCAGCCACCGGTATCCAGGTGCCACACGTTGCCCAATACCTTGTGCGTGAGCACCGGGGTGTGGCCGACCAGCAGCGCACGCAGCCCTTGGATGGGTTGGCTATCGCCGCTCTTCAGGCGCCGGCGCGACCATTGGCAGACCTCGCGCACGGCAGGGTCGTCCCTCGTCTGCAGGCAGGCGCGCAGCTCAGCCCAGTCGGCGAACGGACTGTCTGCATGCAGCATGCCGACCAACCCGTGGGCAGTCTGTACTTCGAGCGCGACCGGCAGACGTTCGAACTGCTCGACGAAGCGCGCCTGCTCAGCCTTGGGCAAATCGAGAAACCAGCCCCCGCCAGCCGCACGGTACATGTCCAGATCCACACGGCCACCGCGATATCGGCTGATGGCCAATGCTTCGTGATTGCCCTGCACGGCATGAAACCAGGGTTGTGCCAGCCAGTTCAGGGCGTCTTCGCTGGCCGGGCCCCGGTCGATCAGGTCACCGACACTGAACAGCCGATCAACCTCCGGATCGAATGCCGCCTGCTCGAGCGCGGCCTGCAGGCGTTGGAAGTGCCCGTGGATATCGCCGACCGCCAAGTCGCGCCCTTTGTCGTTGGCAGCTAGCTGCCGAAAACGCGCCATTACATCATTCCTCTGCTGTGTCGCCGGCGCCAGGCGTAGAATGGAGAGCCAACGAGCCCGTCGCGGAGGTGCATCATGCGCTCTACCCTAGCCTGTGCTGCACTGATGGTGCTGGCATACGACAGCATGGCACAAGGCATCCCGCCCGCGCAGGTCCAGGTCAGCTTCGATCACCCGGAAAAATTCCGCGATGCCAGCCTGAACAGCCCCGGCTATGAGCGCGGCGCCGACCCAGAAGTGATGAAGGCACTCACCCGGCACCTGGAAAAACTTGGCCAGCGCTACCTTCAGCCCGGTCAGCGAGTACACATCGACATCCACGACATCGACCTGGCCGGCCGCTACGAACCCTGGAACAGTCAGGCCTACAACGTACGTTTCATGCGCGAAATCACCTGGCCGACCATCGACCTCAGCTACACCCTCGTTCAACCCGGTCAGCCCGAGCGCAAGGCCGAGGAACGCGTCAGCGACAAGATGTACCTGAGCCGCCCAGGCCGCGTGGGCAGCAGCGATCGCCTGTATGCCGAGAAGGCCATGCTCGATGACTGGTTCCGCCAGCGTTTCGCTGCACGGCCGGCGTCCTGAGTTTTGCTGGTTAACGGCGAGCGGCTGAGGGTATCCTCTCCCTTTGTATCACCCAAGGAAGGATCCCCGTGAAGTACCTGCTGCTGGCATTCGCCAGCTATGCCTCCTGCTACTACCTGGTTGGCTTGCTGATTCGCGGCAGGCTGGCAGACATCGCCGAAGGGTTGCGCCATCGCCCGGATGCACCGACACCCGGCCAGTACCTGCGTGAGGTCGAACGCCATGCCCGACGGGCGCAGCGGCACTACAGCCTGTTCGCAGGCTCGGTGCTCGCACTGGTGCTGTGCGCATTGGCGTGGTGGTTGAGCTGAGCGCTCAGAACAGCGACAGGCTCTGCCTGCCCTCGAGCGCCAGCAGATACTGCTTTGCCGGCAACCCGCCAGCAAAGCCAGTCAGGCTGCCCGAGGCACCGATCACCCGATGGCAGGGTGCGATGATCGAGATCGGGTTGCGCCCATTGGCTGCCCCTACCGCACGCACTGCCGTGGGGTTGCCGATCTGTTGGGCGATATCGCTGTAGCTGCGAGTCTGGCCGAAAGGAATGGTCAGCAGCGCCGCCCAGACCTGGCGCTGGAATTCAGTGCCATCGAAGTCCAGCGGTAGCTCGAAGCGCTGCCGCTGGCCGGCGAAATACTCGCCTAACTGACGGGCAGCTTCCCGCAGTACGGGCGCCTGGTCATCACGGTGCAGTTCGCCAAGGCGCACCCGGTTGGCACGCTCCTCTTCCCATAGCACGGCGGCCAGGCACTCGCCACGGGCGACCAGTGTCAGGGTGCCGACTGGCGATGACATGAGGGTGAAAGCGCTGGACACAGGCAACTCCTGATGCTGGCTGGCGACCCCCGGCACTCTACCTATCGCGCGATCGTGCTGCATCCGCTTTCTTGACGTGCAATGCTCACACCACGGCCGTCGCTCGCGCCGCGAGGGCGCGGGCCTGCTGCAGGTCGATCCTGGGGATCAATGCCGGGGGGATGCGTGAGCGGGTCGAGAGGTTATGAACGCGGAAGCGCTCACCCACCACTTGGTGCGCCATCAGAGTCAGTGACGGCAGGATACGACTTTCCCAATGCTGGTCGAGGCCGCAGGGCGAGCGCTTGCCGCCGTTGGTCTCATAAAAGCGCCCTGCCGACTGGTTCAGATCCACGCCGACCAGTAGCACATCATCGAAGCCCAGGTGGTAGGCCAGTTGCAGGGCCACAAATGCCACGGTCCGGGCATCGAAGAACCCGTACGACAGGTTCCTGCTGAAACCGATCGAACGCGCCCGCTTGCTCCACAGCGTGCGGTTTCGCGCATAGCGTCCATCGCCGAGCCCCAGCCATTCGCTGAACGTCGGGTCCAGGGCCTTGAGCAGCGGGTAGCGCTCGGTGTCCTCAGGCAGGTCGAACAGATCGAACTGCTCCGGCCACAGCGCCAGTCGCGGACTGGTGTGCAATGCCGTGGCAAAAAGCTCGGGTTGCTGGTTGCAGAAATCCTTGTCGGTGCAAATGTAGAAGAACGGACGCACATCCGTGCCCACCAGCATCGAAATGGAGCCATTCATGGCGATGATCGGGACGCTGGCAAAATCTTCGAGCGGAAAATCTTTCGCTGACGCACCTGACGCCAGGATCACCACAGGGCCTTTCTGGGTATTGCGACACGCCTCAAAGCTGGAGAACGCCCCGCGTGCAGCCTCTGACTGCGACGGAAGTTGGTTCATGGGTCTGGCCAATGGTGTAGGTCTTTTCAGAATACAGTTGTTCACAATTCTTAAACGGTTTTTTACATAACCCTTACACAGACCCGAGGGGATGAATGTTGTAGGCAAGCGAGGCTGCAACGCGGGTCGGCATGTACGGCGACATGTTTCCCTGGCAACTGTCTGACCAGCAACACCTGGCCAACAGTTGATTGCCCAAAGGGCGACACCTCCCGCATAAAACAATTTCAAGCCATTGATTTTATTCAAATAAAGTCGCTGGCACGGTTTCTGCTCCGGTGAGCTGTGTACACGCACAGTTTCCCGAGGAACCCATGTCCACGCCTGCCGTCTCAGCCTCCTACGACATCCGCCAGCCGGATGCCCATGTCATCCGCGACGATGCCGAAGCCATCGCCGTTGCCCACCAGATCGCCGCGCTGCTGCGCGAAGGCGCTGCCGAGCGTGACCGACGCCGAGAAGTCCCTGCCGATGTGGTCGATGCCTATTCCAACAGCGGTCTGTGGGGCATCACCGTGCCACGTGCCTACGGAGGTGCCGAAGTGTCCTTCGCCACCCTGGCGCAGGTGATCGCCATCGTCTCGGCCGCCGACCCTTCGCTTGGCCAGATTCCACAAAACCACTACTGCCTGCTAGAAGACATCCGCCTGCAAGGCACCGAAGAGCAGCGGCGCTTCTTCTTCGACTTGGTGCTCAAAGGCCATCGTTTTGCCAATGCACTGTCGGAAACCGGTGGCAAGACCGTCCAGGACATCCGGACCCGCCTGGTTGCCGAAGCCGACGGCTACCGCATCGACGGCCGCAAGGGCTACTGCACCGGCTCGCTCTATGCCCACTGGATCGGCGTCCTGGCCCTGGACGAACTGGACCGGGCGCAACTGGCCTTTGTGCCACGTGGCACTCCTGGGCTGGTGGTCGTCGACGACTGGAACAGCATGGGCCAGCGCACCACCTCCAGCGGCACCGTGCTGCTGGACGGATTGCGCGTGCCCGCATTCAACCTGTTCCCCAGCTACCGCTCCTACGAGCACCCTACCCTCGCCGGACCCTTCGCCCAACTGACCACTGCGGCGATTGACGCCGGTATCGGCCGCGCGGCGCTGGACGACACCATTGCCTTCGTACGCGACCATGCCCGTCCGTGGATCGATGCCGGTGTTGAAAAGGCCAGCGAGGATCCGCTCACCATCATTCAGATCGGCTCCCTGGAGATCCGCCAGGAGGCCGCCGAGGCCCTGCTCGAGCGCGCCGGCAAGGTGCTGGATGCCGCCAAGCCTGCGCCGAACGAAGACAACGTCGCCGCTGCCTCGGTGGCGGTGGCCAAGGCCAAGGTGCTGACCACGGAGGTGTCGATCGAGGCCAGCAATCGCCTGTTCGAACTGGGCGGGACCCGCTCCTCGTTGCTGCAGCACAACTTTGACCGGCACTGGCGCAATGCCCGGGTGCATACCCTGCACGATCCCGTGCGCTGGAAGTACCACTTGGTCGGCAACTGGGCCCTGAACGGTATCCGTCCCACGCGCCACGACTGGAACTGAGGCCGCGCCATGACCAAGCAGATCCGTCTCAATGCCTTCGCCATGAACACGGTCGGGCATCTGTCGCCTGGGCTGTGGCGCCATCCGCGCGACCAGGCGACGCGTTACACCGATATCCACTACTGGGTCGAACTGGCCCAGACCCTCGAGCGTGGCTGTATCGACGGCCTGTTCCTCGCCGATGTGCTGGGTGTCTATGACGTCTACGGCGGCAATGCCGACGAAGCGCTGCGCAGCGGCGCCCAGGTACCGTTGAACGACCCGCTGCAATTGGTACCGGCGATGGCCGCAGCCACGCGCCACCTGGGGTTTGGCGTCACCGCCTCGGTGTCGTTCGAGCATCCCTTTCCCTTCGCCCGGCGCATGAGCACCCTCGATCACCTGACCCAGGGCCGTGCCGGCTGGAATATCGTGACCTCCTACCTGTCCAGCGGGGCACGCAACCTTGGCCAGCCTGAACAGCTGAGCCATGACCAGCGCTACGCGCTGGCCGAGGAATACCTGCAGGTCTGCTACAAGCTTTGGGAAACCAGCTGGGAAGAGGATGCCGTGCGCGCCGATCGTACCAGCGGAGTCTACACCGACCCGAGCAAAGTCCACGGCATCGAGCATGACGGCACCTACTTCAAGGTCCCTGGTTTTCACCTCAGCGCCCCGTCGCCACAGCGCACACCCGTGCTCTACCAGGCAGGAGCATCCAGCCGAGGGAGAGCCTTTGCCGCAGCCAACGCCGAATGCGTGTTCGTTGCCGCACCGAGCAAGACCGTGCTGAAGAAGCAGGTGGCCGATCTACGTGCCGCAGCGGTCGCCGCCGGGCGCAAGGGCTGCGACATCCTGATCCTCGAACAGCTCACGGTGATCGTCGCTGAAACCGACGAGGCCGCGCAGGCCCGTCTGCGCGAGTACCGCGAGTACGCCAGTGCCAGCGGCTCGCTCTCGCTGATGTCGGGCTGGACCGGCATCGACTTCGCTGCCTACAGCCCCGACCAGATTCTTCGCGAGGTGCCCAGCGAAGCCATCCAGTCGGTGGTCGAGGGCTTCACCCGCGCCGACCCGACGCGGACCTGGACCGTTGCCGAGATCGCCGAATACTGCTGCCTGGGTGGCGACGGCCCGCTGCTGGTCGGATCGCCCTCGACCGTCGCCGATCAGTTGCAGGCCTGGGTCGAAGACACCGACGTGGACGGCTTCAACCTGTCCAGCGTGGTCGTGCCGGAAACCTTCGTTGCCGTGGTCGATCTGTTGGTCCCTGAACTGCAGGCCCGCGGCCTGTTCAAGCGCGAGTACGCCGAAGGCAGCCTGCGCAACAAGCTGTTCGGCCAAGGTGATCGCCTGCGTGCGCCCCATCCAGTGGCTGCGTTGCGCCAGGAGCGTGGACGATGAACGCGCTGTTGGCCAACCTGGACTGGAGTGAAATCGGCCTCGCCTGCCTAGACACCCTGAGCATGCTCGGCGCCGCGCTGGGCTTCACCGTAGCGTTGGGGCTGCCGTTGGGGGTGCTGCTGTTTCTCACCGGGCAACGCCAACTGCTGGCCAATGCGCCGGCGTATAGGGCCATGTCGGCCGTGGTCAACGTGCTGCGCTCGCTGCCGTTCATCATTCTGCTGATCGTGCTGATCCCCCTGACCACCTTGGTTGTCGGCACCTCACTCGGTGTGCGCGGCACCATTCCGCCACTGGTGGTGGGCTGTACGCCGTTCTTCGCGCGCCTGGTGGAGACCGCCCTGCGCGAAGTCGACCGTGGCGTGGTCGAGGCCACCCAGGCCATGGGTGGCAGCACCTGGCAGATCATCCGCCACACCTTGCTGCCCGAAGCCCGTACCGGGCTGATCGCCGCCGTCACCGTCACCGCCATCGTGCTGGTCGACTACACGGCGATGGCCGGTGTAATCGGTGGCGGCGGCCTGGGCGACCTGGCCATCCGTTTTGGTTACCAACGCTTCCAGACCGATGTGATGGTCGTCACCGTACTGCTGTTGATCCTGCTGGTGCAGGCCTTGCAGATGAGTGGCGATCGCCTCGTCAGACATTTCACCCGCCGTTGATTCCCGACCTTTTTCGGAGCATTCCCATGAAAAAAATCCTCGCCACCCTGGCTGCGGTCATCGCCCTCAACGTGCAGGCCAACGAGCACCTGGTCGTCGGTGCCACCCCCGTTCCCCACGCCGAGATCCTCGAGTTCGTAAAACCGGTACTGGCCAAGGAAGGTGTCGACCTGGACATCAAGGTGTTCAATGACTTCATCCAGCCCAACCTGCAGCTTGCGCAGAAGAACCTGGACGCCAACTACTACCAGTACCGTCCCTTCCTCGACGACTTCAACAAGACTCGACACACCGACCTGGTCCCGGTGGTCGGTGTGCACATCGAGCCGTTCGGTGCCTATTCGGCCAAGTACAAGAGCCTCGCGGAGCTGCCGGACGGTGCCAGCGTGGCCATTCCCAATGACCCGGTTAACACCGGTCGTGCCCTGGTACTGCTGGCCGAGGCCGGGCTGATTGAACTCAAGGACTCCAGCAACCCACAGTCGACCCAGCGCGACATCGTCGCCAACCCGCACAAGTTGAAGATCCGTGAGCTGGAAGGGGCAATGCTGGCGCGCTCGGTGAAACAGGTGGACCTGGCATTCGTGTTCGCCAACTACGCGCTGGAGGCAGGTATCGATACCAGCAGCGCGCTGATCGTCGAAAAAGGCAAGGATCTGTACGTGGAATACCTCGTGGCGCGTCCGGACAATCTGCAGGATCCCGGCATCCAGAAACTGGCCAAGGCGCTGAACTCCCCTGAAGTGCGTCAATTCATCCTGACCCGCTACAAAGGGCAGATCGCGCCTGGCTTCTGACAGCGCAACGTGGGTGCAGGGCATGCGACCTTCCCTGCACCCCGCCCAATCCCCCCTTATTGAAGGGCAACAAGCTGGGCGCGTTGCGCGGGATCAAGGTCATTGATCGAGACGATCCGAAGGGCGTCCTGCATCGCCTCCGCCACCGGCTGCCCAAGGTCGGCTGAGACCTCGTCCGGCAACTTGTACATCGCACCGGTCAGCGGATCGACGATCAGCATGCCGATAACACCGCCAAACAAGATGTTCGCCCAGTACCAACCGTCCACTCTCGAGTCGAGTTCGACCTGTCGATCCGGGTACCCCTCCCTCATGAAGCGCAACGTGTAGGTTTGGCCGCGAAAATAGCCCTCCCCCGACATCAGTGTCACGACCCCAGGGGTGCTGCCGCGATGAACGACCACCCCTGATTTGTTGATGACCTCGAAATTCGCACCCGCCGGGCTGCTCGTGACAGTCACCGGATACTTGGAGTCACTGATGATGCTGGCGCAACCCTGCAGCGCCAGGAGCGCCAGAAGCGCCCCGATAGTTCTGGTTTTGTGAAAGCACACGGAATCGTTCCTCTAGACGCTGATCGACATTGACCGAGAAAGGATTCTCCAGGGACGCTTTAGCGATGCATGCCATCCAAATAGCCATTGGCAGTAGGGGCTTTCCCAAAACTGGTTTTCTGCACGTTGTACGCATTTTTTGACACCCCGTTCACGACATTTTCACGTCGCGGCTGGCACAGTCACCCTACATCCGTGAAATACTTCGCCCGCCCTCCCCAGCGGGCTTTTCTTTGCCTGCAGCATCCCTCGCAGGATGACCACGCTCGCTTCTGATAGAAATGGGCAAGGTTTCAAGAGCCCCCGGCATAGGGACGATCAGCCAATCCACCTAGCATGCTCGCGTACTCCACACACAGGATCGCGATCATGAGTGACAGCAAGACTCTCTTTATTACCGGCGTCAGCAGTGGTTTTGGCAGTGCCCTGGCCCAGGCCGCGCTTGCTGCAGGCCATCGCGTCATCGGCACCGTGCGCAACGACGGCGCACTGACGGCATTTCAGACCCTGGACAGCGAACGCGCTCACGCGGTGATCCTCGATGTCACCGACTTCGCCCGCATAGACGCGGTGGTTGCACAGGTGCAGGCGCTTCACGGCCCCATTGATGTGTTGGTGAACAACGCAGGCTACGGCCACGAAGGCATCTTCGAGGAATCGCCACTGGAGGAGATGCGCCGCCAGTTCGAGGTCAACGTGTTTGGCGCCGTGGCCATCACCAAGGCCTTCGTGCCGTATTTTCGAGAGCGCCGGGCCGGGCACATCATCAACATCACCTCCATGGGCGGCACCATCACGATGCCGGGCATCGCCTACTATTGCTCCAGCAAGTTCGCACTGGAAGGCATTTCCGATACCCTGAGCCAGGAACTTCGCCCGTTTGGCATCGCCGTTACCGCAGTGGCGCCGGGCTCGTTCCGTACCGACTGGGCCGGTCGCTCCATGCAGCGTTCGCCGCGCAGCATCGCCGACTATGACCAGAGCTTCGACCCGATTCGCAAGGCGCGCCAGGACAAGAGCGGCAAACAGCTGGGCGATCCGCGCAAGGCCGCCCAGGCGATCCTGCAGGTCATCGCCAGCCCCAGCCCGCCCGACCACCTGTTGCTGGGCAGCGACGCACTGGGCCTGGTGCGCGACAAGCTGCAGCGCATGAGCAAGGAGATCGATCAATGGCAAGACCTGACCTGCTCGACCGATGGTTGAGCGCCAGGCAGAGGACCGGGCAGTGACACGGACCGACACCCGCAGCGCGCGCATGGTGCAGTTGCTCACGCAGCTCGCGCCGGTGGAAGGCTATAACCTCAGCGCGCTGCAAGACGTGCGCTTCCTGCGCTCGAACCGGCCGTTGAGCCATGTGCCGGTGCTCTACGAGCCCGGCATCGTCATCCTCTGCCAAGGCTGCAAGCGCGGCTACCTGGGTGACCAGGTATATGTGTACGACGCTCGGCACTACCTGGTGGTGTCGGTTCCCGTGCCCTTCACCATGGAAACCGATGCCAGCGAACGCGAGCCGATGCTGGCCATCTACATACGCCTGGACCTGCAGCTGGCCAGCGAGCTGACCCTGCAAGTGGATGAACTGCTGGGCAGCAGCAGCGAACCGCCGCAGGGCATGTACGCCTCCCCCATGGACGATGCGCTGCAGGTCACCACACTGCGCTTTCTTGAAGCCATGACCGTCGCCAGCGACGCACAGATCCTCGGCCCGGCGCTGGTGCGTGAAATCTACTACCGCATCCTCTCTGGCGCGCAGGGCGGCTCGCTGCGGGCGGCGTTGGGTCGGCACGGCCATTTCGCCAAGGTGACCCGCGCCCTGCGCACCATTCACAGCCGCTACCGGGAGCATCTGGACGTAGAGTCGTTGGCCCGCGAGGCCAGCATGAGCGTGCCCAGTTTCCATCGGCACTTTCGTAGCGTGACCAACACTTCGCCCATCCAGTACCTGAAGTCGGCCCGCCTGCACCAGGCACGCCTGCTGATGTTGCACGACGCCCTGAGCGCATCGGCAGCCGCCTTCAGCGTCGGCTACGAGAGCCCCTCGCAGTTCAGCCGCGAGTTCAAGCGCTTCTTCGGCCGTACGCCCCAGGCCGAGATCGACTGGATGAAGGCAACCTATGCACTGCCCGCCCCCTCTGGCTCACCCGTATATGTTTCGTCCCATTGAGCAAGGCGCGACTATCGCCCAACTCCTGTCCCGCCATCCGGAGAACACCACGCCGCTGAGCCCCCTGTTGCGTTGCAATGGCCTGCAGAAAACGCGGGCGCATTATCGCGAGCCCCCGGGTTTCGAGGTTGCTGATTCGCAGCAAGCGACACTGACCGTCCACCTCGACGACAACCGGATCGTGTTCACCGAGCAAGACCTGTGGGGCGCCAGACGGATGCGTTTGTTAAAACGCAGGTCCTTCCGGCAGAAAGCGCACAAAATTGTGAATCTCGTCAAAACCTATAGCGCCCACATCATCTCCCCGCCCCCTTATCTCGACGCGCGCAAAAAACCCGCCCATCACTCCATGGGCGGGTTTGTATGTTCACCCTAGGATTTAGCCCAACAGCTCATTGGCCACTTGATCAATGGCACCCTTGGTGATGTTCACAATCAAGTCCGCTTCAGCCTCGGTGAGAATCAATGGCGGGGCGAAGCCGAGGATGTCGCCATGGGGCATAGCCCGGGCGATCATGCCGTGCTCAAGGCAGGCCGCCGAGACTTTCGGGCCGACCTTCAAGGCCGCATCGAAGGGCGTGCGCTGTTCACGGTCGGCCATGAATTCGACGGCCGCAAGCATGCCTTCGCCGCGCACTTCACCCACCAACGGATGACCTTCCAGGGTTTCGCGCATCCGGCGGTTGAGATAGGCACCCACTTTGTCGGCATTTGCCGTGAGGTTTTCCCGCTCCAGGATGTCGAGGTTGGCCAGGGCCGCCGCCGCACAAATCGGATGCCCGGAGTAGGTCCAGCCATGCCCCATCGGGCCGTGGGACTCGGAGGCTTTCTCGATCACATCCCAGACTTTTTCGCCGACGATCACCGCCGAAAGCGGCGCATAGGCGCTGGTCAGGCCTTTGGCCGTGGTGATCAGGTCCGGACGCATGCCATAACGCTGGCTGCCCATCTTCGCCCCCAGGCGACCGAAGGCGCAGACCACTTCGTCGGCGATCAGCAGCACGTCGTATTTGTTCAGCACCGCCTGAATGGCCGCCCAGTAGCCTGCCGGAGGAACGATGATGCCACCGGTGCCCATCAATGGCTCGCCGATGAACGCGGCCACAGTGTCGGGGCCTTCGGCCAGAATCATCTTTTCCAGCTCGTCGGCGCAATAACGCACGAAGGCCGCTTCATCCATGCCGGTGGGTGCCTTGCGATACCAGTGTGGGCACACGGTGTGCTTGATGCCCTCGGCCGGCAGGTCGAAATGCTGATGGAAGCTCGGCAGGCCGGTCAGGCTGCCGGTCATGATGCCCGAGCCGTGATAACCACGGTCACGAGAGATGATTTTCTTCTTCTGCGGCCGACCCAGTACATTGTTGTAGTAACGCACCAGTTTGATCTGGGTTTCGTTGGCGTCGGAACCGGAAAGGCCGTAATAGACCTTTTTCATCCCTTCCGGCGCCCAGTCGATGATGCGGCTCGACAGTTCGATGATCGCCTCGGTCGAGTGGCCGACGTAGGTGTGGTAGTACGCCAACTCCTTGGCCTGCTTGTAGATGGCGTCCGCCACTTCGGTGCGGCCGTAGCCGATGTTGACGCAGTACAGGCCGGCAAAGGCGTCGATCAATTCGCGGCCTTCGTGGTCGCGGATGCGGATGCCCGATGCGCCCGTGATGATGCGCCCCTTGAGCGCACCGCTGGCATGGTCGTGGGCGTGGGTGGAGGGGTGCATGAAGTGGGCACGGTCTTGTTCGAACAGCGGGTCGAATTCTTGGTTCATGGCTATCTCCTGGGAACGGGCCTTAGAACTGGCCTTGATGGTGCAAGCAAAAGTATTTGGTTTCGACAAAGGCTTCGAAGCCCTCGGTGCCGCCTTCACGGCCCAGCCCTGAGGCTTTCATGCCACCGAACGGGATCGGATGGCCGGTGAACTTGACGCCGTTGACCGCGACCATGGCGTGGTCGAGTCGACGGATCAGCGGGTAGATCAGATCCAGGCGATTCGAGCAAATGTAGGCCGCCAGACCGTACTCGGTGTCGTTGGCCATCTCGATGGCCTGGTCGAGGGTGTCGAACGGCATCACCCCGGCAATCGGCGCGAAGTTCTCTTCACGGTAAATGCGCATTTGCGGCGTGACGTCGGCCAGCACCGTGGGCTGGTAGAACAGCCCGCCGAGGGCATGGGCTTCGCCGCCCACCAACCGTTGCGCACCCTGTTGCAGCGCATCGGCCACGCGCTCGGCAGTCACATTTAAGGCGCCCTGGTGCATCAACGGGCCCACCTCCACCTGTTGCTCCCGCTCGCCGATCATCGCCGGACCGACCCGTAGCTCACGCACGGCCTCGGCAAAGCGTTCGAGAAACGCCGGGTAGACCGAACGCTCGACCATGATCCGGTTGGCGGCGCAGCAATCCTGGCCGGAAGTCTGGAACTTGGCGGCCACCGCGACTTTCACCGCCCGTTGCAGATCGGCATCGGCGCAGACAATGAACGGCGCGTTGCCCCCCAGTTCCAGCGAGACTTTCTTCACGTCATGAGCAGCCGCTTGCAGGACCAACTTGCCGACGCGGGTGGAACCGGTGAAGCTCACCGAGCGCACGCGGGTGTCCTGCACCAGGGTTTGCATGGCCATCTGTGGTTCACCCAGCACCACGTTGAAGACCCCGGCGGGGAACCCGGCCTCTTCCGCGAGTTGCGCCAGGGCGAATGCCGAGTAAGGGGTTTCGTGGGCCGGCTTGACGACCACGGTGCAACCGGCGGCCAATGCGGCAGCGGCTTTGCGGGTGATCATGGCCGAGGGGAAATTCCACGGTGTCAGCAGTGCACAAACGCCGACCGGTTCCTTGACCGTACCCAGATGAGCGCCGGGAATGTGGCTGGGAATGTTCTGTCCATAGAGGCGCCGGGCTTCTTCGGCGAACCACGGAATGAAGCTCGCAGCGTAGGCGATTTCACCCCGGGATTCGGCCAGGGACTTGCCCTGCTCCAGGCTGAGAATCCGCGCCAGGTCTTCCTGATGTTCCAGGATCAACGCCGCCCAGCGCCGAAGAATTGTCCCGCGAGTCTCCAGGCTCTGCTCACGCCAGTCGGCAAATGCCCGGTGCGCGGCATCCACGGCGGCGACGATCTGCGGTTGATCGAGCATCGGCACATGGCCGATCAGTTTCTGATCAGCCGGGTTGTGCACGGCGATGCTGTTGCCACTGTCGCTGTGCAACCAATGGCCATCGACGTAGCAGAGGGCTTTGAACAGCAGGGGATGTTTGTAGGTCATGGCATTCACTCCGAACCGTGTGCGTGGAGTTCATGCTAGGGCAGCGAGGCGTCGGGGAATTGCGGTTTGCAGGGGGGTGTGCAGGTGGTTTTTTCTGATTGAGCGGGATGATTCGGAGGTTTTTGCGGTGGGGCTATCCCCCGTGTTGCAGGTTTCAGTAGTCCTGAGACAACTCCGCAGGCAAGGCGCCGGCCGTCTTGATGGTCTTGGTGACGATGTAGGTGAAGTACCGCTCGATCCCCAGGTCATCGAGCAGCAACTGATCGATGAATCGCTGGTAGTGATCAATGTCAGGCGCCTGGATCATCGCCATGTAATCCACACCGCCACCGGTGGCGTAACAGAACGCCACTTCCGGCGCGTCGTTCATCCGCTGTTCGAAGCGCCGCATGTCCTGCGCGGTGTGTCGGGCCAGGGTGATTTCCACCAGTACTTGCTGGCTCTTGAACACCGCGCCCCAATCGATCTGCGCGCGGTAACCCTTGATCAGGCCGAGGGTTTCGAGCTTGCGCACGCGCTCCCAGGCCGGGGTCACCGACAGGTTGATCGCCTCGGCCAGGCTCGACTTGGTGATACGCCCGTCGCCAGCGAGGATCCGCAGGATTTTCAGGTCATAGCGATCGAGTTTGTGCATGGGCCAAGAAGCTCCTGAGTGAATGGCAACCCCTGAAGAAATCAACCCAGTGGCAGCGAGGCTGCCACTGGGCGGGGACAGTGTATTACTCCAGTATGTCCGCGATCACGGCAAGGGTATCGCCACACTGCACCAACCCCGGAAAATGCCGCGCCGCCAGCAGGCCGCCGCGCGCAGCACGATACTCCACCGGGGCCACGCCGCTGCGGGTGGCGTCGTGGACCCGGGCGATGACTTCGCCCTTGTCCACGCTGTCGCCCAGGTCGCGACACATTTCCAGCAGGCCGTCGTGTTCGCTGGCGATGAAGCAATCACCGTCCGGCATGTCGAGCATGACCGACGGCCCCCTCTGCACCTCGCCCTGAAGAATCCCCGCATGCACCAGCAAGTTACGCACGCCGCGCTCGGCAATCGCCACACTGCGCGCGGTGGAGGAACCGCCACCGCCCAGTTCCGTGGTGACGAAGACCTTGCCCTGAGACTCGGCAGCCGTGTCGTACATCGCCCCGGCATCCAGCTCCAGCATCCGCATGCTGTATGGCGCATTGAACGCGCGCATGCCCGCCTCACATCGCGCCTGCTGCTGTTTGTCCGGCAGCACATGGCAGGCGGCGAATGGCAGGAAATCCAGGGTGCGCCCGCCGGAATGAATGTCCAGCACGAAGTCCGCCAGAGGCAGCAAAGTTCGGGTGAAATAGTCGGCGATTTTCTCGGTCACCGTGCCGTCCGGCTTGCCGGGAAAACTGCGGTTGAGGTTGCCCCTGTCGATGGGCGACGTGCGTCGCCCGGCACGGAACGCGGGTGTGTTCATGAACGGAATGATGATGACCCGCCCGCTGACCTCGGCGGCCGCCAGGCCCTGAGCCAGCTTGCTCAGGGCCACCGGACCTTCGTATTCGTCACCGTGGTTGCCACCGGTGAGCAGCGCCGTCGGCCCCTCACCCCGCGCGATCACCGTGATCGGAATCATTACCGCGCCCCAGGCAGAATCATCCCGCGAATACGGCAACTTGAGAAACCCGTGCTGCACGCCTTCACGGCACAAATCCACCGTGGCGCTGATCGGGTTGGCAGGCAGATCGCTCATTGGCTCAATCCTTCACGAACAGTTGGCGTGGCACGTTGCACAGGGTTTCGACACCGGTGTCGGTGATCAGAATACTTTCGGTGATTTCCAGGCCCCAATCGTCCATCCACAGGCCCGGCATGAAGTGGAAGGTCATGCCCGGTTGCAACACGCTGGTGTCGCCAGGACGCAGGCTCATGGTGCGCTCGCCCCAATCCGGCGGATAACTGATACCGATCGGGTAGCCACAACGGCTGTCCTTGTGGATGCCGAATTTCTCCAGCACCTTGAAGAACGCTACGGCGATGTCACCGGTGGTGTTGCCCGGCTTGGCCGCTTCCAGGCCGGCGGCGATGCCTTCGACCACGGCTTTCTCGCCCTCGAGGAAATGCTGCGGCGGCTTGCCCAGGAATACCGTGCGCGACAGCGGGCAGTGGTAACGCTTGTAGCAACCGGCAATCTCGAAGAAGGTCCCCGCGCCCTTTTCGAACGGCGAATCATCCCAGGTCAGGTGCGGCGCACTGGCGTCGGCACCGGTCGGCAACAAGGGCACGATGGCTGGATAATCACCGCCATGGCCATCGGCACCCTGGATGCCGCTGCTGTAGATTTCGGCCACCAATTCGTTCTTGCGCAGGCCCGGTTCGATCCGTTCAAGGATCCGCCCGTGCATGTTTTCCACGATGCGTGCGGCAATGCGCATGTAGGCGATTTCCTGCGGCGACTTGACTGCCCGCTGCCAGTTCACCAACCCGGCCGCATCGATCAGCCGGGCCTTGGGCAGATGTTTCTGCAACGACAGGAAGGCTGCGGCGCTGAAATAGTAGTTATCCATTTCGACACCGATGGTCAGCGCGTCCCAACCACGGGCAGCGATCACTTCCCGCGACAGGTAGTCCATGGGATGCCGCTCCCGGGACTGCACGTAGATGTCCGGGTAACCGACGATGTTGTCCTGCTGCATGAACACCGTTCGCCTGGCGCCGTTGGCGTCCTGGCCGCGGCCGAACCAGACCGGCTCGCCATCCATCGCCAGCAGCACGCACTGGTGAACATAAAACGACCAACCGTCGTAGCCGGTCAGCCACGCCATGTTCGACGGATCGGTGACCAGCAACAGCTCGATGCCCTGGGCCTGCATGGCCACTCGCACCTTGGCCAGCCGCTGGGCGTATTCCTCCCGGCTGAACGGGAGATTGACGACTCTCTGAGACATGCACCTGCCCTCTTGTAGATGAAGCGGGGTAAATGACGCGCGGACAAAAAAACCCTTAGCTGCCGAACTGGACGCCCTTGCCCGCCGAGCGCGCTCGCTCGAACGCGAGATTGGCCATGGCGGTATCCTGGGCGCCGGTGCCGGTGAGGTCGCACAGGGTGACCTGCGAGGCGTCCGTGCGACCGGGGCGTTGACCGGCCAGCACCTGGCCCAATTCGGCGAAGTTCGACTCGTCGCTGACGACGCCCGCCGCGAGGGCGTGATGCAACTCGCCGAGGATGCGGGTCTGGCTCAGTCGATCGGCCACGTAGCGGTCGACCTGTGCCAGCACCTGTGGGGAGATTTCGTTCTTGTGCTCGGCATCCGAGCCCATAGCGGTGATGTGCAGACCGGGATGCAGATGGCGCACATCGATCAACGGCTCGCGACTTGGCGTGCAGGTGATGGCGATATCCACCTCGACCATGGCTTCGTCGAGGGTGGCGCAGGGCTTGACCGCCAGACCGGTGTCACGGGTCAATTCCACGCTGAAGGCCTGCGCCTTGGCCAAGTCCCGCGCCCACACCCGCACGTTGTCGATGGGGCGCACCAGGCGCAGGGCCTGCAACTGCAACGCAGCTTGCTCGCCAGCGCCGATCAGCGCCACGCTGCGGCTGTCCGATCGCGACAATGCCCGCGCCGCCACCGCCCCGGCAGCGGCCGTACGTACCGCCGTCAGGTAACCGTTATCCAGCAACAAGGCATCCAGCAGACCGGTGCGCGCCGACAACAGCATCATCATGCCGTTGAGGCTGGGCAGGCCGAGTTTCGGGTTGTCGAAAAAGCCCGGGCTGACCTTGATCGCAAAGCGCTCCAGCCCCGGCAGGTAGGCGGTCTTCACGTCCACTTCGCCGTTGTGCTCGGGGATGTCCAGACGCAGGATCGGTGGCATCGCCACGGCGGCGGTGGCCAGCAGCACGAAGGCCTGCTCGACGGCTTCGATACTGGGCAGATCAAGCGCCACACAGGCGCGCAGATCGGCTTCGCTCAGCAGGGTGATTTCACTCATCAACGGGCGCTCCCATGACGTCGTTATTGTTCGGTTTCATGCCTCGGCTCCGGCAAGTACCCGCAGGTGCTGATCGGTGTCGACGTTGCGTCCACTGATCACCACCACGACAGGGCCACGAGGCTCGATCAGGCCTTCGAGCAGCGCGGCGATTCCCACAGCAGCCGCGCCTTCCAGCACCTGGCGCTCTTCGCGATAGGCGTGGCGGATGGCGTTGGCGATGGAGGTTTCGCTGAGCAAATGCAGGTGATCGCAGGTGTCGCGGGTCATGCTGAAGGTGTATTGGTTGTCCAGACCGATACCGCCGCCGAGGGAATCGGCCAGCGTCGGCAGCTCTTCGACTTCCAGCGGATGGCCGGCTGCGAGGCTGGCGTGCATCGCCGCGCCACGCTGCATGCTGATGCCGTGGGCGACGATCTGCGGGTTGGCGGTTTTCAGCGCCAGCGCCACGCCGGCGAACAGACCACCGCCGGACAACGGCACCAGGACCTGGGCGACGTCCGGTCGCTGCTCGAGGATCTCCAGCCCCAACGTGCCCTGGCCGGCGATGATCGCCGGATGATCGAACGGCGGCAGCAGGATCGCACCCTGCTCGGCGGCAAGGCGCTCGGCTTCGCGCTGGGCGTCATCCTGGGAGTTGCCGACGATGCATACGTGGGCCCCAAGATCGCGAATCGCCCGCACCTTGTTTGCCGGTACCCGTTGCGACAGGCAGATCGTCGCCTTCACGCCCTGGCGGGAAGCCGCGTAAGCCAATGCGCGACCGTGATTACCGGTCGACGCCGCCACAACACCTCGTTGTTTTTCTTCAGCACTGAGTTGCGCCACGGCATTGCTCGCACCGCGCAACTTGAAGCTGCCGGTGATCTGCTGGGACTCGAGCTTGAGGTAGACCGGCACGCCCAACAGCCGAGACAGGCTGGGCGAATGCTCCATGGGCGTGCGTCGCACCAGCGCTTCGATACGCTGGCGGGCGAGGTAGATATCGTTGAGCTGTGGCGTTGGCATGACCGCGTCCCGATGAGGTATTGGGCGCAGTCTAAGAGGCCAGGATTGTCGCGCTGAATGTACTAGGTCAATTCAGGACAATTTTTTCGGCGTCCTTTTTTCCCGCTCAAAAGTCATGGATACGCGGGTACTGACCAAAGATTTCACGCATGTTGATCAAGGCTTCGCGCGCGTCCTCGTCGCTGCATTCGGCACTAACACACACCCTCACCGCCCGTGCCCTGGGCGTGCCACGCACGGTGAACGGGTCAGGTGGCGTGACGGCAATATGCCGATGGCGCAGGGCCCGCACGAGGCTGTCGACCTCCCAGTGCGGCGGGATACCGACCCAGGCATTCAAGGCATGGGGATGTTGGCCCAGGACGAACTCACCCAGGTGTTCGGTGACCATCGCCTGACGCACCGAAAGCAACTGGCGCTGCAAGCGCAGCAGCGTGTCGGCGCGACCATCGCGAATCCAGCGCGTGGCAATCTCCGAGACCATCGGCGTGCCCATCCAGCTGTTGACCCGCAGGATGCTCTCGGTACGCAGTGCCAGGCGCTTGGGCATGACCAGATAACCCACGCGTAAACCGGTCAGCACCGACTTGGTCATGCTGGTGCAGTAGAAGGACAGCTCCGGCAGGTAATGACTGATCGGCGGAGCGTGGCGCTCTTCGAGCAACGAGCCGTACACATCGTCCTCGATGATGTGCACGCCGAAGCGCCGGGCAATCCCCGCGATCTCCCGGCGGCGACTGTCCGGCATCAGCGTGGTGGTGGGGTTGTTCAGGTTCGGCGTGCACACCAGCGCAGTGATGCGCTCATTGCTGCACATGTCTTCGAAGTGCTCGGGATCGATGCCGTGGCGGTCCATTTCGAGCCCCTTGAGGGTGAACCCCAGCACTTGGGAATTGCCGATGACGCCATGATCGGTTCTGCCTTCGCACAACACCACATCGTCGGGCCCGGCCAGTGAGGCCAGGGCGAGGAAGATCGCATGGGCTGCGCCGTTGGTGATCAGGATGTCGTCACGTTCGACCCGCAGGCCCAGGCGGCCGATCCATTGCATGGCCGCCTCGCGGTGGGATTCGAACCCGGCGATGGGGCGAAAGGCGTGAATCCACGGCTGATCTTCCTCGGTGCTGAGCTCCCGGCAGGTATCGCGCCAGACCTGGTCGTGCTCGCGGGTATGAAGGATGCGTGCTATGGAAAAATCCACCAGCGCTCGTTCGGGGCTATCGAGAATGTAAGTCGCGACCCGGTCGCTCATGCGCCGCGAAACGAAGCTGCCGCGCCCTACTTCACAACGCACCAGGCCCTGGCGCTCAAGCTCCTTGTAGGCATTGGTCACGGTCTGCACGCTGATGCCCATGGCATCGGCCACATTGCGCTGCGCAGGCAGGCGTTGATCGTTGGCCAACAAGCCCTGTTCGATGTCGTCGGCAATCGCCTGAACCAGAATCTTGTATTTCGACTCGCCGCTGCGGGCGATTTCCAGTGCTGCTTTCCACTTGTCCATCGGCGTAGAACCCGCGTGTTCCCCAGTGCCGACAGCATCCCGCGAGAATCCGTGCAAAGCAATTGTCCTAGTGCAATGCAATGTCGTGTAGGGCTTTTGTATGCTCGTTCCAAGGTCGATGCCCGGACTTCTCGGCAAGCCCGAAAAATAAAACCAATCGATCTGTACGGCTGCAGTGCCCAAGCCCTGGTATCAGCTTTCGTGCGCTTTGCTCTTGTCACACTGCCTCCTAACACAGAGCCGTCATCGACGGGTCCACAAGAAACAGGAGATTTTATCGATGAGCAATTCCTTCCCCCGCAAGTCTTATGGTTTACGCCACCTGTTCGTGGCGTGCGCAATGTTCGGCCTCGCCGCCAGCGCCCACGCCGCCACGACGCTGGAAACCATCACCAAAAACAGCAAAATCCGGATCGGCTACGCCAACGAAACCCCGTTCGCCTTCACCGAAACCGACGGCCGGGTCACCGGTGAATCGCCGGAAATTGCCAAGGCCATCTTCGCCAAGATGGGCATCAAACAGGTCGACGGCGTGTTGACCGAATGGGGCTCCCTGATCCCGGGCCTGCGTGCCGGGCGTTTCGATGTGATTGCCGCCGGTATGTACATCACTCCGGAACGCTGCAAACAGGTGATTTTCACCGACCCGCAATACCAACTGCCCGATGCGCTTCTGACCGCCAAAGGCAACCCGAAGAATCTGCACAGCTATGAAGACATCGTGAAGAATCCGGAGGTGAAACTGGCGATCATGGCCGGTACCGTGAACCTGAAATATGCCCGGGACTCCGGCGTGAAAGAGGCTCAGATCCTCCAGGTACCGGACACCACTGCCCAGTTGCAAGCCGTGCGCGCCGGTCGCGCCGATGCCGCCGTGGGCACCCAACTGACCATGAAGGGCCTGGCCGCCAAGGGCGGTGAAAAGGTCGAAGCGGTCACCGAGTTCAAGGACGATCCGTCGCACACCGGCTACGGCGCCCTCGCCTTCCGCCCGGAAGACAAGGACCTGCGCGATGCGGTCAACGCCGAACTGAAAAAGTGGCTGGGCTCCGAAGAGCACCTCAAGACGGTCGCACCGTTCGGTTTCGACAAATCCAACGTGACAAGCAAAACGGCTGCAGAGCTCTGCGCTCAATAGTCGAAACAGGCATGGCGCTGCCATGGCGCGATGCCTATTTCCCTGCTTAATCGGGATGCTGAACCATGGGTGAGTTACTTCCGCTGTTGATACAGGGCGCCTGGGTCACTATCCAGGTGACGTTCTTCGGTTCGCTGCTCGCGATTGTCGCGGCCATTCTTGCGGCGCTCGGGCGCATGTCGCCGTGGCGGCTGGTGAGCTGGTTCTCTGTCACTTACATCGAAGTGTTTCGCGGTACTTCGTTGCTGGTGCAACTGTTCTGGCTGTTTTTCGTGTTGCCGCTGCCGCCGTTCAACCTGGAGCTGAGCCCCTACGCCGTGGCGATTGTCGGACTTGGTCTGCACATCGGCGCTTACGGTGCGGAGGTGATGCGCGGTGCGATCAGCTCCGTGGCCAAGGGTCAATACGAAGCGGCGACCGCGTTGAACTTCAGTGCCTACAAGCGCTTTCGCCGGATCATTCTGCCCCAGGCACTGCTGGCCGCGATTCCCCCCGGCACCAACCTGCTGATCGAGCTGCTGAAAAACACCTCGCTGGTGTCGCTGATTACCCTGTCCGACCTGAGTTTCCGCGCTCGGCAACTGGATCAGGCTACCTTCCAGACCCTGGAAATTTTCAGCCTGGCACTGGTGATGTATTTCATCCTCGCCCAGGCGATAAACCTCGGCATGCGCGCAATTGAGCGTCGCCTGGCACGCGGCCGGATGCGTGGAGGCCTGTCATGAATCTGTTCGACTGGACGTATGCCTGGCAGATCCTGCCCGATCTGCTGCGCGCCTCGCTCAACACCGTGGGCATTACCCTGATCGGCTTCCTCATCGCCATCGTGCTGGGGCTGTTCCTCGCCATCGGCCGACGCAGCCGCCTGTACTGGCTGTCGTGGCCGATCGCCGGGACGATCGAGTTCATCCGCAGCACGCCGCTGCTGATCCAGGTGTATTTCCTCTACTACGTGCTGCCCAACTACGGGGTGAGCATGACCGCCATGCAAGTAGGGATCATCGGCATCGGCGTGCATTACGCCTGCTACATCGCAGAGGTTTACCGCGGTGGGCTGGATGCGGTGCCACGGGCGCAATGGGAAGCCGTCACCGCACTGAACATCGCGCCGTACAGCGCCTACCGCAACATCATCCTGCCCCAGGCCCTGCGGCCGATTCTGCCGCCACTGGGCAACTATCTGGTGGCGATGCTCAAGGACACACCGGTGCTGTCGGCCATTACCGTGGTGGAAATCATGCAGCAGGCCAAGAACATCGGCTCCGAGAACTTCCGATACCTGGAACCGATCACCATGGTCGGCCTGTTTTTCCTCGCCCTGAGCATCGCCCTGGCTTATCTGGTACGGCGCCTCGAACTGCGCCTGGAGCTACGCTAATGACTTCTCCACTCTCAACTTCCCACGACCTTTCCCGGCACGGCAATCTGACACCGCTGCATTTGCAGGAGGCCACGGCCATGCATCAACCGAAGGCAGTACAGCCGATCGTCAGCTTCCAGGACGTCACCAAGAGTTATGGCAACTTCACGGTGCTCGACCACTTGAACCTGGATGTCACGCCGGGCGAGAAAGTCGCGATCATCGGCCCCAGCGGCTCGGGAAAATCCACGTTGTTGCGGGTGCTGATGACCCTGGAAGGCATCGATGACGGGGTGATCCGCATCGAAGACGACCTGCTGACCCACATGCCCAACCGTAATGGCGTGTTGGTGCCAGCCAATGACCGGCATATCCGTCGCGTGCGCGGCAAGATCGGCATGGTGTTCCAGAGTTTCAACCTGTTCCCGCACATGACCGCGTTGCAGAACGTCATCGAGGCGCCGGTGCAGGTGCTGGGCATGAAGCCTGCCGAAGCCCGTGAGCGAGCAGCGGATCTGCTGGAGCTGGTGGGGCTGGGCAGCAAGCTGGGGCACTACCCTTCGCAGTTGTCCGGTGGACAGCAGCAGCGGGTGGCGATTGCGCGGGCTTTGGCGATGCGGCCGAAGGTCATGCTGTTCGACGAAGTGACTTCGGCGCTCGATCCTGAGTTGTGCGGTGAAGTGCTCAACGTGATCCGCAAGCTCGGCGCCGAGCACAACCTGACGATGCTGATGGTCACTCACCAGATGGGCTTCGCGCGGGAGTTCGCTGATCGCGTGTGCTTCTTCTACAAGGGGCAGATCCACGAACAGGGCACACCAGCGCAGGTCTTCGAGCATCCGCAACAGGAGCGTACGCGTGCGTTTCTCAGTGCGGTGAAAGAAGCTAACTAGGGTCTGTCGGGTTCTAGTCCATCTCCACGGACGGTTTGAAATCCGGCACCGACGGTCTGATCAGATAAACCCAGAAGCATGGCAAGTCCGTATATATCTGCCCCGCATACGAACTTGTCATGCACTGTCAATTAAATACGCATGAAACCCTAAACTGCAAAGTGCGACAGGGGTCACAACTATCCAACCCATAAAAAATACCGAAAACTTCCCGACACTAACATGCGACTCCCGCCCTTCGGCAACCCAATGATTTAGCACTATTAATACAATTGAAAGCTTATATTGGTGCACGTTCTGCGCAGCGATTCATCATTTTGATTCCAATCAAAAAAAGAAGGATCGTTGTATGCGTCATTCACGCTTGAGACTTCCCCTGTGCCTGTTATTTACCAGTTTGACTGTCAGTGCATTCGCGGCCAATGAATTCACTCGCGATTCGGGTGCACCGGTAGGCGATAACCAGAACTCTCAGACAGCAGGTGCCGATGGCCCGGTACTTCTGCAAGATGCCCACCTGATCGAAAAACTTCAGCGTTTCGATCGCGAGCGAATCCCCGAACGCGTGGTTCATGCGCGTGGCACCGGTGCCTACGGCACGTTCGAACCCACCGCCGACATCACCGACCTGACCCGCGCCGAAGTATTCAAGAGCGGCACGAGCACCCCGGTCTTCGTGCGCTTCAGCACCGTGATGGGGTATCGCGGCTCCCCTGAGCAAGCCCGTGATCCGCGGGGCTTCGCCGTCAAGTTCTATACCACCCAGGGCAACTGGGACATGGTTGGCATCAACGTGCCGGTGTTCTTCATCCGTGACGCCATCAAGTTCCCGGACTTCGTTCATGCCAACAAGCCCAGTGCTGTCACCGGTGTGCAGGACCCCAACCTGGCCTTCGACTTCTTCGCCCACAGCCCCGAAGCGACCAACATGCTGACCCACATGTACTCGCTCGAAGGCATGCCGGACTCCTACCGGCACATGAACGGCTCGGCGGTGCATGCCTTCAAGTTCGTCAACGCCCAAGGCGAGGTGCACTACGTCAAGTTCGCCTGGAAGACCCAGCAAGGTCTGCACAGCCTGGAGCCTGGGCAGATCAGCGAGTCCATCGGCAAGGACCCGAACATGATGACCAACGACCTGTACGGCGCGATCAACAAAGGCGACTTCCCCAAGTGGGACCTGTACGTCCAGGTGCTCAAGCCCTCGGAACTTGGCCATTTCGCGTTCAATGCACTGGATGACACCAAGGTCTGGACAGGCGTGGCCGAGCGCAAGGTCGGCACCATGACCTTGAACAAGGTTCCGGACAACTACTTCGAGTCCACTGAAGAGTCCGCGTTTGCCCCCTCCCGCCTGGTGCCAGGTATCGAGGCCTCCGAGGACCGCATGCTGCAAGGCCGCCTGTTCGCCTACGCCGACACCCAGATGTACCGCCTGGGCGCCAACTATCAGCAGATTCCGGTCAACCAGCCGCGTAACAAGGTGAGCAACAACTCGCAGGACGGCGCGATGAACAGCAGCGGTCGCAAGGGCGAGGTCAACTACGAGCCTTCCGGTATCGCCGAAATCCCGCAGGACCCGCAATACAAGTACGCCAGCACCCCGGTCAGTGGCGTCACCCAGCAGTTGGCAATCAAGAAACAGGCGAACTTCCTGCAGGCTGGCGAGTATTACCGCGCCCTCTCCTCCAAGGAAAAGGGGCTGCTGATCGAAGCCCTCAGTGGCGACCTGAACCATGTGACAAACGAAAGCAACAAGTACGCGATGCTCTCGTACTTCTACAAGGCCGACCCGGACTACGGCACTCGCCTGGCCAAGGCCACCCATGCCGATATCAAGCGCGTGGACACCGCCGCCAAGGCATTGGCGAACTGATCAGCCTGTGAGTGGCAAGCCTGCGCTGCGTGATGGCGCAGGCTTGCGGGAGAGTCCCGATGAGCATTGCACGAATCAAGACCAGCCTCGCCGCCGCCGCGGTGCTGCTGCTTCTGGTGATTGGATACCGGGTCTTGCACCTGTTCGTTCCCGGCCTGTGGCTACCTGCCAATACCGAACAGTTCCAAGTGCAGGTCGGTGTCCAGCGCGTCGATCCGCACCTGTATGACAGCCAGTGGTTCGATGCCGCGCGCGCCGGGCGCATCGACATCACCGATGCGCTGCTCCAGGCTGGATATCCGATCGACAGCCAGACCAGCCGAGGCCATACCGCGCTGATCCTGGCGACCTACCACGGCGACCTCGACGAAGTGAACGCCCTGTTGCGGTCCCATGCTGACCCCTGCCTTGCCGACAACAATGGCAACACCGCGCTGATGGGGGCGCTGTTCAAAGGTGAAATGGCCATTGCCCGGCGCTTGATCGACCTGTGCCCTATCGATGCAAGCAACAACGATGGCCAGACTGCACTTTCGTTCGCGGCCCTGTTCGGCCGCCTCGACATCCTTGCCGAGCTGGTACGGCACGGTGCCGACCCGCAGCACAGGGATGCCAGGGGCAATACCGCGCTGATGATCAGCGAGTCGCAGGGTAACGATGCGGCGGTTGCGGCCTTGAAAGCGATTGCAGGTCATTGATGGCTATGCCGTTTGAGGTCGTTCGACATTTCCCGCAGCCCGTCCTTTTGTTTGCCAACAGAACAAAGATGGGCTGTGGATCAACGAGCCAAGTGTTACACTGCGCCGCTTCAAATCAGCGCTCGATGCGCTGAACATCCGTGACCGCCGCCAGCGCGATACCCGCCTCAGCTTCGCAACCCTGTGCCTGAGGGCTGCGCCATACATTCCCGCAGGACAAGTACTTGATTTCTACAGCCAATATCACGATGCAGTTCGGCTCCAAGCCGCTCTTCGAGAACGTCTCGGTCAAATTCAACAACGGCAACCGCTACGGCCTGATCGGGGCCAACGGCTGCGGCAAGTCGACCTTCATGAAGATCCTCGGTGGCGACCTGGAGCCATCCGCCGGCCAGGTCATGCTCGAGCCCAACACCCGCCTGGGCAAGCTGCGCCAGGACCAGTTCGCCTACGAGCAGTTCAGCGTCATCGACACGGTGATCATGGGCCACGGCCAACTGTGGAAGGTCAAGGCCGAACGCGACCGTATCTACTCGCTGCCGGAAATGACCGAAGAGGACGGCATGGCCGTCGCCGAGCTTGAAACCGAATTCGCCGAGATGGACGGCTACACCGCCGAATCGCGCGCCGGCGAGCTGCTGCTGGGCCTGGGCATTCCGCTGGAGCAACACTTCGGGCCGATGAGCGAAGTGGCGCCAGGCTGGAAACTGCGGGTGCTGCTGGCACAGGCGCTGTTCTCCGATCCGGACGTGCTGCTGCTCGACGAACCGACCAACCACCTGGACATCAACACCATCCGCTGGCTGGAAAACGTGCTCACCGCACGCAACAGCACCATGGTGATCATTTCCCACGACCGTCACTTCCTCAACAGCGTCTGCACCCACATGGCCGACCTGGACTACGGCGAGCTGCGCCTGTTCCCGGGCAACTATGACGAGTACATGACCGCCGCCACCCAGGCGCGCGAGCAGTTGCTGTCGGACAACGCCAAGAAGAAAGCCCAGATCGCCGAGCTGCAGACCTTCGTCAGCCGCTTCTCGGCCAACGCCTCCAAGGCCAAGCAGGCCACTTCGCGCGCCAAGCAGATCGACAAGATCCAGCTGGCCGAGGTCAAGCCGTCGAGCCGGGTCAGCCCGTTCATCCGCTTCGAGCAGACCAAGAAGCTGCACCGCCAGGCCGTGGTCGTGGAAAAGATGGCCAAGGCCTTCGACGACAAGGTGCTGTTCAAGAACTTCGACATTACCGTCGAAGCCGGCGAGCGCGTAGCGATCATCGGCCCCAACGGCATCGGCAAGACCACCTTGCTGCGCACCCTGGTCGGCGAGCTGCAGCCCGATGCAGGCTCGGTCAAGTGGACCGACAGCGCCGAGGTCGGCTACTACGCCCAGGACCACGCCCACGACTTCGAAGACGACGTCACCCTGTTCGACTGGATGGGCCAGTGGACCAGCGGCGAGCAGGTGATTCGCGGCACGCTGGGGCGCATGCTGTTCTCCAACGACGAGATCCTCAAGTCGGTGAAGGTGATTTCCGGGGGTGAACAGGGCCGCATGCTGTTCGGCAAGCTGACCCTGCAAAAGCCCAACGTGCTGGTGATGGACGAACCGACCAACCACCTGGACATGGAATCGATCGAAGCGCTGAACCTGGCGCTGGAGAACTATCCAGGCACCCTGCTGTTCGTCAGCCATGACCGTGAGTTCGTGTCGTCGCTGGCCACGCGGATCATCGAGCTGTCGGCCGATGGAGTGGTCGACTTCAGCGGCACCTATGACGACTACCTGCGTAGCCAGGGTGTGGTGATCTAAAGCGGCAAGCCTCATCGAGGCACCGTGCAATGCGGTGCCCGTGAGGCAGCGGGGGAATTGCGGTGAGAGCGGTTCCGCTGGTTACGGCCGGTCGCGGGACGATCCCTTACCTTTGATCATCCCGCCGGCAGACGAATCCTGAACTGCGCCCCACCCAATGACGACTGCGCCACGGTCAGCGTCCCGCCCTGCCCTTCGATCGCCCTGCGGCTGATCGCAAGCCCCAAGCCAAAACCACCGGTACTGCGGTCCCGACTGCGGTCCAGGCGGTAGAACGGCTGGAAGATCCGCTCGCGCTCCTCAGGCGGAATACCGATCCCGTCATCCTCTACCGTCAGCAGGCAAGCGCCATCCGCCTCGAGCTTGAGTCGCAGCAGCAGGCTTTCGTCGCAATAGCGCATGGCATTGCGTACCAGGTTCTGCACCGCCCGCGCGGTCAAGCGAGGATCGAGGACGAAACGTGGCAGCCTGTCGTCAGCGCGCACCTCCCATCTGATCCCGCGACCATCGAGTTCTTCGGCAAAGCTGCCCAGCACACTGTCGACCAGTTCCAGCAACGACACCTCGACCCGCTCGCGGACCTGGTCGGCGTTCTCCAGGCGGCTGTACGACAGCAGCTCAAGCACCAGCTCGTCCAGCTCCCGCACATGCCCCACCAGTTCCAACAAACGCTTGCGGCTGGCCGGCGGCACTTCATCGAACAGCAGCACCAGGCCGAAGTCCAGGCGCGTCAGGGGGGTACGCAGCTCATGCGAGACCGCATTGAGCAGCTCGCGTTGCTGGTTGACCTGGCGCTCCAGGTCGCCTGCCATGGTGTCGAACACTCCGGCCAGCTCGCCGATGTTCGAGCGCGGCGAGATCTGCGTACGCTCCGCCATCTCCCCGCGCCCCAGGCGCCGCGCGGTTTCCTTGAGCCGTTCCAGGTCGCGCCAGTGCGGCCAGACCCACAGCAGCAGGCAACCCAGCATGGCGGCACCGATCAGTACCGTGACGCCCCACGACAACACGTTGATGTCGAGCGGATCCGGCGGCGAGTGCAGGCGCACCAGCCAGTCCTTGTCCAGCGGCGCCAGCACGGTTTCGTAATAGCCCCAGTCGGCGATGCGCACTGCATACAGCCCGTGCTCCAGCCTCGCCCGCTCCTGCGGCGCAAGGTCGGCGGCGTCCATGCGCAGCAGTTGCACCTGCAGGGGCGCAAAGGCCGAGGCCAGGTCCTGCTCCACCGAAGGCCATTGCTCGCGCGGGGCCTGATGGAACTGGCGGACGATCAACGACTGCACGCCCTTGGCCTGATCGAGGTTGTACGCCATGAAGCGTTCATGGAACGCGCCGACGATAGCGTCGGGGATCAGCAGCAAGGCACCGGCATAGGCGACGATGATCACCAGGTACAGGCGCACCAGGATCTTGAGCATGGCGCGTCAGTACTCCCACTCGACCCGGCTGAACAGATAGCCCTTGCCCCACACGGTCTTGATCTTGCGGGCTTCGCCGGCATTGTCGTCGAATTTGCGCCGCAGCTTGGAGATGGCCACGTCTACCGAACGGTCGGTACCGTTGAACTCGATGCCGCGCAGTTGCTGGAGGATGCGGTCGCGGCTGAGCACTTCACCGGCATTGCGTGCCAGCACCACCAACAGGTTGTATTCGCCGCTGGACAGCTCCACCTCGCAGCCGCGCCAGCTCACGCTGCGCTCGGCCAGATTGATGCTCAGGCCACCGACCTGGATCAGCTCGCTATCAAGCCGTGGTTCGTTGACATTGCTACGGCGCAGCAAGGTGCGGACCCGGGCCAGCAGTACGCGGGGCTCGCATGGTTTGGTGACGTAGTCGTCGGCGCCCATTTCCAGGCCCAGCACATGGTCATGGCTGTCGTCACGGGCGGTCAGCATCAGGATTGGCAGGCTTTGCGACTCCTGGCGCAGCAGGCGGCACACCTGCAGGCCGTCAAGGCCGGGCAGCATCAGATCGAGCACCACCAGGTCGGGGCGCTGACGACGAAACTCGTCGAGCACATGATCGCCACGGGCGATGACCCGGACGTGGAAGTCGTTGCGCTGCAGGTAGCTGGCAATCAGTTCGGACAGCGCGCTGTCGTCTTCGACCAGAAGGATGTTTGGCATGTGGGTCGTCATGAACAGATAGGCTTGAGACCTTACCGTCGTCATTGCCGGACAAGCCCGCGCCTACAGAGGCTGCGAACACCTGTGGAAGCGGGCTTGTCCGGCGATGGGGCCAGTGCAGTCAGTTGCTCGCAGGATATAGAATCCTACGCTCCACACGGCACGAGCCTTACACTTTTTCACACACGGCCTACACAGCTTAACAGCCCATGCGCGAGCGCCTGCCTTAGCATAGGGGCGATCCTATCCGGAAGATCCGTATGTCCATTCCCTTCTCCAAGCGCCCTTTGGCGATTCTCGCCTTGCTCACACTGGCCCTGACCGGCTGCAACGACGCCCCCGAACAGGACGCGCAGGCACCCGCCCCCCAGGTGCGGGTCGAAACCGTACAGTTGCAAGCCATGGCGATCAGCACCGAACTCAGCGGGCGGATTCTCGCGCCACGCACCGCCGAAGTCCGCGCCCGGGTTGCCGGCGTGGTGCTCAAGCGGGTGTATCGCGAGGGCAGCGACGTCAAGCGGGGCGATGTGCTGTTCCTCATCGACCCGGCGCCGTTCAAGGCGGACCATGACAGTGCCCGCGCCGCACTGGCCAAGGCCGAAGCCACCTTGTACCAGGCGCGCCTGCAGGAACAACGTTACCGCGAGCTGGTCGACGACAAGGCCGTGAGCCGCCAGGAATATGACAATGCCCGTGCCGCCTTCCTCCAGGCGGACGCCCAGGTTGCCGAAGCCCGGGCCGCCCTCGAACGCGCGCGACTCAACCTGGGCTATGCCACGGTCACCGCACCGATCTCCGGACGGGTTGGCCGCGCGCTGGTCACCGAAGGGGCGCTGGTCGGACAGAACGAAACCACCGCGTTAGCCGTCATCCAGCAACTGGACCCGATCCACGCCGACGTCACCCAGTCGACCCGCGACCTCAACGCCCTGCGCCGCGCCATGCGCGCTGGCGAGCTGCAGCAGGTCGGCCAGGACCAGGCCCGCGCCACCCTGATTCAGGACGACGGCAGTGCCTATCCGCTGCCGGGCAAGCTGCTGTTCTCCGATATCAGCGTCGACCCGAGCACCAACCAGATCACCCTGCGCAGCGAATTCCCCAACCCCGACCTCGATCTGTTGCCTGGCAGCTACGTGCGTGTGCGCCTCGAACAGGCCCTGCAGCCCAAGGGCATCAGCGTGCCGCAGCGGGCGATCCTGCGTGACAGCGCAGGCGTGCCCAAGGTCCTGGTGGTCGACGCCCAGCAGCGCATCGAGGAACGCCAGGTGGTACTGGGCAATGCCCAGGGCGACCGCTGGATCGTCAGCGAAGGCCTGGCCCCCGGCGAACGGGTGGTGATCGAGGGGCTGCAGCACGTCAAGGTCGGCGATCAGGTCCGGGTCGATGCCGACAAGGCCGCCAACCCCATCGTCCAGCGCAACGGCCAGTGAGGGCCTGATCCATGCCGCAATTCTTCATCGACCGCCCGATCTTCGCTTGGGTGGTTGCGTTGTTCATCCTGCTCGCCGGTGCCTTGGCCATCCCGCAATTGCCCGTGGCGCAGTACCCCGATGTCGCGCCGCCGCAAGTGGAGGTGTACGCCGTCTACCCCGGTGCCTCGGCGCAGACCATGGACGAAAGCGTGGTCAGCGTGATCGAGCAGGAGCTCAATGGTGCGGACAACCTGCTGTACTTCGAGTCCCAGAGCAGCCTGGGCAGCGCGACCATCACCGCCACCTTCGAGCCGGGCACCATCCCTGACCTGGCCCAGGTCGATGTACAGAACCGCCTCAAGGTGGTCGAGTCGCGCCTGCCGCGGCCCGTCACGCAGCAAGGCCTGCAGGTGGAAAAAGTCTCCACCGGCTTCCTGCTGCTGGGCACCCTCACCTCCGAGGACGGCAGTTACGACGAGATCGCCCTCAGCGATCTGTTGGCGCGCAACGTGATGAACGAGATTCGCCGCCTCAAAGGTGTCGGCAAGGCACAGTTGTATGGTTCGGAGCGGGCCATGCGCATCTGGATCGACCCGGCGAAGCTGGTCGGCTTGAAGCTCACGCCCCAGGACGTCGCCGACGCCATCGCCGCGCAGAACGCCCAGGTTGCACCCGGCAGCATCGGAGACCTGCCCGCCCGTGCGACCCAGGAAATCACCGCCAACGTGGTGGTCAAGGGCCAACTGAGCACGCCAGAGGAGTTCGCGGCCATCGTGCTGCGGGCCAACCCGGATGGCTCGGTGGTCACCGTGGGTGACGTGGCGCGGGTCGAGATCGGTGCCCAGGAATACCAGTACGGCACACGCCTGAACGGCAAGCCCACCAGTGCCTTCAGCGTCAAGCTGTCGCCGGGGGCCAACGCCATGGAAACCGCGACCCTGGTACGCCAGAAGATGGATGAGCTGGCACGCTACTTCCCGGCCGGCGTGAAGTACGACATCCCCTACGACACCTCGCCGTTCGTCAAGGTCTCGATCCAGCAGGTCATCAGCACGCTGTTCGAAGCCATGCTGCTGGTGTTTGTGGTGATGTTCCTGTTCCTGCAGAACATCCGCTACACGCTGATCCCTACGCTGGTGGTTCCGGTGGCGTTGATGGGCACCTTCGCGGTGATGCTGGCGTTGGGTTTCTCGATCAACGTGCTGACCCTGTTTGGCATGGTGCTGGCCATCGGCATCCTGGTGGACGACGCCATCGTCGTGGTGGAGAACGTCGAACGGATCATGGCCGAGGAAGGCCTGTCGCCGAAGGCCGCGACGCGCAAGGCCATGGGCCAGATCAGCGGGGCTATCGTCGGCATCACGCTGGTGCTGGTCGCGGTGTTCCTGCCGATGGCCTTCATGAAAGGCTCGGTGGGCGTCATCTACCAGCAGTTCTCGTTGTCGATGGCGGTGTCGATCCTGTTCTCGGCCTTCCTCGCCCTGAGCCTCACCCCGGCACTGTGCGCCACGCTGCTCAAGCCAGTGGCCAAGGGCGAGCATCACGTACGCAAAGGCTTCTTCGGCTGGTTCAACCGCTGCTTCGAGGGCATGAGCAATGGCTACCAACGCTGGGTTGCCCACGCCTTGGCACGTAGCGGGCGCTACCTGTTGCTCTACGGGTTGCTGGTGGCGGTGCTGGCCTATGGCTTCAGCCAGTTGCCCAGCGCTTTCCTGCCGACCGAAGACCAAGGCTATACCATCACCGATATCCAGCTTCCGCCAGGCGCCAGTCGGATGCGTACCGAGCAGGTGGCGGCGCAGATCGAGGCGCACAATGCCGCAGAACCCGGGGTGGGTAATACCACGCTGATTCTCGGTTTCAGCTTCTCAGGCAGCGGGCAGAACGCCGCGCTGGCGTTCACCACGCTGAAGGACTGGTCAGAACGCGGCGCCGACGACGGCGCACAATCGATCGCCGACCGTGCCACGATGGCCTTCGCCGCGCTGAAGGATGCCGTGGCCTATGCCGTGCTGCCGCCGCCAGTCGATGGCCTGGGCGAGTCCACGGGTTTCGAGTTCCGCCTGCAGGATCGCGGCGGCCTGGGTCATGCCGGGCTGATGGCAGCCCGTGACGAACTGCTGGCCAACGCACGCACGAGCAAGGTGCTGGCCAACGTGCGCGAGGCATCGTTGGCCGAAAGCCCGCAGGTGCAACTGGAAATCGACCGACGCCAGGCCAACGCCCTCGGGGTTTCCTTTGCCGACATCGGCGCCGTGCTCAACACCGCGGTGGGCTCGAACTATGTCAACGACTTCCCCAACCTGGGCCGCATGCAGCGCGTGGTGGTGCAGGCCGAGGGTGACCAGCGCAGCCAGGTCGAGGACTTGTTGAAGATCCACGTGCGCAACAGCAGCGGCAAGATGGTGCCACTGGGGGCGTTCGTCCAGGCCCGCTGGCTCAGCGGCCCGGTGCAACTGACCCGCTACAACGGCTACCCGGCAGTGTCTATTTCCGGGGAACCGGCAAGCGGCTACAGCTCCGGCGAGGCGATGGCGGAAATCCAGCGCCTGGTCGATCGACTGCCGACCGGCAGCGCACTGGAATGGACCGGTCTGTCGTTGCAGGAGCGTCTTTCGGGTAGCCAGGCGCCCTTGCTACTGGCCCTGTCGCTGCTGGTGGTGTTCCTGTGCCTGGCAGCGCTCTACGAGAGTTGGTCGATCCCTACCGCAGTGTTGCTGGTGGTTCCGCTGGGTGTGCTCGGCGCCGTGCTTGCGGTAACCCTGCGCGGCATGCCCAACGACGTGTTCTTCAAGGTCGGCCTGATCACCCTGATTGGCCTGTCGGCAAAGAACGCGATCCTGATCATCGAATTCGCCAAGAGCCTGGTGGATCAGGGGGTCGACGCTGCGGATGCGGCGATGCAGGCCGCCCGCCTGCGCCTGCGCCCGATCGTCATGACATCGTTGGCGTTCATCCTCGGCGTCGTGCCGCTGGCCATCGCACGCGGCGCAAGCTCAGCCAGCCAGCAGGCGATCGGCACCGGCGTGATCGGCGGGATGCTCAGCGCGACACTGGCGGTGGTGTTCGTACCGGTGTTCTTCGTGGTGGTGATGCGGTTGGCCGGCAAGCGCAGCGCTGACCCGGATCATGCAGTACCCCACGACGCCTGACTGGACAAGCCAGGCGTTGAATGAGAGGGTTCCGGGCATCGACTGCCCGGGACCCTTTTTCATGCCTGCCGCCCTACCCCCCTGCTCCATCCTCATCCTCGCCGGTGGCCGCGGCCAACGCATGGGCGGGCGCGACAAGGGCCTGGTGCCATGGCGGGGCCAACCACTGATCGCACACATCCATCGGGTGGTGCGGGGGTTGAGCGACGACCTGGTGATTTCCTGCAACCGCAACCAGGACGCCTATGCCGCCTATGCCGACCAATGCGTCGGCGATGCCGAGGCGGATTATCCCGGGCCTCTGGCTGGTGTCATCGCCGGGCTCAAGGTGGCCAGACACCCGTGGGTGGTGGTGCTGGCCTGCGATTCACCGCGGGTCGACCAGGCGCTGATCGATGGGCTGCGCGGTTTGGCTGCCCGCCATGACAGCGCTGCGATGGTGCGCCAGGGAGGCTATTGGCAGCCGATGTTCAGCGTATTGCCGACGCGCCTGTTGCCACGGCTGGAACAGGCCTGGCAGGCCGGTGAGCGGAGCCTGCAGCGGGCCTTGTCGCGTGAATCGCTGCAGGGGCTGGAATGTGCCGTCGACGATGAGCGGCTCGGCAACTTCAACAGCCCGGAGTGGTTACGCTAACCGGCTGACACCCCACTCAGTTCTTCGATACTGATCTCGCGCATCCGAAACTTCTGCACCTTGCCGGTCACCGTCATCGGAAACTCGTCGACGAAACGGAAATGCCGCGGCACCTTGAAGTGCGCGATACGCGCCTTCGCCCATTCGCGCAACGTCTCGGCGCTGGCGCTGTGCCCCGGATGCAGTCGCACCCAGGCGACGATCTCTTCGCCGTACTTGCTGCACGGAATGCCGATCACCTGCACGTCGGCCACCGCCGGGTGGGTGAAGAAGAACTCCTCCAACTCACGCGGATAGATGTTCTCCCCGCCGCGAATGATCATGTCCTTGCTCCGCCCGACGATACGCACGAACCCAGCCTCGTCCATCTGCGCCAGGTCGCCGGTGTGCATCCAGCCCTCCTCGTCGATACTCTCGGCGGTAGCCTCTGGGTTGTTCCAGTAGCCGAGCATGACGCTGTAGCCACGCGTGCACAGCTCGCCGATCTCGCCGCGCGGCAGGGTGTTGCCCTCGGCGTCGATGACCTTGCTTTCCAGGCGCGGCTGGGTACGACCCACGCTGGTCACGCGCACTTCCAGTTCGTCCTCCGGGCCGGTCTGCAATGACACCGGGCTGGTCTCGGTCATGCCATAGGCGATCTGTATCTCGGCCATGTGCATCTCGTCGATCACCCTTCGCATCACCTCGATCGGGCAGGTGGCGCCAGCCATGATCCCGGTGCGCAGGCTGGAGAGGTCGAATTCGCTGCGACGCGGGTGGTCCAGTTCGGCAATGAACATGGTCGGTACGCCATACAGCGCAGTGGCGCGTTCCTCGGCCACGGCTTGCAGGGTGAGCAAGGGGTCGAAGGCATCGTTGGGGTAGATCAGCGTGCTGCCATGGGTCATGCAGCCGAGGTTGGCCATGACCATGCCGAAGCAGTGGTAGAGCGGCACCGGCACCACCAGGCGGTCATGCTCTGTCAGGCGCAGGCTCTCGCCGACCATGTAACCGTTGTTGAGGATATTGTGGTGGCTGAGCGTCGCACCCTTGGGGAAGCCGGTGGTGCCGGAGGTGTACTGGATATTGATCGGCTCTGACGGGCGCAGGCTCGCCTGACGGCGACCAAGGGCCTCGACACTGACCTCACCGGCGCGAGCCTGCAGGTCGCACCAGGCGAGAAAGCCTGGCGGCGCCTTTACCGCCAGGCTGATCACCCCGCGCAGCTCTGGCAGGCGCTCGCAGTGCACAGCCCCGGGCTTGCAGGCCGACAATCCGGGCACCAGGTCGCAGAGCATGGCGTGATAGTCGCTGGTCTTGAACGCATCTGCGCAGATCACCCAGCGGCAGCCAGACTGGCTCAGGGCGTAGTCCAGCTCACTGCTGCGGTAGGCCGGGTTGATGTTGACCAGGATTGCACCGATCTTGGCGCTGGCGAACTGGGTGATGCACCACTCGGCGCAATTGGGAGCCCAGATGCCCAGGCGATCGCCCGCTTGCACGCCAAGTGCCATCAGCGCGCGGGCATGCTGGTCGACGGCATCGGCCAACTGGCGCCAGGTGTAGCGCAGTTGCTGGTGACGCACCACCAGGGCCTCGCGGTCGGGGAAACGGGCCACGGTGGCGTCGAAGGCGTCACCGATGCAGTGGTCGAGCAAGGGCTTGTCCGGGTTGCCCTGGGTGTGACTGGGGTGGGTCATAGAGGGGCCTGATATTTATTGTGTTGTTTAGGCGGGCCCTATCGCGGGGCAAGCCCGCTCCCACAGTTACCCCTCAGCCTACAGGGGATACCTGTGGGAGCGGGCCTGCCCCGCGATAGGGCCGTCACAGACGACCGATTACCTGACAAACACCTGCGGCGTAGTGGTCGACATGTCACCCCCTGGCAGCTTGATGTTCTTCACCTTCTCCAGCGTGTTCGGGTCGAACACCGCCAGGTCGTTGAAGGTCCCGCCCAGGTACAGCTTGTCGCCCGCCTTGTCGAAGGTCACGCAGTAGTAGGTATGGTCCAGGTTCGCCGCCTTGACCAGCTTGCGCTGCTTGATGTCGTAGCGAGCCAGGCGGTTGAGCACACCATAGATCTGGTTCGGATCCTTGGGCGAACGCAACCCGGTGAAGTACAGCTCGGTCAGATCGGCGAACTCCTGGGTGTGGGTCTTGCCGGTCTTGAGGTCCACGCTCAGGTAGCCGTACAGCAGCTCGGCGGTCGCCGGGTCCTGTTTTTCATCCTTGAACCTGGCGATGGTATACAGCATCGAGAACTCGTGGCGCGGGCTCTGGTGCGGCCAGAAGTACAGCACGTCCGGCGCGCTGTAGCCCTTGCGGTTCCAGTTGCGCAGCGGCAGCGCCACTTTGTATTGACCGGTCTTGACGTCCATCTTGTAGATATCCGGCCCGGCGACGAACAGGCTGCCATCGTCGGCGGCACGCATCAGGTAGACCTGGCGCGGCATGGGGAAGGTGCGCACCGGCTTGGCCCCTACCCCGTCGGCTGTGCTGAACACCTCCAGGCGTGGCGGCTTGACCACGTAGTGGTCGTTCAACCGCTGGGTCGGATTGACCGTGGCATAGACCTCCTTGCCGTCGGGGCTGATGGCGAAGGAGTACATCGACTTGCCCACCTCGCCCGGCACACTCGACAGGTTGGCGTGGAAGGTGGTCTTGCAGGTGTCCAGGTCGATGCCATAGATATCGGCATAGTGATTGTTGAGGATGTAGGCAGTGCGGTTGTCCGGCGCCATCATCGCCGTGCCCGGGCCGAAGGCGTCCGGCAAGCGACAGCTCTTGAACAGCGTATCGCTGGCCACATCCACCACGTGCAGGTTGTTCGGGTAGTTGGTGGCGATCAGGTACTCATGGCCAGGCTTGAGGGCCGGCCCGGCGTCGCCGTCAGTGGCGTGCACGGCCAGTGTCGCGGCGCAGGTGGCGACGCTCAGCGCCAGTTGCGCGCAGAATCCAGGTTTCATGCGGTTTCCCCTTGTCGTTCTTGTCGGGCCGGTCACTTGTCTTTCGGGAATACGGTGCCGAGGTTGCGCCAATCGTCCTGCGAATTGCTCGCCTGGGCGTTCCAGTCCTGGTAGGTGCTCATCATGTCGGGCACCTGGGCCGGCCACCAGCAAGGGTCGGAGCAGCCGTACAGGTCAGCCTCCATGGGCTGGCACAGCGAGCTGACGCCACCAAAGGCGTCCACTTCCCAGCCTGGGTCGGTGGTGGCGGTACAACCGGCCACTGCGCTCATGGCCATGACTTCTTCGACGCGGTCTTCGGCGGCAGCCTGTTCAAGAATGCGCGCCTTGTTGTTCAGGGGCTTCAAGTGCTTCATGTCAGTGCGCCTTGCGAGGAGTGATGTAGCGATCGATGAAGGCCGGGTTGGCGGCCATGATGCGGCTGTAGACCTCGATGCCGAAGTCGACCCAGTCGCGCATCAGTTCGCAGTAGTGGTAGGTCGGGTGCTGCGGGTCGCCGTAGCGCGCATAGCTCTCGTGATAGCAGCCACCGGAGCACAGGTTGCGAATGCGGCAGCTGTCGCAGCCGGTGCCGCTGCGGTCCAGGCGCTGGGACAGGAAGTCGTTGAGCTCGACCTGCTTGACCGCCGTGTGCACGTTGCCGAAGGTCGGCAGGCTGGAGCCGGTGAAACGGTGGCACAGGTTCAGCTCGCCCTCGTGATCGACCGCCAGCATCTTCAGGCCCGCGCCGCATGGCAGCGCCTTCTTGTGCCCCTCGTGGATGTCGGTGATCAGTTGGTGCAGGTTGGAGAAACCGATGTTGCGGTGCTGCAACGCCGCCTCCAGGTACTGGCGCCCCAACGCCTTCATGTTGGCGAACACCTGCACCAGCTCTTCGCCAGTGAGGTTGAAGTCGGCCATGTCGCCCGATGTCACCGGGGCGAAGCCCACTTCGGCAAAGCCCAGCTCGTTGAACAAGTGGTTCCAGATGGTCTCGACATCGGTGATGCCCCGGGTAAGGGTCACCCTGGCGCCGACCGGGCGGCTGTCATAGCGCGACAGCAGCATGTCGGCATTGCGCCGTACCACATCGTAGGTGCCCTGCCCGCCCACGGTGATGCGGTTGCGGTCGTGTACGGTCTTGGGCCCGTCGATGCTCACCGACAGCCCGAAGCGATGGGCATTGAGCCAATCGACGATCTCCTCGGTGAGCAGCGTGGCGTTGGTGGTCATGATGAACTCCACCTGCTTGCCGGCCTCGGCGAAACGCCGCTCGCAATAGCCGACCATGTGCTCGATCAGCGGCCGGTTGGACAGCGGCTCGCCGCCGAAGAACACCACGCTGTAGCGGGTTTCGTCGGGTGACTCCTTGAGCAGCATCTCCACCGAAGCCTCGGCGGTGGCGGCGCTCATCTTGCGCCCTGCCGAAGGTTTGTCGAGGTCTTCCTTGTAGCAATAGGTACAACTCAGGTTGCAGCCCGTGTTGACGTTGAGCACCACCGTATTGAGTGCGGTGCGCTCGACCTGCTTGAGGGCGATTTCCGGGGTCAGCGGCGAACCGTCGCTGACCAGCTCCAGCGCGATCAGCTCGCGCAGGGTTTCCTGGATATCGTCGCCCGCGAACTGCTGGCCGAGGCGCTGCATCAGCTCTTCGGCCGAGCAGCCCTGCTGGCGCAGGGTGTCGATGATGCCGCCAGTCACCGCGTCGGCCGTGAACAGAGAACTGCTGGGGATATGGAACAGCATGCGGTCGGCATCGACCTGCACTTCATGCAGATTGCGTTCGACCAGATTCAGTAGTGCGCCCATGGTGATCTCCCGATAATCGATCCGTTGGAAAAACCGTGCCTGCCACCCTCAGGGCAGCGGCGGGTTGTTCCAGCGCTGGACGGTGACGATCATGTGGCCTTCACCGGTCTGTCCGCCGTCAGCCAGCGTGGCGATGACTTTCAGGTTGCCGGCGTTGTTGGTCATCATCTTGCGCGCCGGGTTCGGACCGGCACCGCCGGGTACGAACACGCCGTCGGCCTGCATCTGCCCGGCGAACTTGACGTCTTCGTCCTCGACGGCGCGCTCGTTGAACGGCTCGACCTTCCAGGTGGCCGGCAGATAACCAATGCGCAACGGTTGGCCATTGACGTCCTTGCCCCAGGCCTCGGCCTCGAAGCGCCCCTGGACCTTGGGTACCGAAGCACCGTTCTCGCCGATGCGGGCAATGGAGAACGCCGGCACCACCTTGACCTCCTCGACCTTGTCGTAGACCGCAAGATTCACGCCCTTGAGCGTGCCCAGCGTCACCTCGCGCTGGCCAGGTGCTGCATCGGCTGCGGCGCGGGCCTTGAGCCGAACCAGGTTTGGGGTCTGCTCCAGAATCTCGGTCACCTGCACACCGGCACCCAGCTCGGGCTTGCCGGACAAGCCGTTGCCCACCAAGGTGATCTCGCGCTCGTCCCCGGCCTTGATGAAGGCCGGCTGCACCGCCAGCAGGCGAGCCTTGCCCTCCTTCGCTGCGGTGAAATCGAGGCCGCGCTCGTCGTGCTCGGCCTCGAACATGCGCCCTTTCATCTCGCCATCGAGGGCCGCGAAGACCTGGCGCATCGTGCTGTCGCCGATCTTCACGTTACCGCGCCACTCATAGCCGTTGTAGAGGATCGCCGAGCCGCTGCCGTTGAACGGCGTGCCGTCGGCGTACTGCCCCTTGACCTCGACCTTGAAACTGTCGCCCTGGTCGGCACTGACCGTCATCACGCCCCGGACATCGCCTTTGGCAAGCATATGACCACTGAACGCCCACTGCCCCGGCAACGCGTCAGCCTTGGGCTTGGCCTTCTGCCACGCGCTCCAGGCGGGGCTATCGAGCGGGAAGCGCTTGGCCAGGTCCGGCACCACCTGCTTGAGGGCGATTTCCAGCCAGTCACGGTCACGTGCCTGGGCCTGGTATTCGAGGGACGGCCACTGGCCAAGGTGGAAGTTGACCAGGTGTTCCCATTCCTGCGCAGGGCGCCGCTGCAATGCGACACGGGCACCGGAATGGCAGCGGCCGCAGGTTTCGGCCAGTTGCGTATCGAAGTGTTCGACGGTATTGAGCCGGCGTTCCATGGCATAGCGCACGCCATCAGTCTCGCTCGGCGCCAGGCCCTGCTTGTCGGCCAGGTACTTGACCAGGGTGCGGCGCTCGTCGTCGCTGATCTGCAGGTCGTGCATCACCTGCATGCGGGCGATGCTCATCAACCAGCCTTCAGGGGTCTTGCGCTGGTGGCTGATACGACTGTAGGCATCGTTGCCCTCGGGGATGTGGCACCCCATGCACTTGTTCTGCAAAATCGCCGGGCCCGGTTCGGCCGCCATGGCCTGGGCGCTCAGCACGGCGGCGACCAGCGCCCATGTGCCCGCCTGCTGCCGGAGTCGAGTCGTCTTCAAGATCAGACCTCCACGGTGTTGTTCTTATCGTTATCGCACGCTTGGGTACCGCCGGTGCATGTGACAGTGGCAATACAGGAAGCGTGCCAGGTGTTTGAAAGTGGCGTTTTTTCAGTGACTTGAGCTGCTTTGAGCGATCTATCCCGGTGAGTTGGGGCGGGTCGGAACGTCCCAATTCGCGACAGGTTGTTTCAGGTTGAGACAGGGGTATCGGTGGTGGTCTTTTCGCGGGCAAGCCCGCTCCCACTGGTTGGTGCAGGATTCAATACCTGTGGGAGCGGGCTTGCCCGCGAAAGGGCCAGTGCGGTCTACCTGTTTCACCACCGTCTCACACCGTCTCAATGTGCAACAGCGCAACCCCGCAATCCACCCTGTGCGCCAGTACAAAAACTAACCCGATCAACGACTTAAGCCCGCTAAGCCACCTTGGCACGGCCATTGCGCCGCCCTTGCCACATTCCAATGACAAGAGGCACCGCCCCATGTTTTCCGACCTGCCCATCCTGCCCGCCACCCAGGCGTTCCTCGCGCGCAAGCTGAAGATGCGCATCGGCGCCGACTGGCAGGACGCTGCCAGTGGCCGCACTTTGAGTTTTCGCAACCCGGCCACCGGCGAAATACTCGGCGAGGTCCCCTCGGCCGACAGCGAGGACGTCGACCGTGCCGTGCGCGCAGCCCGCCAGGCCTTCGACGACTCGCCCTGGAGCCGGATGCGCCCTCGCGAACGGCAGAACCTGCTGTGGCGCCTGGCCGACCTGATGGCCCGTGATGCCCGCGAACTGGCCGAGCTCGAATGCCTGAACAATGGCAAGAGCGCCAACGTCGCCCAGGTCATGGACGTGCAACTGGCCATCGACTTCCTGCGCTACATGGCCGGCTGGGCCACCAAGATCGAGGGCAGCACCGTCGAAGCGTCGATGCCGCTGATGCCCGACGAGCAGTTCCACGGCTTCATCCGCCGCGAAGCAGTGGGCGTAGTCGGTGCGATCGTCGCCTGGAACTTCCCGCTGCTGCTGGCCTGCTGGAAACTTGCCCCGGCGTTGGCCACCGGCTGCACCATGGTGCTCAAGCCTGCCGACGAAACCCCACTGACGGCGCTCAAGCTCGCCGAGTTGGTCGATGAAGCCGGTTACCCGGCTGGCGTGTTCAACGTGGTCACAGGCACCGGGCTCAACGCTGGCGCGGCGCTCAGCCGCCATCCGGGTGTGGACAAGCTCACCTTCACCGGCTCGACCGAAGTCGGCAAGCTGATCGGCAAGGCCGCGATGGACAACATGACCCGCGTCACCCTGGAGCTGGGCGGCAAGTCGCCGACCATCGTCATGCCCGACGCCAACCTGCAGGAAGCCGCCGCCGGCGCGGCGACGGCGATCTTCTTCAACCAGGGGCAGGTGTGCTGTGCAGGGTCGCGCCTGTATGTGCACCGCAAGCATTTCGACAATGTGGTAGCCGACATCGCCGGCATCGCCAACGGCATGAAGCTCGGCAGCGGCCTGGACCCGGCGGTGCAGATGGGGCCGCTGATTTCCGCCAAGCAGCAGGATCGGGTCAGCAGCTACATCGCCTTGGGGCGCGAGCTCGGCGCGACCATCGCCTGCGGCGGTGAGCGCTACGGGCCGGGCTACTTCGTCAAGCCGACGGTGATCGTCGATGTCGACCAGCGCCATCGCCTGGTCCAGGAAGAAATCTTCGGCCCGGTGTTGGTGGCGATGCCCTTCGACGATATCGACGAGGTCGTGCGCATGGCCAATGACAACCCTTACGGGCTGGGCGCGAGCATCTGGTCGAACGACCTGGGCGCCGTGCACCGCATGATTCCCCGCATCAAGTCCGGTTCGGTCTGGGTCAACTGCCACAGTGCGCTGGACCCGGCCCTGCCTTTCGGTGGCTACAAGCAGTCGGGCGTCGGCCGGGAGATGGGTGCCGCGGCGATCGACTACTACACCGAGCTCAAGTCGGTACTGATCAAGCTCTGAAGCTGAGCTGCCCCGGCCTCTTCGCAGCTTTGCCGGCAAAGAGGCCGACTTCCTGAAAACAACAAGAAAACATGGAGCACACCATGAGGCATCCGCTCGTCTGCACGCTGGCCCTTCTGCTGGCCACTCCCCTCACCCAGGCCCAGGAGCTCTACAACCAGGATGGCACTGTCCTGAACGCCAACCTCGAGGCCTTGTTCGGCATCTTTCACAGTGACGAAAGCTTCAATCAGGCCGGCAACCGCTCGCCTGGCAGCAACAACTGGCGCGAGGGCTACGTCAAATATGGCCTGAGCGCGAGCCAGACCTTGGCCGACACCGGCTCACTGTACGGCGCCTTCAGCCTGCTCAGCTCCGCCACCTGGGGTGACGGCGATGCCGCGGGCCTGACCCTGGGGGACGAACGCCGCACGGCCGTCGAGGATGCCTACCTGGGCTGGCGCTCGGGCACGCTGTT